>CAVUCF010000001.1:0-8489 GCA_963739915.1 uncultured Ignavibacteriaceae bacterium
TCCTGGCAAGCTTTTTATCATACGGATTCGGCCAAGCATTAACCGATTGTTTCCAAATAGATACAGACAGCATTTCATCACCGTACAGGCCACTAACACAAGGAATAGTAAATAGAAATTATTTCCTCATCATCAGTTGTCTGGGATTGCTGTTCTGCATTTCTATTTTAACTTTCTTCAATCCATTAAACATTTTGCTTGGTGCACTATCTGGAATCGGACTTATAACCTATACTTATTTCAAGCGAAAGTGGTGGGCTGGACCCTTTTACAATTCCTGGATTGTACTCGTTCTTTTTATGATGGCATACCTTGCTGGTTCAGGAAAAACTAATCTGGATTTTTCAAATCCAATATTTATTGCAGCAATAGTCACTGTATTCTTTGGATATGCTAATTTCGTGCTCACCGGTTACTTTAAAGATATTGCGGCTGACCGAGCCACAGCGTACAATACTCTGCCTGTTGTATTTGGAAGAAAAATCTCATCGATTGTAAGCGATGCGTTTGGTTTTATTGTCTCTACTTCCGTTTTTGCTTTAGTAATTGCACTTGCATTTGATTCATTTCCATATCAGACGATAATCAAAGCTCTAATTTTTATATATACAGGAATAGGCGTTTCTATTTTCACTCAAATGAATTTACATTCTGTTAAGTCAGATGCTGAAGCTCACAAAGCAATTGCACCCTGCGTTCATAGTTATATTCTTCTTCTTTCAGGCATAGCAGTTCTAAACAAACCAGATTGGTTTATTTTCTTACTGATGTTCTACATTCTTTATGTTATTACTTTGAAGCTGAGACCAGCAAGGAATCAGATATAGGTAACAAAATGATAATTTTATTAAATAAAAATTCAGGCGGTGGGACTGCACTTAGAAAGTGGAACAGCATTTATCGAAAATTAAATCTTAATGGATCGACTGAGACTTTTATTGTTGGTATAAATGGGTCAACAGATAAATTCATTTTGGAGTCAATTAAAAAAGGTGAAACAGATTTTGTAATTGCAGGCGGAGACGGTTCTGTCAACTACTTTCTGAATCTGTGTTATGAGTTCTGTTGAACAGAATATTCTGAAGCAAATAAATATTGGTGCTGTAGGAATCGGTTCAAGCAATGACTTTCATAAACCATTTCATCCAACAAACACGATTGAGAACGTTCCTTACAAAATAAACTTCAAAGATGCAGTTCTAGCGTGATGTTGGCTGCTTGCTATATGAAAAAGATGGGAAGACACTTAAGAAATATTTTCTGATCAATGCAAGTCTTGGAATAACTGCAGAAGGAAATAATTTTTTCAACAATCCTGATTTCATTTTAAGATATCTCAAAAAGATGAGTACTCAAAGTGCCATTACTTACACTGTAATTAAAAACATTTTAACATTCAAAAACTTCGAGGTAACAATAGGAGGCAACAATGAATCATTTACAGCAAATATCTCAAACATGGGAATTCTTAAGTCACCGTTTTTTACAGGCAAGCTTCGATATCTGTCTGATCCTTTGCTTGATAATGGTCTGTTTGATGTTCATCTCTATCAATCGCTTTCAAAGATGAAGCTATTAAAGCTGTTCTTATAATTTGAGCAAAGGAAAGTCTGACGCTTCTTTGAATAAAAAATTCTGGAGAACGGATAGAATAAAAATTTCATCCAAGAATGAGTTTGCAGTTGAGTTTGACGGCGAAGTAATCACAACAAAATCTGCCGAGTTTTCGATAATACCGGGGTTAATAAAAGTATGTATCAATTAAACGAAATATTGGAAAACAAAGTCATCAACAAACTGATTTCAGGTTTTGAAAGATCACCGAATCAGTTAAACAAACCTCACGAGAGTGATGCGGAAATCATTCAATTAAATGATAACACCAAACTTGCCGTAACCACTGATAGCATTTCTGAGGAAATCTCAACAGGACTTTATGATGATCCATATTTAATTGGATGGATGATTGTAACCGTAAATATGAGCGACCTGGCTGCAGTTGGTGCAACTCCAATCGGAATTCTTATCTCAGAAATTATTCCTAAAACTTTCAGCGAAGAGAAAATAAAAGAGCTTCAAAGAGGAATTTCTGATGCTTGTAAAGCTTATGATACTTTTGTTTTAGGCGGAGATACAAACGAAGGAGAAAATTTAGTTTTAACAGGAACAGCCATTGGAATCATAAAAAATGAAAAGCCTCTCACACGTGTTGGATGCAAACCTGGTGACATTCTTTATTCATCCGGTAAACTCGGAAGTGGAAATGCTTATGCTATTTCAAAATTAATTTCAAAAACAAATTCTTTTTCAGAATATAAACCATCTGCCCAAATAAAAAATTGTAAAATAATCAGCAATTATGCTTCTTGTTGCATGGATACAAGCGATGGATTGATTTCAACTCTCGATCAGCTTATGCGTTTAAATAATGTTGGATTTGAACTGAAAGAAGATTTGGAAAAAGTAATTGATGAAAACGCATTGAAGTATTCCAAAAACTTGAACATTCCATCCTGGTTATTATTTGCAGGTCAGCATGGTGAGTTTGAATTAATATTTGCAATTCCACAAGAATTGAATGAAGCCTTTCTTAAAGAAGCATCACTTACCGGATTTGAACCAATTGAACTTGGAAAAGTAATTCCGGATAAAAAAGTAAAAATTCCGCTTTATGGCAAAATGATTCCAATCGACACAGCCTTCATCAGAAATCTGCCAGCAGAAACTAAAGGTGATATCAATCACTATCTGAAATCACTTTTAGAATATGATTCAGGGTTAAAAAATACCCCTTATCTGAATTTTACAACTCACTGACAATTCTCTGACAACTTCCGCCTCCTTTTCATTTTAGATTACGAGTGGAAAGAATGAATGTTTAATTTCAAAAAGGAGTTCAAAATGGCAAACACAAACGAATATATGGGCGGCGAGAATTTCGACCTTAGAGATATTCTCATCAGGGGAAGAAAAATGAATCTGCAAAAGAAAACTGAATTCTTTGATTCTTTTCTCGATAGCTTATTAAACAACAAACAAATGATTCACCTCAGATGTATTTCAAGTGCTGCTGACAGGATTGTTAAAGTAATCGATTCCTACACAGGTGAAACCAGATCAATGCTGATGTTCGGCTCAAATAATTATCTTGGCTTAGCCAATCATCCTTACATAAAAGAATTTGTTTGCAGGATGATTGAAAAATATGGTGCAGGAATTGGCGGACCGCCATTGCTCAATGGATACACTGCACTTCATCATGAACTGGAAGAAAGACTTGCTCACTTAAAAGGTGCGGAAGATGTTTTGTTATTCTCTAGCGGATACGGAGCTAACGTTGGATTAGTATCTGCTTTGATGAACAGTGAAGATCTTGTTGTGTATGATTCATACAGCCACGCTTCATTTCACGATGGTATAAAAATGTCAGGAGTGCAGGCAGTTCACTTTTCACATAATGATGTCGAACTGCTTGAACAAACATTAGAACGAACTGAATCAATGAAATTTCAAGGATCGCTTTGTTGGAGTTGAAGGTGTTTATTCAATGGATGGAGATGTTGCACCGTTAGATAAAATTATTCCAATCTGTAAAAAAAATAATTCAATCCTGATTGTTGATGATGCTCACGGAACGGGAGTAATGGGAATAAAAGGTTCCGGGACAGCAGAACATTTTGGACTTGAGGGTGATGTTGATATTACAATGGGAACATTCAGTAAAACATTTGCAGTTACCGGCGGATTTGTTGCGGCTTCAAAATCTATAATTAATTATCTGCGATTCTTTGCACGATCTTATATGTTCTCTGCTTCACTTCCACCTTCAGTTGTTGCATACAGTTCTTGCTGCACTCGATGTTATGGAGAAAGGAACCAGAGCTGCAGCAGAAACTGAAAGAGAATGTTAATTACACAGCAGCTTGCTTGAATCAGCTTGGATTTCCAGCAAACTCACTTACTCCAATTTTCCCTCTGATGGTTCCGGTAGATATGAACATAAGAAATGCTGCATTCGAATTTCATCAGAAAGGAATTTTTATTAACTCAATTGAATATCCGGCTGTTCCAAAATCACAGCAGAGATTCAGAATCAGCATAATGGCAACTCACACTAAAGAGGACATTGACAGGCTGATGGAAGTTATTTCCGAGATCTGGAGAAATAATAAACCAGAACAAACAGAAATAGTTCATGCAAAGACTAACAAAGTATTGGTTAACTAAAAAAGTTGGAGAATTAAAAATGAAAAAGCCAAAGCTCTTGATAATCGTATTGTTTCAAAATCTTATTGATGAAGAACCATACTACGCACGAAATCCTGCTCCACCATTGCCGGGAATTCTTCTTGCAGGATTAACACCGCCAATTGTTGAAGTTGAAGTCCTGCACGAAATGGTTAGACCGATTAATTACAAAACCGATGCAGATTTTATTGCTCTTAGCTTTATGGATTATATTTCACCGCACGCTTACCAGGTTGCAGAAAGATTCAGAGCAATGGGAAAGATAGTAATCGGTGGCGGAAAATTTGCTTCCACCTTTCCTGATGAAGTGCAGCCGCATTTCGATTCCATTTTAGTTGGAGAGGCTCAGAACTGTTTGGCAGCAAATGGTTTATGATATGGTTGAAGGAAAATTAAAGAAAAGATACGATGCCGGATTATCTCCTTCGCTTGAATATATTCCTCCGCCAAGATATGATCTGGTAGAAAAGAAATATTTTTCTCCTATTGTAACCGAAGCCACAAGAGGATGTCCGCATCCTTGCACTTACTGTCAATTAAATATTGTCAGAACTCCACACAGGATGAGACCGATAGATGATGTGATTAGAGATTTAACCAACACAAAAGGATTGCCGTGGTTTAAAAAGAAAATGGCAATGCTGCTTGATAATAATCTAGGTGGAGATCTTGAAATATGCAAAAGAATTATTGCGAGAAATTGCAAAGCTGAAATTCTGGGCAATTGGCGCTCAATATAGTATTGAATGTTTGAGAGATGATGATTTTGTTGAAGCATTAGATGAGGCAAACTGCAGAATGTCTTTCCTCGGTATGGAATCACTGAATGAAGAAAGCTTAAGAGGTGTGCAGAAGAAACAAAATAAAGTTGAAGAGTACAAAGAGTATTTCGATAAGCTGAACCGTAAAGGAATATTAACATTTACAGGTTTAATGTTTGCACTTGATGAGGACACAAAAGAATACTATGAAACTCTACCTGAAAAGCTTGATGAGGTTGGCTGCAATGTTATCCTTCCATCAATTTCAATTCCGATTTACGGAACACCGCTTTACAACAAAATCAAATCCGAAGGAAGATTGATTGATGAAGACATTTCTCACTATGAAGGTGACCACGTTCTTTTCAGACACAACAACCTGACTGAAGAAGAAATTTATGAAGCATACAGAAGAGTAAATAAAATATTCTATTCCTGGAAGAATATTTTCAGAAGATGGATAAAGTTTGTTAAAAAGCAGTCAGTTCAGGAGTCAATTCCTCAATTCGTACTTAAAGTGCTCATCTCAACTGTAATTTACTTCAAGCTTTCAATATTTCAGAAGCATCACGCAGAAGAGAGAGTATTCCACAAAAATTTATCCACGAGCAAAACGAAGTTGAGTTTAAGCCGAAGCCCGGGAATAAAACGTAGGTTAGCTGTAAATACTTTTAATTTACTTACGCGGCGTGGATTGAAATTTATTTCATAAATGAGTTGAAGTGTATCGTAAATATTTTTAAAATATATTAGATTGATTAAAAGCCTTTCCGTCAGTAGAGTCGAAACCACCCCAACAGTACATCCTCTGCCCGCCTGATGGTTTTGATTGATACTTTAAAGTTTCATAGGATGTAATTTTGATATTTCTTCAAAATTATTAGGTATACTCATACGAATACAGGGTAGCCATCAAAATCAGAATATTTTGTAAATAGTTTTTCCTCCATACACAATCGTGGGAATCCCCTTATATCAATTGTAATCCATTTTAGTGAAAATTCAGATTTCATCTTGTCTAACAGCTTATTTTCATTCACATCTCCTAACACAAGCTTTTTAGAAACCCTAACAACAAGAAAAGCACCTAATAAATCCAAAGCAGATGTCACACCACCACTTTTATACCAATGATTAGTTTTTATAAAATAGTTTCTCATTTCAATATCATAACCAAAATCTTGAATATCCAAATGTAATTTATGATTTTGATGTTTATTTGGTATAGAACTACCTTCTAATTCTGTCTGTATCTCAACTGCAAGTTCAGGATGTGGTCTATATTCTGGCTCTTTAATCAAATCACTAATGCTTACATCTTTCTTATACACTTCTACGGTAAAAAAATTATCTCTGACTAAATCATTAATTACTCCACCTGGAAATATTGGACTACCGAATGGAAGATCAATTCGCCAAGGTCCTTTAGAATTAAATTGGTATTCATCAAAGAATTCAGTTTTCACAACATTATTAGAATTGATGACTCCTTTATTTAATAACATATTGCGATAATTTTCTTTTTGTGACTGATTCATATTGAAGTAAAATCGGAAATCAATACTTGCATCATTAATAGGATATAGATTTCTATTTATATTATTTAAAAGTTCAAAATATTTTTTTGCTTCCTTTGTTGCATTCTCTTGATTTATTCTAAATGATATTTCTTTTGATATCAAAGAAAGTAATAGTGAAAAGATAATTAGAACTTGCCCATTTACCGTGTTAGTTAATTTTCCATTTTTAGTTTAAAGTCGTCAATAGTGCATAGATTGCAAAAATGCTGTTAGTAATAATCCTACTGCTTCCAATATTCTTAATAATTCTTCATCCATAACTATTCCCTTTTAGATTTTTTACCAAAGAAAATTCTTATTCATAGAATTAAACTATTTGCTTAAATTAGAATCATTCCTTTATTCTTCAAGCCACATAACTATTACTTATACCAAACCTGACTGCCCTGCCAACCATAGGTTGGTTCCTTGTTATATGCATTACTCAATTATTACTTTTAAATATTTCTTCTTTTTTCAATAGTTGATGTCCTTCAAAAACAGTTAGTATATCTACCGAGTTTTTCTTAACCAAATAAACAATTCGATAATTTTGATGTAGTAATTCTCTAATATTTTCAAGAGATAATTCGGGAACTATTCTACCTTTTTTTGGATTATCAATTATTGTTTCGGCTACCGTGATTAACTTGTCAACAAACTCAATTGCACCAATGGGATTATCTCTTGAAATATATTCTTCAATTTCTTGTAATCGAAGCAAGGCTTCTTTTGTCCAGAATATTTTCATCTTTCTTTTACGGTTCGTGTTTTTTGCAATTCCTTTCTAAGTTTTGAAGTTGAGAATACCTCTCCTTTTTCAGATTCAGATAAACCACGTGAAATTGATTCGATGAAGATCTTTGTATGTCTCAATTCATCAAATTCGGATGGAGATATTAATACTCCGGCTGGTTTTCCATTTTGAGTAATTATTAAAGAATTACGTTTATTTTTAATTTCTTTGAGATATTTAGCCAATCCCGATTTAAATTCACCTACTGGGATTATGTCACTAGATACTGATATATTTTTCATTGTAAACCCTTTTTATTGTCTTTATTACGACCTAAATATAGGTCTATATTATGTCTTTTCCAAAATCATTTTAACGCATATAACTATTACTTATACCGAACCTGGATTGAAGAAATATTATTTAACAAACTTATACCCCGCCCCGTGAACTGTTAAAAGATGTTTTGGATTTGAATGATCGTCTTCAATCTTTTTACGAAGATTAAGAATTAAATTATCTACGGTTCTTGTCGAAGGATAATTTTCATAACCCCAAACTTCATCGAGAAGTTTGTTTCGTTCTATTACTTCACCTTCTCTCTGAATGAAATATTTCATCACTTTAAATTCCATTACAGAAAGCTCAATATGCTGGTTGCTTTTTTTTGCTTCCTGCTTTTTAAAGTTAAGATAAACATTACCGAATGAATATTCTTCAACTTCCGGGCGAATTTCCTGAGGACGTCTTAACAATGCTTTTACCCGCGCTACTAACTCTCTTACGCTGAATGGTTTGGTTACGTAATCATCGGCTCCAATTTCCAATCCGATAACTTTATCTATTTCCTCCTTTTTGGCTGTTAACATTAATATTGGAGTGCTCACTCCGTCTTTTCTTAAGTCTTTGCAAATATCAATTCCGTTTTTCTCGGGCAGCATTAAATCAAGAATGATTATATCATATCACTCCCTCTCTGGCTTTTTCATAACCCATCTGCCCGGACATCACTGTCGAGACATCGAAATGTTCTTCTTTGAAAGTTTCTTCAAGTCCGGTTAAGATTGCCGGATCATCTTCAATAATTAATATTTTTTTCATAATGCCTCCACAAAAAAATTATTTGGATTCATTTAAAATTAAGCAAAGCATTCAAACGATATAGATATCAATTTCACCTTTAAT
>CAVUCF010000002.1:0-85078 GCA_963739915.1 uncultured Ignavibacteriaceae bacterium
AGAAAGATTCCCCAAATACCTAAAGCTATAATTAATAAAGTAACTTTAATTAAGACAAATGATGACTTTGATTCCATTTCTATACTCCAAATGAAAATTTATAATATTGTAGTTGGGTGTCAATTATTCAAATCTATTAATAAAATTTTTGAATGCCATTCCGACTCCTTTAAAATAAAAAAACAACAAAATCCTAAGAGGACTATGTCAATACTAACAAGGAAAAATTGGAAACAATTATTTTTAAGTGAAATTTCTACAAATAAAATTGCTATAACCGAATATAAGGCCGTAACAAATGCGATTATAAAGGAATACCTACTCGTTCTAGACATTTTAGTAATTTGGTTTTCAGAACTCAAAAAAAATGTTAAGAAGCCATTGAAATCCGTGATGCTCGGGACTAATATTTTTATTTGACTCAAGTTGTGCTAATTCTGTAAGAATTTGCTGAATTCCATTTATATCTTTCCGGTAGATTGAGTCTTTTAATCTGTTTGTGTTTAGGTCATTTAATAAATCATATCCTTGTGTGTTCCCATAATCTAATTTCCGTTTTAAGCACAGATTCCCCATCTCCAATCAAGAAATCTCTTAATGCAGATATCCTAAAGTGAACGAGTACTGCTACTAAAGCAGTGATAGCTGCCAACACCTGTGCAAGTGTACTAAAAAAGTAATAAAGCGTAGTTGCCTCAAACATCATTTCCTCCATCGCGTTAATTTTCCGAAGAAAAAAATAAAAGAAATATTTAAATAAATCATTGTTGAAACTTAATCCTGTCTCTAGTCACATTCAAGAAGTGCTGTCTTTAAAACAAAAAGGGCATCGTGGTGATGCCCTTTCAGAGCTGAGTTTTGAATGTCATCCTTCGACAGGCTCAGGATGACAATGATTCAATACTATGCTTACTTCAAATCGAAGCGGTCAAGGTTCATTACTTTGTTCCAGGCAGCAACAAAATCCTTAACGAATTTTTGTTTTGCATCATCCTGTGCATAGACTTCCGCCAAGTGCACGCAGCTGTGAGTTTGATCCGAAGATCAGATCCACTCGTGTTCCTGTCCACTTGAGTTGGTTCTGTCTTGCGATCGCGTCCTTCAAATGTATCTCCTTTTTCAGAAGTTGGTTTCCACTTAGTTCCCATATCCAAAAGGTTCACGAAGAAGTCATTCGTTAGTTTACCAACCTGGTTTGTAAACACACCGTGTTTTGTATTGCCATAGTTTGCACCAAGCACACGCAATCCACCGACAAGCACTGTCATTTCCGGTGCACTTAAAGTAAGAAGCTGTGCTTTATCAACAAGCATTTCTTCTGCAGATACTGAGTAAGTTTTCTTCTGGTAATTACGGAAACCATCTGCTTCTGGTTCCAATACTGAAAATGATTCCACATCAGTCTGAGCTTGTGATGCATCCATACGTCCCGGAGTAAATGGCACTTCAATTTTATGACCGGCAGCTTTAGCTGCAGCTTCAACTGCAGCACATCCACCAAGCACAATCAGATCAGCCAGAGAAACTTTTTTACCGTCTTTACGATTGTTGAAATTCTTTCTGAATGCCTTTAAATACTTTCAATACTTTTTCAAGTTGTGCTGGCTGGTTTACTTCCCAATCCTTTTGCGGCTCTAATCGAATGCGAGCACCGTTAGCTCCGCCTCGCATATCCGAACCACGAAAAGATGATGCAGAAGACCACGCAGTGTAAACTAGTTCTGCAATTGATAATCCTGAATCTAAAATTTTCTTTTTAAGACTATCGATATCTTTTTTATTGATCAGCTTATGATTAACTGCAGGTATTGGATCCTGCCAGATTAGATTTTCTTTTGGAACTTCCGGTCCGAGGTAACGAGCTTTCGGTCCCATATCACGATGAGTAAGTTTAAACCACGCTCTTGCAAATGCATCAGCAAAAGCTTTTGGATCTTTATGGAATCGACGTGAAATAGGTTCATAAATCGGATCGAAGCGTAAAGATAAATCAGCAGTTGTCATCGTTGGTGGATGTTTCTTTGATGGATCGTGTGCGTCAGGAATCATATGTTCAGGTTTAACATCTTTAGCCTGCCATATCCATGCACCAGCAGGACTTTTAGTTTTTTCCCACTCGTAACCGAAAAGCATATCGAAGTAACCCATATCCCATTTTGTTGGATTTGGTTTCCACGCACCTTCTAAACCACTTGTTGTGGTATGAGGACCTTTGCCTGTTTTGAATTTGTTGATCCATCCTAAACCTTGTTCTTCGATTGGTGCAGCTTCCGGTTCAGGACCAACTAATTTTGGATCACCTGCACCGTGCATTTTTCCAAATGTGTGTCCACCTGCAGTAAGCGCTACAGTTTCTTCGTCATTCATTGCCATTCGTTTAAATGTTTCCCGCACATCACGACCAGAAGCAACAGGATCAGGATTTCCATTCGGACCTTCTGGATTAACATAGATAAGTCCCATCTGCACTGCAGCTAAAGGATTATCAAGCTCACGATCTCCACTATAACGTTTATCACCTAACCAAGTTTTTTCCATTCCCCAATAAATATCTTCTTCGGGTTGATAGATGTCCGTCACGTCCGCCACCAAAGCCAAAAGTTTTAAAGCCCATTGATTCAAGCGCAGCGTTACCTGCTAAGATGAAAAGATCAGCCCAGGAAATTTTGTTTCCATATTTCTGTTTGATTGGCCAGAGCAAACGACGTGCTTTATCAAGATTGCCATTGTCAGGCCAACTGTTTATGGGTGCAAAACGCTGGTTGCCAGTTCCACCGCCGCCGCGTCCATCTGCAGTTCGGTAAGTACCTGCAGCATGCCATGCCATACGAATAAACAAGCCGCCATAATGACCCCAATCTGCGGGCCACCAATCTTGTGAGTCAGTCATCACTGCATACAAATCTTTCTTGAGAGCTTTGTAATCAATCTTGTCGAATTCTTTTGCATAGTTAAATTTCTTATCCATTGGACTGGATGCCGGATGGTGCTGGTGAAGTATGCCAAGATTCAATTGGTTTGGCCACCAGTCTTTATTTGATGTTCCCCTGCCGAAAGAAGTACTTCCGGTTACGGGACATTTGCTTTCATCATTCATTTTTATTCTCCTTTAAGTTAAAAAATTATAAAACTAACTTATACTTATTAGAAATTGAATTCTTCAATACAGTACTAACAAATATTAGTCAATTTATAATCCATTTGATTATGTTATTTGATTTTTAGATTTCAATACTAATATTATTTACCTGGAGTTATATGAGGATAACAATACCGTACAGATCAGGATTCATTGTCGCTTGCTAACCCCGAACATCTGCAATAAGTCCTACCATAATTACACAAGAAACTTATGTTTATACAAAGAAAGATTCAAGTCACGCAACTTCAAAAACAAAAAGGGTATCGTGGTGGTGCTCTTTACTAAGTATAATTTGAGATTCTTCTCCCGCCAAAGCTGGATCAGAATAACTACCGGTTTGTCATTCCGTGCTTTACACGGAATCCAGAACTGAGAAATAGATACCGGTTCTCTCCCGTCAATTCGGGATCGACCTGAATGACAGTACGGCTCAGCAAACCTCTCTTTTCTTTTCTTCTTATCTCAAAAATAAGAGAAGCATATTTACTTTTTCCCACACTTAAAAAATAATCGCTTAATAAAAGCGATATTCTAACAAAAATCTTATACCCATCAATGGCAGGTTTGTTGTTATGAGACATTACTAAAAAAATAATTCACTAAAAATGAATTCAGATAAATCCACAAAACCTGTTTATACCATTAGCACTGCTGCAAGACTCCTCGGTATATCAATTCCAACTTTAAGAATGTATGAGAATGAAGGACTGATTATTCCTTTTAAGAAATCAAGCTCGCACAGACTTTACTCAGATATGGACCTTGAAAGAATTAAATGCTTACGCAATACGATTAATGGAAATAAAATGGGTATTGAAAGTATTCGCAGAATGTTGGCACTTATCCCTTGCTGGGCAATTGTTAATTGTTCCGAGAATGACAGAAAAAAATGTGATGCATTCACACATTATATAAAACCTTGCTGGATGTATAATCATAAAGATAACATTTGTACAGAAAGAGATTGCCGGGAATGTGAAGTTTACAATAGCTTCAGTGATTGCAGCAGCCTGAAGGAAAAGTTAAAAGAACTAATTCCGCCAATATCGTAAATGAAATTTTTTGTCACACTGAGCCTGTCGAAGTGTGACGTTAGTCTTCGACAAGCTCAGACTGACATTTTGAGAAAATAAGAAGGAAGAAAGTAGAAAATACAAATGAAAAAATTATTAATACTCGGTGCCGGAACTGCAGGCACAATGATGTTAAATAAACTACATAATGTTCTTGATAAAAATGAATGGCAGATTACTATAGTTGATCAACACGAAAAACATTACTATCAGCCCGGATTTCTTTTCATTCCATTTAACATCTACACTTGTAAAGATGTTACAAAACCGAAAAGAGATTTCTATCCGACCGGAGTAAGTGTGATTAATTCCGAAATCGATAAAATCGAACCTGTTGAAAACAGAGTCCTGCTGAAAAACGGGCAGGTTGTCGGCTATGATTACTTAATAATTGCAACTGGTGCAAAGACAAGTCCTGAACAAACCGAAGGATTAAAAGATAAATTATGGTATAAAAACGTTTTTGATTTTTATACGATTGAAGGTGCGTGTTCACTAAGAGATTTCTTCAAGCATTGGGAAGGTGGAAAGCTTGTAATCAACATAACCGAAATGCCGATAAAGTGTCCGGTCGCACCTCTCGAATTTGCATTTTTAGCTGATTGGTTTTTCACCGAGAAGGGTATTCGCGATAGAGTTGATATCCATTTTGTTACTCCCCTTCCCGGTGCATTTACAAAACCAAAAGCTTCATCGATACTTGGCGATTTCTTAAACAAGAAGAATATTAAATTAACTTCTGAATTTAATATTGCCCGTGTTGATAATGATGAGATGAAAATTATTTCCTGGGATGAATCAGAAATTCCTTTCGATGTTCTTGTAACTATCCCAACTAATATGGGAGATGACGCAATTGCACGAAGCGGAATGGGTGATGAACTGAATTTTATTCCAACCGATCTTCAAACTTTGAGATCTAAAGCTTATGACAATGTTTTTGTTATTGGAGATGCAACCAATCTGCCAAGTTCTAAAGCAGGATCAGTTGCTCACTTTCAATCCGATATTTTACTGGAAAATTTCTTAAGTGTAATCGAGGGAAGAAAACCACAGGCTAAGTTTGATGGACACGCTAACTGCTTTATTGAATCAGGTTTTGGTAAAGGAATATTGATTGATTTCAATTATGACACTGAACCTTTGCCGGGAAAATTTCCTTTGCCGGGAATTGGTCCTTTCTCACTGCTTGAAGAAACAAAGATGAATCACTACGGAAAAATTATGTTCCGTTGGACTTACTGGAACTTCCTAATTAAGGGATTAGAACTTCCAATCGAATCAAATATGTCAATGGCCGGGAAGAGGTATTAAAATGGAAGAAGTTGCAACCCAAAATCATATAGATGAAATAAACCGAAAAATAGATATCATTCTTGAAGAGATAGAACTGCAGAAGCAGCACCGTAGAATGATGGAAGATTTGAAAGATGATTTATATCGTGTAGGAAAAGATCTTTATGAAACTGCAATTGTTGAATTGGAAGAAGTTCATGATGAACTGAATACTGGTGACATTCTTCATCTTGGAAAGAAACTTCTTCGTAATGTAAACACCCTGAGTAAAGCATTTGACCAGATGGAAAGCACAAGGGATTTTCTAAGAGATGTTTCCCCTCTTGTTCGCGAATCAATTTTAGATTTAATGAAAAAGCTTGATGAATTTGACAGGAAAGGATATTTCCAATTTGCCAAAGAACTTCAGATGGCTGCTGATAATGTTGTCACATCATTTAGTCCCGATGATGTAAAACATCTGGGCGATAACATCGTAACCATTCTGAATACGATAAAAAATCTTACTCAGCCGGATATGTTGCATGCTATAAATAATGCAGTTTCGGTTTATAAGAATATAGATTTGAAGGTTGATGAGAAAGTTTCATTTTTTAGCTTGTTGAAAGAGATTGAATTCACCTGAAGTAAAAAGAGGACTAGCAGTTGGACTAAAGTTCCTAAAAAATCTTGCAGCTATGGAAGCAAATCAAAAACGACTTAATCAAAATCAAAAACTGAATAAATAAATTACGGAGCATAAATGGAAACTGTAGAATTAGTAGGAAGAAAACTGGAATTAGATGCTGACGGTCATCTGAAAAACCTGAATGACTGGGATAAAGAAGTTGCAAAAGAATTTGCAAAACTCGAAGGCATTGAAGCACTGACTGATCGTCATTGGTTGGTGATAGAGTTTATGCGGAAAGAATTTAAAGAAAAGGGTGATGCACCATCAATCAGAAAATTAACAAAGGAAAGCGGTGTCGATACTAAAGAACTTTATGCACTATTTCCAAAAGGTCCGGCAAAGAAAGCAGCAAAGATAGCCGGTTTACCGAAACCCAAAGGCTGTATTTAAGAAGGAAGGGAGAAATAAAATGTCACAACCAATAGAAAAAGTTTCAATCGTTGTATCACACGGATCACTCGAAGGAGTGTACCCAGGTTTAATTATGGCAAACGGCGCAAGAATGGAAGGAATTGAAGCAACTCTTTTCTTCACATTCTTTGGACTTGATGCTATTATAGAAAAAAGAATGGATGGCTTGAGTGTAGCTACAGTCGGCAACTCAGCAATGAGAATGCCAGGCGGATTAAAAATGCCAACCGTTTTAGGTGCAATTCCAGGTATGTCCAGATTTGCCACGGTAATGATGAAAAAAGAAATGGACAAATTGGATATTCCACCAGTTCGTGAATTTATAGAAATGATCAGTGATGCCGGAGGTGAGCTCTATGCCTGCAAAGCAACGGTGGATATGTTCCATCTTACAAAAAAAGATTTCTGTCCGCAGGTAAATGATATTATATCAGTCGGGCAGTTCTACGAAAAGTCTGCCGGGGCTCAAATAATTTTTACTTAAATATTTTTAACATTATATAAAGAAAGTGAAGAATCTTACAGGATTTTAGAAGTGTGCTCTGTAAATAGATTTATCTGAACTTAAAAAACTGATCCAATGTGTGTGGATTTGCCAGCACATCTTTGTTCTCAACTTCCTCTCCGTTCAGAATTTTCGAAACAGCAATCTCAACCTTTTTTCCGCTGATAGTTCTTGGAATTTCTTTGACTCCAAAAATTTCTGACGGTACGTGTCGTGGTGTAGCTTTTTGTCTCAATTCCATCTTGATTGCATCTTTAAGTAACTTAGTTAACTTAACTGTCTCCTTAAGCACGACAAACAAGACAATCTTTTCATCACCATTAAACTTTTTACCGACAACGATACTATCTGCTATCTCATCCATCTCTTCAACAATTCTATAAATTTCCGATGTTCCAATTCGAACTCCTCCTGGATTCAAAGTCGCATCAGATCTTCCATATACTATAATTCCACCATTTTCTGTAATTTTGATATAATCACCATGTGCCCATATCCCTGCATATTTATCGAAATATGCTTTGCGATATTTTTCTCCAGTTTCATCATCCCAGAAATAAACCGGCATAGAAGGAAAAGGTTCTGTGCAAATCAACTCACCTTTTTCTCCAACCACTGACTCTCCTCTTTCATTAAATGCTTCGACTTTCATTCCTAATCCTTTGCATTGTATTTCACCCGAGTATACTGGTAATATTGGATTACCAAGCATAAAGCATGAAATAATATCTGTTCCACCCGAAATTGAAGAAAGCTGCAAATCAGATTTCACATTGTCATAGACCCATTTAAATGTCTCTTCGGGAAGAGGAGAGCCTGTTGATAAAATAGCTCGTAAAGACTCAAGATTATATTTAACTTTCGGAATAATTCCCTGCTTGCCGAATATCGAAAGATATTTTGGTGACGTTCCAAATACTGTAATTCTATTTTCTTCAATCTTTTTCCAGAGGATTTCTGATTCAGGATAAACAGGATTACCATCATATAAATATAAAGTTGCTCCCACTTGAAGTGAACTAACAAGCCAGTTCCACATCATCCACCCGCAGGTTGTGTAGTAAGTTATTACATCTTCTCTTTTCAGATCAATGTGCAAAACATGTTCTTTATAATGCTGCAATAAAGTACCACCTGTACCATGAACCATACACTTTGGAAGTCCGGTAGTTCCGGAAGAATACATAATATAAACCGGGTGGTCAAAGGGTGTTTGCTCAAACTCTATTTCTTTTGATGTATTTTCTAGTAATTGATTAAAATACAAAGACTTACCTAGTTTGAACTCAGTTTTATTATGGTTGAATGTTTTTTGTCCTAAATCCTGAAACAAAGGAATCCAAACAACACGCTCTATCTCTGGAATTAAGTGAACAATTTCTTCAATCTTCTCTCTTGAATTGATTAACTTTCCGTTATACTGATACTCTTCAATTGCAAAAAGTATTTTTGGCTTTACCTGTCCAAACCTATCAATCACTCCCTGAATGCCAAAGTCCGGGGAGCACGAAGTCCAGATAGCCCCAATACTGGCAACAGCTAGCATTGCGATTATTGTTTCGGGAATATTTGTGACAAAACCTGCAACTCTGTCTCCCCTTTTCACACCAAGTTTTCTCAATCCAATACTGCATGCGGCAACTAAATTATAAAGTTCTTTGTAAGTTAGGATAACATCTGGTTTATCTTCCCTGTTGCTGATTATTGCAAGGTGATCATCCCTATATTTTAAAAGATTTTCAGCAAAATTTAACGCTGCACCTTCAAACCACTTGGCACCGGGCATAATTCGCTCATCAAGAACTTTCTGGTAAGGTTTGGAGTGAATTATCCCGCTGAACTTCCACATTGATTCCCAGAAAGTCTCTATTTCCCTAACAGACCATGCATGCAATTCTGAATATCTAGAAAACGAGAGATTATTTTCCCTTTTCAGAAATTCATAGTACTTCGTGAAGTTAGAATTATTTATTCTTTCTTCTGAGGGAATCCAAAGTGGTTGTGTTTTACTCATAATAATAAAAAACTCACATTGTAAGTGAGTCAATAAAATCATTAATAATTTGTTTGACGTTTAGTAATTACCAGCATAGAGTGCAACCTTCCAGGCAAAATCCACATCATTATTTTTCAATGCACATTTTGAAGTTAGTTCAAAATTTATTTTTTTATTTTCAGCTATACTCAAAGCTGCTTGAAACATCTTTTTGTAATCATTCAGTTCTTGAGACTCTAAAAAAGTATTATAGGCGTACATAAATCCTTTTGGTGTTTCATTAATAATGTTCTGAATGAATCTATTTACATCTTCCTTATCAGGAATAGATTCTGAATTACCGAACTTACCAAGATCATTAGCCGAATAAATTTCAGATTCCCTGATGTGTTTTGGAATCTGATCATAACCAATGCATTTTTTCCCGATTGGTTTTTCAACTATGAATACTCCTGAACTTGCACGAGAATAGAAATCGCCAGACATTCTTGCTACCAAATCAATCTTTAAGAGGATCTATTATTCCATTTGTGAATAAATTTTCAGCAACATGAAATTTAACAACCTCACATACAGCCAGGTTTGCTGAAGCTCCACCTTCACCAAAGCTTTTCATTTCCAGTAATCTACATTCCATTTGAAATGGAGATTCTTTAACTCGTTTTGGTTTGACAATATCAGAATCAACCGGAGTTAATCCGCTCTTGATAAATTCATCAACATCAGGTGCATATTCCGCAGAAGCCAAGACTTACCTGCTCAACCATTGAATGAGTTACTGCTTGTATCACACATTCTTTTACTGCAATAAGATTATTGTAAGTATCTTTCAAAGTTGCATCTTTTCCACGACGGGAAGGAGAAAAAGCAACAACTGGAGGGTTAGCACCAAAAGCATTGAAGAATGAGAATGGAGAAAGATTGTTTATTCCATCTTTTGAAATTGTTGATACAAGTGCGATTGGTCTGGGCGCAACACCACCGAGGAGTAGTTTGTGAACTTCCGGGACTGATAAATCTTTCGGTTCGTAATGAAGCATTAAGAAGTTTTTTTCTTCTTTGTTAAAATCGATCGGCTTTTTTTGGCTTTTCGTATCGTGTTCTTTAGAATTCCAAGTCCTGTAATTTCAAGTTCAATCTCATCACCGTCTTTTAGCCAAATAGGTGTGAAATCTTTTCCTTTTTCCTTTGCTTCCAATGCCCAGGTTCCATTCAGTTCAAGATAACATCCGGTTCCAACAGTTCCTGATCCAATTACATCTCCCGGTAAAAGCCTCACACCATACGATGCTCGTTCAATAATTTCTGCGAAAGTCCAGTTCATATCTTTCATATTTCCATCTGATATTTGTTTGCCATTATGTTTGGCAGTCATTCTAAGATCATATTTATTTCCAAATTCAGTGGAGATTTTATATTGCTCAAGCTCGTCAGGAGTAACTAGCCAGGGACCGATTGTCGTAGCAAAATCTTTTCCTTTTGCGGGACCGAGATTCAGTTTCATTTCTTCCATTTGAAGAACACGAGCAGAAAAATCATTCATTATCAAGTATCCGGCTATATATTCATCAGCTTCAGATGAAGAGATGTTCCTACCTTCTTTACCTATTACTATTGCTGCTTCCAATTCAAAATCTAATTGTCTAAGATGATCATCTTCAACCCTGATTTCCCCTTCTCCAAAAACTGCATTATGGTTTGTAAAATAGAAAACAGGATACTGATCAAACTCAGGAATCATTTCAACGCCACGGTTTCTTCTTGCTGTTTGAACATGCTGGCGAAATGCATATCCATCTCTGCAAGATGTTGGATTAGGAATGGGAGCTAATAATTTAAGATCCGGGTTTTCAATAAATGATGTTATTTTGCCTTCTTTGATTGTTGCTTCAATTTGTCTGGCCTTGTTCATCATCTCATCACCGCCTTCTAAAAATCGCTTCATCCTCCGGGGTAGTTCAAATCCCATCCCGGCAGCACATTCTTCAACATCATAAATTTTACCATCAAGATAAATTCCTAATCTATCTTTTTTCTTCATAGTATATGAAACTAACTTCATCTTAATTAATCTTTCTTAATGTTCTTACTATTTCTTCTCCAACCACGATTGTGAATATTCTTCAACCATTGTCGCTTTAACATTTTTTGTAACACGAAGCGGTTGAAAAGTATCAATCATAATCGCATACTCCTCAGTTTCCTTTTTACCAATCGATGCTTCAGTTTTTCCAGGCTGCGGTCCGTGTGGTATTCCCATCGGATGAAGTGTAATCGATCCTTCCTGAACACCTGTTCGTGACATAAAATCTCCGTGAACATAATATAGAACTTCATCGCTGTCCACATTTGAATGATAATATGGAGCAGGTATTGCCTGCGGATGAAAATCATAAAGTCTCGGAACAAAATTACAAATAACAAAATGGTCGGTCTTGAAAACCAAGATGAATTGGTGGCGGTAAATGGATCTTTCCTACCTTCGGTGCATATTCTTTTATGTTGAAAGCATATGGATAAAGAAAACCATCCCAGCCAACAACATCAAAAGGATGATGAGGAAGACGAAATTCAAACATTTTGTTTCTTACTTTAAGCATCAAGTTTGAAGTCCGCAATTTTATCAATCGGTTCCATAAATTCCGGAACTCTGAAATCACGCTCATAATAAGGAGCTTCTTCAGTCAACTGACCGTATTCATTCCGGAAGTGAGAAGGAATTTCATAAGGCGTATCTGATTCAATTATAAAAACTTTGTTGTTCTTGTAATCATCAAATTTTATTTGATAGGTTGTGCCTTTTGGAATGATAAGATAATCCCATTCATCAAATTTTATTTTACCGTATTCCGAGAGTAACCAGCCCTTTCCTTGATGCACAAAAACAATTTCATGCATCTGGCTGTTGCGGTAAAAAATATCTGTATCTTCAGTAATGTGAGCTGTTGAAATTACACAGTGATCATTTTTGAGGAATTCATTTCTTGCGGTAAGAATGTTTCCTTTAGTTTGCTTTTTGTCGGTAACAAAATGATAATATTCAACAGGTGCATCGTTCCACTCATTTCCAGAGCTATCAATACTCACTTCACTTATCTTCTCGACCTGCGGAGGCATATAAAGATGATATTTGTTCGAGTAAATTCCTGAGAATCCTTTGGTGCTGAACAACTCCTCACGATATAAAGATTTACCATCGTCTTTATAAAAAGTAATATGTCTCTTCGGTGGAACTTTACCGACCTTCACATAAAATGGCATTCAAAACCTCCAATAAAATTATTTCTTAACTTATTTTACTTTATCAAGACTTCCGCGTTGTGCCTGGTCTCTTTCAATAGACTCAAACAAGGCTTGAAAATTACCTTGTCCAAATCCCTGTGCACCTTTTCTTCTCGTGATTATTTCATAGAAGAACGTGGGTCTGTCACCAATAGGCTTGGTAAATAGCTGAAGCAAATAACCCTTTCCTTCTATATCACAGAGAATACCATACTTCTTTAACTCAGCAATGTCCTCAGTTACTTCAAAACCTCTTTCTTTTAATGTATCATAATATGAATCGGGAACGGAAAGAAATTCCATTCCGTTTTTTCTCATTGCGGCAATAGTTTTAATAATATCGTTTGTAATGACAGCAACGTGCTGAATACCTGACCCAAGGTACTCATCAATGTATTCTTCTATCTGAGATTTCTTCAAACCTTCGTATGGTTCATTAATAGGATTCTTAATAGCCGGACCTTCGGTCGAGCGAACGACTTTCGAAAGAAGAGCTGAGTATTGAGTTGAAATATCGCCCGGTCCAAAATCTATAAATGTTTCAAAGTTCAAACTTTTATTTAAATAGTTTACCCATAAATCCATTTCATTAGTTCTAACATTTCCAACAATGTGATCAATCGCCTGAAGCCCGGTATCTTCAGCTACAATATCAATTTTCTGGATCGGTTTTCCGTATCCCGGCTTGAAAATTCCTTTGTAATTATCTCGGTTAACAAAAACAATCTCAGCATCATCATAAAGTTTCAAAGCAGCTTCTTCAATAAAGCCGTGCTCATTTTCAGTTTTCAGAGGTTCCCAGGCAGGGATTGCTCCATTTTTTATTGCAGCTTCAAATGCTTTCTTCACATCTTTAACTTTTAGGGACCATCTTTTAACACCATCACCGTGTCGTTCCACAAATGAATGAATCTGATATTGACTCGGATTAATAGCTGAAGTAACAACAATGCGAAGGTTATTTTGTTCAAGATAATATGAAACTTTTCCTTTAACTCCTGTTTCCGGTCCAAGGTAGCCAACAATTTTCATCCCCATTGCTTTTGCATGCCAGTAAGCCCACATTTTAGCCGAGCCAACGTAAAATTCAACATAATCGTAACCGAGCAATCCTAATTGTTCTGCCATTTAATATCTCCTGATAATTTTATAGATGAGGAAATTTTAATTCAAATTTAAGCGAATTACACCTTAGAGCAAAATCAAGATAATCAGAATTATTGTTTTTAAAAATGCATTTCTAAATCGAATCTAAAAGGAGGAAGCTATTGCTGCTTTTATTCGTCCAACATTATTCAAATTCTTAGATTCTTGAAATTACATAAATTCAGCAGAGGACAGATAGAACACAGACGGTTTTGCCGGTTTGCAAATTTCTCTGCCTAAGCTTAATTAAGATTAGTATGAAATTGATGAGCGATCGCCGTCAGGAAAATTGATCATTAATTGCTCAAAAGTTTTATCCGGTGTTTTCATTTTAACTATACCGATTCTATTCAAGGTACGATGCACGTGAGTATCAACAGGACAAACATTTCTATCCAAAGAAAATAACAATACACAGCTTGCAGTTTTCACTCCAATCCCTTTCATTGAAGTAAGCTCAATCAGAACTTCATCATCAGTCATCTTTCTTATGTATTGAAGATTTAGTTTACCGCTTGTTTTTTTCAATCTTGAAAGAAGATTTTTTATAGCTGCTGATTTTTGCTTCCCAAGTCCTGCAACTTTAATTACTTTCTCTATTTCACTTCTTTTTACATCAGCTAATTCATTCCAGTTATTAAACTTTTTCTTAAGATTTCGATAAGCCTGATAGGAATTCTTATCATTAGTATTTTGAGAAAGAATTGTTGCAATTAAAGCATCAATCGGATTCGGTAATTTTTTAGGTCGATATGGAATTCCAAAGTATCGGACTAAAAGTCTATTAATATTATTTATTTTTTCTTTCAAATGATTGCAATTTTTATGGATAGATTGCTTAAAATTAAACTCAAAAATTCAATTACCAAATAATTATCTTTGCACAGACACAAACAAAATATTCTAAACTATTAAGGAATTTCGATGGGCACTTTGATGACAAGCATTTCCGGCATCCGGGGTATCGTTGGTGATGGATTGGATCCGGAAATAATTATTAAACACACTAATGCTTACGCAGAATTTATTGGATCAGGCAGTGTTGTGATTGGAAGAGATGCCAGAATAACGGGCGAAATGGTAAACTTACTTGTCACCGGAACTTTGCTTGCAAAAGGCATTGATGTTATTGATATCGGAATTTGTCCAACTCCTACTGTCCAATTCAATGTAAAGAAATTAAATGCTTCTGGTGGAATCGCAATTTCAGCAAGCCACAACCCAAATCAATGGAACGCATTAAAGTTACTAAATAAAACCGGACAGTTTCTTTCTCCTGAAGAGTTTGCTCAGATGCAAAAATATTTAGAGCAGAGTGAGTTAAGTTATAAATCCTGGGATAAGATTGGTAAGAGAACTGAATACAAACAAGGAATTCAAAATCACGTTGATGCAATACTAAACTTAGGAATGATTTATTTGGACGAAATCCGAAAAAGAAAAATTAAAGTAGTACTCGATTGTGTAAACGGCGCTGGTGTATATGTGCTTCCTGAATTCCTGAAAGAATTTGGATGCGAAGTGATCGAAATGAACTGTGATAAAACTGGAATTTTCCCTCGTTTGCCGGAGCCATTACCTGAAAACCTAACTGAGACCATGAAAAAAGTAAAGGAAATGAATGCAGATTTGGGAATTGTGGTTGATCCTGATGTTGATCGTCTGGTTCTAATAACAGATAAAGGTGAACCATTCAGCGAAGAAAATACAATTGTCCAGGTGGTTCAATTCGTTCTTTCACGAAAGAAAGGAAATGTCGTGGTCAATCTATCAACAACAAGAGGTGTTGATGATGTTGCAGCAAAATATGGTTGTAATGTATTTCGTTCACCAGTTGGTGAAGCTAATGTTGTCAAAAAAATGAAAGAAGTTAAAGCTGTAATTGGCGGTGAAGGAAGTGGTGGTGTAATTTTTCCTGAACTTCATTACGGGAGAGATGCTCTCATCGGTATTGCTTTAACTCTTCAGCATCTCACAGATTATGGAAAATCATTATCTAATTTAAAAGACGAGTTGCCACAGTATTTTATATCAAAGAAGAAACTTGAGTTGACGACTAATCCCGAGAAGGTGATACAGAAATTAATTGAAAAATTCTCTGACCAGACAATTAACACACATGATGGTTTGAGAGTTGACTTTAAAGATCATTGGGTTCATTTTAGAAAATCTAACACAGAGCCGATTGTGCGGATTATTACAGAGGCTAAAACAAAGGCTGAGGCAGAAAGTTTTTCAAAAAAATATTTAGAAGAAATTAAAGGATTATTCTAAAAGAGAAGTAAATAATTTCTCAGTACAACTTGCTTCTTTTTTGAATATATCGAAGGAGGGCTTTGTCATATAGTTCAGATGTATCGATGAGATTGTAATCTATATTTGAATTTAGACATTCGGATTTAATCCGGTTAGTAAATTCTGACATTGCTTCACGATAGGCTTTTTGAATCTGGTAAGGCTGTGTTGTTAACTCATCCCCTGTCTCCAAATCTTTAAAGATAGCATCTTTACCAAAAGCGAAAGTCTTTTCCATCGGATCAAGAACCTGGAATACAATCACTTCATTTTTTTTATAACTGAAGTGTTTCAAAGCTTTCAATACTGAATCAATTTCATCAAAAAAATCGGAGATGATGATGACCAGTCCTCTTCTTTTTATCTTTTCCGCAGCTTCACTTAAACTTGCAGAGGTGTTTGTTTTTTCAGAAGCTTGAACATTAGCCAGACTTTTTAATATTTCCTGCAGGTAAGCACGTGAGGATTTTGGCGGTAAATATTTATTTATTTTTTCTGCATAAAGAGTCAACCCGACAGCATCCTGCTGATGAACCATTAGATAACTTAATGCCGCAGCAAGAGTTAATGAGTAATCGAGCTTTGAGATATTTTTTCCAGAACTGTAAGCCATTGAATTGCTTGTATCCAGAAAAATATAACTCCTTAAATTTGTTTCTTCTTCGTACTGCTTGATAAAATATTTTTCAGTCTTGCCAAATACTTTCCAGTCAACGTCTTTAAGATTATCACCCTGCATATAAGCACGATGCTCAGAAAATTCAGCACTGAAACCATGATAAGGACTTTTATGTAATCCAACCATAAAACCTTCCACCACAAACCTGGCTTTTAGTTCGAGCGAATTAAGCTTTGAAATAAATGTTGGATCAAGAAAATTTTTGAATTCCCTTACAGGCTTGTCCATTACTTTTCTTTGGCCATATTCTTTAAGAGAATTTCCTCCGGTGAGAGTCCCATATTATCCAACTCGGCTTTTGCAGATACCGCCAATTCATCGTTCGGGTATTCAGTTAAAAATTGTTTGTATATAGCTGTAGCTGCTTCATAGTTCTTAAGTTCATTGGCGTTTATGAAGCCTGCCATAAATAATCCCGAAGGTGCATATTCACTTTTTGGATAATCATCGTGAAGTTTTTTAAAGAGCAGAATAGCTTTATCTAGATTTTCCTGGTCAGAGAGATTTTTAATTTGTTTGTTTTGATAAATTGAAGCAAGCTGCGAAAGGGCTTCGGGAGCTAATTCACTTTCAGGATGGTCGTTGATAAGCTCATCAAAAGCAATTACGGCTTCTGGAAATTTTTGTTCCTTAAGATCCATTTGTGCTTCATCAAATAGCTCTTTGTCTGATTTCTTTGATGAACAGCTAAAGAATAAAAGTAACATTAAAAATGCGATTATTGATTTCATTTTATTGCCAAATAGTGGATAAAAACTGAGTAAAATTATCACTTAATACTTGAACAAGCAATGAATGAATTTATCATTGAATTATTAAGGTACATAAAAAAAGCCAGCTCATATTTCAGAGCTGGCTTATTAAAAGAGCTTTCAAACTCTTAGAGTTAGAAATCTACCAACCAAAATTATTTGGTCAATATCATCTTCTTAACATCTAGAAATTCGCTCCATCAATTCCGGTAGCTTCAATTCTGTATAGATAAACACCAGAATTCAATGCTGAAGCATCGAAATTAACATTGTGTGCACCTGCTACCAAATTAGTATTTACAAGTGTAGCAACTTCCTGTCCAAGAACGTCAAACACCTTCAAGCTAACTTTAGAATCAACAGCAAGTCTGAATGCAATCTTTGTGCTTGGGTTGAATGGGTTTGGATAGTTCTGATCTAAAGCAAATTCAGCGGGAGCCGGAACGTCAACTTCAACTTCATTTGAATATGAAGATGTTCCGTCGAAGTCAATCTGTCTTAGTCTGTAAGTATATGAACCAACTTCTACAGATTTGTCAGAATAGGTATAAACCTGGGTTTCGGTTGTTGTTCCGAATCCTTCAACAAAAGCGATTGTTTCAAAATCGCTGCCATTGCTTCTCTGAACTTCAAATCCCTGGTTGTTGGTTTCTGTTGCAGTTATCCATTGCAATTCAACAACACCAAAATTACCTGTTGCTGTAAATGATGTGAATTCTACAGGAACTATCTGATAAATACACAAATTATCCCAATAGATATTATCGTTATTGAACGAGTATCCCATGAAATGTGATTTAAATCTGTTGCTAATATTGCACCTGAGCTGGAATTGTGAAGCTGCCAGAATCTCAATTGGTCCAATGTTTCCACGTCGGCATCAGTGCAATGTATAATACAGATTGCCAGGTGGCTCCACCATCAGTACGTAATTACCAACGTATAATCTGCTCCACTAGGATTTGCATACCAGTCAAAATAGAAATTCAAATGAATAGTTTGTTAACAGTTGATTTAGCAAAGTGCTAATAGCCAACTGATCTGATCTTTGATTCACCGTCAAATGATGGAGTCCAAGCCATTCTCAGTTCTGGAGGTGTTCCACCAGCAGAGCATGAGGCATTTGCTGACCAGTTTGACCGTACCCAATGGTCCAATAACAGTCCAGTTACTTAAATCAGCAAAATCATCGCACCATTCTGTAAGTTAGGATCGGTCAATGTTGAAAATGACCAGGTTGGACCCTGTGTTCCGCAAGTTCCATCTTTACATACAATGTACCAACTGTAAGTAGTACCATAATCAAGAGTTGGTAAAGCATAAGATGTTATTGCAGCACCGTCATAAACCTTTGTAACGTTTCCTGTAGGACCGAACCATACTTCAACATTCACTGTCTAGTGCACCGTTTGTCCATGTAGCAGTGTTACCAGTCAATGGAATATTGGTAGCGTTGTTTGGCGGATTTGGATTAGAGGCAGCACCTACTGGGCAAGGAGGTCCATATTGTGTATCAAGCGCAAATACAGCAACTTGAAGTAATCCCCAATCGGTAAGCAATGTTGTAGCACCAGTTCCCGGATCCATAGTTCTTAATTGACCTGTAAATGTTCCGTTATTAAAAGCACTAACATAAATTGTGTTTGTTTCCATATCAAAACTCATACCCTGACCATAGTTTGCATCATAACCTAATGGACCTAATAAGGTTGCAACGCCAGTTGCAGGATTGATTGTGTAAGCAGCATCTGTTACAAGATCATAAGCATAGCAAACACCAGAAGCATTGAAGCTAAGTCGATGAATAAGCTGCCTGCAACTCCCATATTACCAATTAGAGTTGCAGCATATGTGTTAACATTCAAGGAATAAAAGTTTAATCCTGATATCAGATAGTACTGACTGTTAGCCGGATTAAATGTAATACCGTTTGGTTGATCGCCAGACATACCAGTTATGTTACCAAGTAAAGTAATAGCTCCGGTTCCGGTATTAAATTCATACAATGCAGGTGCAATGTCTATAGCATAATAAACACCATTACCGCCTTTTACCATTGAAGCACCAAAAGTTGGGAAGGTAAATGAACCTAAATTTGTCCATGGTGTTCCTGCCGGTATTGGCATAGAAAAAGTTGTACCTGCTCCAGATTCATGCCCATAAGCAATCGAAGCTAGGATCATCAAGTTGTATTCACAATAGTGTGTGTTTTTTCCATCTTCAAATTGGGGATGGCACCGCTTGAAAGTGACCTGTCTTGCGCAGAAATATTTACCCACGCAAAGACAACCATCAATGTGAAGAACAAATGAAATAATTTTCTCATATAGAGATCCTCCTGAAATTGGTTGAAGATATGTTGATTAGTTGTTGTACTATGAACAAAGTCATAAGTTAAAAACTATTCTCAAAAAAGGTTGAGGTGATTCAAGAAATAAATATTGCACAAAAATTTATACAGTCAACATTAACAAAAATTAACTTTTAATGCAAATTTTCTAAGAATTAAATTCTTTTTGAAAAATGGATTTTAGACTGTCAAGAATCTTACCAAGTAAGAGATAAATTAAATTTTAATACTATCGTTCTTCGCAAGGGAGTCTTTTTCCATTTTCTTCTTGTTTTCAACAAGTTTTTTTTGAATGTCAGAATTGGCGACTCCCAGAATGCTTATTGCTAGTAATGCTGCATTCTTAGCACCGTTAATTGCGACGGTTGCAACCGGTATTCCCGGAGGCATTTGAACAATTGAAAGCAGTGCGTCCATCCCTTCAAGAGATTTGCCTTTAATAGGAACACCGATGACAGGCAAAATAGTTTGTGCTGCGGTTACACCAGGAAGATGAGCAGCACCGCCAGCTGCAGCGATGATTACTTTTAATCCTCTGCTCACAGCAGTCTTCGAATATTCGGCATGTTGGTTGGGTGTTCTATGGGCTGAAAGTACCTTTACCTCGTAACCAATTCCAAATTCCTTCAGAACTTTAAAAGCATCTTCCATAATTGGAAGATCGGAATCGCTGCCCATAATAATTCCAACTTCAATTTTAGTATTATTCATTTTTTTCTCAGATTTTAATTTTTAGAATTACCAATTAATTATACTTACTTCATTTCCATCCGACCTTAGCAGAATAGATTTCTGTAAATCGCTTCGGTATATTGTTGAGCCGACATTTTCTAATCTTTCAATAATTTCACCGGAAGGATGACCAAATTTATTTTTAAATCCGGCACTAATCAAGCTAACTTCCGGAGTAACATATTCCAGGAATTCTTCAGAAGAACTTGTTTTACTTCCATGATGCCCAACTTTCAAAATATCTGAATCAAGAAAGTACTTATACTTATTTGCATAAAATTTTTCAATTTTCTTTTCAACATCTCCGGTAAAAAGAAAACTTGTTTGCCCATATACCATCTTGAAGATTCCGCTTCGGTCATTTGTCGATTCACCCGATAAACTTTTAATATTATCATCGTTTAAGAAATAAAGAGATGTATTTCCAACATCAAGTTTTTGCTCATTGAAGTATTTAATCGCCACTCCCCTTTTTTGAATTAATTCTTCAAATCTTTTGTCTTTACTTAGTGCTGTATCCAATTCCGGTTTGATAATTTCGCCAATCATTCCATTCAAGATCAGTGAAACGAAACCACCATAATGGTCTGAATCTATATGCGTTACAATTCCATAATCGATTTTCTTAATTCCCAGGTAATTCAATAACGGTATTATTACTCTGTCACCATTATCGAATAAAGTAGTTGTATTCCCGGCATCAACCAAAGCTGTTTTACCATTTGGAAATTTAATTAGGAATGAATCACCTTGTCCAACATCAATCATCATAATGCTCAGATAATTATCCGGCAGTAAATTTTTATTATCAATTTTCGAAATAACGAAGATATTAAGTATGAATAATATTACCGCAATAACTTTTAAAACCCGATGCTCCAACTTTTTATATAGAAATATTGTTATTAAGCTGAGAACATAGAAAAGAATTGAGTCAAGTAATGAATAATCATAAATAGAGATGTAAGAAAAGTTTAAACTTCCAGCAAAGTTTATTATATCAAATAGCCAACCAGTTAATATGTTATTTGCTGCACTGTAGTAAGTGCTCAGGAATGGAATGAGAGGTGAAATAATTAATGTGATTACACCAATTCCTGTAATTACACCAATTGCCGGAATAACTATCAAATTAGCAAATAAAGAAACTGTAGAAAATTTACTAAAATAATAAAATGTGAATGGAAGTGTACCAATTTGTGCACTCAATGATAAACCAATCGCTACTAAAAAATACTTAAAGATTTTATTCTTAACTGACATTTGATTGATTATGTTTTCGATATATGGATATATTAACATCATCGAAATAACTGCTGAAAACGATAGTTGAAATCCAGCATCATATAGTTGATTCGGATCGATTATGAGAATAACAAGTGCAGCTATAGCAATCGAGTTTATAAGGTGTGTACTGCGGTTAGATAGATATGCGATGATAAGAACTACAGCCATAACTGTTGCCCGGAAAACGGAGGCAGAAGCCCCGGTAAGAATCAAGTAGAAAATTAATCCTGCAATTGTTATCCCCGAACGAAGGAACAGATTCAATCTACCAAATACTAATAGAAAGATAAGAACAATAAATCCAACGTTAAGTCCGGAAACGGCCAGCACATGAATTACCCCGGCATTTATAAAATGTGTTTTTGTCTCGTAGTTTATTTCTCCACGGTCAGCTAAGAGTAATCCCCTTAGCAAAGAAAAGGTTTCCATATTGTGATATTTTTTTAATTGACCATCTATTCCTTTTCGTATTTGGTGAAGAGCGCTCTTGTAAAAATCGTGTTCCTCAGAAGTGATCTGAATAGAAGATGAATCAACAACCTTTAGAATTCCGGCAACACCTTTTGAACTTAAGTATGCATTGTAATCAAACTCCCCGGGATTTCTTTTTTCTCTACCTTTATAATAAAAGCCTTTAAGCAGCATTCTATTTCCTGGTTCAAGTTTTTCATAAAGTCTGTTCATTGAATTAGGTTCTAACTGGATTTTGCAAAGAAGAAGTACTTCATCTCTGACAAAAAATTCATCTGAGTATAGTGAATCGGCAGAGAGATAAAGTATTAATTCATTTTTCCTTATCAGATCGATCTTGTCAATAGTTCCTGTAACGGTAACGTCTTTGACTTTATCAATTTCTTTAATGAGCGGACTTATATTTCGCAGGCTAATGTACGAGTAATGATTGCCAATAGAAAAAATTAAAAGAGCAACAAAGAAGGCAATTGAACTAAAAAATGCTGAAGTTCTTTGTAGTACTTTTTGAAATGTGTAACAACGAAACTGATATTATCAGGAGTGCTAAAATTATATAGAAGTTGATGAAGATAATTTTTGCCGAGATGATGCCAACGACAAAAATTAAAGTTAACTTAATAACCGGATGATCCTTCATATACAATAATCAAGAATTGCTTTTTTTACTTGTGTGATATCAGTAACAGATTTAGAAATTTCCTTTGCCGCTTTCCCTGCTGTAATTGTAAGGGCAGGATTTAGTGTATGTGTCTTCACTGATAGATCTTCAAGATTTCCGTGATCCGAACAAATTACCAGGGTCATTTTTTTTGAATCAACTTCATCCAAAAGTGTGAATAAAAATTCATCCATCTCGGAAAATAACTTTTCAAATTCGTTGGCGAGTCTTAAATGTCCGATATGATCACTCAAATAGTATTCATAAAGAGTGAATTTGTATTTTTCAGCAATTCGTAACAGACGTCGTGCTGCAGTTTTTGGCTGTATAACTTTCAAGTTATAACCAAGCCGCTGGTTCCATCTTTCGTTTGTAAGTTCTGCAGTTAATGCACGTCCAGCTCTAACATCTGACACACTATTCAATCGTATTCCTGAAAGTCGACAGGTAAGAGTAGTAACGCTAAGTCGTGATCTTCCGGAATTCACGTAATCAAAAAAAACTTTGGGATACGCATTTGCAAAGTAACTGCTTTTATATTTTTCTTTGAAGTAAACAAGAATGTTATCTTTTTGAAGTACAGGAATAGTCGTTGTGTACGGAAAAGGTCCATAATGTTTTCCCACAAACTTTGGTGCATTAAAACCACAAAACAATGAAGCCTGACCCGTTCCACTTTGCGGTAATCCTTCAACTCCGAGTGTTGCATCTGTAGGAAAAAGATAACTTGTTCCGTTAGTCAATCTCATTTTTTCAAGTGATGGTATTTCACCAAATGCTTTCTCGAATGCTTTAAATCCATATTTGAAAAACGGATTGAATTGGTAATCTTTCTTTCCTATACCGATCCCATCCAGAAAAACCATCAGAACATTATTCATATACTATTATCATTTATCTGATTCAACAATGACAGTTACAGGACCATAATTAGCAAGTTGAACATTCATCATTGCGCCAAATATACCTTCTTTCACTTTGTCGTCGCCTAAGTTTTTTTTAATCCTTGCAACAAATTTTTCATATAGTGGAATTGCTTCGTCGGGTTTGGCAGCCTCGGTAAAATTTGGTCTATTGCCCTTGGCTGTTTCACCGTAAAGTGTAAATTGTGAAATAATGAGAACTTCACCAACAACATCTTTTACTGATATGTTCATTTTATTTTCGCCATCTTCAAATATTCTCAGGTTAGAACATTTATCTGCGACAAAATTCACTTCCTCTTCCCTATCACCGGTTCTTATTCCTAAGAGAATTAATAATCCTTTGCCTATCTCCTGGTAATAGTTTTGCTCTCTGATGGTGACTGATGCTGATTTAACTCTTTGAACAACAGCTTTCATTTTAATTCTCCGTAAACAATACGATCGATATTTTGATAATCTTTGATGACTGTGATATTTATAAAATGATTTTGTTCCATAATTTTTCTTACCTCATCACTTTGTCCCTGAGCAATTTCAAAAAAGAGTTTTCCATTTTCGTTTAATTTAGTAACTGCTTTTTCTGCAATCGCTTTGTAAAAAGTATACCCATCATTTTCATCAGTAACAGCGTTTCGGGGTTCAAAATCTTTTATTTCCCGTTGAAGCGATGAAAAACTTTCTTTTGAAACATAAGGAGGATTTGAGACTACAACATCAAACATCGGGAAATTGTTTAAATCATTTTTGATTATATCGTGGTTTATGAATTTAATCCTGTCTGAAACATTATGTCTTTCAGCATTTTCTTTAGCAAGTTGTAACGCCTCTTGACAAATATCAGTAGTAATAATGTTCGCCGTTTCTAAAGATACAGCAAGAGAAATTGAAATATTGCCACTTCCACAACCAACATCAAGAATGCGAAGTTCTCTTTCTTTTGAGAATTGATTAATAATATTTTCAACAAGTAGTTCTGTCTCTGGTCGGGGAATTAAGACTGACTGATTTACTTTTAATTCCAAACTATAAAATTCAACTTTTCCCAGGATGTATTGTAATGGTTCAAAGTTCCCTCTTCTTTTTATATACTCACGGTAGCGTTGAAGCTCAATCTCGCTGAGAGGTCTGTCAAATAACAAATATAAATCAAGTCTCTTACAGTTAATTATATCTGCGAGCAGAAGTTCTGCATTTGTACGTGGCGATTCAATTCCCTTTCCGGTAAGATAATCTGTAGATAATTTGATTGATTCGAGTACTGTAATCATTTAATAATTTTTGAAAATACTTTTCTAATTTATTAAAACAGTACATATTAATTTGCAAAAAACAAATAAAAGATTAATCTGATGAATAATGTTTTATTATGAATTACAGGTATAACTATTGTTCTTCCCTTGAGTGAAATTGATTTGATGATTTTTTCATCTTTTTATCATCTGAAGCCTGATTTAATAATATTCTCGCTTTAGAATTAAACTGTCAGATCAATTTACCTTTCGAGTTATTTAAAGCAAATAAAATTCTATTATTATTTACTTCTGAAATTTGGCTATAATAATAAATATCGAAGTGATCAGTTCGAAGGATCTTCCAGTCAAACTCCTCGTAATGAACTTTGTTTCTGCCGAAATAAAAGAATTGTGCTAAAGAAATATCACTAACCAGGAATGTTATGAAACAAATGATGAGAGATATTTTTTTTGTATTGGAAGAGAAAGCAAGCATAAAACCGGATAAAATTTATGTTTGATGATTTTTACATCCGGAGCGCAAAGTTAAGTAAGCCGCTGTTTCATCCTATGAATAAAATCAATCTCCGAAGGATCGAATCCACGCAAAACCGACGCATAAAAAGATATCCAATCAGATAAAAAAATCAAATCCATAATTCGTACCTTTTTGTCCTTTTCGCTGCTGTTGACTGAGAGGACTTCAATTTTTTGTTCGGTGAGGATTTCTTTTAAGATGTCAAATCGTTTTTTGTTCTGCGGATGAAATTCTTTATCAAATAAATAAATGACTTTCGTATGAAATTGTTTTTCTTTGTAAGATTCCCAGCCGATTATTTCATTGTGGTTCATTTCGGGAAGACAGTGATGGAATGCGTGAAGCTTAGAATTTTCATTTAGCTGACACTTTAACCTGTAACCAGTTGAAGCAAGAAACTCAGCCGAATAGATGATGGGAATAAAGCCAACAATTTGTTCAGCAATATGGACTGCCTGATTATTATCTGTAGAATATTCCTCTCCCCGTTTCTTCCATAAATCAATTATCTGTTTCGCGTTGCTTTCTTCATCAGCAAATCCAAGTTCTTGCATTATTTTAAGTAACGAAAAAAAGCTTAAGCCAAGCGCATATCTTGGTTGAAATCCACTCTGAATATTAATTGTAGGAATTTTATTAGCCGCAGCAATATCGCCAATCTTTCCGCCTGATGTGATAACTATAATTTTTGAATTCTTTTTTAATGCCTGTTCAAAACAAGAAATAGTTTCTTCAGTATTTCCGGAATAAGAAGAAATAATAACAAGTGTATTCTCACTTACGTAAGAAGGTAGATTATAACCTCTCACAACATTGAAAGGTAACTTGAGTTCACCTGATAAATAATCACAAAGCAAATCGCCACTGATTGCAGAACCACCCAATCCACAAAAAACGATCGAAGAAAAATTATTTTTTTTAAGTTGAGGTAAATCAATTTTATTATTCCATGCATCAGTTGCCTGCTTGTAAGTTTCTCTGAGAACTTTGAATTGATTTTGAGTGTCGTATTTTTTTATGAATTCTTGTATCTGCATAGATGTTAAATGATTTGTCTGGTTCTGGTGATTTTATTCTCTTTAAAGAAGTCTTCTATTGCAGCTTTAACTTCCTCCTCACTCTGCATCTTAATGCATTGAGCAGCAAGCCTCTTAGTTTTTTTGTAATCACAGCTTCTGATTATTCTTTTAGCATAAGTAATAGTAGCTGGAGACATACTCAAACTATCAAATCCCAGTCCGACTAAAAGTGGCATCGCAAGTGTATCTGCAGCCATTTCCCCACAAAGGCTGACTGGCTTTCTGGACTTTTTTGTTTCATCAATAATATGTTTCAAAGTATTAATCACTACAGGACTGAATTCCTGATATAGAGCCGATACCAGATCGTTCCCCCTGTCAACGGCCATCAGATATTGCACGAGATCATTAGTTCCAATACTTACAAAATCAACTTCCCTTGAAAAATCTCTTGCCATAACTGCAGCGGAAGGAACCTCAATCATTATTCCGATTTCAATATCCTGGTCAAACTTAATCTTTTCACTTCGAAGCTCTTTCTTACATTCTTCAATAATTTTTTTAGACTCTCTTATTTCTTTTAAGGTGCTAACCATTGGGAGCATCATTTTAATATTTTTATTGATGCTTGCTTTCAGGATTGCTCTTACCTGAGTTTTAAACATTGCAGGATTTTCAAGCAGAAGTCTGATTCCTCTTAAGCCAAGGAACGGATTTGGTTCTTCAAAATCAAGGAAACGGAATTTATCTCCGCCAATATCAAAAACTCTTATTGTCACTGAGTCCGGATAAATTCTGGATGAAAGCTTAGAATAGATCGTGTTTTGTTCATCTTCGGATGGAAATTCTCCAAGCTCATTTAATATCTGTTCCGATCTATAAAGCCCGATTCCGTTTGCGCCGCTTGTTATTACCATTTCAATCTCACCGGAAACATCAACATTGGCGAAAAGCTTTATCTCTCTGCCATCCTTCGTAATAGCTTTTTCATCTTTGAGTTCCTCAAGCTCTTTTTGTAACTCAAGAAGCCTTTTTCTTTTTTCTATGAAAAATTCTTTTTGCTGAGTTGTAGGTTTTAGGATTACATAACCATAAAAACCATCAACAATTATTTCATCTCCATCTCTTATCTGAGCGGTAGAGTTATGAGTTCCTACAACAGCAGGAATATTAAGTGAACGGGAAATAATAGCAGCATGAGATGTAAGTCCACCGTGATCGGTAACAAAGGCTAAAACTTTGTTGCGGGAAAGAAGAATAGTATCAGCAGGAGTAAGAGAATCACTTACAACAATTACATTATGGTCAATCTTAGATTCCCATCTCTTCTTCTGTAAATTTCTAATAATACGCTGCTTAATATCTTCAATATCCATAGCTCTTTCCTTCATATAAGCTTCATGGGAAAGAATCATTCTGCTCTGGTATTTTGATATCTCATCATCTACAATATATTCAGGAGATTTCCGTTCAGTTTCAACTCGATTGATAATTGCATTCAACAAGATCGGGTCATCAAGAATCATCAATTGAGCTTCGAAAATGGCAGAACGGACTTCATCCATTTTCTCACGAGCCACTGCAAAGATTTTATTAAGCTCTTTTTTTGATTTCGCTACTGCTTCGCTTAAATCATGCTTTGCTTTTTCAACGTCATCAATATCAGCTTTACTGATTTGAAGCTTTTCTTTGGTAAAGAGATATGCCTCGCCAATAATAATTCCGGGTGCCGCTCCTAATCCTGGAATTTTATTTTCAGCAATACGATATACTTCTTTAAATGATTTCAAAGTTCGTCGAATCCTCTTTCGAAATAATCGATAATTTCTTTAGCTGCCTGTTCTTCATCTTCACCATTAAATGAAAGAACCAGCTCTGCACCCTCTTCGGCAGCGAGAGTCATAACTCCAATAATACTTTTTCCGTTAATATTCATTCCATCACGTGAAATGAAAAACTCGCATTTGTATTTTGCTGCCATCTTAACTACAGTTGCAGCAGGTCGCGTATGCAAACCTGCCTTATTAATTATTTTAACAGTTCTTTCGATCATCAACTCGTTCTGTGAATTAGCGAATCAGCAAGCCATTTAAATATTTTTTTATTCTCTTCATCAAGCAGGTTAACTGATCTTAACGCTTTTTGAGTGTAAGCTCTGATCTCACGACGTGCATCATCAAGAACACCAAGTTTCTCGTAGATCAATTTATAAGATGAAACCTGGTTTCTCCTTATACCTTTTCTTTCAATTACCTTTAGAAGTTTTTTCCTATCCTCCCCGCTTGATTTTTCAAGTGCTTCAAGAAAAAGAAAAGTCTTCTTACCCTCAACAAGATCACCGCCAATCGTTTTTCCAAATTTCTTTTTCATCAGCAGAAATATCCAGAAGATCATCTTGTATCTGGAAAGCAATACCGAGATTTAAACCATAATTGCCCAAAGCATTAACCTGGGATTTTGACCCTCCACCCAGAAGTGCACCAATTCTACAGCACATTTCAGCCATCGCGGCAGTTTTCTTTTTTATCATTGTTATATATTCAGATAAAGCAACGTTTTTTCTTAACTCAAAATCCGTATCCATACTCTGCCCTTCGCAAACTTCAATCAGACCGTGGGTAAACGAGCTAACAACTTCCTTTGCGTTACCGTTACAATCCTTCAACAAATATTCATAAGCAACTGAAAGCAAACTGTCTCCTGCGAGTATAGCTGTATTATGATCATACTTTTTATGTAAGGTTAGTCTTCCTCTTCTTTTATCAGCGTTATCCATTATGTCATCGTGAACAAGAGTAAAGTTATGAAGCATTTCAACAGCAGCCGCTGCATTATAGGCATTCTTAAATTCACCACCCACTGCTTTTGCTGAAAGTAAAACAAGCAGTGGCCGCAATCTTTTACCTCCACTGTTTAAAATATACGAACCCGGTTCATAAAGAGAAGCCGGTTTTCTATTTTTTACTGAGATGGAAAGAATTTTATTGATTTGTTTTCTTTCAGCCTCGTATAGTAAAATGTAGTCCAAATTTTTCATCAGTAAAGAAGTTCTCTTCTCATAATTTTATTTTTTCTTAATTCCTTTAATGATTTCGAACCGGTAAGAAACATGATCTTTCTAATTGTTTCAAACCAACCAGTAATCAGATTTTTAACTCCAGCAACCCCGGAAGTATCAAGTTCTTTTAATATTGTTCTCGCAGAAGCAACATAATCAGCACCAAGAGCAAACGCTTTTGCAGCATCAACGGCTGAGTTAATTCCACCGGAGCCAATCAAAATAAATTTATAATTCTTTTTGAGTTTTGAATTTTCCCTCAAACAAAAAGAAGTGGGCAATCCCCAGTCCCAAAAATAATCATTCGTAGTTGATTTATTTCTAAGCATCTCAATTGCAGCCCAGCTTGTTCCACCCGCACCCGCAACATCAATTCCTTTCACCCCAACTTCAAGCATTCGTTTTGCAACATCATACGATATTCCCATACCAATTTCTTTAATGATAATAGGGATTTTAATTTCTTTAACCAACTGCTTTAAGCTTTTTAATAGACCCTTAAAGTCAGGATTTCCTTCCGGCTGAAGTAATTCCTGCAAGGGATTCAGATGAATTACAAAAGCATCTGCTTCAATCAAGTCAATAAGCATTTTAATTGGATCAGATGATTTTAGCTGAACCAACTCTGCTGCACCAAGGTTTCCAAACACAGGAACTGACTTAGCATTCTTCCTGATTATGTTGTAACTGTTCCTGTAATTTTTATTTTCAAGTGCCTGCCTCTGACTGCCGACTCCAATTGGTATTATGCAATTCTTCTGCAGCTATTGCCAGATGTGCATTTATATTTTCTGCTTCTTCAGTTCCACCTGTCATGCACGAAATTATAAACGGATAATTAATTTTCTTCTTGAAGAATTTAGTTTCGAAAGAAATTTTATCAAGCTCAACTTCGGTCGCGGCATCGTGAATAAATTCATAATGATCAAAGCCATTAGTTTTTGTTTTGAAGGAAACATCTGCGTTTAAACTTAAATCCAAATGTTCTTTTTTTCTTTGCGAAGTTTTGTTGTTTGAATTATCCATTTGAAGTTGTTGAAACCATAAATTAAATGTGTACCAAATTATTAAAATTTATACTCAAATGCTTGATACCTGCTGTAATTACTTATGATAAGTAATGTATTCATTGGGTGTAATGAATAGCTTGTTTACCTTTACCTCACCTCTCAATGCATTGGTTAGCAGCAATTCATCAGCATTAAGCAGGTCCTCAATCTTTATTTTTTTTTCGGACAGATCAGGATGATTTTCAATAAAAGAATTTCGATACACGCCAGGTAATGCTCCCGATTCATAAAGATGGAGTAAACCAGTTATTATCTTTTCCTATAAATATATTTGTTCGGCTTCCTTCAGCTATTTCATCCTTTTCATTTAGATATAGAACTTCGTAAAATCCTTTTAAATTGTATAGGGCATATTCATCATCATATAATTTTCTATTGGTTGTTTTGAAGTTTCTGAATTTATCGGTTGAGTCAATTTTACTTTGTGAGATAATTAAAGAAACATTCTTAGTTGCTTTTGGAATATCTGATACATCAACTTTTACTTCTCCCCACTTCGTTAATGAGAGTTTGATCTTTTTTGGTTTTTGCATGTCAACTCCTGCAATTGTTTTGACCAATTGCTTTCGAATCTTTTTTTCGTTGAACTTAAAAAGAAAATAATCTGCTGCTAACTTCATCCTGGCAAGGTGGTCATCAAGAAATTTTATTTCACCATTTTCATATCTCATCGTTTCAAATATTTCAAAATAATCAAGCGGTTCAGTCAGGAATTTGCTTTTGAGTTCCACTTCTTCAAATTCACTTTGAGGATCACTATCCCAAACAATTCCGGAACCAAGACCCATTATTCCATCACCAGTGTTTTTGTTTATAGTAATGGTTCTAATAGCAACATTCATTTTAATTTCTTTGGGAGTTATTAAACCAATTGAGCCAGTATATATTCCTCTTTCTTCCTTTTCTATTTCATTGATGATTTCCATAGTTCTGATTTTTGGCGCACCCGTAACTGAACCGCAAGGAAAAATATTCTTGAACTATCTCCCGAATTTTTGTCTTCTTACTAAGTTTTCCCTGAACTTCGCTTACCATCTGAAACAATGATTCATATTTTTCAATTTGAAATAATTTCGGAACTTTCACACTGCCGTATCGACAAATTCTTCCGAGGTCATTTCTTATCAGGTCAACAATCATCACATTTTCAGCCTTATTTTTCTCTCCGGTTTCCAATTCTTTCACGGATAAAGCATCTGAACTCTGATTATGTCCTCTATGAATAGTTCCTTTCATTGGCGCAGAGTTTATCCATTTGCCATCCGTTTGAAAAAAGAGTTCGGGAGAAAGTGAGATTATAAATTTTTCGTCATTGTTGATGAATGCCGAATATCTTGCTGACTGATTAAAAAGTAAGTTCTGAAAAAAACCTGAGTAAGAACCAGTAAAATCAAATCGTCCTTTAACTGTGTAATTAACCTGGTATGTATCTCCTGCCTTTATGTATTTCTTGATTGTTTCTATATCATTCAGGAATTGAGATTCTGTTCTGTTCAAACTAAAATTTTTAATTGAATATTTATCACGGGAAAAATCATCGAAAATAATTTTGGAAGACTTTAGGTTTTTAACTTCTTTTCTATCAAAAAAGAAAAACTGTATAAGCTTCCCCTCATCATTTGATAATAGATTTGAAAGTTTCTCTTCAAATAAAAAACCAGCTTCATAATTGATCAGAGAATAGCCATAAAAACCTTTGTCAATTAATTTGTGGATTACTTTAAACGCATAATCAAGGTCTTCTTTTTTATAAACAGAAATAATTTCAAATGGTTTTATAAAAAGATGTGACAAAGCTTTTTTATAAAGAGAAGGCGTGTAATAAAATGCAGCGCAAGGATTATCTTCAACCTGCTTTATAATATCATCGAATTTCATATTATTTTTTCAATACAAATAAAATTAAATACAATTTCAAAATTGTTCGAGAATCTTCTATGCAAAAACCCCGTCTTTCCTTCTGGCAAATCTGGAATATGAGCTTTGGATTCCTGGGAATTCAATTTGGTTTCGCCCTTCAAAATGCAAATGTAAGCAGAATCTTTGAAACTTTAGGAGCCAGCATTGATAACATTCCGATACTTTGGATTGCGGCTCCGGTAACCGGTTTAATTGTTCAGCCAATAATTGGACATATGAGTGATAAAACCTGGAACCGGCTTGGGCGAAGAAGACCTTATTTTTTAGTCGGCGCAATTCTGGCTTCGGTGGCTATTATCTTCATGCCAAATTCTCCCGCACTTTGGGTTGCAGCCGGAATGCTATGGATTATGGATGCATCAATAAATATTTCGATGGAACCGTTCAGGGCATTTGTTGGTGATATGCTTCCTTCTGAACAAAGAACTCAAGGTTTTGCAATGCAAAGTTTCTTCATCGGTACAGGTGCAGTGATTGCATCTGCTTTGCCATATATGATGACAAACTGGTTCGGTATTTCAAACGTTGCACCCCAAGGAGAAATTCCTGATTCAGTAAAGTTCTCTTTTTATTTTGGTGCGATTGTTTTTTTTCTTGCAGTTGCCTGGACAGTTTTCAGTACAAAGGAATATTCTCCGGAAGAGCTTAAGAAATTCTCTGTAGCTGAAAGTCAAAAGTCAGAAACAAAAAGTCAAAAAAGAATTAATGTATCGGCATCAAAATTTTTTAAAGATGGCTCAATCTGGTTATTGCTGGGAATTCTAATTACAATTCTCATCACAATAAGCATTACCGAAATTGATTACGGATTGTATGTACTTTTTGTTGGTGGTGCAGCATTTGGAATTTTACAGATCATTGCAGGTTATCTTGTAAAGAATAAAAAAACCGAAAATGGTTTCGTTGTTGTTCTGAATGATCTTTACAATATGCCCAAAACAATGAAGCAGCTTGCAGTCGTTCAGTTCTTCTCGTGGTTTGCATTATTCGCTATGTGGATTTATACAACTCCCGCTGTTACTCATCACGTCTATGGTGCAACAGATCCAACAACACCTTTGTATAATGAAGGTGCAGATTGGGTGGGAGTATTGATGTCAGTTTATAATGGTTTCGCAGCGGTGATGGCTTTTATTCTCGTTTGGCTGGCAAAATTGACCAGCAGAAAAACTGTACACTTGATAAGTCTCATTGCAGGTGGATTAGGATTAGCATCTTTCTATCTAATTAAAGATCCAAATTTACTTTTAGTTTCTGAGTTAGGAATTGGACTCGCCTGGGCATCAATATTAGCAATGCCTTATGCGATTCTTACAGGTTCATTACCTGCAGAAAAGATGGGAGTTTACATGGGCATTTTTAATTTCTTTATTGTAATTCCTCAGATTACTGCAGCAAGCATCTTAGGATTTTTTGTAAGGAATATTTTTGGCGGGAGAAGCAATTTATGCATTGGTTCTAGGTGGTGCTTCAATGATTGTTGCAGGTTTTATGGTAATGTTCGTTGATGATGTAGATGCTGTTTAAAATTAAATTAACCGCCAAGGCTTAAAAACAAAATTGCCAACAGACCGCTGGCGAGAGCTAAAACTCCCCAGCGGTTTAATTTTTCTTTCCAGATTAGAAAAGCCAGCACAGTGGTAAAAAGAATTATTCCAACATTCATCAACGGGTAAACTAAAATAGCTGGAAGTAATGCCAGTGCACCAAGTAGAAAGAATGTACTGAATACATTCGGGATTTTAGATTGATTTACATTTAAATCAATTGTAGGGTTCAGACTCCTGTCTGAACCGATAGATATTAATTAATAAAAAAGATATGAAAGATTTTCCCAAGAGAAAGAGTACAAGATTAAAGGAATATGATTATTCACAATTTGGATACTATTTCGTAACTATTTGTATAAAGAATCGAAAGGAATTCTTTTCCAAAATTGAAAATTCAATTGTTGTCCTTTCGAAATTCGGAAAAATTATTGATGAAGTACTGATTAATATCCCCTCTTATTACAATGTAGAGATTGACTGTTATATAATTATGCCTGACCACATTCATTTAATTATTATTCTGGATAAAGATGAGAGTAAGAAGAATTATTCATTATCTGATGTTATGGGGAAGTTCAAGTCATTCTCTTGCAAAAAAATCAGAGAGGTATTGGAAGATGATGAAAAGTTTGAGTGGCAGAAATCGTTTTACGATAGAATAATCAGGAATGAAAAAGAGTTATATCAAATAAGAAAATATATTCAGGAGAATCCATTAAGATGGGATATTGAAAAAGATAACCCTGAAAATTTAATTATGTGAAATGTAGGGAACGGACTCCTGTCCGTTCCGATTGATTTTTAATTTATTGTTTATTGATGTTTATTATTTAAAAATATTTTTCTTGACACAAAAACGGATCGATCGGGAGATCGATCCCTACAAGGCACTATTGTAATGTTAATGGTAATGTTCGTTGATGATGTAGATGCTGTTTAAAATTAAATCATCCACCAAGACTTAAAAACAAAATTGCCAACAGACCGCTGGCGAGAGCTAAAACTCCCCAGCGGTTTAATTTTTCTTTCCAGATTAGAAACGCAAGCAGCAGTGGTAAAAAGAATTATTCCCACATTCATCAATGGGTAAACTAAAATGGCAGGAAGTAAAGCTAATGCACCAAGTAGAAAGAATGTACTGAATACATTCGGGATACCAAGAACTAAACCCAACAAAACTGTGTTCTTACTGATTTTTACTTTTTTTGAAATGATATAAATTGAAGAGTAAATAAATGCCGATGAAAAAATGAAGAATATGAAGAATGGTTCTTCCTGCTCGGGTCGCCAGCATTTGTAAACTTTAATAGCAAAATCATTAATACCAATACCAATAAACACGGCAATCAGGAACAAATATTTCAACACATCCTTCCCCTTCTTTATGATTTCCTTTAATAGAAAAATAAAAGAGAATGAATGTGATTACCGTAAATAGGAAATCCAAGTAAGTGAAGATCATTTGGCAATTCATTAAAGAAAATTATTGAAAAGAGAATCGGAATTATTACAGACAATCTGGAACTGGTAGTCGCTAAACCTGTACCAGCATAACTTATTGCTTTTGCATATGCAAAGAATGAAAGCACAAACAACAAACCAAGTCCTGCTCCAAATATTAAGGTTTGAATAGAAAATATTTTTGTGTCATTTAGAATGAGAAGAATTAAACCAATTAACGAAGCAACCAGATAATTACCTGCAAGAAGAATTATCGGCTCCCCTTTTTTAGTATCACTGTACTTTAGAATTAAGGCAATGCTGGTTGAGCAGAGAATGGTTAATAGGAGAAAGTGCATACAGATATTTAATTACTTCATTTGATTTTGTATAGTTAAAAATAATAAAAACGCTTAAGCAGAGAAAAGCCCTAATGAATATGGGGCTTTTCAATTTGCAAAATTCCTTAAAAATAATCCAGCTTACTTTAATAAAATCATCTTTTTCATTTCGACAAAGTCACCTGAACTCAGCTTATAAAAATATATTCCACTTGGTAGATTAACCTGCATCAAATTCAAATGTATAACTTCCAGCAGGTCTGAATTCATTAACAAGTGTTGCAACCTCATTTCCAAGAGCATCATAAACTTTCAGAGTTACATTACTGCTAACAGGTATCTGGTAACTTATGATAGTACTTGGATTAAATGGGTTAGGATAATTCTGGTAAAGCTGATACTCTGATGGTGAAATAATTTCAACTTCAACTATGTTTGAATAAATGAAAGTACCATCAAAGTCGATTTGTTTTAATCTGCACTGATAAAGACCTGATGAAACATTATCATCTGTGAAAGAATAAGAATGTCGCTCTACTGTAGTTCCATATCCTGGAACAAATCCAATTGATTCCCAGATTTGTTTATCATTCTTTGAATTTCAAATCCTGAGTTATTAGTTTCAGTTGCCGTTTGCCACTCCAGTAGAATATTGTTTTCACTTTGTAAAGCAGTAAAAGAAATTAATTCCACAGGCACAACTCCACCAAATGATCCATTCGCTTGAATATTTTGTGTATAAATTCCTCCAGCATCCTGACGTCCATCACTCCAGGCTAATACGCTTACGCCATTGTTATAAATATCAGTGACCAATCTTGATTTTGAACTTACAACTGTTGAAAATGTAACTATATTGCCCGCCCAGTTGAAATTTCCATTACCATCAATAGAAAATGCTTTAGCAAGATTATTTTGCGTTGCTCCGATGTATTCCAGATAATATACGTATTCATTTCCATCTTCATACTGAGCAGACATATGCAGGTCTGTATTTGAATCCATTGCTTTGAAAGTCATTCCATTGTTACCCCAGAGTTTACTTCCGGCTGATGATAATTTCTGTCCGGAGATTCCTGCCAGTGACTGCAGGTTATTCTGTTCAATCCAGAAAGCATAAATCTCGTATGTTGAAGGATTGATCACAACATCTGGATTAAGATGATGATTGCTCGACAGGGATGATACTTCGACACCGTTTGGAGTAAAAAGAACACCACCTGTTGAATCCACTCTCTGCACAAATGTGCTGTAAATATTGTTCATATCTCTATCATCATACCAGACGAAAACTACACCATAGTTACCGTCGGGGATCAAATTTGTGATTTCATAAAAAGGAAATCCTCCAGCATTGCTGATTGTCACCGGCGAACTGCCCCATTGAGGAACTCCTGCAGAAGAATATTTCTGTGCGTACAAATGAACTGTTAAACCAGGGAAAGAGCCTGTTGTGCCTTCAAACCCGATTATATAACTTCCTCCAATTCCAGGTATTGGAATTGGGTGAGTATATTGTTCATTTGTTCCGGAACTAAAATAAAGTGGATCAGTACCATAAAGTTTGTTCCCAGACCGCATCAAGTTTTTGAACAGCTATTTTAGATGGTGTTGATAGCGAAGGCCATGCAATAATATAATATCCGTCCGTTGTCTGTGTTATCCTTGGATTGGGCTGCATATCAGCGGCAGTTGATAAAGAAACACCATCTGCACCCCACAGAAAATTTCCTGCAGGACTTATTCTGTAAGCGTAAACTTTAAAATCTCCGCCAGCTCTGATATCTGAAAATGCAATTACAGCATTATCATTGTTGTCAGTCATCATATCCCAATCAACGATGTAGCTGTTTTGTGTATTATCACTTATTAGTAATCCATCAGTCGCGAACATTTTATTACCAGCTGGATCGAGTCTTTGAAGATAGACGTTGTAGTTTCCTGTGCGGGTATCAAACCAGGCAATATAACACCCTCCATCGGAAGTCAATGAAATTTTAGGGAGTACCTGTTCACCTGTCACATCACAAATCATTAAGTTAGTGTTCGGATCGGTTGACCATTGAGCAAAAGCGGAATTAATGAGAATAAAAACAGAAACAAGTAAAAACTTTTTCATAGTAGCACCTTTAAATTTTAGTAATAAAAAATGGAGGAGAATCATAACTATTAATAAGCTATTCTTCTCTTCCTGATTTTAAAAAATCAACTACCTAAATCAGCAACTAATTAACAACAAAGTCAAGAAGGATTGAATTGTATTTGGTAAATTAAAAATTATTGACAACAGTTAATTTCTGTTTAATATTTTGTTTGATCTGATATTAACAAAAGTTCGTCTATTCAATAATAAATACATCCATAATTTTTAGTAAATAATCCGATGTAGGTCGATCAATTGTATGCTGGCTGATGTATTTAAATACTACTCTTCCGCTGGTATCCAATAAAATAAATGTTGGCATATTCTGATCAACCTTTGTGCCCCACCATTCAGTTCTGAAAATATCAAGCCTTTCAGAAAGTTCATGTTTTTCATCTGATAATATTTTAAATGGTTGAGGAGTTTCTCCTTTTTTAATTGAAAATGTTTTGGGATAATGCTTGTTGGCAAAATGTACCCAGGTCATTGATCTTTCATTTGTCAAAGTATCGGGATTATGTTTCCCTGCTTCAAGTGATTCATAAACTTCAGGCATATCCATCAGCCATTTCTCAATAGTGCTATCAGCATAAGGTAAAATGAAAACTAAATCCAGATTATATTTTTCAGCTAATTTTTTATTATGAAATACATCTACCAGGTCTAAATACTCGTAAGCGCAGATGTCGCACCAAACATCTTTGTCATAGTAACCTCTCGGAAAGACCAGTAAAATATTTTTTCCTTTCTCAGCAGAAAGCTGGAAATCACCTCCCTGATAAACCGGAAGAGTAAAATCTTTCAATGGTTCTCCGATTATTGCAAGGTCAAGTGGTTTTTTCTGGGGGAAGCTGTTAATACTCAGACAAATGATGATGAAAGTGATAGGAATAGAATTTACTTTTCATTTTACCCTCCGGATTAATTAATAATTTAATTTATTAAGCGATCTGCTTCGGGAGAGTATTCGGTGTGTAATCTTCAGCAAGTTAACAGAAATAAAGCTCTGAAACTCTAACCCTCACGGAGTAGAGAAAAATTGCTATTGGAAACTTTGAACTATTTTTTAACAAAGTCAAAAACTTTCGGTTGATGAATGGCAAACAAAAACCCCTACCGACGTTCATTGATAGGGGTTTAGATGAATTGATTTGATTTAGAATAGGCTCGCTAATTAATGCCCGCCTTTTGGTTGTGCAATTTCCAAAGCAGTTGACCTTGGTTCCTTTACAAAGAACCAAAAGAAAACTGAGAAGCAAACAAACACTCCACAAAGAATGTATAGCAACTGATAATTCTGAGTTTCAGAAATAATATTTGCAACACCCTGACTCATCATTTGAGGTAACACAACTGCAAGATTAAATATTCCCATAAACAAACCCATCTTTGCCTGATTTATTCTTTCAGTCATAATTGAAAATACTATTGAGATTACTGCAGACCAGCCAATACCGGTTAAGAACATTCCCAGATAAAAATTAGCTTCGTACTTGCCTAAGAATGCAATATAAAAATATCCAACAGCACTAAAAGCTAATGCCGCAGTGTAAGTTTTCACTCGCCCGATCTTTTTTGCAATCAGTAGATAAAACAAATGGAAAAACTGCACCAACTGCATTAAGAATTAAAAATCCTAGCGAAACAATGTTACCAGTTGTAGCATCTTTACTTTGAATTGTGGATGTTAAAAACTCAGCAAATTTATTTGCAAATACATTTGAGAGATCAAGATTTGGTACGATTTGTTTATCAATAAAAAATCCTGACATAACGAACATACTTTGAAATGCAATCCAGGTAAATGTATGAGCAAGCATAATTTTTTGAAATTCATTTGTATCAGATTCTGCTTTACGTCCCTTGAGCAATTATCCAAAATCCTATAATGATTGTGTAAGCCAAACTGAGTATTAGCAAAGGATTGTGAATGAAGCGTAATTCATTTTGATAGAAATGAAATATCAAACTGAAAACACCGAACACTAAAAATCCATACAAAGGAAATATTGATTTAAAAATATCCAGTACTGTATGCGATTTAGCATTCTCTTCAACTTCAGCTTTTAAGTCCTTTGGTTCTTCAATAAATAAAATTGGAACAACAGAACATGCAAATACAAATACCGCAGCAATTAATAAAAGTGTTTCATTTCCAAATAACCATTGAAAGAAAATATGCTAAGACACCAAACGTTCCTGAAATAACCTGCATCCATACATAACCAGTAGTTCTTTTTTTACCTTCTGGAGTTAAGTCTGCGATGATTGATCTTGCAGGATTAAATGTGACATTAACAGATAAATCCAGAAGTAATGCGATGACAGATGCAATCAAAATAATACTTGTAATTCCGGTGGCCTCAGAAATAACTCCGATTTGAGGCAATGCTAAAAACATCAGTGCACCAACAATTCCGCCGATCATAATAAATGGTCTTCGTCGGCCATTAAGAAACCAAACATTATCACTTATCATTCCCACGATAACTTGACCAAAGATGCCAGCTAATGGACCGGCAAGCCAGACAAAAGCTACTTCGTGAATATTTAATCCAAACTTTTTACTTAATATCCAACTTAATGCTGCTATTTGTGTGGATAATGCAAAACCTACAGCCGTTGCCGGTAATGCAAGTATTGCATAAAAAGTATTCGTGAGCTTTTTCTGTATTTCGAGCATTTTATTTCCTTATTAAAAATATTTCTGCGGACATTTTATTTAGAGTAAAATTGTTTATTGAACTGAGATTAATTTCTTCTTTTGATTTCAAATTGAATAGTCCTTTAGCCTCCGGTAAAAACATTTTTATTTGAGAAGACTCTAATGATAATTCTTCCTCACTGGAATTAATTAAAACTAAAGCCATTTCGTCTTCATAAATTTTTATTAATGCATAAACATTTTCGAAAGGATAAATGTGTCTTAATTTTCCTTTTGAAAGAACCGGATATTCATCCCTTAAAGTTAAAAGTTCATTAAGATAATTATAAATATCATTTTCAACTTCCGTTCTTCCTTGCTTGTTGAAAGCATTTCTCTCATCACCAACAAATCCGCCTGGAAAAGGTTGCCTGAGTTCTCCATGTTTAGTTCCACCTTTTATTCCGATTTCGGTACCATAAAATATTGCCGGAATGCCTCTCGTAAACAAAACAAGATTAAGTGCTATTTTGAATTTATCAATATTACCATCTGCAACCAGCATTGCACGATCAACATCATGATTATCGAAGAATACTAAAAGATTATCAGTATCAGAATAAACTTTATCCTGTGCAATTGTTTCATAAACTTTGTAAATACCTTTTGCGCCGCTAAGATAATCACGAATCGCATCTGCTAAAGCAAAATCAGTTACTGAAGGTAAGTTAGAATCAAATTCAATTTTTCGAACCGGTGAGTTTTATTGATAGCCTGAAATAATTGCCGGAACTCCCTGCCAGATTTCTCCGACAATATTAAAGTTAGGATATTCAGTCAAGATAGCTTCAGCCCATTCAGATAAATACTTTTGATCATTATAGGGATAAGTATCTTCCCTTATTCCATCAATGCCAGCATACTCAATCCACCACAAAGTATTCTGAATCAAATATTTTTTTAGGAAAGGATTTCTTTGATTCAAGATCAGGCATATAATTGGTGAACCATCCCTGCTGATTCATTTTCACAATTGTTGAATCACCATGAATATCAAGGAAAGCCATCTTGTCGTGAGATGCCGGAATAAAATTTTCTGGTGATCCGTTAAACCAATCTGTTGCATTGGAAGATTATTTACCCAGTAATGATTGATCCCAATATGATTACTAACGTGATCAAGAATTATTTTCAATCCACGTTTGTGAGCTTCATCAATTAAATTTTTATAAAGTTCATTGCTTCCAAAACGAGGATCAATTTTATAAAGATCAGTTGCTGCGTAGCCGTGATAGCTCATCCACATATTATTTTCCAGCATCGGTGTAATCCAGATTGCAGTAACGCCAAGTTCTTTCAGGTAATCCAGTTTTGAAATAATGCCTTCAATATCTCCACCTTTTCGTCCATCAAGATCAGAAGATGTAAATTGATCGAGAGAATCACCTATAGTATTGTTTGTAGAATTGCCGTCACAGAAACGGTCGGCAAAAATCAGATAAACAACATCTTCATTACTAAAACCACGATGCTCATCTGCCGAAGATTCTCTGCTAAATATTGGGAAGGAAATTTCTGTTTCAATATCATCATTAAAAAAAACAAGTTCATAATCATTCGGTTCAATTTCATCTGAAATGCAAACATCGACGAAAAGATATGAGCCATTTTCAGTTGATTGAAAACTTAATATTTTCAAATTATCATCAACTGATCTGACATTTACTCCATTAAGGTTTTCACCGTAAACCATTAATTGCACTGTATCCCATTTCATTCCAACCCACCAATTCGGCGGTTCAATTTTATTCACAGAAAAATTCTGGGATAAGCCAGTAAGGCTGTAAAAAACTAGGAATATTAAGACTTTGAGAGTATTGAAATACAAAGAGGTTCTGTTACTATTGAATTATAAATCGAAAGTTAAAATAGCCAAAGGGCTGTAATTTTGAAAGACTTTTTTACCAGTTCAAGAAACAGTCTGTCTAGACTCCTCCCAGAAAGGCCAACTCTGCCCGTACTGTTGAGGCATAATTCTTGTCTCAATTTACTATTCTAAACAGTAAATTTATAAGGGAAAACATATGATGCATTTTATTAAAACCCTTCCCATTTTGTTCGTCATAGGAATCATTGTGTTAATAGTTTCCTGTGAGGATGATAAAACAGTTAATCCACAGGATCAGGCACCAACAATTCCTCCACAGTCGAGTATGATTATTGGTTTCGATGAATTTCCTGATACTGCTTCAGGTGGCGCACCGGAAAATCCAATTCTTTCAAAAAGAAACTGGGGCTGGGCAGCCGGAAATGTAGCAGTTTGGAATTCTTTACTAACCTTAACTCTTGCTGTGCCTATAGCAGCGTTTGCTGAAGCTTTTAATCATCAGCCTGTAAAGCAATCTGATGGAAGCTGGTTATGGCAGTACAGCGTTACCGTTCAGGAAGCATTATATACTGCTAAGCTTATTGGTAAAACTGTTGCCGAAGGAGTTGAGTGGAAAATGCTTCTTACAAAAGAAGGTGAGTACACAGACTTTGAGTGGTTTACAGGATTCTGTAATCTTCCTGCAACTGAAGGAAACTGGACATTGAATAAAGATCCTAATTTACCTTCTCCATTTCTTTACATCGAATGGCACCGCAACGCTACCGAAGGAACTGCAGATGTTAAATACACCAATATTAGTCCAACTTTACCTGGGGATGGCAGTTACATTTTCTACGGCAAAACAAACGAAGTGCTGCATAACAGATTTTATCAGATTTTTGGTGCTGAAGAAAATCGTTTGATTGATATCAAATGGAACTACGAACAGTATTTCGGAACAGTAAAAGATTCAATTTATTTTGAAGATACTAACTGGCATTGCTGGGATGAAAGACTGGACGATATAGATTGTCCTGAATAACATTACTTTAATTCCGTTCCAATAAGAAGGCAGTCAGGGTGGCTGCCTTTTTTATTTTACTTAAATAAATAAAAATATTATTTAAGTTATGATAGTTTATTATTTTTTTTAGGATGAAAAGCAAAGAAGACAGTGCGCATATATTAGCTGCGCCACCTTTCTTTTTTATTATTCCTTTACTGATAGGAGCGGTCACAGAATATTTTGTTCCTACTAAAATATTTTCAACACTAGCTTCCATAATTATTGGATTACTTTTTTCCTGGGCTTCATTACCTTTTTTTATTCTTTCATTGAAATCATTCTTTAAAGTAAAGACTACTTTTGATGCAAGAAAAACAACTACCACTCTTGTCACTACTGGCATTTATAAAATCAGTCGCAATCCTGCATATCTTTCATTTGTTTTATTCTATATTGGACTATCATTTCTCATCAACTCAATCTGGATACTTATTCTGATTCTTCCTGCAATTTATTCTGTTCAGAAATTTTGCATTGAACGAGAAGAGAAATATCTGGAAGGAAAATTTGGCAGTCAGTATCTCGAATACAAGAAGCAAGTCAGACGCTGGCTCTGAATAATTTTTTCGCTCTGTTGCATTTAACATCAATTAAGGGGATTTTTGCGTTTGATTTTTCAAGATGGAAAAAACAGACACAGAAAAAAATATAACCGTAAACCGTAAAGCACGTTACGAATACACTATCCTTCAGACATATGAAGCTGGTATTGTTTTAGTTGGAACAGAGGTTAAATCTCTTCGTCAAGGAAAGGCAAATCTTGTTGATGGCTATGGAAAAATTGAAAGAGGCGAAGTCTGGCTTGTAAGTGTTCACATCAGTGAGTACACACAGGGCAACATTAACAATCATGATCCGGTAAGAGATAGAAAGCTGTTGCTTAAAGCGAGTGAAATCAGAAAGCTTATTGGAAAAACGAAGGAAAAAGGATTAACTTTGGTTCCGCTGAGATTATATTTTAAGAACGGAAAAGTGAAGGTTGAATTGGCGCTTGCTAAAGGTAAAAAAGTCTACGATAAGCGACATGATATAGCCAAAAAAGATTTTCAAAGAGAACAGGAAAGAAGAATAAAATATTAACGCAGTAATGTCATTGCGAGGCCAACTTTAGTTGGACGAAGCAATCTTAATAGTGGAAAGAGATTGCTCTCACTTCGTTCGCAATGACATAGAGAATAAATACTGATGACAAAACAGAAATTTCCCCCAATTCCCGAGCAGATGGACCTCATTAAAAGAGGGACAAGCGAAATTATTCCTGAAGAGGAATTAGTTAAAAAACTTGAACGATCATTCAAATGAAGGAAAACCACTTAATATTAAACTTGGCTGTGATCCTTCGCGACCAGATTTGCATATCGGACATTCCGTTGTTTTAAGAAAGCTTGCACAGTTTCAATCACTTGGTCATCAGGCAATACTTATTGTTGGTGATTTTACAGGAATGATTGGCGATCCTTCTGGCAGAAATGCAACACGCCCTTCACTAACATTAAAAGAAACAAGAGAACACGGAGAAACTTATTTCCAGCAGGCATCTAAAATCCTGGATGCAAAGAAGACAAAAATAGTATACAACTCCGACTGGCTTGGTAAAATGAGTTTTGAAGATGTGATAAAGCTTGCTTCAAAATATACTGTCGCACGAATGCTCGAACGTGATGATTTTACCAAACGCTACAAAGCCGGTGAACCAATAAGCATTCACGAACTCCTCTACCCTCTTGCACAAGCAATGGATTCAGTAGCAATTAAAAGTGATGTTGAATTGGGAGGAACTGATCAGAAATTTAATTTGCTGGTTGGAAGAGATATTCAAAGAGAAAACGGACAGGAGCCACAAGTCATTTTAACAATGCCATTGCTTGTCGGAACAGATGGTATTGAAAAGATGAGTAAATCGTATGATAATTATATTGGAATCTCTGAATCTCCAAAAGAAATTTTCGGCAAAACACTTTCCATACCGGATAATTTAATCTACACATACTATGAACTTGCTTCAGATATTTCCTCATCAGAATTAAATGGAGTAAAACATCAGCTCGATGACCCGAAAGTAAATCCAAGAGATATTAAAAGAAAACTTGCACGCACTTTGGTGAGAATGTATCACAACGAGGAAGCCGCAATTCAGGCGCAGGAAGAGTTCGACAGGATATTTATAAAAAAAGAAGTGCCTGATGAAGTTGAAGAATTCAAAATCGATGACAATAACTCAGAGTTTAATATATTAGACCTGATTATTAAAGTTAATTTTGCTCCTTCAAAAGGTGAAGCAAAAAGACTGGTCACACAGGGCGGCGTTTCAATTGATGGGAATAAAATCACTGATTTTAATTTTAATACTAAGTTGAACGATGGGATGGTTTTGAAAGTTGGTAAAAGAAAATTCATAAAATTCATTAAGTAAATTCAGGAGGGAACTAAATTGTACAGACCTACAAAAATCTTTTTCACCAAGGGTGTCGGCAGAAGCAAAGAATATTTAACTTCATTTGAATTATCATTAAGATCTGCAGGAATCGAAATGTGCAATCTCGTATCAGTAAGCAGCATATTTCCCGTTAATTGCAAAAGGGTTACCAAAGAAGAAGGCTCAAAAGAAATTGAACCTGGACAGATAGTTCACGCAGTAATTGCAAGAAATTCCACCAACGAACCAAACAGGTTAGTTGCTGCTTCCCTTGGTGTGGCTCTTCCAACTGATAAAAATGCTTATGGATATTTATCCGAGCATCATCCTTACGGCCAGACAGAAAAAATAGCTGGTGAATATGCTGAAGATCTTGCCGCTACAATGCTAGCGACCACTCTCGGAATAGAATTTAATATGGATACGGACTGGAACGAGCGTGAAGATATTTATAAAATGTCCGGCAAGATTGTAAAAACTTTCAACATAACTCAGTCTGCTGAAGGCGATAAGAACGGTCTGTGGACAACGGTCATTGCAGCCGCAATTCTTCTTCCATAAAACAAACTATTAATGGAACGCGGATTAATTGATTGGATCGTATTCTGGGCAATGGTTGCCATCCTTTTCTTTATCGATCTGTACCTAAGTGAACGCCGAAAGTGAAAAGATTTCATTAAAGTCCAGCTTAATCTGGAGCACAATCTGGACTATCGCTGCAGGAATTTTTAACGTCTTCATTTATTATGATCTCGGTAAGGAACGGGCAATTGAGTTCCTGACAGGTTACATTATTGAAAGATCTCTTTCCTTCGACAACCTCTTTGTATTCCTCCTCATCTTCGAAGTGATGCACATTAAACCGGAAAACCAGCCGCACGTTTTGAAATGGGGAATACTTAGTGCAATTGTGTTTAGGATAGTGTTTATTGTTGCCGGAGTTGGATTGGTGACTCTGTTTGAGCCAATAATTTATGTATTCGGATTGATACTTCTCTATGCAGCATATAAAATGGCATTCGGTGGAGAGCAGACAATAGATGTTGAACATAATTGGCTTGTGCGACTTGCCAAGAAGATATATGAATCTTGATACAGATTATAAAGGAAAGAAATTTTTTATAACTAAAAACGGGAAAAAATTTGCTACGACAATTTTTCTCACATTTCTTTTGATAGAATCATCCGATATAGTTTTTGCTGTTGATTCAATCCCGGCGATAATTGCAATTACAAAAGATACTTTTATTATTATCTCCTCAAACATCTTTGCAATACTTGGTTTGAGGGCGCTTTACTTTGCACTTGCAGCTCTCGTTGATATTTTCGTTTATCTAAAATATGGTGTGGCTATTATTTTGTTTTACGTTGGTGTGAAGATGTTAACCGCAGAACTTTATCACATTCCAACTGAATATTCACTAATTCTCATTCTTGCGATTCTCACTGGTTCGATTGTTATTTCATTATGGCAAAGAAAGAGGCAAAATAAATAGCTGAGAAATTTGAACTTCATCTTTTTGAGAGCAGTCCGAAAAAATGAATTGCAACTGAGAAAATAAGCCCAACCAACATTGGCTCAACTTCATTTAATACAGATATATCTGAAAATTCATTTCTAAAAAAATACCAAACTGTGCTGGTGCCAAAAGCCGTTACCATTTCAAATAAAATAATTTTACCCGATACTCTCAGTTTTGGATAGTATGCACTTACAACCGGAAGAATTATTCCCGGAATAAAAAGAGAACCAATCGTGTACCAGATTTCAATTACAGAAGGAATAAAGTATGCAAGAAGAATTGCAATCAATCCGGCAATAATAAGTCCAATAATCGTATAAGTTTTTAGTTTAGATTCAACTTTATCTTTTCTGATTCTGAATATAAAGTCTCTCCCAATCGTTGTTCCGCTTAAAAACAAAAAGCTAACTTGTGTTGAGATTATCGTTGCAAAAAGTGCGGCATAAAATATTCCTTTCAATCCAGCAGGTAAAACTTTTTCTGCAAAAAGAGGAAATGAAAGGACAGGATTTTCAAGATTGGGCAGTACTGGCTTTTGCAAATAATCCCGTTGTGGTTGTAAGAAAATCAAATAAAGCAAAGAAAAAAATTGAGATGATAATTCCCCACTTTGCAATGTTCCTGATTTAGCTGCGTAACTTCTTTGGTGGAAACCGGGATCAGCAAATGTCCACAATGCAATAAGAAACCAGATGATGATAAATGCAGGTGACATTCCTCCTGTAATTTTCAAATGACTTTCGGGAAGCGGAGAAGAAAGAAAATCAATCGTTCCTAATTTTATTCCTGAGAAAATTACAACCAGCAATAAATCCGGCAAACATCACAAAGAACTGAAACACATCAACATAAACATTGGAACGAAATCCTCCTTTAATCAGATAGACAATTGAAAGAAGAAGTGAGATAGTAGCAGAGCAGGAATAATATCAATACCAAATAAAAGTGATAATAAGATTGGAAGTCATCAAAAGATATGGTGCAGGAGAAACGAGAACGAAAACAATCACAGCAGAAACTAAACCGACATTTCTTCCATAAACTTCTGTCAGTTTATCGGGAATGGTAAAAAGTGATGCTTCCCTGATTTTCTTTGCAAAGAATAGTGCAAACAGAAAAGCGAAAATGTAATAAGGAAATCCTTGAGTGAACCAGCTAACTAAACCATAACGATAAGTGAACTCCCCTACTCCGAGTATTCCGCCATACCAGGTTGAAACATTTACAGCAACGAATAAGAACAAGCTCAGTTTTCTTCCGGAAAGAAGGTAATCATTAGCATCTGTGCCGGTTTTTCTTCCGGTGTAAAATCCTATGAATAAAACTGTTGCAAAGAATGCTAAGATTATCAGGAGATCGAGAAGACTAAAAGAGATCATGCTTAATCATAAGTATTAACATCACGGATTACGAACACTACTCCGTTACTGATTTTTAGTTTTAACAAATTTTTCTTTGCAATGTTGCTAGTGCTTTCTCTAATTCCAAAAGGAAGCGAAGCATTTTTAAGCTCATACTTTAATCCCTTCGAAATGATTTTTGTTTTTGGCGATATGCCGTAAAGAGAGATTGTTTCACCGGGAATGGTTTTTAAATCAACGCTTCCGGTGTATGGTCTGAGAAATGAATTTTCAGCAATAAGCGAGATTTTCATTTGCGGAAAATATTTAAGGACGATGCCGAGATTGCAGAAAGTGTGATCAAGGCGATTGCCAGTTGCTCCAACGAGTAGAGCTTCATCGAAATTATTATTAATGGCATATTTCAGACATTTCTCGACGTCGGTATCATTTTGTCTTTTAAGTCGTATTATTTTTGAAACAGATTTGAATTCTTTTAGTGACTTTGCTGATATTGAGTCAAGGTCGCCGATTATCAAATCCGGAACGAGTTTCATCTTTGATGCTGAATTAGAACCACCATCAGCACAGATTAATTTATTGTATCCTCTATTCTGAAAAAAAGTAATTATACTTTTTTTCGGTGGTTTTCCGTTAGCGAGTATGATGCATTTTTTCATTTCATTCACTTGACCTTTTGCTAAAGCCAATTTACTCTTATTTCTTTTTACCCCGACCTAAAGGTCGGGGCTATTTTTGAATTAAATTAATTGCCACGACTTTTAAGTCATGGCTTACAGAAAAAAACTAAAATTAGGGCTTTAGCCCAAATATTACTAATCACAATCCAACCTGAATACCAGCCAGCCAGTTTCTTTCTGCAGCAGGGAAAAATTCTTTACCAATAGCATATGCTGAATATAAATTATCAAATAAATTATTTACCTGTCCATAAATTTTCCAGGGTGATATCGTATTGAAAACGGAAAATTCATAGCTGGCAAAAATATCAGAGACAAAATACCCTTCGTTTAAGTTATCAGAATATTCTACAAATCCAGGATAAAGATTCAAATAATCTCCAAGGTTATCATCATAATTGTCGGAGTAGAATTCGCCTACAAATTTACCAGTCAATCTTAAATAGAAACCAGATTGCTGAAATACAATTCCAATGTTTGCAAGAAAATCCGGAAAACCCGTAATTCTGTTACCATTAAGATCGATATAGTTTTCTGAATTTAAAAAATATCTTCCCTTTTCAATTGTATTTCTGCTAATCGAAGCATTACCAAATATTTCAACTCGATTCTGCCAAAGTTTGAATATGGCGGATAGTTCTGCACCGGTGTGAATTGTTTTATCAACATTTCCGGTAGTTGGCTGTCCAAACCGGTCAACCTGCCCGTCTTTCACAATTTCATCGTTGAATAACATATAAAACAGATTTAGTGTAAGAGAATAGTTTTGTGTGTTCAAAGATGCACCAATTTCAAAATCATTCATTGTCTCCGGCTGAACAATAGGTTCGTCATAATTATAAGTGCCATCGGGATTGATTTTAAATTGAGGGACTTCTCCCCCACTTGATTCTGCTGCATCATAATATTCTTTTAAGCGGGGTTCACGGGAAACCCGTGCAAATGAAAAATAAATATTTAATGGTTGAGTTGGTTTATAATTTACACCAATCCGTGGATTAAAAAACAGATCACTGATTGCAAATTCATTTCCAACATACTCTTCGTTAAATAATCTGTACTCGTGATATGCAAACTGAAGTTCGCCCAATAAATTCCAGGATTCATTAAGTTGATAAGATTCGTTTACAAATAAGCTGAAAATATTTTTAGCTCCTTCATAAGAATAATATCTGTATTCAGGAGTAATCTCTGGCGGAAGATTTTCAGCAAATTCAATATTTCCCCAATGATTGGAATTATGCTTCCTGATTTCTGCGCCGAAAAATAAAGTGCCGTTATTATGTTCAAGACTGAACCTGGGTATCCAGCCATATTGAGTATTTTCAACTTGTGCATGAATTAGTGCATTCGCTGGAATGTAACTAGTATCAAATCCATTCTCTTTTAATCTAAAATAATCATCGTAGAAAACCGACCACGAACCATCGTAATCAAAAAAACCATCACCAAGAATTAAAAACAATGCTGAGTTCATTTTAAATTTTTCTGATATCTGCCAATCATTCAGAAGCTCGAAGTGCGGCTGAGAGAAATTTTCAATCTCCTCTGGTCTTCTTTGAACAGTGTAAGGATATGAAGAAGAATCAGCTTCCCAGTAAGAATAATTTTCTCGTCGCAATATTTTATCTTTCACTGCAAATTTAGCGACTCCTGTGTAGCCAAGTCCATCTGATATCGGTCCGCCATAAAAATTAAGCTGTGTTGTAAAGTTTTTATCATATCTGACTGCTGAAAGAAAATAATTCTTAAAATTGATCCACGATTGATTTTTGTAACCTGAACTAAGAATCTGTCCAAGTTTTGCATAGATTGAATATTTATTATCAATCAATCCACTGGAAAATGCAGCTGAATATTTCCTCGTAACATAATCGCCGTAAGAAAATGAAAGATTTATCATTGGTTCATTTGAGAAGGACGAAGTAATAATATTTATTGAACCACCGATTGCTGGGTATCCAAAGACTCCTGAACCAGCACCTCTCTGAACCTGAATTAATTCTGTGCTTGCTAAAAGATCAGGAAAATCCAACCAGTAAACATTGTGATCTTCAGGATCATTTTGGGGAATTCCGTTTATCGAAACTGCAATTCTTCTTTGATCGAAACCTCGAATGCTTAAATAATTATAACCAATACCATTTCCGCTTTCTGAAAAAAATGTTGTGGAAGGAAGCTCGCTCAAATATTTCGGAATATCATAAACAGTGTAGGTCTTCTCGATCTCTTCTCGTTTTATCTGATCAAATGCTAACGGAGTAATTCCTTTTTTGAATATAGTTGCTTCCACGAAAACAGTTTGTGAAGTTAAAATATCTTCATTCAAAAGGAAGGTATATGAAACGTTATTAGCTGAAATCACTACACCTGGTGTATTGAATAATTTCACAAACGGAACAATTTTAGTTTTATAACCAACATAAGAAACTGTGAGAGTATCAGCAGAGTCCATAACAGCGGTTAAAATAAAATCGCCCACGTTATCATCGAGTATGTTCCAATGCCTGATTGTGTGGAGAGAATTATGTTTGCTTTCATCAATGGTAGACTGGTTATAGCGTCAACCACTCTGCCATGAAGAGTAAATTGTTGAGCAGTTTGCTGAGATGTTTAAAATGAAAAATAGAACAATTAAGTTTTTCATATCGAACAAAGTTTTAAAATGAAAAAGCCGTTTGAAGAAACGGCTAAAATCTTAATCATTCCTCACTCTAAAGTGAGCAGGTTTTCAGCCCGTTTCCCTACGCTGGCATTACCCAGATCAGGTGTTAGGGTATTATCTCAGTCATCCCATTTGGCTTGGAATAACACCCCTAACGGCTTAAAGTAAAATAAAAAGAACTTATTTATTACAGCTATAAACTAATCATTGAGGAAAATGAAATCAACCTACTTTTATTTTCTGACCAACTAAAATCTTACTGCTAGAAAGATTGTTCAATTTTTTGATTTTCTGAACGGATGTATTGTACTTAATTGCAATAGAATAAAGTGTCTCGCCGTTATCAACAATGTGATAACCATCTTTTGTTTTTTGAGATGAAACACCGGAGGATTCCGGAATTTTTAGTTCCTGCCCAACAATAATTTTATTACCGCTGATATTGTTCTGCTTTTGAATACTTGAAACACTAACATGATATTTTTCAGCAATTCCGCCCAGCGTCTCACCTTTTTTTACTTTATGCATAGAAGCGTTACTTTTGTTCTCAACTACAGTCTTACTGGAATTCTGATGGCCATTGCCATTTGAGTAAATTATCAAAGTTTTTCCGGCAACAATTTTACTGCTGCTTAAATTATTCCATCGTTTTATATCATCAATAGAGACCCTGTATGATTCGGAAATTCCGATTATGGTTTCACCCGGCTGGATCTGGTGAGTAATTGATTCACTGGTCAATTCATCTTTATGCAAATCTTCTTCTTTATTTGAATACGTTGAATTATCTGAATAAATTTTCAGCGTAGTACCGGCAATTATCTTATCACTCGTTAATTTATTCCATTCTCTGATACTCGAAGAAGTAACTTTGTACTCTTCGGCTATGCTGCCGATTGTCTCACCGCTTTTAATTTTATGGTAATTTACATTTCCTGAAGGTGAAGTTGTGCTCTCAACCAGAGAAGCAGTTGTTTCACTTGAATAAATCTTTAAGGTCTGCCCGTATACAATCTTATTACTATTCAGATTATTCCATTTTTTTAATTCTGTAGAGGAGATGTGATATCTTTCAGCAATCTCACTTACCGTATCTCCTTTTTTAACCTTATAATAATATATGTTACCCTTAGTATTATTGCTTGAAACTTCATTTGGTGATGGGACGTATTTTTCATCAGTATAGATTTTAAGTTTTTTGCCGGTAATAATTTTATTGCTATTTAAACCATTCCATTCCTTTAATGCCGTTATACTTACACCATATTGTGTTGCTATTAAACCTAAATTTTCTCCACGACTTATTGTGTGATAAACATAAGATGGTTTGTTTGTCTCAGTGTAATTATTGGGAGCTTTTTCTTCAATCTCAGTGCTTTTATCAAGACTTGCATAGTAACCTTGCTTTTCCTCAGGAACGTAAAGTGTTAGCGATTGTCCAACTCTTATTGATGACGTGTAGGGGATATTATTCCAGTTTCTGACATCACTAACTCGTGCGCTGAACATATCTGCAATTCCCAAAAGACTATCATCTTTTTTAACTCGATAAGTAACTGACACATAGCCATTAGGAACAATTGACTCAATTTTGCCAACAGATTCTTTTTCTTCATCGTAAGTCTCTGTAACAATCGTTTCATCTGTTTGACCATCAGTATCGGTAGCTGCATTATCCGTTTCACTAACTGTAATCACTTCTTCTTGACCAGATTCACCATTTAGTGTAACATATGGAGATACATATTCTTGATCGGTCTTATTTCCATTATCCTGAGCAATTGTTATATCTGTATTAGAAGAGTAATCGTTCTCATTTGGATTAACAAGTACAGGAATTCTTAATGGTACACCAACATATAATTTTGATTTTGTTGAAATATTATTTGCATCTGCAAGTTCATAAACAGTCACTCCATACTTTTTAGCAATCTTATTTAAAGTCTCACCCTTTCTGACATCGTGAACAAGAAATGTTCTGCGAGCTGTTTCCGGTATATTTTGCATCTGTGCTGCAAACTGTTCAAGAGAACCTTTAGGAATTTTTAGTGGATAACCACCTGGATAATCAGGTGGAGTACTTAATTGTGTAAGCTCAGGATTCATATCTTGTAAAGTTTCCAAACTTGTTCCTGATATTGTAGCCAGATATCCAAGGTCAACTGCCCCAGGAACATTATAAGTATCGAATGTATAAGGAACCTGATAATCTATATTACTGAAACCGTAGGCTATAGGATCCATTGCTATTATACAGACTGCAATGTATTGAGGAACATAATTTCTAGTTTCTTTTGGAAGATTTTGTCTTACCGACCAAAAATCATCAGAACCAGACTTTTGCATGGCTCTTCTAACACGACCTTCACCACTATTGTATGCAGCAAGAGCAAGGTACCAATCTCCAAGAGAGTTGTACAAATCTTTCAAATGTTGTGCTGCTGCAATTGATGATTTAACAGGATCTCGTCTTTCATCAAAATAAAAATTTCCATCCAATCCATAAAGATTTCCAGTAGATTTAATAAATTGCCATAATCCAACAGCCCTCGCCCAAGATCTTGCTGTGGGATTCAAACCACTTTCCATCATACTTAAATACATAAGCTGCTTTGGTACCCCTTCTGCAGCAAAGATACCGGACATCATTGGAAAATATTTTCCTGATCTTTCAAGCCATAAACGCATTGATCTTTCGCCTTTACCTGTAAAATATGTTAGATACTGCTCAACATATCCATTTACTTCCAATGGGATATCTGCAGGAATAACTTCTCTTTCCTGATCAACTGATTCTGAAAGTTCGATTTCAGATACATAACCTTTCATCCATTCTTCATATGCAGCTAAAGAAACTCCGGGAGGTAATTCTTGTAAACTATCAACATATGCTTTGTAGTCCTCTATTATAGCCGTTTCAAGTTCAATGTATGCTTCATTGTTATCAACACCGGGGTAATAACTGAGGTTATTAATTATACTTAATGCTGATTCGTAATTTTGAACAGCCTCTTCAACTAAACCTGCTTTTTGTTTTTCTAGTGCGGTTAAATAGAATTGCCTTGCTTGCTCAAGCATCTCCGCAACGACATTACCCTTTTGATTTAGTGCCTCGTCCTTCTTCTTGGTAATTTCGTCACTACTGCTGCATGAGTAGAGTACTACCAGTATTAGCACGATGATCGGTAACTTCAGTAAATTTAGCCACATATGTTCTCTCCGGGTTAAAAAATTACTCTGGCAAATTTAGTATTTAATAAATCTTTTATCAAGTAGAAAATTAAATACTCCTTATAACTTATCTAATAACATCTAGTTAACTAATTAAAGCGGAATATTACCATGTTTCTTCTTCGGATTAGTATCAACTTTTGTGCGAAGCAGATTAAATGCATTAATAAGCTTTTGCTTTGTTTCTCGTGGTATAATTACATCATCGACGTAACCTCTTTCGGCTGTAATGTAAGGATTGGCAAATTTTTCAATATACTCAGATAACTTTTTTTCAATTTCTTTATCAGGGTCACTCGCCTTGGCAATTTCTTTTTTGAAGATTATTTCAACAGCGCCCTTTGGACCCATTACAGCTATTTCCGCCGAAGGCCAAGCAAAGTTAAAATCTCCACGAATGTGTTTTGAGTTCATAACATCATAAGCACCGCCATAAGCTTTTCTTGTAATTACAGTAACTTTAGGAACGGTGGCTTCACTAAATGCAAATAACAATTTTGCTCCATGTCGGATTATACCATTCCATTCCTGTTCTGTACCCGGTAAAAAACCTGGTACATCAACAAGAACAAGCAGAGGGATATTAAATGCATCACAAAATCTAACAAACCTGGCTGCTTTTGTTGAAGCATTTATATCCAATACACCGGCAAGCACTTGCGGCTGGTTCGCAATAACACCGATTGCCATACCGCCAATTCTGCAGAAACCGCAAATAATATTTTCAGCATAATATTTATGAACTTCAAAAAAATCCTGTTCATCTGCCAGAAGAGTAATTACTTCCTTCATATCATAAGGTTTATTAGGATTATCAGGTATTATTTCATCAAGCTTTGGTTCAGGAATTATACCGTTAAGATCAAATTGTTTTTCAGGACTTTTATCCCGATAGTTGAGAGGTAAGAAACTCAAAAGTTTTCTAACATTCAACAAAGTTTCAATTTCATTTTCGAAAATAAAGTGAGCTACTCCGCTTTTACTTGCATGAGTTTCGGCACCACCAAGTTCTTCAAAGCTAACATCCTCATGAGTTACAGTCTTTACAACATTGGGACCTGTTACAAACATATAGCTTGTGTTCTTTACCATAAAAATAAAATCTGTAATTGCCGGAGAATAAACTGCTCCACCTGCGCAAGGTCCAAGAACCACAGAAATTTGAGGAACGACACCTGATGCAAGAGTATTTAGTAAAAATATATCAGCATATCCGCCAAGACTAACCACACCTTCCTGAATTCTTGCACCACCAGAATCATTTAATCCTATCACTGGAATCCCGGTTTTCATCGCCATCTTCATTACCTTAATAATTTTTTCAGCGTGTGTCTCAGAGAGTGAGCCACCAAAAACTGTAAAATCCTGGCTGAATAAAGCAATTGGTCTTCCATCTATTCTGGCAAATCCTGTCACTACGCCATCACCGGGAAAATGCTGCTCGTCCAACCCAAAATCAGTTGCCCGATGTTTTACAAACATATCAACTTCTTCAAAACTTCCTTCATCGACAAGCAATTCTATTCTTTCCCGTGCAGTCAACTTTCCTTTTTCGTGCTGACTTTTTATTCGCTCCTCGCCGCCACCTAGTTTGGCTTCTTCTTTTAGTTTGGAGAGTTTTTCAATTTTATCTTTCAAGGTTTACCTCAGTGAAAAATATATTATGGATCTTTTTAAACTATAAATGGATTATTTTGTTTTTCGTAACCAATCGAGCTGCTTTCACCATGCCCGGGGTAAATTACAACTTCATCTGGCAAAGTAAGCAACTTTGTTTGAATGGAATTAATGAGAGTATCATAGTCGCCTCCCCACAAGTCAGTTCTTCCAATACTTTCATTAAAAAGAACATCTCCGGTTATACAGATTTTTTCATCCTCAAGATAGATGCAGAATTCTCCCGGAGTATGGCCAGGTGTAAAAAGAAATTTCATTTTAGATTTTCCTAAAGACAGCTCTGTATCTAAAGTGATCAACTCATCTGGTTTAGGTGGTTTATCCAGTGATATATTGAACATCATTGCTTGTTCTTTAGCATGTTCAAGTAAAGGAAGATCTTTCTCAGGTGCATAATAAGCAGGATTGAATTTTTCTTTAATAAACTTACAGCCAAGGATATGATCAATATGACAATGAGTATTAATGAGATATTTTACTTTTAAATTCTTTGACGAGATAAATTCTGATAATATCGTCTCTTCATCAGAAGAGGAAGTTCCCGGATCGATAACAGCTGACTCTTTAGTTTCATCATCCCAAAGCACAATAGTGTTCTCTGAAAAAAAATTAAAAACAAAAACCTTCACTTTTACCATGCTATTTCTTAAATCCTTTTCGAATTCTGCTGAAAGATTTTTTTGTGTATGAAATGAAATTATCTGTTGTCTCCTCAATCGAATCGCCGCCAAATTTAATTAAGAAATGCTTAGCCACTACCCACGCAAGCATACTTTCAGCAATTACCGCACATGAAGGAACTGCAGTAAAATCACTGCGTTCATATCGGGACGAAACTTTTTTCATTGAACTTAAATCAACACTATTCAAAGGTTTAGCTAACGTCGATATTGGTTTCATCGCTGCTCTAACTATTATCGGCAATCCATTTGAAATTCCACCTTCTATTCCGCCGGCATTGTTAGATTTTCGATTAAAACTATTTTTACCAACAGTTATCTCATCATGAACTTGAGAACCAAGTTGATCAGCAGACTTAAATCCCGATCCTATTTCAACTCCTTTAACAGCATTTATTGACATAAAATGGAAAGCAATATCAGCATCGAGTTTTCTGTCGAATTGCACAAAACTTCCAAGTCCAACCGGTACACCTGTGGCAATCGTAATGAAGGTACCACCTAATGTATCACCTGTTTTCTTTACTGTTTTTATTTTATTGATGATTTTCTTTTCTTGTGACTGATCAAGAACGCGGACTGAACTTTTATCAGCTTTGATTGAAATATTCCAGCCGGATTTATCCAGTATGTTTTTATTATGTAAAAGTTGACTGAAGTAGTCTTTTGTGGAGTAAATTCCTCCTATACTCTCGACAAAACTTCCAACATATATTCCAAAATGTTCAAGAAATTTTCTGGCAACTGAGCCAACTGCTACTCTTGCAGCAGTTTCTCTTGCACTGGATCTTTCAATCGAGTTTCTTATATCATCAAAATTGTATTTCGTTACACCAACAATATCAGCGTGACCCGGACGAGGAATTGTAATTTTCTTAACTTCAGATGATTTCTGATCAGTGCTCATAACCTCTTGCCAATTTGCCCAGTCTTTATTCTCAATTAAAAACGAAATTGGTGAACCAATAGTTTTACCGAATCGAATTCCACTCAGTATTTGCAATGTATCTGACTCGATTTTCATTCTGGCACTTCTGCCAAAACCAGTTTGCCTTCGTTTCAGATGAAAATTAATATACTCTGAAGTAATGGGCAGGTTGGAAGGAAATCCTTCAGCAATCGTTACAAGAGCTTTTCCGTGTGACTCGCCGGCGGTTAAAAATCTTATCATAAAATTTATTCTATTATTTACAGGCAAATATAAAAAAACGCCCGTTTAAGCGGGCGTCTTTTAATTAGGTTACAACTAATTTAATTATTCAGGTATTTCAATACCTACAAACCTGTTGTTTCCATCCTTATCAACCACTTTAAGTAAAAGTGCAGAACCTTTCTTTTTTTCTATTATCTGCTTGAAATCACTTACGTCATCAATCTTATCTTTATCTGCTTCTGTAATAACTAATCCTGCGAACAACCTTTGATCTTCTGCTGAGCTGAAAGGTTTTACATCTGTGATAAGCACACCACTACCAAGATTAAAATCACTTTTATCTTTCTCAGTAAGATTCTTAACTGTCAATCCAATATCATCAAAGGTAGCCGAGTTTGAACCTGATTCACTATTTTCCTTCATATTTCCTTCGTCAGATACTGGCTCAGTTTTTACATCTTCATCACGAGCTTTGAGTGTAACTTTTCTTTCCAGGGTTTCACCGTCTCTGAAAATTTTTAGTTTAACAGTTGTACCTGCAGTTAATGATGCGACATAACTTTGCAGCTCATTCGGCCTGTTGACTTCCCGAGCGTCTATCTCAAGAATAATGTCACCAGCTCTTAAATCGGATTGAGAAGCAGCTCCGTCTTCAACTATTCCCTGAATAATTATTCCTTTCGGTTTATCCATTCCAAGAGATTTGGCAATCGCATTATCAACTTCGCCAATATTAATTCCAATATATCCTCTGCTGACCTTTCCGTGTGCAATTAAATCTTGAGCTACTGCTTTAGCAAGATTGACAGGAATAGCAAAACCGTAACCGATATAAGTTCCACCTCCGCCTGAAGCAATTGCTGAATTGATACCAATTACAGATCCAGATAAATCAACTAATGCACCACCGCTGTTTCCAGGATTAATCGCTGCATCTGTCTGGATAAAGTTTTCAACTCCATAACTATCTCTAATAAGTCCTAACTGACCTCTTCCAATTGCACTTACAATTCCTGCAGTAACCGTGGAAGATAATGAAAGAGGATTACCAATCGCCATCACCCACTGACCAACTTTTAAATTGTCTGAGTTTCCTAGAAAGGCTACAGGAAGATTAACTGCATCAATTTTAACTACAGCCAGATCTGTCAATGGATCTGTTCCAACCACAGTCGCATCAAACTGCCTTTTATCTGAAAGTCCGACTGTAACCTTACTTGCATTTTCAACCACATGGTTATTAGTTACGATATAACCATCAGCTGAAATGATTATTCCACTTCCGGAACCTCTTTGTTCTTTCGGCATATCCTTGAATGGGAAGAAAAACCAATCACTGTGAGGATTTTCTCTTTCAGAAACAACACCTATTTGAACTATTGCAGGAGTAACTTTTTCTGCAACTTCGATGAATGCCTGGCTGAAGGAAGAAGCATCAGCATCCAATTTTACCGGGGGCTCGGCTGCACCTAAATTCAAGTCAGCTAAGCTTGGTCGTAACCCACCCAAAACCGGAAACTAAAATTGCTCCAAAAACAATCCCTATTAACAATAGAGATGCTGCTCCAATAATTCCTTTTAATTTCATTTTACTACTCCAATTTTTTTATCAGATTATAATTACCTGAATTAAGCTCAGGATAGTATCAAGTATCTAAGTCTACCTCTAATTAAATAATTTTAGTGAACTGATTCCCTTAAAATCCGGGACGTGATATTTAAGATGGTTTTCCATAAATAATAATGCTTTTTGTATAGTTAGATTACCGAAATTGCTTGCAGATTCATTGCTTTTTAGACAATTAAGATACCTTAAAAGTTCCGCATTAATATCATAAATATCAACCACTGACTTTATGCATTCGCCGCATATCACACCTTTATCACGATGGTAGTAAACATTATCACTGAATTTTCTCTTTCCGCAAATTGCACAGGCTTCAATCTGAATTTCATATCCGGTTTCCTTCAAGAAAAAAAATAAAAATCTACCAAAAGTAATTTCCGACTCCTCTTCACCGGAATTTAATCTGGTTAAAATTTTTATAACTCCTTTAAACATTTTTTTATGTACTTCGTGTTCTGCCAGCAAATTTTTGACGAGTTCTAAAACAGCATACGCATAACTAAGTTTGCTAAGATCGCTTTTAAGTTCAGGGAAATGCTGGATAATATCAGCACCAGAAAGCAATTGAACTTCACGGGATTCTTTTTTGTAAAGCACAACCAATAAATAATTTAACGGATCGACCATTTTTCCAAATTTTGATTTTACTGATCGTGCGCCTTTAATTATCACACTAATTCTTCCTAAATCCTCAGTGAATAGTGAAGCAATATTACTTGAATCGCCAAAGTTCATTTTGCTTAAAACTATGGCTTCAGTTTTTATTATTTCGCTCATTGGATGAAGTTATAAGGAAAAGTAAATACACCTTCTTCAGTTATTATTCCGGAAATTAAATGTGCTGGTGTTACATCAAATGCTGGAGTGAAGGCATTGAAATGTTCTGGTGTGATTAGTGTTTCTCCAATATAAAATAATTCATTTCTGTTCCGATATTCAATCACAATTTCATTTCCTGTTGGAATTGACCTGTCTATTGTTGTTGATGGCGCTGCGATATAGAAAGGTATATTATGATAATTTGCAAGTATCGCCAGATTATAAGTTCCAATTTTGTTGGCTGAATCGCCGTTAAGTGCAATTCGATCAGCACCTGTAATAACAAGGTTAACTTTTCCCTGTTTCATTAATTCGGCTGCTGATGAATCAGTCTGCAAAGTGAAAGGAATACCACTCTTATCAAGTTCAAAAGCAGTTAATCGTAATCCTTGTAGAAGCGGTCTTGTTTCATCAGCAAACACATGATTGATTAAACCATTTTCGAAAGCAGTTTTAATAATTCCAAACGCTGTTCCAATACCACCTGTTGCAAGTTTTCCTGTATTGCAATGTGTTAATACATTTGATTTCTGTTTGAAAAGGCTTAATCCATTTCTACCAATTTTGACACAATACTCTTCATCCTTCTGATGAATCTTTATTGCTTTTGTTAGAAGAGTTTCGTAGGCAATCTTTTTATCTGATAACTTTTCAAACTGCTTCTTTCAGATCATCGAGAGCTCTGAATAAATTAACCGCAGTTGGCCTGGTTTGAGCTAATCGATTATATGATAAGTTGAAAACTTTTTCATGCTCAGCATTTACATTTTTAAGAGATAGTGCAAGTGCGTAGGCAGCAGCAATACCGATAAGTGGCGCGCCTCTGATTTCGAGCCGTTCAATTGCTTCAGCAATTCTTTCTAAATTATCTGTCTCTATGTAAACTTCTTCAAGTGGTAGTTTGGTTTGATCCAGAAAGATCAGTTTTTGATTTTCAAATTTTATTGAAAAGTAATCAGTCGGATTCATTGAAGCTTGATATTTTTATAAACTCTCTGAACCTATCCTGAATCTGTAAGTAAGAAAGATTCTCAATGCCTTTTGTACTAAATTTTTCAACGCAAAAAGAAGCCATCGTACTGCCATAAATAACAGCACGTTTAATATTTTGAAGACTCAGATCTCTTGTTTTGTGAAGATAACCCATAAACCCACCGGCAAATGAATCTCCAGCACCAGTTGGATCGAAAATCATTTCCATCGGATAAGCAGGTGCAGAAAAAATTGTATCGCCGGTAAAGAGCAATGCACCGTGTTCACCTTTTTTTATGATGAGAATTTCAGGACCCATTTCACGTATAAGTTTTGCAGCCTTGATAAGATTCGGTTCTTCAGTCAGCAATCTCGCTTCCGAATCATTAAGTATAAAAACGTTTACTCTTTTAATGAGTTTTAATAAATCTTGCTTCATAATATTTATCCATAAATTCATCGTATCACAAACTACAAATTGCGGATCGGATACTTGGTCAAGAACACGTAACTGAAGAATAGGATCAATATTACCGAGGCAAACGTATCTTGATTTCTTAAAATTTTCAGGAATAATTGGATTAAAATTCTGAAATGCATTTAACTCAGTAAAAAGTGTATCCCGGACGTTCAAATCGTAATGATATTTTCCTCCCCAGCTAAAAGTTTTTTCACCTTCAATTATCTGCAGTCCTTCCAAATCAATATTACGCTGCTCTAACATTTCGATGTAATCTTTAGGAAAATCACTTCCAACAACTCCAACTAATTCAACAGGAGCAGAAAAATAACTTGCAGCAAGTGAGATATAAGTGGCAGAACCACCGAGTGCATCTTCAATCTTATCGAAGGGCGTTTCGACTGAATCTAATGCCACTGAACCAACAACGAGTAAACCCAAAACTCTCCTTAAATTTTATTGTGATTTATTGTGAAAAAATAATCAAATAGCTTTTGAATACATAATTTTCCTTCACTTAATCAATCTATCGAGTAATCATTTTATATCAATCTCAACAAAATGAAAAAAGCTTTTTTCATTTAAAAAATAATCTTCGATGATCTGGACAGATTTTCTTTGTCCTTCCCAGGCAAGAAGTTTTTGAGCACCAGTTTTATTAACCCATTGATATTCAATATGCTCATCGCTCAGTTTAACCTCAACGGATTTTACAAGTGCGGCAAAGACAGGAAGTAGACAAATATATTCATCCTTAGGTTCATAAAAAGAATTTACTGTCGGCGCAACCCAAAGTTGAACCGGAACTAAACCGGTTTCCTCTTTAATTTCCCTTAATGCAGTTTGATAAGCTTTCTCATTGCTTTTAATTTTTCCGGTAACCATTTGCCATAATCCCGGATATGGTTGGCCTTCCGATCTTTTAAGCAAAAGAAATTCAATTCCTTTTTCGGACTCCCGGAAAATATGTGCTTCAATCAAGTTTGAAATAATATTCATATGCAGTTTCCATTTTTAATGCTGAATATCTAAAAATAAATTAACTTCTTTGTTCATTAATCTATTTTCAATATTCTAAATTATTTATGTCATACTTCGACTTCGCTCAGTATGACAATTAAAAAATCTAATATTAAGTAACTGTTCATTGTAAATTGTTAATTAAAAGTATGCTCTCGCTTCTGCACGTGCAGTATGAACAACCCTTCCTATTCCTTGCCATCTGCCCTCATAACCAAGCGTTGTTTGAAGAAATGAGGCAACTCGATATTCAAAATTTGTGCTCCAAAAATAATTTTTTCCAACCTGGTTTCCATTAAGCATTTCAAATGGAATGATGTTTGCCAAAGTGTTTGATGTTAATTCGACCCTTTCGAATTCAATTTTCAGTCTTCCTGTTTGAGCAAATGAAAGAGTGAATCTCACTGCCTGCGAGTTTACATCAATCTCAGTTTTTAGTTGAGGAAAAGTATCCTCACTCTTTCCGACTTTCAGTTTCAATCCGACTTCAATAATATTAACCGGACGATACGAGAAATCAGTTGTTATATTATTATCAGTAATTTGCCTGTTTCTTGTTGAGGGCGGCGGTGATGATAAATTATCCGTAAAATTCACAATATCAGTTTGATTACTTACTTCTTTCACCAGCCTGAACCGTATTCTTAAACTTCGCTCCCTATTGTAACTATTTTCAACACCAGTATTAAACTCACTCATTCCAATTCTTTGAGTATATCTGAAACGAAATGAAAGGTCCTGTCTGTTCTCATTTATATATACATCATTCTGAACATAATTTGCGCCCCGGATTGTTGTACCTTCTTCTTGAAAATATTTTAACTGAAGAAAATAAATTTTTGAGAGATCTGTTTCCCGAGTTATTTCCTCAATACGCCAAACTGTTTCTGTTGAAATCGGTTCAAGGATTGTTCCGATAAAAGTATTTCGATCAAAAATATCTGCATATTCAATTTTCCATCTCGTGTTTGTTTTAAGATTTATAACAGGAAAAAGTTCATCAGAAGGGATAGTAACAAGAATATAGTCACCATCATAAACTGTCAGTTCAAATTCATCTTCATCAGCAATACCGTTATTATTCAAGTCGCCGAGATACTTATAATTACCTGTTCCCTGCTCAACTCTTACGAATACTTTTTCAAGCTGTGCTTGTTTTTCGGTAGTAACCTCGTAATAAAGTAACCCGTCAACAATTTTCTGCCAAAACTTAAAATTGGATTGAGATCGTAATAAGAAGCTGCTCAGTATTTAATAATCCCAGTTGTTTGAAAGTCTCCGTATAATATTTGTTTCTGATAGTGAAGTTCAGCATTGTAGAAAATTCTTCAATTCCACGATATGTCAAATCATAAATCTGAGCACCGGAAACAGCTTCCTTTTGCATAAGACCAGACAAAGGTAAAAAATCATCTCTCCGGGAATAGCTTGCTGTGATACCTAATCCATTAATTTCAAGAAGCTGCAGGTAAGGTGTTAATACATAATATTCAAAGCTTCCTGCAATTAAAGAATCAGTTCCAATTCTATTTTGTCTTTTGTTTTCTGATAACAAACTAAACCCGGGTTTGAGCAGTTCCCATAAAATATAATTTGCATCACCTGCTTGACGCCACCATTTTGTTCCAATATTTATATTTTCCGTTCCAACATAATCAAGATCGTATTTAAGACTATAATTTTTCCTGTTTGAAAGTGTCAACAAGCCATTATATCTGTTAGATTGAAAAGTGTCACCACGTTTGAGTGATGCTATTGTTCCAATTACATTCAATTCTTCTAATGGGATAAGATTTAATTTTCCTTCTCTGAATTGTTCACCTTCGCTTTGTGATGAACCTGCAGTATTATAAATACGGTCGAACTCGACAACATTAAATCTGTCTGTTGAAGTAAATTTTTTATCGATAAATCTTTCTTGATAAGAAAATCCGATTTTACCGAGACTGAGAGAACCAATATCCACATCACTTGGAATTACTTTTAAATAAAGATTTGCAGCAGAACCAAAATTATCTCCATCATCTAAAGATGAAAGACGGTTTTTATCCCATAAACTGCCTGCATACTCCAGATCCAACTGGACATTTTTAAATGGATTAAAAGTAGCGGCAACATTTCCCAATTGTTTCTGTTCTGGAAGAGGCAGGAAGATAATTGGAAGATATCCTCCTTTTTGTATACCGACAAAGAAAAATTGACCAAGTGCTTCACGGATATAATCACCATTTCCTTCCCCAACATAGCTGAAAGTAACTATATATTTTGAAAGTGAATCACCGGGATTATAAACGTAGTATGTAAATGGTTCATTGTTAATCAGCGTGTCCACTGCCTGATAAATACCTTTTATAACACCAAGAGAATCAGGAGCTACTAACTGAACACCTGACTTCGTAGCTTTAAGAGGATTATCTCCTGCATTAGCTAATATTGTTCTATCCTGTTCGGTCAAAGTAAAATCGATTGGAGCATCTGGATCGTCTCCCTCTTGCAAATATTGAGCAGCGATTTTATAATTATCACCAAATAAAATGGTGCTGGCAGCAGAACCAAAAAAGTTTCTTGAATATTGCCGTGTTGAATACTCAAAGTCAACTGAAATTCTGCTTGCGTTTGTAATTAATCTTTTTGTATTAAAAGTAATTCTGGCAGTCGAATAGTCAATTATATAATCATTTATTTCACCACGAACCATTTCAACTCCATCGAGAAATACTTTTTCAGTTCCTGCAAGAACAATTATATCTTTTTCTCCACTCTCGCCAATAAGTACATACGGACCCTGAATACCATCCTGCCCATTAAAACTGTTTGTATTGAACTTTCCACGTGATCCGGCAATTGCAACATAACCCGTGGTTGGTTCGAAGTTAATTGTCCCCATCAATCCCTGAAGTTTGCGATTGATAACTCCAAACTCACCATTTCTGTTGCTCAGATTATAGTCACCAAAAGTGCCGGTTGCATTCTTATGTTTAATCTGTATAAAAACTTTATCAATCTCTTCCAGTTTTTCTGTATTTCCTTCAGCCTGAATTGGTGTATTCTGGTCAGTTAAAGCTGCAACAACTTCGATATCATCGGTTAGGTTTCCGGAGAGCTGTAATCTTAAACCACTGCTTAATGAAAAATCTTTTGTTGTACCGACCGTAAATCCTCTGATCAAAGTTCCGCTTTTTTGCAGCCCGGGTCCGAAGATAGATTCCGGTGTAAAGCCACCAGATTCAGTTTGAACAACTTGAACGGTATCGCCAAGCTTCTCATCATATTTTACAACCAGACTTCGCTTTTTATATTCTTTTTTTAGTCCAAGTCTTATTGTTTCATAGGTTACAAAGAGAGTATCGAAAATTGAGTAAGGAAGTGAATCGGATAAAGTGAATGTAGCTGTTAAGTAATCAAAACGGTAATCTGTCAACGGCTTAATAACTGAGTTTCGAAGAGTAATCTTTTCTGAGAATGGAATAATTGAAACGCTTGAAATGCTATAAACGTTATTGAAATTAATCGGGATAGTATCTGTTACAGAAAATGTGTTGTACTGGTTCTGCGCAAATATACCCGAAGATGCAGTAGCAAGTTGGAGAATTATTATGATGAAGAGATTGCTTAATTTCAATCAGGGAACAAGGTTTTTGATTATGAAATGTAAATTTAAGAACTGCTTATATCAAGTCCATATAGAGTGTATGGATTGGAAGTAACCACAATTGAACTAATAAATTTGTTGATTTTAGAACAAGTAAAAATTAAGTTTACGATGCAATTATAAATACAACTTGCCAAATATGGTTTTTCGTTTATGGGAGAAACGATGAATCCTGCACAGAAAAGATGGGGCGTATCTTAAAATATTTCCAGATGAATAATATTAGGAATGAAATCTTGAAATTAATAACAAAATCAAAACATTTAAGAAGTGAACTGATTTTTATCAGGATTGCGGGGTTGTACCCATTTCCTGATAAGTATTAGTTATGTAGCAAAATTAGAGAGAAAGAAGTGAAACATATTTTTGTATTATTTATAGTTACTTCAATATTCTACTATAGTTGTGAAAGTCCATCAGATCCAAGTTCTAATGCGCTTCCAGCTAATCTGAAAATTCAAGGAAATATTTTCAATTATAAAAATGAATACGAGCAGTTTAACTATTATATCGGGATTACAAATCAGATATTTGATTCAACTTCTATCAGTAATGTCGGAGAATTTGAGATTACACTAACGAAACCAGATTCTATTAATTTAAAAGATATGTTTACCAAGATGGTCAAAGTGGGGGTATTATGTACCGTGATAGTGTTCGCTTCAGCGATCCGAATATTAAATATATAATTTATACATTTAGTATAAGCCAAGATGATGGGTTGGAGACAGTAATTGACAATGCAAAACGTAAAGAGGAATTCGGCTATCCTGAAGTAGGAGACTATTACAATATGTATTATTACTCAGGCGGTGAATCCGAAGTGACTGGTAAATTTGAATATGAAATTATTGCAACTGGTTTTAAAGTAATTACAATCTTTAATTTAATAATGAAAAAAGGGTGGAATATTATAACTTCCAAATTAGTTGAAAGAGATGTGACAAAGGAAGTCTATGAAGTTACCAAAGCTGATTCCATTCCAAATACTTGGATACTTGTTGGAGGTAGTTCATTTTTCAATAGAAGATTGTGAATGCTACATAACCAGTGCCTCAAGCTGACTGCTCTAGTTTATAGTTTAATTGCAATGCATCTCGTAGTAAAAATATTTTTATCCAATTGGGGATCATAATGAAAGCACTGATTTTAGGCGCAAGTGGAAAAACAGGTAAGTTGGTAGTACAGCAACTTATTAAAAGGGACATTCAAGTTCGACTGGTTGTGAGAGCATCTGCTGCAATTCCTGATAATTTTACTAACGATAAGAGAATAGAAATAACAAAAGGAAATGTAAACGATTTTGATATTGCTAAAATAACTGAGCTTGTTAAAGATTGTGATTCTGTTATTTGCTGCCTCGGACACAACATAAGCCTAAAAGGTATTTTTGGTCCTCCCTATAAACTGGTTTCCAATACTGTAAGAAAAATAATTGAAGCTTTACATTCTCTAAAGCTTAATCAAAAGTTTATCCTGATGAGCACCACAGCATATACGAATAAAGCAATTGGAGAGAAAAACTCACCCGGAGAAAAGATAATTTTTTCATTATTAAAAGTTCTATTGCCTCCACACAGGGATAATATGCTTGCTGCTGATCATCTTGTTCATAAATTAGGCGCAGACTCAGGCATTGATTGGGTTGCTGTTCGTCCTGATTCGCTTATCGATGAAGAAGAAGTAAGTAAATATGAAATACATAATCATAAAATACGAAGTCCCCTTTTTAATCCCGGAAAAACCAGCAGAATAAACGTCAGTCATTTTATGGCGGAGTTAGTTACCAATGATAAATTGTGGCAGGAATGGAAGCATAAAACTCCGGTTATCTATAATAAAGAATAAGAATCTGGAGAAAGCCTGTTAAGCGAATTAATGCGATTGCTATTCAATCGGTTTGTTACTCATACCTCAACGCTTCAATCGGATCAAGATTGGCTGCTTTATAAGCAGGATATGTTCCAAAGATAAGTCCGACTATTACACACATCGTAATTCCTAATATTACCCAGTCATAAGGAATTGCCGTTTGTGCATTTAAAAAACTGCCAGCAAAATTCCCAATTCCAATTCCAAGTGCTATTCCTAATATACCACCCAGGAAACACAATATTATTGCTTCAATTAAAAATTGAATTAGTATGCTTGATTTTCTTGCACCGATGGCTTTCCTGATTCCGATTTCTTTTGTTCGCTCAGTAACAGATACTAACATAATATTCATTATACCAACACCAGCAGCAATTAAAGCTACAAGTGAAACGGCAAGTGCACCTATTTTTATCGGGCTTGTAATATCATTCACCTGACCGATTAATGACTCATTACTAAAAACTTCAAAATCATTTTCCTCACCGGGTTCAATTTTTCTGACCATTCTCATATAGCCAATTGCAGATTCTATTGTTCTCTGATAATCTGCCTGACTATTAGCCATAACAGTGATATCAACGGTTGCGGTTCTCTTTCCATAAATTGATTGAAAGGTAGTTATAGGAAGTACAACATAATTATCAACTGACTCTCCGAAAAAATCCGGTTTCTTTTTTAGAGTACCAACAACCCTTAACGGATGACCATCCATTCTGATTATCTGTCCAACGGGATTGATATCGTAAAAAATCTTTTCGACCACATAATTTCCCAATACACAAACATTGTTCGAATAGTTAATATCATCGCTTCTAAATTCTCTGCCCTCTTCAATCTCAAGATTTAGTGAAGGATAAACTCCTTCAGTAACACCAACTATAAAAGTATTAGGATTGGTCTCCCGATTAGCAAATTTAATTACCTTCCCATCGGCTGCCTGATATGCGCCAACATTTTTTGCATCCTTCATCATTTCTTCAAATCGATAGAAGTCTTCGAGTGTAATATCTTTTCTGTTCCTGTACTTTTCCTGCCCTTCGGGACCACCAGTTTGGATTGCCGGCCATTTCTGTATTTGAAATGTATTCTTACTCAGGAATTGAAATCCTTCGTTAATTGTATTCTGAAGCATCGTTACAATAGTCATAACGACAATGATTGAAAAAATTCCAACTACAACACCTAAAACTGTTAGAAGTGTACGTAAACGATTTGTTTTTATTGATTGAAGAGCAAGCAGGATTAACTGGCTAAGCTGCAATTCATCCTCGATGAATAATTAGACAATAATTTATAAAGTCAAAAAAATATCTACTGCGAAATTAGCAGTCACTCAAAGTTATTCATAACGCAAAGCTTCAATCGGGTCAAGATTGGCTGCTTTATAAGCCGGATATGTTCCAAAGATAAGTCCGATTATTACACACATCGTGATTCCTAATATTACCCAATCATAAGGAATTGCCGTTTGTGCATTTAAAAAACTGCCAGCGAAGTTCCCGATTCCAATGCCAAGTGCTATTCCTAATATACCACCGAGGAAACACAATATTATTGCTTCAATTAAAAATTGAATTAGTATGCTTGATTTCCTTGCACCGATGGCTTTCCTGATTCCGATTTCTTTTGTTCGCTCAGTAACAGATACTAACATAATATTCATTATACCAACACCTGCAGCAATTAAGGCTACCAATGAAACTGCCAAAGCTCCTATTTTGATTGGGCCAGTGATGTCATTCACCTGAGTGATCATTGATTCATTACTGAAGATATAAAAATCATCCGGTTCACCGACGGGTACTTTTCTTATTTTTCTAAAGTGTCCGATTGCTGATTCGATGACATCGTTGTAAGATTCTTTATCCGGGGCTGTAACTGTAATATTTACACTATTGTTATATTTTCCATAACTAGATTGCCAGGTTGTGATTGGCATAATGATATAATTATCTCTGCTTTCCCCAAACATTGCAGGTTGCTTTTGAAGTACACCAATAACCTTAAGAGGTTTATTATCAACTCTTACTGTTTGTCCGACAGGATTCATATTTGGAAATACTTTTTCGACAACCTCTGGGCCCAGTAAGCAGATGTTTGCAGAATACTGAATATCGTTCTCTCTTAAATCCCTGCCATAATCAACATTCCAGTCATTAGTTCGCATAGCATCAACAGTAGCACCGGCAACACTGATGTTAGGATTGGTTTCAAGATTTCCAAACTTAACCACCTTTCCAAATTGCCACTGTTCTGCACCGACATATTGTGCCTTCGTTAACAACTCTTTTAACTTATAGGCTTCGTCTATTGTTATATCCTTCTTGTTTCTTTCGCTCCTATCATGTCCATGATTCCCCATAGGTTCGTGTTTTTGTATTTGAAAAGTATTTTTGCTCAGCATCGAAAGTCCGTTTTCAATACTGCTTTGAAGCATCGTAATAATTGTCATTATAACAATGATTGAAAATATTCCAACTACAACACCAAGTATAGTAAGCGATGTTCTCAACTTGTTATTGATGATTGATTGAACTGCAATATTAAATAATTGATTGATATTCATTTATTCATACCTTAAAGAATCAACGGGATCTAATTTGGAAGCCTGATAGGCTGGTGCAAAACCTGAAAGTATTCCGGTTAGTGCCGAAACTCCAATTGCTATTATCACAGCATCAGCCTGGATGGCTGTCGGGAAATATTGATTCAACAACATACTGCCCAGTACGGCTGCAACCAATCCTGCCGCACCACCAAGCAAACATATTGCCGAAGACTCCAACAAAAACTGAACTAATATTGTTCTTCTTCTAGCTCCGATTGCTTTACGAATTCCAATTTCTTTAGTTCTCTCACGAACAGAAACGAACATTATATTCATAATTCCTATTGCTCCAACAAATAAAGATAATCCGGTTATAAATAACCCGGCAATCTGTATTACACCTACAACTGAATTGTAATTTGCCATCAGTCCTTCCTGCTGGTTAATCGAAAAGTCATTCTCTTCATCATACCGTAATCCACGCACTTTTCTCATAACACCTTCGGCTTCAGCTTTTGTTTCTTCAACCATTGCAGGATTTGGAGCTCTAACATTGAATGTTACTGTTCCCCGGTGTTCAGCTATAAAATTTTTGAATATACTCCCGATTGGAATAAACACCTGGTTATCAGGATTCCAGGGACCAAGTATAAAACTTCCCTGTTCTGCAAGAACACCAACAACTTTGAAATTTGAATTGCCTATTTTAATTGTCTTATCGAGTGCATCACCTCGCGGGAAAAGTTTTACAGCAATTTCACTTCCAACTACTGCAACCTGTCTCGATGCATTACTTTCAACTTCATTATAAAATCTTCCTTGTGCAAAAGTGAAATTAGTTGTCTTAACATAATCAGCGTTCGATCCATTCAAGACAACTCCATCCACTCTTCTATCTCCGATCTTTACTACCTGCTGAGAATTAATTACAGGTGCAACTGCAGTAGGAAGTTTTACCATTGACTTAAAATGTTCATACTCAGCCATTGTAAGACTTTTCCTGTTACGCAGCTTCCACCATTCTTCGTTTGAGAACCAAGCCCATTTATCGATATAAAGAACATCAGAACCCAAAGCACTGATTCCATCCTGAAAGGAGTTGTCAATTCCTTTTATTGCGGTGGACATTAAAACAACGACAGTAATTCCAATAAATATTCCTAACATTGTAAGTGAAGTCCGCACCTTGTTTGCTTTCAATGCTCTGAAAGCAATCAACAACCCCTCTTTTATTTCAAACAGGAAATATCTCATAATATTTTTTCCTAAAGACTTACGCTTGATTTATTATTTTTTGGAATATATCTATTATTAACTAATTCATCCTTCTCAATCAAACCATCTTTTAATCTTATAATTCTGGCAGCATGTTCAGCAATATATTCCTCGTGAGTAACAAGAATTATAGTGTTCCCTTTATCATGAATTTCATTGAAGAGCTGCATTATCTCTTCACCAGTTTTAGAATCGAGGTTTCCAGTAGGCTCATCGGCAAGAATGATTGATGGATTAGTAACCAATGCTCTTGCAACTGCAACTCGCTGTCTCTGACCTCCGGACAGTTCATTTGGTTTATGATGAATCCTATCAGCAAGTCCAACATCTTCAAGGGATTTTGCGGCTCTTTCCCTTCTTTCCGCATAAGAAATTCCTGCATAAATTAATGGCAGTTCAACATTATGAAGCGCATCAGATCTGGGTAGCAGGTTGAATGTTTGAAAAACAAAACCAATTTCCTTATTTCTTATTCTTGCCAAATCATTGTCATTCATATCGCTAACGTTAACTGAGTTAAACTCATACTTTCCTGAAGTTGGAGTATCAAGACATCCAAGCATATTCATCAAAGTAGATTTACCAGAACCAGATGGACCCATAATTGCGACATATTCATTCTTATCAATTCTCAAAGAAACGTCACGCAAAGCATGAACCTTTTCTAAACCAACCTCGTATATTTTTGCTATATGTTCTATGTTAATGATATTCATATTGTATCCTGAATTGATTAGAATTATTCCTCTGCTACCACTTCACTATTTTTATTTCCATTCTTTTTATCTTCGACTCTGACGATCGAACCATCTTCAAGCTCTCGTGAAATAGCTCTATAACTTCCTGAAATGACTACATCACCTTCTGCAAGGCCACTCTTTATCTCAAGATAATTATCATCGCTTATTCCTGTTTCGACTACAACCATTTTTGCTTTGCCATTATCAGTAAGAAAAACAACTTCTTTAGGTTTGTTCATCATTGGCATCTGATCAGATTCATCATCTTCTTTCTCAACTTTCGTTGAATCCTCTTTATCCGGAACATCTGTTCTTGCAGTTACACTTTGAATAGGTACACTTATTACGTTTTCAACTGTTTCTGTTTCAATATCTGCATTACAGGACATTCCCGGACGTAAGTTGTTATCAAGGTCGATTAATTTTATTTTCACTGAAAAATTTACGACCTGTTCTTGTGTTCCGAATCCTGTGGCTTTTGCGCTGTTACCAATTTCCGTAACCACTCCTTGAAATATTCTGTCCCCAAAAGCATCAACCTTAACATTTGCGGTGTCTCCAACTGAAACCAGCACAACATCATTTTCATCAACATCGACAACTGCTTCCATATTACTTAGATCAGCTACCGTCATGATATTTGTTCCCTGGCTGAAACCGCTTCCTAAAACTCTTTCTGCGAGCTCCACATTTAGTTGAGTAACAATTCCATCCATCGGTGAATAAATAGTTGTCTTGTATAATATCTCAAGAACTTCTCGTAACTGAGCCTTACTCTGAAGCACATTTGCTTCTGATGATTCGTAGCTGGCTTTTGTTGAAAGGAAATTTGCTTCGATATTTTCGAGTTCAGAATTACTTGCCAATCCCTTGTTGTGAAGTTCTACAACCCTCTTGTATTCTAATTCAATTCTGGTCAGTTCAGCTTCACTCATTCTAAGATTTGCTTCAGCAGATTTTAAGTTTGCTTCAAGGCGATCTTTTTGAGCCATATACTGATCACCTTTTATCTTAATAAGAAGTTGTCCTTTCTTAACGATATCACCTTCTTTAACAGGAAGACTAATAATTTCACCGGTAACTTCGGGTGTAATAAGTACTTTAAATTCCGGATCAATTGTACCTGTGGCAGTTACAGTTTGAGTGATGCTTCTTTTCTGAACTTTTTCAGTTTGAACAAGGATTATGTTTTCCTTACTACCACCTGCAAGGGTGATTATAACAAGGATTATGATGAGCAGGCCTAATCCTCCAAATATGAAAAGTTTTTTCTTTGATTTTTTTCTATTACCATTTGCCATTCTTTTTTTCTCCTAAAAAGTCTATTGTTCGTAATTCTTATAATCTAATGTGCCAAGGTTATATTTTAATTGCTGACTTAGCACTATATATGCAAATTGTGAATTTAACAAATCAGTAAGTGCAGTCGTATATCGAGAGTTGACTATAAGAACATCAAGCAGTTTGCCAGAACCAAGAGCATATTTTTCTTCTTCAATCTTAAGAGTTTCTCTTGCCGCGGTTATATTATTTCCACTTACAACTAATGCTTTTCGTGATGCTTGCAGGTCGAGGAAATTAGTCTTGATCTGTTTTTTAATCTCTCTCTCAAGATCACTTAGTTCAATTGCTGAATTTTTTGACTGCACTTCAGCGATTTGTACACTATTACTTATTGACCAGCCGAGGAAAAGAGGAAAGTTGAGGTTTAATCCAAATCCGAGTGTCTTGGATTTGTCTAGATTAGAAATATTATCTGTAAACAGAGAATAATTTCCGCTTGCAGATAAATTTGGCCAATGACCTGATTGTGCAATGGTTACACCTTCTTTTGAGCTTTCGTAATTCAAGGTAGCACTTTTATAATCATATCTTTGGTTTAAAGCATTTGTAACCAATTCACTTATATCCTGGTATTCAGATAGTAGGTTGGTATTTAATATTTCAGAATCAATACTTGTTAGTGTATCAGTAAATGTAAATTCTTCTAAAACATCAATTCCGAGATAGAAGAGCAAATCTTTCTTGGTTGTCTCGAGCTGATTTTCAGTTCTTATCAATTCCAATTCTGCGTTGCCTTTGGCAACTTCCTGCTGATACACATCTGCTAATGTAGCTGCTCCAAGTCGGTTTCTTTCCTTTATTGTTTCCAGATTTTTCTCGTTCCATTTCAGATCATCTTTTTTTACATTCAGTAACTGTGAATTGTAAACTACCCTATAATAGAGAGTCATTGTCTGAAAAACTATATCCTGCTTTATTCTCTTAAGTGTGAATTGAGCAGACTCCAAATTGTTTTCGCTCTGAGATAGATTTGCAAGATTTGCAAGCCCATCGAACAAAGTCCAATTAGAGTAAACTGAACCCTGATATCCTCTGATAGTAGATGTCGAGGCAGCTCGCTCAACAGGAATTCCATTTATGAAATCTATTCCCCCACCTTCAGAATTTGATTCGGACCAATCCCACGCAGCGTTTAATCCCAGAGTAGGAAGGAAATTTCCGTATGCAGCTTGCACTTCTGATTCAAAGCTTTCGATTTGGTTAGAACTTTTCAGATAGGTCGAATTCTTGTGCAAAGCTGTGCCAATAGCTTTTTCAAGAGTTAACTTTTCCTGAGGAACGACGTTTGCTGAAAATAAAACAGTGAATAAAATAATGATTGTTAATCGCATTCTGATCTCCAATTTGAAATTTTCCCTTTGTAATGAATTAGACAGTTAGATAATATGCAATGTTACATTATTTTTACAAATGTATAAAACCCATTGCAAAAATACATAATAAGCATCGATCTATTTAGTTAACATTATAAACGGTAGAATAGCTATATATCCGGTTAATTTTGTTAAGTTATTTATTGATTATAGCCAATCTTGATGTTAAAAAACGGGATAGAATCACTGCTTGAATCCATAAGTTTAATTCTCTTATATTAGTAACAACAATTTAGAGGTAAAAAAAGTGCAATCATTATTAAAATTTTCCTTCCGAACCATAACTATCGTTTTGATTATTGCAATATCGATTCTTTCATCTGAATTATATGCTCAGAATAGCCTTCGAATTTTTGATGTGCCCGGCGGCAGTGGTAGTAGTACAACCCAATCGGATGATAGTAATGACGATACATTCCTTTATGTAGCTGGAGGACTAATTATAGCAGGAATACTTGTTTATGCATTGGTTATTAAAAAAGATAAGAAAACCGAGGTAGATACAACTGCATCGTTAAACTCTAATCTGATATTGTCTGAAGCAAATGATTTTAACTCAGCTGAAGAAGTTCAAAAAATCAAAGATAAAATTCCGGTTGATCTTTTTTTAGGGATAAGAAATAACGAAGCGGTAAGGAATGATAAAACTTATTTGCTTGGATTTAGAGTAAAACTATAAGCTTGATTAACTTTCAAGAAATTGATCTTTAATCTTTAACAGATATTCATATGCTTCTTCATAGTTGTTTCCGATCACTCCATCGAGTATTGCCTCTTCGATTGTGGTTTTAATTTCTCCAACCTTCTTCGACGGTTTAAGATTACAAACCTGCATAATTACATCGCCACCAACTGGTGACTGAAAGGCTCTTAGTTTATCTTTCTCTTGAACTTCAAGCACCTTCTTCATCACGATTTCATAATTCTGAAGATATCTTTCCACCTTTTCAGGATTCTTACTTGTAATATCAGCCCGACATAGAGTAATTAAATCCTGAAGATCTTCATCGGCGGCTACAATCAATCTTCTAATGGCTGAATCAGAAACTTCATCATTTACGAGAGCAATTGGACGTAAATGCAGTCTAACAAGTTTTTCCATATAGTCAAGCTTGTGCATTGGGAGCTTCATTCTTTTGAAAATTGATTTCATTATCCTTGCGCCAAGCTCTTCGTGTCCATGAAAAGTCCAACCTGTTCCTTCAATAAACTTTTTTGTTTTTGGTTTGGCAATATCATGAACAAGAGCAGCAAATCTCAGCCAGACATCATCAGTTTTTTTAGAGATATTATCAACGACTTCCAGAGTGTGATAAAAAACATCTTTATGATGGTATTCTGCTCTTTGTTCAACTCCGATCATTTGTGATATTTCAGGGAAAATAATCTCCATTACTTTTGAATCTTGCAACAGTTTTAGCCCAACAGAAGGTTTCGGTGACTTTAATATTTTCAGAAACTCATCGGTTATTCTTTCCTGAGAAACTATTTCAAGTCTTTCTCTTAATTCTTCGGCAGATTTCAAAATAGATTCGTCAACACTAAAATTTAATTGTGAAGCAAATCGAAATGCGCGTAAGATCCTTAAAGGATCATCATCAAATGTTATATTTGGATCGAGAGGAGTTTTGATAAGTTTTTTTTCTATGTCATCGATACCATTAAAACGATCGATCACTTCTCCAAATTTTTCTTTAATTACCGATACTGCTATTGTATTAATTGTAAAATCACGTCTCGAGATGTCATCATAAAATGTTCCTTCTGAAACAAGCGGTTTTCTGCTGGATTTTCTGTAAGACTCTTTTCTTGCTGCAACAAATTCAAAATTTAATCCCTCATAAGTGAAGTGTGCTGTGCCAAAAGTTTTAAATACAACAACGTCATTGATTCCAAATGAAGCAGCCAATGTTTGCGCATATTTCATTACGTCACCGACAATTAGGAAATCAATATCTTCAACTTCCTTATTTAATATGAGATCGCGGATGAAACCACCGACAACATAAACTTCAGCACTAACTTCTTCAGCAATTTTGGAAGCCTCATTAAGAAAATTGAATTTCTGTAATTTATTCTTAAAGTTCATTGTACCTATTTCAATTCAAATACAGTTTCATTAAGAATTCTTTCCACATTTCTGAAGAACCATTCGGTCTTTTTAGAATTCTCCTCCGTAAGTTTCAGCAAATTAAAGTTGCCATTATAACGCAATGCTAAAACTGCCATCTTTCTTGCTCTAGCATAATCAAAATTTTGTAACATATACTCTGATAATTTAAAGATGGCGTAGCTACTTAATTCATCTTTTACTTCTAAATTATTTTCAAAGTTTAACAAGAATGCGTGATAGTCTTCCCCAAGGGATGAAGTAAGATCAATCATCAATGGTATGGCAGCATAGTCGTATTTTTGTAAAGTCATTTTTTTTAAGATGGCATATCTATCATATTCGCTTCCAGTAACGTAACTTTTTATGGAACCATTTTTTAATAGTGAAATTCTTGTGCTGCTTACTAATTCTAATCTTCTGTTCGGCTTAGCATTTAACAAAAAATAATAAAGCTCTTTTGCTTTCTCCAACTCATTGTTCTCAATATAAAGCTCAGCCAATCGAAACTTTAAATCATACTCACTGCTTGTTCCCCCAAAAGTGTCTAATTTGGATTCGAGTATGCTGATCGCCTGCGAAAGTGAATCTCTATCTTCATAAAATTTTGAGAGACCAATTAATGCAGCATAACTATCGGTTTTAGTTAGAATTTCTTCAAAAATGTTTTTAGCCTTATTGTAATTCTTTTGTGAATAGTATTCCCAGGCATTTGCAAGACTTGATGAAACGTATCTTGGACAGACTTTGCTAATTAGTGGTTTACGACCGAAATAGTAGTTAGCTTTATCTCTTGTAGCTATTAGTGTTAGAGTATCCAGAAACATTTCATAATTTTTTATCACTGAATTTATATCAGTTGCGAAGGACTCATCAAAGTCATTACTCTGATAAAATTTTTTAACCTTCTCTATTCCATATTCATTAGTTAAATATTCAATGAATGACCCGGAATAAATGTAGGAAAGGCTCGAGACACTTCCGAAGAAACTGAAGCTGCTTAACATTGAATTTAAATTAACACGATAATCGTTCTTAAATGCCAATGAAGCCAGATAATGAATACTGTTCTCATCATAAAAACCATCAGCAGCTTCTGCAACTCCTTCAATCAGCGCCGGATTGAATCCTGCAGCGAGTTTAAATATTCCCGTTCCAAAACCGGCTGTAAAACAATGAGCAATCTCGTGGTTAAGCGTACTCTGCCATGTATCAGCTGAAACATAAATACTATTAAGCCAGGGTTTTGCAACGTCTGCAGAACCAGCACCGAATAAGTTTTTCTTTTGTTCACTGTCAAGAAAGATAAATGAATTTATCTTAGTGACTGGCTCTTCCTTAAAATAATTACTATGCTTTGAATAATAATATTCCTGGTTTAATACTATCTGTTGAAGAACTTCTTTTTCTATTCGGCTGTCAGCGTGGAGTATAAAGTGTTTTGACTCAACATCGTAAGAAAGATATTCCTTTAAACTTGATTCTGTCGTAGAAAATCCTAATGATGGAGAAACAATAAAGTAAAATAATCCAGCAATGAAAATCAAAGCTACTAACAAGGATATTTTTTTCTTAAACGTAACTCCTTTAATAGCCCATCCTAAATAATAGATAAGTATAGGAATGAAGAACATCAAATTAAATATTCTATACAGAGTGAGTTTTAAATCAACACTTAGTCCTTCATCATAAATAGTTCCCGGGAAATATGCGAAGAGTGGGTTATAAAGATAAACCTGCGGATTAAAATAGATTTCCAGCACGGGTATGAATAATATCAATAAATATAAAAATATAAACGATATTATTCTTATTTTTTTTATTAAAACGAAAATAGCAGAACCAAGAGCACTGCCTATAATAACTGAAGGAAAAGTTAGAACTAAATAAAAAAACAACCCATCAGTAAAAGAGCAAAACCCAAAAATGATAGAATTAACAACTGAAATTGCAAAAGGCAAGAAGAGCATCCATCTTAATGTCGATAAATAATTTTCTACATTAAACTTTCGATTTTCTTTAACGAGGGATTTTAAGAAAGAAATACTGAATAGTCCGGATAAAAAAGATAATAGCAACGCATTTAATGCTGAGAATTCGTAACCGAAAACACTTGTTAATGGAAGCGTGAGAAGATAGAGATTGATGACACCAATAATAATTAGAAAGATAGCAAAGTAATTATTTTTTTTTAGAATCTTTAGCATTTAAAACTTCTAATATTCCTTGCTCTCAACTCTTTGAATATCTGCACCGAGAGTTATTAATTTTTCTTCAATTCTTTGATATCCCCTATCAAGGTGATAAACTCTTAGAACTTCGGTTGTTCCTTCAGCAATTAATCCTGCTAATACAAGGCTCGCACTTGCACGAAGATCAGTTGACATAACTTTTGCACCTTTTAACTTTTTAACTCCGGTTACAACTGCAGTATTCTGGTCTAATACAATCTGTGCACCGAGACGATTCAATTCAGGAACGTGTTTGAACCTGTCAAAATATATCGAATCAGTTATTGTAGATACACCATTTACAATAGACATTAGTGCTGTCCATTGGGCCTGCATATCTGTTGGAAATCCCGGAAATATTGAAGTTGTAACTGAAACCGGTTTCATTCGAAAATTTTTTGCATCGATAGAAAGCTTATTTTTTTCTCTCTGTATTTCGCAACCAGAATCTTCAAGCTTAAGAAGGACTGCTTCAAGAAATTCAGAGGAAGTTTCAGTCAGAGTTATTTTACTATTAGTAATTGCAGCGGCAATAAGAAGGGTTCCAGTTTCTATCCGATCAGGAATGGTAACTATTTCTGCTGGTTTTAATTCATCCACACCCTCAACTTCAAGGGTGTTTGTACCAATTCCATTTATCTTGGCTCCCATTTTTAAAAGGAATTCAGCAAGCTGTGTAATTTCCGGTTCGATAGCAGCATTGTTAATTAATGTAGAACCTTTTGCAAGAGTTGCTGCCATCATCGCATTTCCTGTTGCACCAACAGAAGAAACATCAAAATTAATTTTGGAACCTTTCAACTTTTTAGCTTCTGCGATTATGTAGCCATCTTTCAAGTCAATATTAGCACCGAGTTTTTTCATAGCTTCAAGATGAAGATTTACCGGCCTTGGACCCCAGGCACATCCACCGGGCAATGATACTTTTGCTTTTCCAAATTTTGCCAGCAATGGACCTAAGACATACACAGATGCACGCATCTTTTTTACATGTTCATATGGTGCAGTGAATTCATTGATACCTGAACTATCAATCTCCAATACTTCATCTTTAAAAGTAATTTCAGCACCAAGATGCTTCAACAGTTTTGACATTGTAAATACATCATTGAGTTCAGGAGTGTTTTTCAAAATTGATTTGCCAGAGGCCAAAATCGAAGCCGGCATCAATGCAAGGGATGAATTTTTTGAACCGCTAACCTTTACACTTCCGGAAAGACTCCTACCGCCATTAATAATAAATTTATCCATCAGAACTTTTTAATATTGAAAAATGTTTTTACAAAACTAAGTATAATAATTTGTTTTGAAAGAAATCTACAATTTCACTCTTTTCAAGCAGTCAAAATGAATGTATCAACTTCTTATTGATAAGTTAAATTCAGAATTGATATACAAATTCACTAACAGTATATTTGCACTCAATTTTCCTAAGATTTACACATAAAAATAACAAATAACTGCGAGAATGGCGGAATTTGGCAGACGCGCTAGACTTAGGATCTAGTACCGAGAGGTGTCGGGGTTCGAGTCCCCGTTCTCGCACAAGCTTAAACATACTAACTAATTAGAGGTTAATTTGGAATTGAAGGTAAACGATATTTCACAATCTGAAAGAGAAGTAGAAGTCACCCTTAGCTACGATGAGATTAGAAGCGAAATTGATTCAGAAGTGAAAAAACAGGCAACCAAAATTCAAGTTCCTGGCTTCAGAAAAGGCAAAGTACCAAAGCATATTATCAAACAAAGATATGGTGACTCACTTGAGTTTGAAGCTTCTGAGAAAGTTGCAAATTCAAGATTTTGGCAGATTGCAAAAGAGAAAGATTTACGTCCAATTGGCCAACCCATAATGATTGACCTCGATTTCAATATTGAGAAAGACTTTAAGTTTAAAATTAAATTTGAGGTCATGCCAGTAGTTGAGGTTAAAGATTATAAGGGTCAATTAATTGAAATACCGGATTTAAATGTAAAAGGAGATGAAGTCGAAAAAGAAATTGAACACATTCTTCGTTCAAACAGCAACCAGGAAGATGCCGATGTTGTAGGAGACGATTCAAATTATCTTTTAGATGTTGAATTGACAAGAATTGATGAGGGTGGGCAACCAGTATCTGATACTAAACCCGAGAAAATGCAGATTGATCTATCAAATGAAAATGTTCATCCAGATATAAAAGCGAATGCAAACGGAAAGAAAGTCAGAGAGAAATTTAAATTTCATTTCCACGATGAAAAAACTGTTCAGAACAAAGAAGGGCAAGAAGAAAAAGTTGTTGAGCATTTTGACTATGAAGTATTGATACTCGGAATAAAAAAAGTAGTCCTCCCGGAATTGAATGAAGAGATTATTAAAAAAGTAACAAAAGATAAATTATCAACTGAAGCTGATCTTAGAAGTGAAATAGAAAAGAATATTCAAAATTATTACGAACAGAGAATTGAGGAATTTACCAGAAGCAGACTCATTAGTTTAATAATTACAAAAAATGATTTTACTCCACCATCATTCATGGTTGAGAGTATTCTGGAAGAAATGGTTAAGAGTGAAGAAGAGCGACTCAAAAAACAAGGTATGAAAAAAGTCGACACAAAGTATTTGCGAGAATACCTTCAACCCTCAGCACTTAATGAAGTAAAATGGTTTCAGCTAAAAACCGAAATCCAAAAGAAAGAAAAAATAGAAGTAACAGATAAAGAGCTTGAAGAACTTGCAGCAGCCGATGCTGAGAAAACAGGTTTGCCGGTGGACAAACTTATCAATTATTATAAATCATCCAACCAGGTCGAAAGAATGCTAGATAAAAAACTCTTTGACTTCTTAAAAGAAAAAAATGAAATTAAAAAAGTTAATCCAGAGAAACTTTCACAAAAGCAGAAAGAGGATAAAGAATGAATGATAAAATAGAAATTTTTAACCAGCTTGTACCTTATGTAATTGAGCAGACCGGTCGGGGTGAACGTGGAATGGATATTTATTCCCGCCTACTTCGCGAGAGAATTATTTTCATCGGAATGCCAATTGACGATCATGTAGCAAGCCTGACCATCGCTCAGTTGATTTTTCTTGAAGCTGAGGATTCACAAAAGGATATACATTTATACATAAATTCACCCGGTGGCAGTGTTACATCCGGAATGGCAATTTACGACACAATGCACTACATAAAACCTGATGTCTCAACAATTTGTGTTGGTATGGCTGCAAGTATGGGTGCGATACTTCTTGCTGGTGGTGCACAAGGAAAGCGCTCTGCTCTTCCTCATTCAAAAATTATGATTCATCAACCATGGATTGGTGGATTACAGGGACAAACAACCGACATCGAAATTCATGCAAAAGAAATGCTTAAAACAAGAGACTCTTTATATAATATTCTTGCTAAGCATACAGGAAAAACTATCGAGCAGATAACCAAGGATTGCGATCGTGATTATTTCTTAACCTCTGATGAAGCTAAAGAATACAAGCTAATAGATAACGTTTTGGAAAACAGAATTCTCATTGACAAAAAATAATTTTAAGGGGGAATAATTCCCCCTATCCTTTCTTCTATCTCAAAAATATATTCTTGTTTTAACACGAAGTTTGATTTATTTTCAAACTGAAATTATTGTGAACTAATAATTCATTAATCTTGTTAACACTATTATGATTGGTCATAGATTTACAGACTTTATACCTGATGAAAGCAACAAAGGCAGCTTTGAAGATTTATTAAAAGTCTTTATGCAGCTTGTTACTATTACTTCAGGCGATGTATCTGAAGCGTTAAACTGGATGAATGAACTCGACAGGAAGTATAATCTGACTGGTGAAGAATATGGTATGGGTGATTTTATTGATGACTTAAAAGAAAAAGGATTTATTAAAGAAAATGAAGATGGCAGCAAAATTACTCTGACTGCTAAAAGTGAAATGACAATCAGAAGGCAGTCGCTTGAAGAGATTTTCGGTAAGTTAAGAAAGTCTGCCAGAGGAAATCACAGAACACCTTTTTCCGGTCAGGGTGATGAAATAACTTCTGATAGAAGAGAATACAATTTCGGTGATACACTCGATCAGATTGATATGACT
>CAVUCF010000003.1:0-34486 GCA_963739915.1 uncultured Ignavibacteriaceae bacterium
AATAACTCAGGAAGATTTTCATAGTCTCATCTGTTTGATAGAATTGTTTTTACCTGATTAACAGCATATTTTTGTGCCGAATCAAATCTATTTTTATAGAATGTAATCAACACTCAATATTAACACTCGGGAGGAATTTCCAATGCTCAGCAAATTGCTTATGCCCGAAATAGAATCTCTTATTGCTGAGAGAAAACTAAGTATACTGAAGGAAATCCTCAGCGATTGGACGCCAGCCGATATAGCCGACCTGATAATTGATCTGCCTGAACAAGATAAAGTAATTGTCTTCCGTGTCCTGCCGGTTGATCTTGCGACCGACACCTTTGAACATTTGGAATTTGATACTCAGGAAGAATTACTGAAAGCAATGCGCAACGAAGAAGCTGCAGCTATACTTAATGAAATGTCACCAGATGACAGAACTGCTCTTCTCGAAGAATTACCTGGTACTTCTGCAAAAAGATTAATTCAATTACTATCTACCGAAGAAAGAAAAATAGCTCAGACATTACTAGGTTATCCTGAGAACAGCGTCGGACGACTAATGACTCCCGACTACATAGCTGTAAAACAGAATTGGACCGTTTCAGAAACCCTTGAACATATTCGAAAATTCGGTGCTGATAGTGAGACCCTTAATGTAATTTATGTGATCGATGAAAAAGGTAAGCTAATTGATGATATTAAAATCAGGGAAATAATTCTCTCATCACTTGATAAATATATAAGCGATTTGATGGATGAAAATTTTATTACATTGAATGTTCATGACGATCAGGAAAAAGCAGTTGAAGTCTTTAAAAAATATGACCGGGTTGTTCTACCGGTTATAGATGGTCATGGAATTCTTATTGGTATCGTAACAGTCGATGACGTGCTTGATGTAGCTGAAGAAGAAGCAACCGAAGATATACAAAAGCTTGGTGGTGTTGAAGCATTAGAAGAACCATATGCAACAATGCCTTTTTTTTCTATGATAAAAAAGAGAGTAGTTTGGCTAACGGTACTTTTTGTTGGAGAAATGTTAACTGCCTCTGCCATGGGATTTTTTGAAGATGAAATTGCTAAAGCAGTAGTCCTTGCTTTATTTGTTCCGTTAATTATTTCGTCCGGAGGAAATTCCGGTTCACAAGCAGCGACACTTGTCATTAGAGCAATTGCATTAGGTGAAGTCACGCTCAAAGACTGGTGGTATATAATGAAAAGAGAAATACTGTCTGGTTTGACACTTGGTTTGATTCTCGGGGCAATAGGTTTTCTAAGAATTTTTCTATGGACATCTTTTTCTAATATCTATGGGGATCACTGGTTGTTAATTGGATTAACGGTCGGTTTTTCATTGATAGGTGTTGTTTTATGGGGAACTCTCTCCGGTTCAATGCTTCCATTTCTATTGAAAAGACTTGGGCTTGATCCAGCAACTTCATCGGCACCTTTTGTGGCTACACTCGTTGATGTAACTGGATTAGTTATTTATTTTACTTTTGCAATTCTATTGCTAAGCGGCACTCTCCTTTAAAATCAGCTTTTAGCGCTGTTTTCATTCAAAAGATATAATAATATTCTATTTATATTTGAACTGTTATTTTAAAAACTCAACTAAGCATTTTTGTGAATAAAAATAAAATAAAAGGGATAATTCTGGCTGGCGGTTCTGGTTCCAGACTTTACCCAATTACTAAAGTTTATAGCAAACAACTTGCACTTATTTACGATAAACCTCTCATTTATTATCCGCTCTCAATTTTAATGCTTGGCGGAATTAGAGACGTATTAATTATTTCAAATTCAGAGACAATTCCATTATATCAAAAACTATTTGGTGATGGATCGAATCTCGGAATGAATTTCGAATATGTAATTCAACCTGAACCAAAAGGAATTGCGCAGGCTTTTATTCTTGGAGAAAAATTTATTGGCTCAGATAGGAGTTGTCTCGTTCTCGGGGATAATATTTTTTATGGAAACCTTGATTTTTTTTACAAAGCACTTCAAACTCAAAAAGGTGCAACTATTTTTGGATACAAAGTAAATGATCCTGAAAGATATGGAATTGTTGAGTTTGACCAGAGCGGAAAAGTTCTTTCCATTGAAGAAAAACCATCCAAACCTAAATCTCAATATGCTATGCCAGGCTTATACATTTATGACAATCGAGTAATTGAAATATCAAAAAATCTTAAACCTTCTGGCAGAGGTGAGTTGGAAATTACAGATGTCAACAAAGCTTATTTGGAATCAGGTGAACTTCGTGTTGAAAAAATTGGAAGAGGTGTTGCGTGGCTCGATACCGGCACACCTGAAGCGTTACTTGCTGCTTCAAATTTCTTTGGAGTTATTGAGGACAGACAAGGGCTTAAAGTAGCCTGCATCGAAGAAATAGCATATCTTCGCGGTTTCATTGATAAAAAACAGTTTACGAAAGTGGTTGGTGAAATACCGAAATCGCTTTACAGAGAATATCTTGAAAAAGTATTAGCAGAGATCTAATTGAAAGTTTCTAAGACAGAAATTCCCGGATTGCTGGTGGTTCAACCGGATGTTTTTAATGATTCCCGCGGATTTTTTTTTGAATCTTACAACAAGAAACGATATGAGGAGTTCGGAATCCCTGATGATTTCGTACAGGATAATATCTCGAAATCAAATAAAGGCACGGTAAGAGGACTTCATTATCAGGTTGATGAAAAGGCTCAGGGAAAACTCTGCCAGGTAATTGAAGGTGAAGTGCTTGATGTTGCCGTTGACATCAGATTTAACTCACCAACTTTCGGTAAACATTTTTCTTTAATCTTAAACTCAGAAACCAAATTTCAACTATGGATTCCGACAGGTTTTGCACATGGCTTTTCTGTTTTATCCGATGAAGCAATCTTTTCTTATAAATGTACAAACTATTACAGCAAAGCTCACGAAAGAACAATTCTTTTTAACGATCCAGAATTGAAGATTGACTGGAAGATTGAACATCCAATTATTTCAGAAAAAGATTTAACAGCTGCGAAGTTTCAAAGAAATTGAAAAAGATTTTGTGTTTGAGCCTAAATGATAGATTTCAATTGTAACAATATTAATTCTAATAATTTTAAAACTTAATACCTGGAAAATTTATGAAAGTCCCTCTGCTAGATTTAAAACCTCAATACTTATCCTTAAAAAAAGAACTGGATGAAGCCATTCTTCGTGTTGCTGAGTCGCAGTATTTTATTCTCGGTCCTGAAGTTGAAAAAATGGAAAAAGAATTTTGTGACTACCTTGGCTGCAAACACGCAATCGGAGTTTCATCAGGCACAGATGCTCTTCTGCTGGCGTTAATGGCAATTAATGTTGGACCCGGTGATGAAGTTATTGTTCCTACCTATTCATTTTTTGCCACTGCCGGTGTTGTTTCAAGATTGAATGCGAAACCAGTGCTTACAGATATCGATCCGGTTACTTTTAATATTGATCCTGAAGATGTTAAGAAGAAAATAAACTCGAAAACAAAGGCAATTATTCCGGTTCATCTTTACGGGCAGAGCGCTGATTTGGAACCGCTAATGAAAATTGCGAAGGAGAAAAATATTTTTGTTATTGAAGACGCGGCACAGGCTATCGGCACTGAGTATAAAGATGGAAAATGTGTTGGGACGATCGGAGATATCGGTTGCTTTTCATTTTTCCCGAGCAAGAACCTCGGCGGCTATGGTGATGGCGGGCTTGTAACAACTAATAATGATGAACTGGCTTATATGCTTCGTATTAAAAGAGTTCATGGCGGCGAACAGAAATATTATCATAAAGTAATCGGGGGAAACTTTAGAATAGATGCTTTGCAGTCTGCAGTTCTGAGAGTAAAACTTCCGCATCTTAATAAATGGTCCGAGAAAAGAAGAGCAAATGCTGATTACTATAATGAACTTTTTATTAAATCTGGTTTAGCAGAAGAAACTGGAAAAATTAATTTTGACAACAAGAACCAGGTTCTTTTACCAAAAGCTGCATATAAAAATGTTTCGGGATTAACGAACTATCATATTTATAATCAGTATATAATCAGAGCTCAGAAACAGAGACGATTTGAAAAAATTTCTTGCAGAAAATGAGATTGGAAATGAAATCTATTATCCTATTCCATTTCATATGCAGGAATGTTTCGCAAACCTGAATTATAAGATTGGAGATTTTCCTGAATCTGAAAATGCAAGCAAAACTTCGCTCGCTATTCCTATCTATCCCGAGCTGACAAAAGAGCAGCAAGAGTATGTTGTTCAAAAAATTAAAGAATTCATCCGGGGATAAGAAGAGTGTTGCACAAAGTTTCTTTTCTGAAAATTCTTTTATCAGCTTTTATTTTAATTGTTTTGAATACTTACGTGCAAGCACAAATTGTTTATGAACCGTTATACGAGGATGTTTATAATTTTCTTAGAAGGGTTAGTCAAAAAGGTATTATTGAGTTTGATGATCTTATCAGACCTTTACCAAAAATGTATATAGCTGAAAAGCTGTTGGAAACAGATTCGCTTTCATCTCAACTCACTTCACTCGAAAAAGAAGAATTGAATTTTTTTCTTGAAAATTATTATTTCGAAGAGTGGTTCATTGAAGGCAATGATAAGAAAACAGAATATATGGAATGGTTTAACGATGATCCTGCTGACAGATGGAGAGTTTTTAGTTATGGAGGAGATGGATTTAAAATAAACCTCGATCCAATACTTGGAGCAGAAATTGGCTCCGTCAAAAGCGAAATGGTATCTCATTACTGGAACGGAATTTATTCGTATGGATATATCTATGATGTATTGGGATTCAGTTTTGATTTCAGGGATAACACTGAAAGTGGAAATACAATCGATAAAACAAAAAGATTTACTCCTGCGACTGGAGTTAATGCACGAACAAGTGAAAACTATTACGGTTACGCCGAAGATAAGATTGAATATAGTGAAGGTAAGATGATGCTTGCCACTGACTGGAAATGGGGAAGTCTTGCTATCGGAAAAGAATTTATCGAATGGGGTTATGGAGATAACGGCTTAATTGTCATGTCGCAGAAAGCACCTTCCTTTCCGTTAATCCGCCTTGATATTAATCCGGTTGAATGGCTCAGCTTCAATTATTTTCATGCCTGGCTGTCTTCAGATGTAATTGATTCATCAAGTTTTTATTATACTGAACATGGAGATTTAAGATTTGCATACAGAGATAAATTTCTTGCATCTCATACCCTGACTATTCGACCAACAAAAGGCTTGGATATTGCATCTGGGTGAATCAATTATTTACTCTGACGAACTTGAATATTTGTATCTTGTTCCAATAACGTTTTTCCGTCTGGCAGATCACTACTTAAGTCGGCAGTACAACGCGGCAGGAAGCAACGCTCAAATATTCGCTACTGTAAGTTCTAAAGGACACATCAAGAACACTCATTTATATGGTTCATTGATAATTGATGAAATAACTCTGAATGGAATGTTCGATGCAAGCAGCCAGAGAAATCAGCTTGGATTTACTCTCGGAGGTTCTATTACAGATTTACCCATTAATAACCTTACGCTCAAGCTTGAGTATTCTAAAATATATCCATACGTTTACAGGCACTACATTACTGCTACCAATTACACAAGCTCATCTTACCTTATGGGTCATTGGATGGGTGATAATGCTGATCAATTTTATGCTTCTATCAGCTATAGGTTTTTAAGAGGATTAGAAGCAATTATCTGGACAAGATACATCCGACAAGGTGAAGCACAAGATGTCGATTATCAATTCGATCAACCTCAACCACCTTTTCTTTCTGGTTTGAGAACAAATTATACATACCTTGGCGGAGAGGCGAGATATGAATTTATTCATAATCTTTTTTTCCGGGCAAGATATCAATATCTCAATATATCAAGACAGCAGGTAGATTTAAGTTATGTTGATGAAAGTCTCCAGGAATTTTATTTTGCAGTTTATTATGGATTATAATTAAAATCTAAATGACTAATCAAACAAAATATCTGAACAAGAAAATATATATTGCCGGACACACAGGTATGGTAGGTTCTGCAATTACAAGTGAACTTGAAAAAAAGGGCTATAAAAATCTTATTCTGAAAAACTATCCAGGACTAGATTTAATCAGACAGGATGATGTTGAAGAATTCTTAATGGCTGAGAAGCCGGAAGTTGTAATAGTCGCGGCTGCGAAAGTTGGCGGCATCTTGGCTAACAACACTTTCCGTGCTGACTTTATTTACGATAACTTGATGATCGAAGCAAACCTGATTCATAATGCCTACAAAGCAGGAGTTGAAAAACTTATCTTTCTGGGAAGTTCCTGTATATATCCAAAATTAGCTCCGCAGCCTTTGAAGGAAGAATATCTTTTATCTGATTATCTTGAATTTACAAATGAACCATATGCGATTGCTAAGATTGCAGGAATAAAACTCTGCGAAAATTATTACAGACAATATGGTTCCAACTTCTATTCTGTGATGCCGACTAACATGTATGGTCCGAATGATAATTTTGATTTGCAAACTTCTCACGTTCTTCCGGCTTTGATAAGAAAATTTTACGAAGCAAAATCAAGCAATCAGTCAGAAGTAACTATTTGGGGTAGCGGAAACCCTCTTCGTGAGTTTTTATTTGTGGAAGATCTTGCCGATGCAATTGTATTTTTATTAGAGAATGTTGATGGAAGAGATCTTTATGAAAAAGGAATATCGCACCTCAACATTGGAACCGGGAAAGATATTTCAATAAATGTACTGGCAAAACTAATTGCTGAGATTGTTGGATTCAAAGGCAACATAATTCACGATTCGACAAAACCTGATGGCACTCCGAGAAAGCTTCTTGATGTATCAAGAATTAACTCACTTGGTTGGAAATATAAAACTGAGTTGCGTGACGGAATTGAAAAAACTTATGTATTCTTTAAGAAAAAATTTTCGCAGGTACCGAAATGAAAAAAGCTTTAATTACTGGAATTACAGGGCAAGATGGAAGTTATTTGACCGAAATTCTTCTTGATAAAGGATATGAAGTTCACGGAATTATCAGAAGAAGCAGTTCTTTCAATACGGGAAGGATAGATCATCTATATAACAACGCAAATATTCTCGACAAAAAAATGTTTTTGCATTATGGTGATCTGGTTGATACTAGCAACCTGAACCGCCTCCTTGAAAAAATTGAACCGGATGAAATTTATAATCTTGCTGCACAAAGTCACGTTAAAGTTTCTTTCCAGGTTCCGGATTATACTGCACAGGTTGACGCACTCGGCACTTTGAGATTTTTGGATGCAATCCGTGAAGTCGGATTAAAAAAAGTAAAATTCTACCAGGCATCAACAAGTGAACTTTATGGAAAAGTACAGGAAATTCCGCAAAGTGAAAAAACTCCTTTCTATCCGCGTTCGCCGTATGGAGTTGCAAAACTTTATGGCTACTGGATAATTGTTAACTACCGCGAAGCTTACAACATCTTTGCAGCAAATGGAATTCTTTTTAATCACGAATCACCGAGAAGAGGAGAGACATTTGTTAGCCGAAAAATAACTCGTGCTGCTTCACGAATCGTTGCTGGCTTGCAGAAAGAATTAACTCTCGGAAATCTTAATGCAAAACGTGACTGGGGTTTTGCACCTGAATATTGTGAAGGAATGTGGAGAATTCTCCAGCATAAAGTTGCGGATGATTTTGTCTTAGCAACTGGTGAAACTAAAACTGTTCGTGAGTTTGCTGTTCTGACTTTTAGAAATCTTGGAATTGAACTCGAATGGAAAGGTAAAGGTGAAAATGAAAAAGGTGTTATCAAATCTATTAATTTTGAAAAGGCGAAGAAGCTGATAAATTATACGGCGAATAAAAAATCTTATTTAAAAGATTTTACTACGAAACTGAAAAAAGGTGATACGCTTATTGCAATTGATCCGGTTTACTACCGACCAACTGAAGTTGATTTGCTTATTGGCGATCCAACCAAAGCAAAAAAAGTTCTCGGCTGGAAAGCAAAAACAAAATTTGAAGACCTCGTTAAGCTGATGATTAAATCTGATATGGAAAAAGTTTTGAGAAGAGGATTTTAGTATAGCAGTGATCACTTCTCAACTTTTTTACTACTCCATTTAGCTTTAAATTTGTCTCATAAAAATCAACTTTAACGGATGAATATTGATGAAATTTACCTTCACCATTTTTCTAATTGTTTTACTTTTCAACTCATTTAATTACTGTCAAACTGCCAGGACACAAAGATATAATCCATTCTCAGGGACAGTGGTTTTTTCCGTTGAAGGGGGGACAACTCTTGCAAATACAGATTACAACGATTTAGGAGTAGATTATCTTGGCAGACTTTCGCTCGAGTATTTTTTCCCTTCTTGGGTTCAAAGTGGTTTTGGAATAAGAGCTTTTTATAGTGCCGGATTTATAAGAGGAAATGATCCAAACCTGGATCCAACTGAATTCAGAACAAATATTAATACTTTTGGTGCCGGGGTCATTTTCGACTTGAGCATTAAAGACATAGTCTTTCCATATTTTTTTGCTGGAGTTGCAAGCCTTACCTTCGATCCCAAAGGCGAAGGTGGTGTTGAACTTCCTAATAATGCTAATGGAGTTTACAAGACAACCGAGATAAATTATCTTGCGGAACTTGGTGCCCGGTATCCAGTAACTGAAAACCTTTCAGTTAATCTGAGTGCAGGAGTACAGATTTCACCATATGATTGGCTGGATGATAAAGCAATCGGAATCAGCAATGACTTATTCTTTACTGTGCTCGGAGGAATTTCGTATTCATTCTTAACAGAGTTTGATTCTGATGGTGATGGAGTGGTTGATTCAAAAGATAATTGTCCTGATACTCCAGCCAAAGTTAAAGTTGACGAATTCGGATGCCCGATAGATACTGATAAAGATGGTGTGCCGGATTATTTAGATGAATGTCCCGGAACTCCAACAGGTGCACCTGTTGATAAGAAAGGTTGTCCGCTTGATTCAGACAGAGATGGTGTTCCGGATTACACCGATCTTTGCCCGAACACACCATCAGGAATTGACATAGATGACTATGGATGTCCATTTGATTCAGATGGAGATGGAGTTTTTGATTATCTCGACAGATGTCCCGGAACGCCTTACGAAATTGAAGTTGATAATTATGGTTGTCCAGTAGATGAGGATTTGGATGGTGTCCCGGATAATTTAGATCAATGTCCCGGAACTTTACCCGGTGTTCAGGTAGACGACAAGGGATGTGAGTTAGTAATAATTCAGCCAACTCCTGAAGTTAATCTCAATCAGCTTATCTTAGGTGCAGAAACAAGTTTCGAGTTTAATAGTGCTAAACTCAAGGAAGCTGCATATCCTGAACTTGAAAAAATGCTTGAGCAGATGAAGGAATTTCCAATGTCACGATGGAAGATTGTTGGTTATACCGATAACGTTGGTTCAGAAGATGGAAATGTAAAAATGTCTCAGATGCGAGCTGAATCTGTTCTCAACTACTTTGTTTCAAGAGGAATACCGAAGGGAAGATTTGAAGTAATCGGTAAAGGGAGTAGTAACCCAATGGCAGACAATAGTACACCCGAAGGAAGAGCAAAAAACAGAAGAGTAGAAATTATTAGAATAGATAAATAAAAAAACTTTCCCGCAAAGCGGGATTAACTTTTGACTTAATTAAAATCCAGGAGGAATCATGTTCGATCCAAATTATAAATTCACTTGTGTTGATCGTTTTTTGAAGTACGTGAAATACGATACTCAATCAGATGAAGAATCAACTTCATTTCCGAGTACAGAAAAACAGAAAAAACTTTCTGCTGATCTTGCTAAAGAATTAAAGAAGATGGGCTTGAAAGATGCTGCAATGGATAAGTGGGGTTACGTTATGGCAACACTTCCGGCAAATACAAACAAAAAGGTACCGCCGATTGCATTCATTGCACACGTTGATACTTCACCCGCAGTATCCGGAAAAAATGTAAAACCAATTATTCATAAAAAATACAAAGGTGGCGATATAAAACTGCCCAAAGAAGGCCGGATAATTAAGGTAGATGAAAATCCCGATCTTAAGAATATGAAAGGTTTCGATATCATTACAACTGATGGATCTACACTTCTCGGTGCAGATAATAAAGCTGGTGTTGCAGAAATTATGGATGCTGTAAATTATTTACTGGCTCATCCCGAAGTAAAGCACGGTCCCATAAAAATATGTTTTACTCCTGATGAAGAGGTCGGAAGAGGGACAGAAAAAATCGATTTGAAAAAACTCGGAGCTAAGTATGCTTACACTGTTGATGGCTCAAGTCGTGGAGAAGTTGAGTCGGAAACATTCAGTGCTGATATGGTCGTGTTAAAATTCATCGGAAAGAATATTCATCCCGGCTATGCAAAGAACCAGATGATCAATTCAGCTAAGATAGCCGCAGTATTTATAGAAAGCCTTCCCAAGAAATCGCTCTCACCTGAAACTACTGAAAAGAGACAAGGTTATGTGCATGTTACAACCATAAATGGACTTGAGGAAGTTACTACTCTAAAAATAATTATCAGGGATTTTGAAACTCCCAAGTTGAAGCAGTACGAAAACCTTCTTGAAACGCTTGCAAAGAAAGCTGTAGCAAAATTCCCGGGTTCAAAGTATGAATTTAAAGTAGTCAACCAATACAGAAATATGCGCGAAGTTTTAGTGAAACATCCGCAGGTTGCAAAGTTTGCTGTTCAGGCAATGAGGAATCTTGGAATCAAACCGATAATGCACCCGATCCGTGGCGGAACGGATGGATCAAGATTATCTTTTATGGGATTACCAACTCCAAACATTTTTGCAGGTGAACATAGTTTCCATTCACAGCTTGAATGGGTTGCAATTCAGGATATGGAAATGGCGGTTAAGGTTATTGTTGAGATTGCGAAAATTTGGGAAAAGAAAAGTTAAGGCAATAGAACACAGATTGAACTGATCATACGGATTATTACGGATCTAAAATCTGTTTAAATCAGTTGCATCCGTAAAATCCGTGTTCCATTTTTTATGAAACGACTTAAAGTATCAAAACCGGAACTTATGGCACCAGCTGGGGACTGGACAATGCTGCGTGCAGCAGTTAAATCCGGTGCTGATGCGATTTATTTTGGCGTTGATAAACTTAATATGCGAGCCAAAGCAAAAAACTTTTCTGTTGATGAACTCTCCGAAATATCAAAATTCTGCAGGTCGAAAAAAGTAAAGACATATCTGACACTCAACACAATCGTTTTTGAAGATGAAATTGCTGAAGCGGAGACGATTATCGTTTCTGCAAAGCGTGCAAAGATTGACAGAATAATCTGCTGGGATCTAGCTGTTGCTGAACTTTGTCACAAGCATAAATTTCCTTTTTGCATTTCAACACAAGCATCAGTATCAAATTCTTTGGCAGCCTCAGTTTACAAAAAACTTGGGGCAGTGAGAATAGTGCTTGCCCGCGAATGTTCAGTTGAAGAGATTAAAAAGATTCGAAAAAACACCGATCTGGAAATAGAAGCATTCATTCACGGTGCAATGTGTATAGCTGTAAGTGGGAGATGTTTTATGAGTCATCATCTGTTTGGTCAAAGTGCAAACAGAGGTGACTGTATTCAACCTTGCAGAAGAGAGTACGAAATCTATGATACTGCTGCACAAAAATCTTTGCTCATCGGTGATGATTACGTTCTCTCGCCAAAAGATTTATGCACAATAGAATTTATTGATCAACTGATTGAAGCTGGAATTAATTCATTCAAAATAGAAGGAAGAAAAAGAGCCCCGGAATATGTAGCGAAGACAGTATCAGTTTACCGCAAAGCAATTGATCTTCACTTTCAAAAAAAGCTTACGAACGAAAAGAAGAAAGAATTTCTTAAAGAATTGGAAACAGTTTACAACCGCGGTTTCTCAACAGGATTTTATTTTGGAAAGCCCTCTTCAGAAGATTATGCAGGAATAGAAGGCAGTAAAGCAACAACACGCAAAGTTTATGTGGGGAAAGTTCTTAACTACTTTAAGAAGCCAAAGGTTGCGCAAGTTCTTCTAGAGTCTGGACAAATAAAATTAAATAATAAATTGCTAATTATTGGCGAAACTACTGGACTTGTTGAAGTGACTTTAGGAGAAATAATAATAAATGAAAAGTCTTCACGTTCAGCAAAAAAAGGGGATGAAGTAACTTTCATTACCCCGGCGCTGGTTCGAAGAAACGATAGAGTCTATTTGGTTGAACAACTCAATTAATTTTCTTCCAACGTAAATAAAATTTTAGTCCGCTCAAAGTAATTCAGCTGATCAACACCCCTGTTTTTACTTTGAACAGCCTTATCAAATCTGTATTTTTTGACCTCAAATTTTTCGTTTAAGAAAGACATTTATTATATGAAGCTCAGTAAATATTTTGTCCCGACATTAAAAGAAGTTCCTTCAGACGCAACGGTTACAAGCCACATCCTAATGCTTCGCGCTGGTATGATAAGAATGGTTGGAGCCGGAATTTATTCTTTTCTGCCACTGGGATATCGTGTTGTAAGGAAAGTATCACAGATTATCAGAGAAGAAATGGATGCTATTGGTGGACAGGAATTTCATCTGCCTGCGCTTAATCCAAAAGAAATCTGGGATGAAACAGGAAGAGTTGAAGCATTTCGGAGATATTCTTTTTCATATTAAAAACAGGGAATATGTTCTTAGCCCCAACACACGAAGAGATTATGACTTTTCATGCACGAAACGTTGTTAAATCGTACAAAGATATGCCGCAGATATGGTATCAGATTCAAACCAAATTCAGAAATGAACCAAGACCAAGAAGCGGAGTTATTCGTGGCAGACAGTTTTTAATGAAGGATGCTTACACATTCGATGTTTCTTACGAAGCCTTAGATGTTGCGTATGGATTACATGATAAAGCTTACAGAAAAATTTTCGACAGATGTGGATTGAAATATTTTGTTGTCGGTGCTTCGAGCGGCGCAATGGGTGGAACAGGTTCAGAAGAGTTTATGGTAAAATCAGAAGCAGGAGAAGATACTGTTGCATATTGTTCTTCCTGTGGTTATGCTGCGAATGTTGAAGTAGCAGCTTCAAAAGTTGACGTTATCGGAAGAGAAAAAGAAAGTAAAGCAGTTTATGAAATACAACTCCAAATGTAAAATCAATTGATGAACTTTGTGAATTTCTGAAGACGCCTGCCGACGGGAGGTTGATGAATCTGTTTGTGCAAAATCAAGAGTTTATATTAATGACGGTAAAGCAGTATTGATTTTGATGCAGGGAAATGATGAAGTAAACGAATCAAAGCTTACTAAAATTTTAGGAGGAAATGTTCGTTCCGGCCATCCTGAAGAATTAATGGAAATTACCGGTGCGGATGCTGGCTCAATTGGACCAATTGGGTTTAAGGGAAAAATAATTGCTGATTTAAAACTGAAAGACAGAAACAATCTGTTCAGCGGTGCAAATAAAAATGATTATCACATCGGTGGAATAGATTTTAAGCGCGACCTGCCTGACCGGCAGGCAGGTGTTCCTTCCATCGAGTATGCTGATTTACGAAGTGTGCAATCGGGAGAAGGCTGCCCACAATGTGATGGTAAGCTTGAAGTTTTCACTGCGATTGAGCTTGGACACATTTTCAAACTCGGCACAAAATACTCAGAAGCTCTTAAAGCATATTATCTTGATGAAAAAGGGGAAGAACATCCAATAGTAATGGGAAGTTATGGAATCGGCGTTGAGAGAATTATGGCTTGCTACATTGAGCAGAATCATGATGACAAAGGAATAATCTGGAACAATGAGCTGACACCTTTTAATATTCATCTGATTGCATTGAATATGAAAAACGAGAATGTAGTTTCCGCATCAGAAAAAATTTATAGTGATTTAAAGAATGCAGGCTACGAAGTTTTATTTGATGATCGTGAGGCCGCGGCAGGATTCAAATTTAATGATGCCGATCTACTTGGAATGCCTGTTCAGATTGTTATTGGTGAAAAGAAACTCAAAGACAACAAATGCGAAATGAAAATCAGGAAAACAGGTGAGAGATCTGATGTTGAATTAAGTGAGCTGGTTGAAAAAATAAAAGCATTGTTGAAGAATCCGTAAGAGTTTTAGAGTTATCTAAGTGGGATCTATGACTGACAAATGGAATGAAGAAGATATAAATATTCTCAAAGAGCATTACACCTCGAAAGGTTCAAAGTATATTGCCGAGCTGGTGAATCGCAGTCGTTCAGCGGTAATGACAAAGGCAGCAAAACTTGGACTGCGAATGGCTCCTCTATGGTCCGAAAACGATATTCGGTTTCTAAAAAGATATTATAAAAATAAGGGACCGAAGTACGTTTCAAAAAAATTGAGTAAAAATCAGGATTCGGTAATAGCCAAAGCTTCAAAACTTGGCATACGTTACAATGGACTTCGAACCTGGGAATCGTGGGAAGATAATTACCTTCGCAGGCATTATAATGACAGGAAGAAAGTTTCTTTATCGCGTACTCTTAAACGTACTATCTCTGCAATTCATGCAAGGGCACACTTACTTAAACTGACTGAACCTAGAACAGTCAAATGGTCCCAAGAGGAAATAAATATTCTATCTGGTTTATATCCAAACAGAAAAAACACTCTCGAACAAATATCTAAATCATTGAACAGATCACTCTATGCGATCCTTCTGCAGGCCCAAACTCTGGGTCTTAAAAGACCACAGCATCATCACGTATGGACGAAAGAAGAGCATGATTATCTTATTAAGAATATTAAAATAAAAGACTACAGTGAAATTGCAAAAGACCTTGGTTTAACTCATAGTGCAGTGGCTCACATGGTGAACAGATCTGGGTTAAAATTACGCGAGAAGGGACGACCGTGGACAGAAGAAGAAAAAGCATTTATAAAGCAGAATTATAAAAAGATACCAACTAAAGAAATTGCCCGGCGGTTAAACAGAACAGTAAATGCAATTATTACTATTGTTGGTCCGCTTGGAGTAAGTGCCCGTCGTCCCACTCCCTGGAGCGATGAAGAAAAAGAATATTTGAAAAAAAACTACGGGCATACCACTATGAAAATAATTTCTGCAGAGTTAGGGAGGAACAAACAGTCAATAACCGCAGTTGCAGTAAAGTTAAACCTGACTAAAAAAAGAAAGACTCGCTGAAAAAAGTGATGTGATTTTTTCTTTTCAATTATTGTTGTGATTTGCTTTTCCCGAAATAAGCCGGTTGAAGTAAAGATTAGAAAAACAGGCGAGAAGTTCGATGTTGAGTTGAGCGCTTTGAATTCAAAAATAACAGATGTAATGAAAGGTTTGTAAAATGTAGGGACACAATATTTTGTGTCCCTACGAAAGTCAATTTATTCTGTGTCCGGTTTCCCTCTCAAAGAATCCCAGATCATATAAGCACAAAGCAGAGCAAACATTACAAATCCTATTAATTCTGCGGAATGTGATTCTGCCCATTCATAATTAACCCAATTCATTCCCTGCCATCTTAAAATTGCACTTATCACTCCCATTAAGGCTCCACCGGCAATAAATCCCGAGGCAATTAAAGTTCCTCGTTCTCTTCTTGCAGTATTTATTTTTTCATCCTTGCTTCTTGTTGAAACAAAGTGTGCAATTAATCCGCCGACTAACAGGGGAGTATTTAGTTCAAGTGGAATATACATTCCAAGAGCAAAAGCAAGAGCAGGCACTTTTATCATTGTAAGCACTAACGCAAGAATAGCTCCAACAATGTAAAGTGTCCACGGTGCCGGCTGCTGATCCATCAAAGGTTGAATTACTGCTGCCATAGCATTTGCCTGAGGTGCAACCAGAGCACCGTCTCCAACAAATCCGTAAGTTTCATTTAGAATCATAATTACGAAACCAACAGTTAATGCTGAAACCAGTACACCAAGGAATTTCCATCTTTCCTGTTTGTATGGAGATGAACCAAGCCAGTAACCGATTTTTAAATCGGTGATAAAACCGCCAGCCATCGACAGAGCTGTACAAACAACTCCGCCAATAATTAAGTGCAGCAATCATACCCGAACTTCCTTTCAATCCAACAGAAGTAAGAATGATTGAAGAAAGAATCAAAGTCATCAATGTCATTCCACTCACAGGGTTTGTTCCTACAATTGCAATTGCGTTCGCTGCTACTGTGGTGAACAAAAATGAAATTACAAGAACGATGAGTAATCCTGCCAACGCCCAGCCGATATTATATACAACTCCCATATAAAAGAAAACTAAAAGAAGAATTGCAGTAAGAACTATTCCGATTACAATTATTTTCATTGGCAAATCACGCTGTGTTCTTAGCTGAGTATTGTTAACGTGTTTCTTTTCAAATATTTCTTTGAATCCTAAAGTGATAGCATCGCGTATAATTTTGGAAGACCGGATAATTCCGATAATCCCTGCCATTGCAATACCACCAATACCAACGTGTCTAACATATTGCCTGAAAATTTCTTCTGCACTCATTGCAGAAATTAATTTTGTAGCTCCCGTCCCAAATGTTTCAGTAAGTCCGCCACCTATGTATGAAATAACAGGAATTAATAGATACCAGGAGACAAAAGAACCTGCTGCAATTATTGCAGAATATTTTAGTCCGACTATATAACCAAGGCCCATAACTGCTGCACCAAGATTCAAACGAAATACAAGCTTGAATTTATCGGCGAGCATTTCACCAAATCCAAAAACTCTGGTTGTAAAAACCTCACTCCACCAGCCAAATGTTGCTATGATAAAATCATAAACACCGCCGATCAAACCACTTATTACAAGAACTAAAGCCTGCTTTCCACCTTTTTCACCGGCGACAAGTATCTCAGTTGTGGCTGTTGCTTCGGGAAATGGAAACTTGCCATGCATTTCTGCAACAAAAAATTTTCTGAATGGAATGAGAAATAGCATTCCTAATATTCCACCAAATGCAGATGCTAAAAAGATTTGATAAAAGTGAGCTTGAAGATTCAATATATATAATGCAGGAATTGTGAAGATTGCACCGGCTACTATCAATCCGGAGTTTTGTCCGATGGATTGAATAATCACATTCTGACCAAGTGATCCTTTAATCTTCAACAAAGTTGAAACGCCGACAGCAATAATTGCAATTGGAATTGCAGCTTCAAACACCTGTCCGATCTTTAATCCAAGATAGGCTGCTGCAGCTGAAAATAGTACTGCCATCAGCAAACCCATAGTTACTGAGTAGACTGTAATTTCCTGCGGAGTACTGCTAGCAGGCATTAACGGAATGTATTCCTCACCGGGCTTCAGCTCTTTGTAAGCATTATCCGGCAGCCCCTTTATTGCTCCTGATGTATGTTCACTCATAAAGTTTCCTCTTAGAAATTGAATTTAATTGGTAGTTCATATTCCGTTTTTTTAGATGTTGATGATTCAAATGAAATTTTTCCAACAGGCTGAGAGTTCTCAGGAAAATATTCATTCGGCACATCAAAGTTTATCTGCAGTTGTTTTGGTAATGAAGGATATAAAGTGATCGTCGATTTTTTATCGCTTGTTACATTTAAACTATATTCAGTATTAAAACTTGTAACTTCTGTAATATGAACATCAGCCGAGCTTGTTTCATGAGCAAATCCCGGCACAATTTCAAAAACATATTCAGTCGAGTCTGCATCTGATGTATTATCAATTGTTATGCTTCCATTACTGTAACTTAATGCATCACTGTTTACTTTAACGCCATCAGTGTCATAAATTAACAAAGCCATATCTGTAAATTTGTTATAATCGGTTTTACTCAATTCGATCTTAAATTCTTTGGATTGTTCTCCATTTCTAAGTACGAAAGGCATTCTGAATTTTTCACTTCCGCTCAACGTAATATTTTGATTTGATTCATAACCTGTAAGCTGACCTTTCAAATTATAAATTGCAGCCGGACCAAATGAATTCACAATCTCAAGCTGGTTGTCAATTATATCTACTACTTCATTATCAAGACAGTTAATTCCGTAAAATTGAACTGCAAGATCATAAGTTGAAACACCTTTTGCAAGGAAAACTCCATCTACAATTATTTCATATACTCCGGGTTCCAGATTAAAGTAAGTTTCTTCCACTTCATTTTTACTGTCAAGAGTGTGGACCTGTGATGAAACACTTATACCTTTTCCATCCGGATCATACAGAGAATATCTTACTCTTGAATACTCATTACCAGAAGCTGCTAATTTGATATTCATTGCTGTTTGACCGGCAGGCAGTTCAGCGAAGTATCTTTTAAATAATCCTTGTTCAACTTTTTCTGATTTCCAGCTTCTACCGTAATTATCTTCATAACTGAATCTATATGGTATAACTACTGTTGCCTGCATTTCAAATTCAGGAAATCCGGATTTATCATCACGGTAAGCTGTAAGTCTTCCTGTATACAATCCCGGTTCCTGCATTTTCGATTTATCAAATTTCACACTTACAAATGTGCCTTGCTCATTTCGGAGATATGTTTTTTTCTGAATCGGAATCAGCCAATCGCTGTCGCTTTCAATATTGAACGATCTGTAAAACTTTTCATTTTTCTGAAATCCATTTCTTCTTATTGAAAAATTGAATGCGTCTTCGTTCCGGATATAGGAACCATTTCGCAAGTAAAGATTTTGTGCTTTCTCATTTGGTGAATTTGGTGATAGTGCTGAAACAAAGTAACTCTCAAATTTATTTACTTCGCCTTCATCAATATATTTTTTCAGAATTTCATATGCTTTTACTGCATTGATATATCCGTGTCCCTGGTCGAGATTGCTGTAGCCTTCCATTTTAGTTGCACTTTCCCTTACAGCTTTGAAAAGAAGCTGAGAAGGAATTTTTATATCAGGATATTCTTGAGATGCTGCACTCAAAAGTAATGACATAACACCTGCTGAGTAAGGAGCTGCCATACTTGTTCCCCAGAATCTATCCCACCCTGACCAATTCGGTACGGTTGAAGTGTTTGCACCCGGTGAACATACATCAGGTTTTCTTACTTCACCACCTCTTGATGAAAAATAAAGAATGATGTCTCTATTTAGTGTTGCACCATAAAGGTCTGAGCCAACTTCTTTTGTTAAAACTGCACCGGACGAAAACACAGCATAAGATGCAGATGGTAAACCTACTGATGAAATACCCGGACCTTCATTTCCGCTTCCGACACATATATACAGGTAAGGATTTTCCTTTGTTAAATTTTCGATGAATGTTTCAATCTCAGCCTGTCCCTCTATCTCCGAACCGATTCCAAAACTCATATTTACTATTACCGGTACTTTGGCTTCTCGGGAAACTTTATCAGCATAGAGATAAGCTTTTTTCATACTCTCGGTAACAGTGCAACCACCCGAGTAGAGATTATTACCAAGTTTCATACTCATCATATTTGCACCGGGAGCGATTCCATTAAAATCAATTCCTCCGATTTTATTTCCGCCCGCAATTCCAGCAACGTGAGTTCCATGTGAGCCATCATCATAATGGAAAGAGACGATCCCGACAGAGTCCGGGTCTTCCGATTTTTCCTCTGGTAAAACATTTAATCCCATCGTAAGTGGAGGAAGATCACCCGGATATTCAAATGAAAATGCATCTTGTTTATCTTTGTAGTTTCTTATTGGTTTATCATCGGAAATATCACCATTGCCATTTAAATCCAGACACACAACCCAGAATGATTCACTGCCTTCACTCGCTTCAAAAACTACCATAACAAAAACATCTTCCATATCACCATCACCATTAAGATCACCGGCACCAGAGTCTGAATTCATTAAACGAATTTCATCGAAACCACCAATGTAATATTTATTATCTTTTGGTGAATACTGAAGTGAATCAGATGCAATAACAGTATACTTCTCTTCATCATCTTTAAAAATTGTTTTGCCTTCTTCTACATCAACGTCTGCTTCAAATAATTGAACATCTCCCTGATGTGTAAAATCCTGAACGTCAATAAATTTAACATCTCCGGTTGATGTTTTTGTAAGCCCTTCAACACCAATGTCAACGCCGGTATCGAGAATGATAATTATCGTTCCCCTGCCATCATACTCGGGATGAAGAGTTACAAATTCCTCAACACCGGTATTCTTCAATGATAAAAATGTCTGCCCGATTTCCTGTGAGTAAATCGAGATAACTGTAAAAAGAAACAGCGCGATTAAATTAATTGTTTTCATTATAATCTCTGATGATATAATAATTAGAAGTTAAAGGGTTGTCTGAAATTTCAAGCTTTTTGATAATTCTGTTTTATGTGATTGGAAATAATTCTGCACTAAACATAAGCAAATTTAATAAAGTTAAGAGAATTAACCGTCAGAAAAATCAGCCCTGAAATTCAGTTTCAATTAGTTAATTTTATTATATGGAAAAAACACTTTTCATAGTCTCTACTCCGATTGGCAATTACGAGGACATAACTCTCAGAGCATTAAGAGTTCTTAAAGAAGTAGACTTTATTATCTGCGAAGAATTCAAGGAAGCAAGGAGATTTCTTTCAAAATATAAAATTGAAAAGCAGTTGGTTGAACTTAATGAGCACAATGAGAACGAAGCCTCGGATGAAATACTTATGATGTTGCTGGAGGGAAAATCCGCAGCACTGATTTCTGATTGCGGAACTCCGCTTGTTTTCTGATCCCGGGCATTTACTTGTTGATCTTGCCATCCAAAATAAAATTGATGTTGTTCCTGTTCCCGGTGTAAGTTCTTTACTTACAGCTCTCGTTGGCAGCGGAATGGACTTTGAAAAATTTTACTACTACGGCTGGCTTTCTCCGAAGAAAGATATCCGCAGAAAGCAGTTGCTTGACTTGAAGAAACGAAAAGAAACAATTGTCTTGATGGATACTCCATACCGCTTGAAAACTTTGATGGAAGATATTGTAAAAATTCTTGGAGCGAATATTCCCTGCGTTCTTGCATTTGAGCTGACAAAGGAAAGAGAAAAATTTTATCGTGGCAATACTGGTAACATTTTAAGCCACGTTGAGAAGGAGAATTTGAAAGGGGAGTTTGTGTTGGTAATTAAAAATCAATAGAGCGAAGATTGATCTTTCTGAAATGAAAAACGTAAATATTTTGTTAATAGTAATCTTAGTAACTGTTTTATCTTGTTCCTTCGATAAAAAATCAATTTCAACAAAAATCTTAGTTGAATCACGAACAATAAAATATAAATACGTTGACGGCAAATTGGATTCAACCGTGACTTTATACGAAAGAATAATTTTTGATAATCAGGGAAGAGATTCTATCATTGAAAACTATAATGATAGTGGCTCATTATTTTTAAGAACGAATTTGTACTATGATACAGTCTGGCAATAAAATTAAATCTGTAGATTACAAACCTGATGGCAAGATTGAATCAACAACTGAATTTAGTTACTCCGACCAAGGAAAAATTATAGAAAGTTACAGAAAACATTCTAGTGGCGGATTTAATCGAGGTCAATTTGTATATGATTCCTTGGGAAACAGAATTAAGGAAATATGGACTTCCAAATGGTATATTGATAATAAGGATGAATGGTACACTTCAGAAGTTATTCTTCTTAGAACTTATAATGATAGTGGTTATTGTATTGGAGTAAAAGAATCTGCAGACGGAAAACCGTTTAAAGATAAGAAAACAGTGTTCGATTCATTTGGTCACATAATTTATGAAGATTGGGGAAATAATTTTCGAAAGTTCAGATACGATAAGAATGGAAACCAAATCGAAGAGTTATCATTAGATATTAATAACAAATTAGTAAATCGTTGGGTGAGTGTTTATGATACTAATAATGTCCGAATTGAATATATAAAGTTTAATTCTTTGAATGAACCTGTTGAAGTGCTTAATACAAAATTGCTTTACGAATAAAATTCTTTATTACAGACAAAGTGAAAAATTGAAGAGTGAGTTTGAGTTAATATTGAGAAATCAGGTGTAGACTAGTTTTTAACATTAAAAATCAAAACATAATTAATAAACGAGGTAGTTATGAAATGGTTGGAACATGTGTTAACTGAATATAAGAATACGATTAAATTCTTAACCGTGCTAGGGACAATTGTCATTGTATATTTTGGAGTGGATCAGTACTTAATTCAAAGATTGAAAATAAAATAACGGATGACTCTTACATAGCTCAACTTTGAAAAACATTAAGACCTTTTTTAGTTTTTAATAATGATGGGGTAGTTATTTATGATCATGGTGGTTTAAATTTTATTGATAGTATTAAAATAAATCATTCTGATAATAGATGGGCAGATACAATTTTTATTTTCTCAAAAAGTTATCTGCAAGAAGCCCCATTAATACAATTTATTGGTGCTTATTTATATTCATATGAAGCAAAAAGGATTAGTAATTTTAGTTGGGCTTATGATATGAGACCCTCAATTTATTTAACTTTGGAGAAGTCCGATGTTGATAGACCAACGTTGGATAACATTTTTACACTAGAAGTCTTGAAATAGAATCGAAGTCTAAATGAGTAAGGAGAAATAATATGGAGAATGTTTGTAAAAATTGTGGCCATCCATTTCAACCGGATACAAAATTCTGTCGTAAGTGTGGAGCTAACCTATTAGAAATTCAGAGGCATGAGAGCATTAGCGAGATTATAGTATCTACTGGAGGAATTAAAAAAGAATATGAAGTGTTAAGACCAATTCATTCATTTCATCATAGCCTACTCGATGAACAAAGATTCGGAGAGAAAAGAATTTCTTTTGATAATACAGTAGATAAAATAATTGACGAGATGAAAGAGGAAGCTAAAGAAGCAGGAGGGGATGCAATTTTATTCCTAAAAGTTGATTTTGAACAAATGCAATTAGGCGGCACTCAATACTTTGTTTACGGAACGTTAGTGAAGTTCAAATAACTTTGGAATATCTTTTTATATATAAGAGGAAAGTTAGTGCTGATCATTAAAAGTCAATAGAACACTGATTAAACTGATGAGACCGATATTCACGGATTAAATCAGTTCTAATCCCTTTGATCCGTAAAATCCGTGTTCTATTTTGCCAGTAACGCCACATTCTCAATATGGTAATGCAGAAACATTAACTAATTATCTTATCATTTATTTAGTTAACAACGCCACATTCTCAATATGGTAGGTATGCGGAAACATATCAACCGGTCTTATCTTAACAAGTTTATAACCACCTTCAACAAACATTTTAATATCTCTCACCTGTGTTGAAGGATTACAGCTTACGTAAACTATTTTCTCCGGATTTAATTGCAGAACATCTTTTACTGTAACGCTGTGCATTCCTCCTCTTGGTGGATCAAGAATAACAACATCCGGTTTTGGTAAAACATTTGTAAAAGCTAAAAATGATTTGTAAAGATCTGCCTGCACGAAAGTAACATTCTCTACTTTATTTATTTCAAGATTTTCTTTCGCATCGTAAATTGAGGATTCAACAGATTCGAATCCATAAACTTCTTTTGCAAATGCAGAAACATAAATTGCAATCGTTCCTGCACCGGAATACAGATCATAAATAATTTCATCGCCTTTCAATTCGGCATACTCAAAGCTGTGTTGTATAATTTCTCTGCCTGGATTGTGTTAGTCTGGAAGAAAGAGTTGGCGCTTATTCTGAATTTGTAATCCCCGATTTTATCGTAAATGAACCCGCTTCCGTGGTAAACTATTTCATAATCACCAACCGCAATGGATGCTTTCTTTTTGCTTATGTTATTTATGATAGTTGTTATTTCGGGAAACTTACTTGTAATGGCTGAAACATATTCTTTCATCAACAGCTCATTCTCTTCAAACGTAACCAAGTTAAGCATTACATCTTTTGTCTTTTGTGCCTGCCGGATTATCAGATTACGCAAATATCCCGAATGTGTTTTGGTGTTGTAAATGGAAGGGTGCCTCTTCTTAAAAAATTCCCTGGAATAATTCAGTATATGTGAACTTAGTTCTGATTGGAGGAAACATTCATCAATATCGAGTATTTTTTCAAAATTGTTTGGAACATGAAGTCCGACAAAAAAACCTTTGTTTGATATATTCTCATCACTGATAACAGTCAGCCATTGCACTTCAGAAAATGAAAATTCCATTTTGTTTCTGTAATAAAAAATATTTTCTGAAGGAAGAATATTCTCAATTTCAAAACCTGCCTTGCCGGTCGTAGACTCCGTCTGAGTCTCCGGACTCTGACGAGCAGGCAGGTCTGTAAAACCACCATCGTGTTTGAAAATATCTTCGACCTGTTCCTGCTTGTAAGCTATTTGCTGTGCATAATTGAGATCCTGCTGTTTACATCCACCGCAAGTTCCAAAAAATTTGCATCGTGGTTCTACTCTTTGCAGCGAAGGAGTGATGACTTCTTCTACCTTTGCTTCAGCATAAGATTTTTTCAACTTTTTTATTTTTGCTGAAACAGTGTCGCCCGGGTAAGCACCGTTTACAAAAACAATAAATGAATCCGGTTCAGAAATTTCGGATGGATTATCAATATCTATTTTTCCAATACCTTTCCCTTCAAAAGCGTACTTTTCAACTTCTATCTGAATTATGTCTCCCTTTTTCAATTTTTCTTCCTCATTATCAAAGATTTAAAACCTATAAATTTATCGCCGCCGAGTTTAAGATAAGTATGTGACTCGTGCTTCATTCGCGAGAAATATTTTTTATCCTGTTCTTTTTCATCCTTGCCGGCTTTTAAAACTGCAGACCTGATTTTCTCATAGAAATCTCCTAATGTTTCTGAAAGATCTTTTTCACCTATAATTTCAAATCCTTTGCTTTCATAATATTGCTTTATTCCTGATGAAGCAACTGGTTCCAGCCCGCTTCGCTCCCAGATATCTTTTATAAATCCTGCAATCGGTTCTTTAAGCGACACAATTTCACCAATTGAAATCAAACCACCATCAGACAAAATTCTTTTTATTTCTTTCAGGATATTTTTTCTGTTGGGAACAGAGATTGATCCCTGAGAATAAATTAAGTCGAAATGTTTATCTTCAAAATCGGTGTTACCATAATCCATCAACTTAATTTTGATTGAGTTGTTATCTTTCAGTATCATCCTGATATTAAGCAGCGAATCATAATTATCTGAAATAATATTTAAATCAGTGAAATACTCAAGTAATTTTTTTACTATTGAATCGCTGATGGTACCGAGAATTAATGCATGTATTCCTTTTGAAATATTTTCTTCAAGCAGATGCTCAAGCTGGCTGTTTCCTCCGGGAAGCTGGATATTATTTTTCAGGATTGATTCCTTTACTAATTTGTTTTTTTCACTACCTAATTTAATCAATATTATTTTTTTTGATTAATAAATAATTCTTCTCTTTTGCCTTTAAGAAATGTATGCAGTATTTTTGATTTGAATTTAAAATTGTTCGCTATAAAGAATATAGATTTCAAAGTATACCCCGAAAGGTTTTTTTATGAATAAGGATATCGATTATCTGGAAGATGATATATTAGAGGATTTCGGCGAGCTAAAAGAGCTGGATTTTGGAAATCGAAAAGTAGAAACCGAAGGAAACATCGATGAAGAAGACGTCCAGAAAAAAATTGAATTTGTCGATGAAAATCTTTGGGGAAAGCTGGAAAAATCAGGCAAAAGAATTTCGTTTGCAAAAGATATTCTTGCACTTTACAATTATATGAAAGACCCTTTTGTTAAGTGGTATAGAAAAGCGATTGTTGTTGCTGCACTTATCTACTTTATTGTTCCAATTGATACCATCCCGGATATAACACCTTTATTTGGTTATCTCGATGATCTTGGAGTTATAACTGCGCTCTTAAAATATCTCGGCAGTGAACTGATGCAATATTATCCCGAAGGATATCGGACCTGAACCATTATTAACAGTTCAGGAAACCAGATTAAATATCACGTCGATCATTAAATTAAAAAGAAGTTTGAAATGAATTATAAAATCGTAAAAAGCGAAATAATTTTTCGCGGTAAAGTTTTTAATACAAAAGTTGATCAGATAGAATACAACAGCGGTAACAAAGCCGTTCGTGAAGTTGCTGAACATCCTGGCGGTGCGGTTGTCGTGCCAGTAACCGCTGATGGAAAAATTGTTATGGTAACACAGCATCGCTTTCCGGTTAATAAAGTTCTGCTTGAGCTTCCTGCAGGGAAATTAAGCAAGGGTGAAGATCCTCGTCTGTGTGCTGTAAGAGAACTGGAAGAAGAAACGGGATACAAATCGGAAAACGTAAAAGAACTGGGAAGCATTTATACTACTCCCGGTTACTCAACGGAAAAACTTTGGATATATCTTGCCAAAGATTTGAAACCCGGCGATCATAACCGCGAGGAAGGCGAGTTTGGGATGGAAGTGTTTGAATTAACACTGAAAGAAGTTGAAGAGAAAATTTATAGTGGTGAAATTGTCGACGGAAAAACGATCTGCGGAATTTATCTCGCTAGAAATATATATATCTCTGATAAAATCATTACCGAGTATTTTTAAAAGGCTTAGAAATGCCATATCTTTGAGATGTGGCATTTTTATTTGGTAAATAATTTATGCTCAAATCCTTTGAAGTAAAAGATTACGCTTTAATAGAACATATCTCCGTTGAATTCGGAAGCGGGCTGAATATTATCACCGGTGAAACTGGTGCTGGTAAATCAATCCTGATTGATGCTATGAGTTTGCTTCTTGGTGAAAGAGCTTCCACAGAAGTTGTGCGAAAAGGTGCACAAAAATCTTATGTGGAAGGAATCTTTGATGTAAAGGGAAATAAAAAAGTAAAATCTCTTCTCGAAGAAAATGATATTGATTTTTCTGAAGAACTGATAATTCGCCGCGAGATTTCACTCAAAGGTTCCAACCGATGCTTTATAAATGACACACCCGTTAATCTTAACCTTGTAAAAGATGTTGGAAATTTATTGGTTGATTTGCATGGTCAGCACGAACATCAATCACTACTTCGCACGGAAACTCACATAGATTATCTCGATGAATTTGGTGATTACCAGGATATTTTTCAGCAATACAAAAAAATATATTCTGAATTACTCACTAAACAAAACGAACTGATTGAACTTCAGGAAAAAGAGAGCATCATAAAGGAGAAAAAAGATTTTTACTCTTTCCAGATAAAGGAAATTGATAATATTTCTCCTCAGGAAGATGAGGAGGAAAGGCTGATTGAGGAATTAAAAATTCTTGAAAACTCAGAGAAACTGGCAGAACTCACTACGGAAATCTATCAACTACTCTATGAAGCCGATAATTCAATTCAGACCTCAATGGGCAGAGTTAGAAATCTGTTACAAAAATTAAGTGAGATTGATCAATCTTTCTCGGATGTATTGAGTGAATCAGAATCTGCTCTTACACAGATAGAAGATATTTCAACTTTTGTGAGGAGCTACAATTCGAAAATCAATCTTGACCAGGATGAGGTTGAAGGAAAACGGGAACGGCTCGGTGCAATAAATCTTCTCAAGAAAAAGTATGGAGGTTCATTAAAAAGTATAATTGAGTACAGAAAAAAAATCGGAGAAGAGTTTGAACTGGCAGAAAATTTTTCAAGTAAAGATTTCAGAATTATCTAAAAATATTTCTGAGCTGAGAAAGAATGCAGGTAACCTCGCAAAAAGCTTATCGAAAAAAAGAGAGCAAGCCGCTAAACTTGTTAAGAAAGGAATTGAAGAAACACTAAAAGAACTTGGTATACAGGAACCTCAATTCAAGACACAGATAATCAATGAGCAAGCAGAAAAGAATTCCGGAGTTTTCCTTGATGGAAAATATTTTAGAGCTACATCAAATGGAATTGATGAAGTAGAATTCTTCATTTCAACAAATGCGGGTGAGGATTTGAAACCTCTTGCTAAAGTTGCTTCAGGTGGTGAAGTTTCAAGGATAATGCTGTCATTGAAATCAACTCTTGCGAAGAATGATAAACTGCCACTTCTGATATTCGACGAAATTGACGTTGGTGTTAGCGGAAGAATTGCTCAAAAAGTTGGCAAAACCCTGAAGAATCTTTCAACATTATCATCAGGTGATTTCAATAACTCATTTGCCGCAGATTGCCAGTCATGCAGACCATCATTTTTCAATAGAAAAAATCGCTCAAAATGAGAGAGTAATTAGCTCGATTAAAAAGTTACCGCAATCGGAAAGAATTACGGAAATTGCCCGCCTACTCAGTGGTGAAAAAATCACTGAAGCCAGCTTAAAAAGCGCTCGCGAACTAATTGGTCAAAAGGAATAATATTTGCTCCTTTACTCCATTAATCATAATTGAATTAATGAAGTATCTTTTTACCAAATTAATGAACACGATTTCAAAAACAGTTTCACTGATTTTAATAGTTTTTTTATTTGCTTCGACCAGAGCATTTCCGCAAACAATCGGCGAAACACTTTCAAATTTATCTTCGAATGCAGTTCTGAAATATTCTGAACCAGTTATCAGTGCATTCGGTTCGAGTATGAACTCAGGTTGGTTTACCGGATTGCCGGCAACTTCAAATGGAATCCATGCCAAATTGAGATTCGTGGCGGTTGGTTCTTTCTTCACAGATGATTACAGAAGATTCAGTTACGTTGGCAATTTAAATCTTACTTCTTCCCAAGTAGATGAAATTCTTATTTCATCTGGATATGATCCTAATACTATCCCAAATTATGAATCGATAAAAAATGAAATTCTTTCGAAGACATGGGAAGTTAAGTTTGATGGACCGACAATTATCGGCAAACTAGATGAGCACCTTCAGGTTGAATTTCCTGGTACGGAGATTCAAGGATATAATATTGAAAGCTATACACTTGAAATTGAAGATGTAAAAGGATATCTGAATAATATTGACATTATGCCATCTCCAGCTTTGCAGTTTGATCTAGGAAGTGTCATTGGAACGGGAGTTTCTGTTCGGTACTTCCGTGGAATAAATTTGCAAGATCTTGGAATTGTAAACATCTGGGGAGCCGGAATTATTCACAACTTTAATTATTGGTTTAGTGATCCGCTGCCAGTCGAAATCGGTTTTGGTTATTACTTCCAGAACTTTAAAGTAGGAGATATTTTTACAAATACAGCTTCACAGTTCGGTATATATCTAAGTAAAAGAATTGGCGGAAAAATTTCAATAGAACCTTACGCAGGTTTAACATATGAAACTTCCAGAAGTCAGATAGATTATAAATATCAGTTTGATAGTCCCGCCGGTCAACAGGAATTACAGCTGAATATCGATTACACATGGCGATAATACAGTTAATCTGGCAATTGGAACATCAATAAACCTTTCTATCTTCCTTCTGAATTTTGATTATAAATTCGGTGGTACAAATACCGGAACATTTGGGGTAGGCTTCGGATTCTGATTGGAATAATTCCGGATTTCATTTCTTCTTAACTTCCTGTTAACCTAAAAATATTTATTTACACTCTGTTTATTATGTATGCTTGAAACAGCCTGCTACATCCACATTCCATTCTGTGAGCACAAATGTATTTATTGTGATTTCTATTCGATAATAACATCAGATAATATTCAAGCTTTTTTAAAAGTTTGAAAAAAGAAATCAATCACTATGCTGAAAAATATTCTGGAGGAAGAGAGCTTATTTCAATTTACTTTGGTGGCGGCACACCTTCACTGATGGAACCGGAATACATTTCTGAAATAACTTGATATCATTAAAAAAAATTTTGAAGTTAGAAATGATGCGGAGATTACTCTGGAAACAAATCCGGGAACAGTGTCTTTAGAAAAATTGAAAATGTTTCGTACTGCTGGTATAAATAGAGTAAGCATAGGTATTCAATCTTTTGATAATAATGACTTAAAGTTTCTTACACGCATTCATAATTCTGAAACTGCAATAAAAACAGTTAACGATGCAGTAGAAGCTGGTTTTGAAAATATCAGTCTTGACTTAATATTCAATTTACCCGGACAAACAAAAAGCAAATGGATTAAAAATTTAGAACAAGCAATTAAACTTCCGATCAATCATATCTCAACCTACAGCCTTATTCTTGAAAGAGGTACTATCTTAAATAAAATGGTGCTCGATGGTAAAGTAAAAATTCGTGATGAAGATTACGATGCGGAACTCTACCAATCCACAATAGATTTTCTTACTTCAAATGGTTTTTATCAATATGAAGTTTCTAACTTTACCAAATCCGGTTACGAATGTATTCACAACAACGCTTACTGGCATTACACAGATTATCTTGGTTTCGGAACTTCAGCCCATTCATTTATTAATTCAAAGAGATGGTGGAATTTTTCAAGTCTTAAAATGTATATTGAAAAAATTGAGCAATCCGGGAATGCTGTTGCGGGTTCAGAGACTATCAGCCCTGATATAGCAATAAATGAATATATAATGCTTGAATTAAGGAGTTCAGGATTAAACATAAAAATGTTTGAAAATCGGTTTGGAAATGATAGCAAGGAATGGTTAAAAATTAAATATCCTTATTTTGAATTGTTAAAGAATCAGAATTTTGTAACAATGGACAGCAACAAAATAAAATTAACTTCTGCAGGTTATGCAATATGTGACGAAATTTTGAAAGAGTTATTATAAATGAATTTTTAAACAGTAAAGATTGTGGGCATTAAAAAATGAAAACTTTATTCTTATTTATTTTGGTTTTAACAGTTTCTATCTTTCCTCAGAACATCAAAAAGATAAAACTATTTTTAGAAAATAATTCAGACCGGCAGAAGGCTTACACATTATCAATTGATCTTGAGCATTCCGTTTCAGATAAAGAAGGCGGATTAATTCTTTTAGTTGATGAAAATGAATTCCAGTCTATTTCAAACTCAGGTTTGAATTATGAAATATTAATCAATGACTGGAAAGCTTATTATCATTCACTTCCCAAATTGTCTGAAGGAGAAAAAGAATTTATTAAAATGGAAAGTGAGAAAGATTTCGGTGTAACTGGTTTTGGTTTCGGTTCAATGGGAGGTTACTATACTCTTGCTGAAATTGAAGCTGATCTTGATGAAATGTTTTCGCTTTATCCAAATCTTATCACGCAAAAATTTTCTATTGGAACAAGCATTGAAGGAAGAACAATCTGGGCTGTTAAGATTTCTGATAATCCAAATACAAACGAACCTGAACCTGCTGTTGGATTTGATGCACTTGTTCATGCACGTGAGCCGCAATCAATGGCCACTCAAATGTACTTTATGTGGTATCTTTTAGAGAATTATGGAACAGATCCTGAAGCAACTTATCTAGTGAATAACAGAGAAATTTATTGTGTCCCTTGTTTCAATCCAGACGGTTATGAGTATAATCGGTTAACTGATCCAAACGGAGGCGGATATTGGAGGAAGAACAGAAGAGATAATGGCGGTGGATGTTTTGGAATAGATCTCAACAGAAATTTTGGATACCAGTGGGGTTATGACAATATCGGCTCGAGTCCTGATCCTTGTAGTGAAACTTACAGGGGAGCATCAGCGTTCTCTGAACCAGAATCGCAAGCTATTAGAGATTTAGCTATAGTGAAAAACTATGGTACGCATTTCAATATGCATACTTACGGCGGATATATTTTATATCCCTGGGGATATATTGATTCGGAAACGCCGGATTCTTTGATGTACAGAGAATTCGCAGCACTGCTGACATCAAACAGCGGATATGCGTTCGGTTCCGGTGGTCAGCTTCTTGGTTATAATTCTAATGGTAGTATCCGGGACTGGATGTATGGTGAGCAGGTTACAAAAAACAAAATTTTTGGTTATACAATTGAAATTGGAGATGACTTCTGGCCACAGCAAAGCCAGATTTATCCAATCGCGCAGCAAAACTTAAGAACTATGATTTACCAATCATTTCTTGCGGGTGAGTATGTTCAGCTTGTTAATCCTAACTTCAGCCAAACATACTTCCTTCCGGGAAATGCAATTGGACTTATACCGGAGTTTAGGAATAAGGGATTAGCAACTGCTCACAACCTGACTTTCGAATTGACCTCACCAAGCCAGTATATTACTATACAGGTTGGAACAGCATCTCTGGATTCGCTTGAAGCCAGAAGCTCTGTTACTCTGTTCTCACAACCACTATTATTTATAATTTCAAATGCGGCACCTCTTGAGGCTGAAATACCTATTGTTCTGACTACAAGAATTAATGGAGCAATATGCGAAATCGATACAACAAATATTATAATTGGTTTTCCATTTTTCATTTTTGAAGATCTATCGAATAATCCAACAACCTATTGGACAATTACAAAATCCCCTGCATCAAGTCCGCAGTGGGATTCGACTTATAAATCATTTTACTCAGAACCTAATTCTTACACTGACAGCAAGAACGGAAACTATGTTAGTAATGCAACAGTAACTATGACTCTGACTAATCCTATTAATCTTACAGGATATACAAATCCACGTTTGCGATTTCAAACCAGGTTCGACATTGAGAGCGATTGGGATTACGGTCAGGTGCAGGTATCCACGAATAATGGTTCTACCTGGATTGCTCTTGCAGGACAGTATACTGAACCAGGTGAGGGAAGTTTTCAACCACCAGGAGAACCTGTTTACGACGGTTCAAAAAATAATTGGGTTAAAGAAGAGATTAGTTTAGCAAATTATATCAGCTCTCAATTTAAAATTCGATTTAGATTAAGAACCGATGGCGGAACAAACAGAGACGGCTGGTATGTAGATGATATCGGTGTTTTTATATATTCTATTCCGACCAATATACCCGAAGATAGTGAACCCGTATTTGAATTTTCTTTGGAGCAGAATTATCCTAACCCATTCAACCCATCAACAAAAATAAAATATACTATCCCGATCTGTCATTGCGAGTGGAACGAAACAATCTCAACTTGTGACTTTGAAAGTATATGACGTTCTCGGCAAATGAAGTCACAACTTTAGTCAACGAAGAAAAACCAGCAGGAAGTTATGAAGTTGATTTTAATCCGGAAGGTTTATCAAGTGGAATGTATTTTTATAATCTTCGTGCCGGTAATTTTATAGAAACAAAAAAAATGATTTTACTTAAATAATATATTTCAATGTTCTTATTTGTTGAAGTTGATAAGTTATTAAAAAAGATTTATTTAGAATTTTAAGAAAATAATAATTCAAAGAAATTAAGGTGGAGGCAAGAAATGAAATCGATAATATTCCTCTTGTTAAATTTTGTTTGTAATACATTACTATTTTTTAATCCGTTCATTACTTACTCTCAAACGCTTCAATTAAAAACTGAATACGATGACAAAAAAATAATAATCCAGCAATGGGGAACAAATATTGTAAAAATTATTCCTTCATCAGGCAGTAATTATAAGCCTGATTTCAATTCAGAAAGTTCTCCTGATTTTTTATTAGACAAAACAAATTCATTCAATTGGGAATTAAAATTTTCAGTTGCAGGAAAAGTATTTAAAGATGTCTCTTTTGCTTCTCCTCTTGTCGGTTTTATTGTGACGGAGCTCGGGGGTGTTTATAAAACTACGGATGGAGGAAATAACTGGACAAACGTTATGAATCTCGGTTTTCCCTACTACTGGTATGGTGTTGATGCGTTGAATGCTGATACAGTTGTCATTTCCGGTTTTAATAATCAGGGAAATATCCATTCCGGTGTAATTAGATGGAGCTTTGATGGTGGTAGTTCTTGGACTAACGATATTATTATTAACATTCCGAATGGTGTTGGCTGGCTTTCTCACATTCACTTTTTTGACAGCAATAGGGGAATTGTATCAGCAGAATTTTCAGGCGGAATACATTATACCACTAATGGCGGTAAAGACACAACTTCCTGGACTTATGTTCAGGTTAATTCTGATCTTGGGTGGTTTGCCGGTAATATAGATACTGACACTAGCGGAAATGTTTTTACCACAGGAATTCATTTTGCTCATAGTTCTGATTTTGGCATTAACTGGACACCAGGACCTTCTGCTGATGCCGTTTTTGATGGAGGTGTAGATTTCTTAGATAATTTAATGACAGGATTAACAGGTGGCGGACAGATAAGTGCTCCTGTATCAGGATGGACACATAAAACAAGTGACGGTGGACAAAACTGGAGTCCGCGGCTTTACAACTTTCCATATCCTATCAGAGCTGTTAAAATGCTTAACGATACAATTGGTTTAGCATTCGGAGGGAATCTATATCAGGAAGCAGGGGGAATTTATTTAACTACTGATGGCGGTGTGAACTGGAATCTCGATATAAATACATCTGCCGAAATGTTTTCTTATGATGTAGTTATGAGAACGCCGGACTCACTGGATGTTTGGACTGTGGGTTCAACCGGGGGTGGAACAGGTTTCATAGGAAAGCTCTATAAAACAAGCAATGGAGCACCAGTTGGAATCAATGATGCTCAAAATCAAACACCAGTTGATTTTCAATTATATCAAAACTATCCAAATCCATTCA
>CAVUCF010000004.1:0-8218 GCA_963739915.1 uncultured Ignavibacteriaceae bacterium
TCTTCTTGGCAGTTATCTTGAACTGCTGCGAACAACTATCTTCCGGCAGACTTCGTTTGCAGAGTTTGAATGGGAAATTCACAAGAAGGTTGAAGCTGGCGCTCCTCTAACTGGCGAAGATATGAATGCAATTTATTTTGACATAGTTAAAAGATATTATGGAAATGACGAGGGTTATTGTGTTGTTGATGATTACATTCAGTATGAATGGTCATACATACCTCATTTTCTTGGATACAACTATTATGTGTTTCAATACTCAACTTCGATTATTTACGGAACTGCAATAGTCGAAAAAATAAAAGAGAACGGTCAGCCGGCTATTGATGCTTATTACAATATACTTAAAGGTGGCGGTTCGAAGTATCCTACTGAATTAATACAAGATGCAGGAATTGATCCGATGTCTCCTGAACCTGTTGCTCTCACAATGCAAAAGATGAATAAAGTGATGGATCGATGAAGAAAGGTTATATCTTCTTGGCAGTTATCTTGAACTGCTGCGAACAACTATCTTCCGGCAGACTTCGTTTGCAGAGTTTGAATGGGAAATTCACAAGAAGGTTGAAGCTGGCGCTCCTCTAACTGGCGAAGATATGAATGCAATTTATTTTGACATAGTTAAAAGATATTATGGAAATGACGAGGGTTATTGTGTTGTTGATGATTACATTCAGTATGAATGGTCATACATACCTCATTTTCTTGGATACAATTATTATGTGTTTCAATACTCAACTTCGATTATTTACGGAACTGCAATAGTCGAAAAAATAAAAGAGAACGGTCAGCCGGCTATTGATGCTTATTACAATATACTTAAAGGTGGCGGTTCGAAGTATCCTACTGAATTAATACAAGATGCAGGAATTGATCCGATGTCTCCTGAACCTGTTGCTCTCACAATGCAAAAGATGAATAAAGTGATGGATCAGATGGAAGAGATTTTAACTAAGATGGGTAAATAGATAATTCTATGATGGGGGACATGGTCAAACATGTCCCTTCTCTTTATTAATAAGATATATTCACAATTCCATCCTTAAATAAAAACCATAATTTATTTCTATTAAAAATTTTTAACAGGGTCAAAATATTAGATGTTATTACTTCAATATTGTGATTGGTAAATATTCCAAACCTTAATTTGAAACTTCGTTATTTCTTTCTTTTGAAAACACTCATATTCAAATGTGGGAATACTAGATTTCATACTTCTTTTCTTTTCACATCTAAATAAAGAATAAGAGACTTTTAAAATCGATATTACTCATTTACAATCTCTTAATAATGGTATGTAAATTGTTTTATCCAAATGACTTTTAAATAGACTTGTTAATACTTAATAAATGTGAATGGTTCTTAGTAAGATTAAAACTGATAAGAATATTTAAATAATTTTAGTTTAATTGAAATGAATCACTCCTGATTCTTACTAATATGACTCTTTCAAACCGGGGATAAATTAGAATTATGCATCACGCCACACTCAACCCTATTGACCAAAAAATAATTGATATAACATCACAGGATACTTCGCTTTGCTATCAATGCGGCAAGTGTTCTGCCGGTTGTCCGTTGAGAGATTTTATGGAAGTTCCGCCAAACAGGATTGTTAGATATTTGCAGCTTGGCTTATATGATCTGGCTCTGAGCTCATCGACAATCTGGCTTTGTGCAGGATGCCAGACTTGTACAAGTCGCTGTCCTAAAAATTTTGAAATTGCAAAACTTATGGATGCGCTTCGTGAAATATCTATCGATATAGGAATAGAGCCCAAAGACAAAAAGGTTTTGAAATTCCACAAAGCATTTCTCAAACAAATAAAAAGTTATGGGAGAAGCTTTGAACTCGGTATGGTAGGAGATTACAAACTTTCGACCGGAGATTTTTTTCAAGATTTAGGTCTTGCCCCGGAAACATTAAAAAAAGGAAAGATGGCTTTCAAACCACATAAGATAAAAGGCAAAGAAAAAATTCAGAACATATTCAATAAATCAATGAAGAGGGATAAAAAATGAATTTCGGATATTATCCCGGTTGTTCATTACATGGAACGGCAAAAGAGTTTGATTTATCACTCAAGGAAGTACTGAAAGTTCTTAATGTAAATCTTAATGAGATAAATGATTGGTGCTGTTGCGGTGCTTCATCAGCACATGCAATGAGTTATATTTTGTCAGTTGCCCTTCCAGCAAGAAATCTGCTTCTGGCGAAACATCAGGGAATTCAGAATGTTGTTGCCCCCTGTGCTGCTTGTTATAACCGGCTTAAAGTATCTCAACACGAACTGAAGTTCGATGAAAAGATGAGAATGAAAGTAGAAGAGGTTCTCGAAGAAAAAATTACTAACGGAGTTGAAATATTAAATCTTATTGAACTTTTCCAAAAGATCGGGTCGGAAAAAATTAAACCGGCAATAAAGAATAATCTTGAGGAAATTAAAGCTGCGTGTTATTATGGATGTCTTCTTGTTCGGCCTCACGATATTTTAAAATTTGACGATCCCGAAAATCCAACCTCAATGGAAGAAATTGTTTTAACCACCGGTGCAAAACCAGTTGAATGGAATTACAAAGTTGAATGCTGTGGCGCTTCTCACTCAATTGATCACACAGAAATTGTTGAACTGCTGTCAAAGAAGATTATTGATGATGCAATTAAGCACGATGCAAATGTAATTATTGTTGCCTGCCCGATGTGCCATTCAAATTTAGATATGAGACAAAAAAATATTCTTAAAAAATATCCTGAGCAAAAAGAAATCCCGATACTTTACCTGACTCAGCTGATAGGTTTATCAATGGGATTGAATTACAAAGATTTAGGATTGCACTTACATTACATAAATCCAGTTCCGATGCTTGAAGAAAAGGTAAAGGTGGAAGAGGTGGCTATATGAGAATTGGTGTATTTACTTGTCACTGCGGAGAAAACATCGGCCGAACAGTTGATTGTCCTGCTGTTTCAACAGCTTGTGCTGATTTTCCGGGAGTTGTTCATTCAGAAGATTATAAATACATGTGTTCAGATCCCGGACAGAATCTTATCAAACAAGCGATCAAAGAAAAAAATCTTGATGCGGTTGTTGTTGGTTCCTGCTCGCCTCATATGCACGAGAAAACTTTTCGGAAAGCTTGTAGTGATGCGGGAATTAACCCTTTTTTGGTTGAGATAGCAAATCTTCGCGAGCATTGCTCATGGATTCACGATGATGTTCCTTCGGCGACTTCAAAAGCTATTGACCTAATGAGAATGATGGTCGAAAAAGTAAAGTTCAATGGGCCTTTAACTCCAATCAGAGTTCCCGTTACAAAAAGAGCGTTAGTTATCGGTGGAGGGATTTCCGGAATACAGACATCACTTGACATAGCTAATGCTGGATATGAAGTCATCCTTGTTGAAAAAGAGCCATCAATCGGCGGGCATATGAGTCAGCTTTCCGAAACGTTCCCGACTCTGGATTGTTCACAATGTATTTTGACCCCCAGGATGGTTGAAGTTTATCAGCATCCAAAAATAAAATTGATGAGTTATTCTGAAGTAGAAAATGTTGACGGATTTATCGGAAACTTTTCTGTTACCATCAGGAAGAAAGCAAGGTCAGTTAAGGATGAACTTTGCACAGGTTGCGGTTTGTGTGTTCAAAAATGTCCGATTAAAAAAGTTGCACTAAGTGAATTTGATGAGGGGCTGGCAAACCGTCCCGCAATGTATGTTCCTTTTCCTCAGGCTGTTCCAAATATTCCAGTTATTGATCGCACCGTTTGCACTTATTTCAAAAATGGCAAATGCCAGCTGTGCAAAAAAGTTTGTGGAAGAGAGGCGATTGATTTCGAACAGCAGGACGAATTTATTAAAGAAGAAGTTGGCTCAATCATCATCGCAACTGGTTATAAACTTTATACCATCGATAAAAAACCTGATGATAGCCCAATCCATGGTTATGGAGAATACGGTTACGGAAAATATAAAGACGTCGTAAGTGGATTACAGTTCGAAAGAATTGCAAGTGCTTCCGGTCCAACTTCTGGAGAAATGCTTCGACCTTCAGATAAAAAAGTTCCAAAGAAAATTGTTTTTATTCAATGTGTTGGAAGTCGTGATGAAGCAAAAGGATTTTCATATTGTAGCAAGATTTGTTGTATGTACACTGCAAAACACGCAATGCTTTTTAAACATAAAGTTCACGATGGTGAAGCTTATGTTTTCTATATGGATATCCGTGCCGGCGGAAAGATGTATGAAGAATTTGTTCGAAGAGCTATTGAAGAAGACGGGGTAAAATATATTCGCGGAAGAGTTTCAAGAATTTATCAGGATGATGGAAAACTTATTGTTAAAGGCGAAGACACAATTGCTGGGGTAAAAGTAGAAATTGATGCGGATATGGTCGTGCTTGCAACTGCAATGATGGCTCAAACGGAAGCACCAAAACTTGCACAGACTCTTGGTGTTCCTTATGATAAATACGGTTTCATTAATGAAGTTCATCCAAAATTAAGACCAGTTGAAACCAGCAGCGGCGGAATTTTTCTTGCTGGGGCGTGCAATTCACCGCGAGATATTCCAGATTCAGTTGCAATGGCTTCTGCTGCAGCTGCAAAAGCACTCGTACTTTTCGGTTCAGATATGCTTGAGAGAGAACCTATAGTCGCAAAAGTAAATGAAGCAACTTGTGCAGGTTGTCTGTATTGCAAAAAAGTTTGCGCTTATAATGCTGTAGAAGTTAAAGAAATAAAAGACCGAAACGGAAATCTCATCAAAGTCGTTGCGTATGTTAACTCAGGATTGTGCCAGGGTTGTGGTACTTGCAATGCAACTTGTCCATCTAAGTCTGTTGAGCTTCTCGGATTTAAAGATGATCAGATATATGCTCAAATAAATGCGTTTGCAGAGGTATAAAAATGGAACAAGAAAAATTTGAACCAAAGATAACCGCTTTCGTTTGTAACTGGTGCACTTACACTGGTGCCGATCTTGCCGGAACGAGCAGATTAAAACAGCAACCAAACGCAAGATTAATACGCGTGCCTTGCACAGGAAGAATTGATCCGGTGTTCATTATAAAAGCCTTTGAGAAAGGTGCAGATGGTGTGCTGGTTTCCGGTTGTCATCCCGGAGACTGCCATTACAACACAGGAAACTTTCATGCTAGAAGAAGATGGATATTCTTCAAACAACTCATGGATTTTGTTGGAATCGATTCTTCCCGGCTTTACTTCTCATGGGTCTCTGCGTCTGAAGGAAAGAAGTGGGTTGATGTTGTGAATAATGTAATTGATTCCGTCCGTGTAAAAGGTCCGTTTCAGGGATACAAAAACCTGAACAAAGAAACTGAATTACCGTTAGCAAATAAAAATTGAAAATCAAACTGATTTATGAAACAGTTAATTGAAATATCTAACGAGCTTCTCGAATCAAAAAAAGTTGGATACATAATTGGTTACGCTGAAGATAAATTTCATCGTATTAAACCATTCATTGCCCATACTTCTGATGATGCTGAAAAACTTACATTCAATCAAAAAGCAGTTTACAATCTTGCTGTGTATTTAACACGACTTCCAAAACCAAAAGAAGGTAAGATAGGAATCGTTGCAAAGGGGTGTGATATAAAAGCTATAATTGGATTGATACAGGAAAATCAGATCAAACGTGACGATATTATAATTATAGGGATGAATTGCAATGGCGTTGTGAAAGATATCAACATTGATTACAACAAAGAAAATTCACAAATGAAATGCAGCATCTGCGAACTCCGCACTCCAAAACATGCTGACTATATCGTAGGAGCTCTTGAAGACTTTGCTAAATCTGAATTGACTAAAAATATTTTGGCTGAATTTGAAGCTCTATCAGCTGAAGAAAGATGGAACTTCTGGGAAAAAGAATTTGAAAAATGTATTAAGTGTTATGCTTGCAGACAAGCTTGTCCACTCTGTTATTGCGAACAATGCATAGTTGAAAAATCAATGCCTCAATGGATTGATTCGAGTCCAACAACAAAAGGAAATTTTGCATGGAACATTATCAGGGCTTTTCATCTAAGCGGAAGATGTATAGGCTGCAATGAATGTGAACGCGCTTGCCCGATGGATATTCCGCTTTCCCTTTTAAATAGAAAAATGGGAATGGTCGCTTTGAAAGAATTTAATTACAGGCATGGGATCGAGCCTGATCAACCGACGTTAATCGGAAGCTATAATACTTCCGACAAAGAAGATTTTATTATGTGAGAAAAATGATATGAAGAATTATGTTATTACAAAAGACCAAACAATCAATTTAGCTTCAAAGCTGTTCGTTGAAAACTGGATAGTAATTTCTCCTTCTCAGGACGGAAGTAAATACTCCCAAATCAAGGATGCAAAGGATTTAATAATCGACTCGGCTTTAAAGCCAACCGATATTTCTATGAAGGAACATTTCTTCCCTAAATCGGAAACACTGTTTTTCTATAAAAGAAAAAAGGATGATTACGAGTTGATTGATGCTCCTGATTCAGAGGCAAAAACTGTAATCTTTGGAGCTAAACCTTGCGATGCTTCAGCTATTCCAGTATTAAGCAAAGTTTTTAATTGGGATTTCAAGGATGAGTTTTTTAATAAACGTGTTGAAAACACAATCGTAATCGGATTAGCCTGTAAGTTCTCAGATGAAAATTGCTTTTGCACTTCTGTTGGTCTCTCTCCCCTTTCAGAAAATGGTTCGGATATCTTCCTGATCCCTTTGAGTGATGATAAATATTTTATGAAACCAATAACTGATAAAGGTAGAGATTTCATTGCAGCAAACAAGACTTTCATTACCGAAGATGAAAATATATTAGCACCATCAAACGATTTTCCTATTCAGGAAAAAAGATTTTCAGCTGAGAATATAAAACTATGGCTTGATAATAATTTCGAAAGTAACTTTTGGCTTAATGCTGGCGAAACTTGTCTTGGCTGTGCACAATGTGCTTACGTTTGTCCAACCTGCCATTGTTTTGATATTGTTGATGAAGATTGTTACTCGTGCGGACGAAGAGTAAAAAACTGGGATAGTTGTCAGTTTGAATTGTTTACAAAACATGCATCGGGACACAACCCGAGAGAAATTCAAGGTAAACGATACCGTCAAAGAGTATCACACAAATTCAAATATTATAAAGACAGATTTGATGAGATACTTTGCACAGGATGCGGAAGATGTACAAGGGGCTGTCCTGTTTTAATTGACATCGGGTTGATCCTGGAAGATATCAATTCACATTCTTTAGAAACCTTAAGTGTAAACAATTAAAAAAAGTTTAATATGAACATATACAAACCTGATCTTGTAGAAATAAAAGATATTATTGTAGAAACACCAGACATAAAAACTTTTCGTCTGCAATTTAAAGATCGTGAGATCCAGAATCATTTTAGTTTCAAAGCCGGACAATTTGCCGAGTATTCTGTTTTTGGTGAAGGTGAATGCACATTCTGCATCGCATCATCTCCAACCCGGCCGGAGTTTCTCGAATGCTCATTTAAAATGTATGGAAAAGTAACCAACGCTTTGAACAGGCTTAAAGTTGGTGATACAATGGGACTTCGCGGACCCTACGGTAATTATTTTCCTGTTGAAGATATGAAGGGAAAGAATGTCGTATTTATCGCTGGCGGAATAGGTTTAGCTCCGGTAAGATGTGCTATATGGAACGTTCTTGATATGCGATCTCAATTTAAAGATGTCACAATTATTTATGGGGCTAGAACTGTTTCTGATCTTGTTTATAAGCAAGAGATTGAAGAATGGAAATCAATGAAAGATGTGAAGACCGTCGTAACTGTTGATCCTGGTGGTGAAACAACGGAATGGAATGGTGAAATTGGATTCGTTCCCGCAATTGTTGAAAAGGTTTCTCCTTTAAGTGATAATTCTGTCGCAATAATTTGTGGCCCTCCGATTATGATAAAGTACACACTCCCTGTAATGTTGAAGCTCGGTTTCAAAGAAGAAAACATTCTTACGACTCTTGAAAACAGAATGAAGTGCGGTTTAGGTAAATGCGGTAGATGTAACATTGGAAGTGTTTATGTTTGCAAAGATGGACCTGTGTTTAGCTATCAGCAGCTAAAAGAGTTGCCGGAAGATTTCTGAAAATTGATTTTTTAGTATCAGATTCCTGACTAGTTTCGCTCGCAGGAATGGCTTTATGTTTCCTAATAGCTATGGTGTTACAGG
>CAVUCF010000005.1:0-13657 GCA_963739915.1 uncultured Ignavibacteriaceae bacterium
AGGATAACGGGAAAGGAATTACACTGGATCAAATTAAGGATTTTAAATCTCTCGGTATTCATGGAATGGAAGAAAGGGCTATGGTATTCGGAGGACAGGTTTACATTGAGGGGATTGCAGGTAAAGGGACAGCGGTAAAAGTAGAAATTCCAAGTGATTAGAAAAAAATGGCAGCAGGCAAAATAAAAATTCTTATTGCAGATGATCACGCAATTGTGCGGGAAGGATTGAAGCAAATTGTTGCCGAGGAAAAAGATATTCTGGTTTCAGGTGAAGCTGATAATGCAAACAGTCTAATGGAGCTTCTTGAAAAAGAAAAATGGAATCTGGTTATTCTAGATATTAATATGCCGGGCAAAAGTGGACTTGAAGCTTTGAAGGATATCAAACTGCTCTACCCAAACTTGCCTGTTTTAATTTTAAGCATGTTCAGTGAGGACCAGTATGGTATTCGTGCAATAAAAGCAGGTGCATCGGGCTATCTGAAAAAAGTCAGTGCTCCAAAAGAGCTTGTGGTTGCAATCAGGAAAATTGTTTCGGGCGGAAAATATATAAACCCTTCTCTTGCAGAAAAGCTTGCAGAAAAATTCGGTGATTCAGATAAAGCACTTTTACATGAAAAACTGTCCGACCGCGAATACCAGATTATGTGCAATATCGCCCTTGGTAAAACTGCGGAAGAAATTGCGCAGGAATTAGCAATAAGCATTAATACAGTTTACACATACCGTAACAGAATTTTAGAAAAGATGTCATTGAAGTCTAACGTTGAATTAACTCAATACGTGCTTCAAAATAAGCTGGTTGAAATATAAACACTTGTCCCCGCAAAATTATTTTGTAACAATTTCTGTTACACAACTTTCATAAATTCTATTCTTTCCTATCACGCTCCGTTAGTGTAGTTTCATTTCAATGATTATTAGAAAATAATCCTAAAACTAATTTCTAACTTCTAATTATCCGGAGGAAAAATGTCAGAATATGTAAAAGATTTAATGGCTGAAGTGAAGGCCAAACATCCCGCACAACCAGAATTTCACCAGGCAGTTCAGGAGGTCGCAGAATCATTAGCTCTTGTCCTGGAAAGACATCCAGAATATCGTTCTGCAAAAATTCTCGAAAGAATTATTGAGCCGGAAAGAATAATTATATTCCGGGTTCCCTGGGTTGATGATCAAGGTGAAGTACATATCAATATCGGTTACCGTATTGAAATGAACAGCGCCATCGGTCCTTACAAAGGCGGATTAAGATTTCACCCATCTGTAAATCTTGGAATCTTGAAATTCTTAGCTTTCGAACAGGTTTTCAAAAACAGCTTAACATCCTTGCCAATGGGCGGCGGAAAAGGCGGATCTGATTTTGATCCTAAGGGAAAAAGTGATTTAAAGATTATGAGATTCTGCCAATCATTTATGAGCGAGCTGTTCCGTCATATTGGTCCTAACACTGACGTTCCTGCAGGCGATATTGGCGTTGGCGGAAGAGAGATCGGTTATCTATTTGGTCAATACAAAAAATTAAGAAATGAATTTACCGGTGTTCTTACTGGAAAAGGACTGAACTGGGGCGGCTCTCTAATTCGTCCAGAAGCAACCGGTTACGGTGCAGTTTACTTTGCTGCAGAAATGCTCGGAACAAAGAAACAGACTTTAGAAGGGAAAACCTGTCTCGTTTCCGGAAGCGGAAACGTAGCTCAATACACTATAGAAAAAATTCTTGATCTTGGCGGAAAAGCAGTTACACTTTCTGATTCTAACGGATACATTTACGATGAAGAAGGAATCACCAGAGAAAAGCTGGCTTATATTATGGAATTAAAGAATGTCAGAAGAGGACGAATAAAAGAATACACTGATAAGTATAAGAAGGCAGTGTTCACTCCGCTGGATGGAAATATGGATCATAACCCATTGTGGAATCATAAAGCACAGTGTGCTTTCCCAAGTGCTACACAGAATGAAATAAATGCAAAAGATGCACAGAACTTAGTAAAGAATGGTGTTTATGTTGTTAGTGAAGGTGCAAATATGCCGACCACAATTGATGGAGTTAATATCTTCCTGGAGAATAAAATTCTTTATGGGCCAGGAAAAGCAGCCAATGCAGGTGGAGTATCTGTATCAGGTCTTGAAATGTCGCAGAACAGTATGCGTTTGCCGTGGACAAGAGAAGAAGTTGACAACAGGCTAATGATGATTATGAGAAACATACATAAGACCTGTGTTGAAATGTCTGACAGATTCGGAACTCCAGGCAACTATGTTAACGGTGCAAACATCGGTGGCTTCTTAAAAGTTGCTGATGCAATGATTGACCAGGGAGTTGTATAAGGACTTCTCTTCATCGATGATAATGAAACTGTAATTACCGAATCATCGATTTCAGTGGCGAAGCAGGTTGTAGCCTCCTTACTTGCTTCGCCTTTTTTTAGGGCGTAACATAGTTAAATTTCTATATACACTCGTCATTTCTCCCTTAATAAGTGAGCTAAGTTTTTACAACTTAAAAAGTTATTAAAAATGAGAGGTCAAAAAAGCAGCAAGTTTAATTATATATAATATTATGTTTTAGGACTAGTTCCTCATTTTTTTAACTGTAAAATTGCCTATTAAATAATTTAACGGTCAATGGTCTCTTCTCTGCAATACTGCTAATTTATTTATCGATTTCAACTTTTCCCCAAAATCATCCTCAACATTTTTACTAAAATCAGCATTTCTATTTGTGGCATGCTCATTGCCCATAAAATAGAAAACTTTTAGGAGAATGAAATGTTAAATGAAACCAAATCCCACTCTACTGAACAAAAAAGAATTTTGTTGATTGATGATGAATCTTCAATCCGTAGATCTTTATCATTATCACTGAACCAGCTTGGTTATGATGTTGAACCCTGTGACAGCGGTTTAACAGCACTTAATAAGCTCGAACTGTATAAAAAGAATTCCGTAAATCTCGAATCAGTTGTTGTTGATATAAATCTGCCGGATATAAACGGTTTAAAACTTGGACGTATCATCAAATCGAAATATCCGGATGCAACAATGATGTACATTACCGGATATGCTGATAAGCTTGAGCTTACTGAGATTGAAGAACTGAAAGAAGACGGACTGCTAGAAAAACCATTTACAGCCGACGATTTAATTTTCGAAATAAATAAAATCCTAGAAAAACATCCCAAACATCCAAAAGAAACAGAAAAAGAAGAAGCAAAGACAACTGCTGCCTATGTTCTAATTAAAGTTAAAGAGGATGTTGACTATTTCTCACTGTACCAGAAAATATATTTCATGGAAAATATTCTTTATTGTGATGCAACTCGTGGAGACATAGACATTTTCGTTTTGTTGCAATCGAGTTCAATAGATAAATGTAGGGAAATCTATGATAAAGAAATTCTGTCCCTTGAAGGAATAAAAGAAACAGTCTTCCTCCCCGTAAGTGTACCACTGTTGAATGATAACATTAAGGAAATTGTACAGTCTGCAGGCATTTCTCTATTTGAAGACAACCCGGCTATGAGCAAAGTAAGAGATTCGAAAAAAGCCGTTTACTCTTATGTTCTTCTTGATGTTGACCGTGAAAAATTAGAGCGTGTATATCCTGTTCTTCGACTTACTGAAAATATTCTTTACTGCGATTATACATCAGGTAACTACAATATTATCATGATGGTTTTCGGAACACAGTTCAGCGAGATTGATAAGATCCTTGAAAATAAAATTATAAACCTCGATGGTGTGCTTAAAGTAAAAGAATATCCTGTAATCAACATCTTCGAAATGTAATTCAGCAAGGTGATTAAATGATAGAAGTAGAAATTCTTGAAGAAAAAAAAGAGATACTTAATTTCAAAGTAGATTTAATTAATAAACGTCACCAGCACGGTTCACTTATTCCATTGCTGCAATCGGCTCAGGATTCTTATGGCTATGTCCCCGAAAAGATTATTTACTACATCAGTGAGCTTGTAGGAATTCCACCCGCAGAAATTTATGGTGTAATAACTTTCTATGCCCAATTCCGCTTAAAACCTCTGGGTAAAAATATAATCAGAATTTGTGAAGGAACTGCTTGTCATGTAAATGGGGCTAAAACTGTTCTTTCAATACTGCAAGATGAAGTAGGAATATCAATCGGAGAAACATCGGACGATGGTTTGTTCTCACTTGTATCAGTTGCATGTCTTGGGTGTTGTTCATTAGCTCCTGTAATGATGATTAATGACGAGACTTTCGGAAACCTTGATCAGAATAAAATTAAAAAAGCTATCAGTACATACAAAAAATCTGAAAAAGCTGAGGTCAGTTATGAAAAAAATTAAAGTTGGTCTTGGTACATGTGGCATTTCAGCTGGCGGTGAATTGATTTTCAATAAAATAAAAGATGAGTTAATTAGTAAAAATATCGAAGCAGAGCTTTATGAAACTGGATGCAACGGAATGTGTTATGAGGAAGTATTAGTTGAAGTTGAAGATGATACAGCTGAAGGTGGAGAATGCAGTCTTTACTCAAAAGTAACTGTTGATAAAGTCGGAAGAATAATTAATGAGCACATTATCAATAATCAACCAGTTAAAGATTGGATAATTAGAAGTAAAGATCATTGCACTGAAGAATCCTTCCTAAAAAATCAAACAAGAATTGTATTACGTAATTGTGGAATAATTAATCCCGCTTCAATTGATGAATACATAACCAAAGATGGTTATAGATCAATTCATAAAGTATTAAATGAATATTCACAGGAACAGGTCATCGATATCATCATTAAATCAGGTTTAAGAGGGCGTGGTGGTGGCGGTTTTTCTACAGGAATAAAATGGAAACTTGCCAACAAAGAAAAATCGGATAAGAAATTCTTGATCTGCAATGCTGATGAAGGAGATCCGGGTGCATTTATGGATAGGAGTGTTCTTGAAGGAGATCCTCATTCTGTTCTAGAAGGAATGATGATTGCAGCCTACGCAATCGGTTCGGATGAGGGATATATTTATATAAGGGCAGAATATCCACTCGCAATCAAGAGGTTAAGAAAAGCTATCAGCCAGTGTTACAGCAGAGGTTTTCTTGGTAAAAATATTCTTGGCTCATCATTCAGTTTCGATATTAAAATTAAAGAAGGAGCCGGTGCTTTTGTTTGTGGTGAAGAAACTGCAATGATGGCTTCCATTGAAGGGAAAAGAGGTCTTCCACGACTCCGTCCTCCATTTCCAGCTCAAAGTGGACTCTGGGGTAAACCAACCAATATTAATAATGTAGAAACTTTTGCGAATGTTCCGTGGATAATTCTTAATGGCTGGGAAAAATATGCTGCTCTTGGAACTGAGAAAAGTAAAGGAAGTAAAGTATTTGCACTAGCTGGAAAAATTAAACGTACGGGTCTTGTCGAAATTCCTATGGGAATGACAATCAATGAAATCGTTTATGATATAGGTGGTGGAATTAAAAACGATAAAAAGTTTAAAGCTGTACAGATTGGCGGACCTTCAGGCGGCTGTATCCCTGCAACTATGGGCGATTTGAAAATCGATTACGATGAAATTACGAGCACCGGTGCTATAATGGGTTCAGGTGGATTAATAGTTCTTGATGAAACTACTTGCATGGTTGATCTTGCAAGATATTTCCTCAACTTTACTCAACTTGAATCATGCGGTAAATGTACATTCTGCAGAATTGGAACAAAACGTATGCTTGAAATTCTTGAAAGAATTACTGAAGGAAACGGAAAAGAAGGAGATATTGACCTGCTCGAAACTCTTGCACAAAAAATAAAAATGGGCTCACTTTGCGGACTGGGACAAACGGCACCAAATCCTGTTCTAACAACAATCAAATACTTCCGTGAAGAATATGAAGCACACATTTTCAATAAAAAGTGTCCTGCCCATAGTTGTGACTCATTGGTAACATATCAAATTATTGAAGAGTTATGCAAAGGCTGTATGGTTTGTCTTAAAGCTTGTGCAACCGGTGCAATGAGCGGGATAAAGAAAGAAGTCCATAAAATTAATTATGATCTGTGCAATAAGTGCGGTAAGTGCTATGAAGTGTGCCGACTGAATGCAATTGCAAAAGTATAAAGGAAAATTATTATGGAACAGATACAAATAACAATCAACGGAAAAGAAATTTCAGTTAATCCTGAAATAACAATACTCGAGGCAGTACATCAGAACAAAATTGATGAAATACCTACTCTTTGTCACGATAAACGTCTTGAACATTTCACTTCCTGTTTCTTATGTGTTGTTGAAGTTGAAGGAGTGAATAAGCTTATACCTGCTTGTTCAACAAAAGTCAGCAGCGGAATGAAAATTCATACTAAGAGTGAAAGTGTTTTTGAATCCAGAAGAGCTGCACTTGCATTGTTAATGTCGAATCATTACGCAGATTGTATCGGTCCCTGTACAAATAATTGCCCAGCCGGTGTTGATGCACAAACATATATAGCATTAATATCTATGGGAAAATATAAAGAAGCACTAAAACTGGTTAAGGAAAATAATCCACTTCCTCTTTCCATCGGAAGAGTGTGTGTGAGAGATTGTGAAGCTGCTTGTAGAAGAAAATTTATTGATGAACCTGTTTCGGTAAATGCACTAAAAAGATTTATTGCGGACTATGATAATGTGAATAAATGGACGCCGTCAATTAAACAAAAAAATGGAAAGAAAGTCGCAATCATTGGCGGTGGACCAGCAGGACTTTCCTGTGCATATTATTTAACTGTCGAAGGTTATTCAGTAACTATTTTTGAAAAACTGCCAAAGCTTGGTGGAATGTTACGTTACGGTATTCCAGAATACCGTCTTCCTAAAAAAATTCTTGATTCAGAAATTAATTGGATTCTGAATCTTGGTGTAGAAGTACAAACTGGAGTAGAACTCGGTGTTGATTTCAGTATGCATAGTCTTTTTGAGAATGGATTTGATTCTGTGTTTGTAGGTGTTGGGGCACATAAAGCAAGCAAAATGGGTTTAACCGGCGAAGATATTACTTATGGGATTTTCCGTGGGATAGATTTTCTTAGAGAAGTTGAATTGAGTTTTATTCCTGAATTAGATGGAACCGTTGTAGTTGTTGGCGGTGGTAATACAGCAATTGATGCTGCTCGAACCGCATTGAGATGTGGAGCTGATAAAGTTAAAATTGTTTACAGAAGAAGCATCAAAGAAATGCCAGCAAGCCCCGAAGAAGTTGAAGCTGCTCAGAAGGAAGGAATTGAGGTTCTTTTTCTTACAAATCCCAAATCTATTATTTCAGAAGAGCATAAGCTTAAGGCAATAGAATGTTTAAAGATGGGATTAGTCGAAGGCAAGCCGGGTGAAAGAGCAAAACCTGTTCAAATTGAAGGTTCGGAGTTTATAATTAATTGTGATTATCTGATCAGTGCTATCGGTCAGTCTGTTGACAATGGTTTTACAAAATTTGATAAAGAATGTACACTTGAAAAATGGGGAACAGTCTGTGTGAACAAAGAAACAATGGAAACTTCTATTCCAGGAGTATTTGCAGGTGGTGATGTTGTTACTGGTCCACTTACTGCTATCACTTCAATTGCACAAGGGAAAAAAGCCGCAAAAGCAATTATGAATTATCTTACTACAGGAAAAGCCAAAAATGGTAATGGAAAGTTTTACAGTTTTAAACATAATCTTACCAAGATAAACGAAAGAGAGTTTGAAGGATTCGGGAAACTTGCTCGCGAAAAGATGAAAGAACTTGAAGTCACAGATCGCATTCATAGTTTTAGAGAAGTTGAAAAAGGATTAAACGAGGAGCAGGTTCTCGGTGAAATTACAAGATGTCTCGAATGCGGCTGCTCAGAATATTACGATTGTCAGCTAAGAAAATACTGTGATGAATACAATGTAAATATTTCAGAATTTATTGGAGAAACTAAAAAATATCTAGCAGACGGAAGACATCCGTTCATTATGCTTGATCCAAATAAGTGCATCAATTGCGGTAGGTGCGTCCGTACCTGTTCCGAAATTCTTAAAGTATCAGCGCTTGGATTTATAAACCGCGGATTCAAATCCGTTGTTAAACCCGCAATGGAAAAAGCACTTTCGGAAACAAACTGTGTTTCCTGTGGTAACTGTATTGATGCCTGTCCCACAGGAGCAATAAGTGAAAAGTTTCCATTTAAGATTTTAGGAACTCTCCCAAAAGAAAACCTTGAAACAATTTGCAGTTTCTGCTCAGTAGGATGCAAATTAAATTTTAAGAAAGTAAGTGATGATATTTTTTATGTGTCTAACACGACAGAAGAAATTAAGGATTCACATAATAGAGGCTATCTTTGTGTCAAAGGTAGATTCGGACACCGTTATTTGATGAATAAAAATCGTGTTGTATATCCGCAGATAAGAAAGCATGGGATTATTGATTTTGTTAATACAACCGAAGCAATTAAATATACTGAAAAGCAAATAAGAGCGTTAATAGAAAAATATGGTCGGGATTCTATTGCAGTTTTCGCTTCACCTAAACTTTCAAACGAAGAACTTTATCTGCTTCAGAAATTTACCAGGATTGGTCTGAAGAATAATAATATTTCCAGCTTCTCAAATTTAGTATTTGATACCGAGCAGGGTTGTCTGGATTCAATGACTGGATTCACTTCTTCTACTGTTTCTATGGATGATCTGAAAGATGCTGATGTTATTGTTGTTGTTAATTCCAATCTATCCGAAGAAAATCTTGTAATGGAGCTTAAGATAAAAGAAGCACAGAAACGTGGTGCGAAGTTAGTTTTAATGAATTCGTCTGAAATAATACTTACCAAGTATGCAGATCTCTGGGTTGACAGCAGAAAAGGAACAAATACTTATCTGATTGACTCTGTGAACAAATCAATAATTGAAGAAAGATTTATTGACGAAAAATTTGTAAATGACAGATCAACAAATTTTAATGAACTTAAAGCGGAACTCTCATCAGTTGATATTTCAAATGCTATCAATTACTCCGGAATAGATCGAACTAAATTCGAAGCACTTGTTTCTCTTATGAAAGATCCTTTATCAAATATTATTTTCATTTATAATATTGATTCCAGATCAGATAAGTCCGTAAATGATTTAAAAGCCGTTTCTAATTTCCTCATGCTAACCGGAAGAATTGGAAAAGAAAAGAACGGGATTATAATTCTTAGAGAGTTTAACAACTCTACGGGTCTAATAGATATGGGAGTAATCCCTGCGTATCTTCCCGGCTATGTTAAGTATGACGAAACAGAGGAGATTGAAAAAATTGGTAAAGCATGGAATGCAGATCTTACAAATATTTTTAAACCTGTTGATCTTGCAGTAAGAATAAAGAAAGGCGAAATAAAGGGAATGTTGATTTTTGGCGAAGACCCATTAAACGGAAGGGAGAATACGAAATACTTCAACGGCGTTGAATTCCTTCTTGTATCAGATGCGTATCATACAAACACAACCGATGAAGCAGATGTAGTTTTGCCAGCGGCAAATCATATTGAGCAAAGCGGGACTTATACTCGCTGCGATAATAAAGTTCAGAAGAGCAGCAAAGTAGTCAACGGACTTAATGAGTATGAAAACTGGCAATTAGTATCTAAACTCGCTTCAAGCTTTACTGGTGGCTTTATCTACAATTCATCTGTTGAAATTTTTGATGAGATTAAGAAAACAAACAGGTTCTATAAACATTCAGACGTAAATAAATCCTGGATGAAAGAATATTTCAACAACGGATTTACTAATAGTAAACTGCATTTTTCAGTACATCAAGCTGATTTTACAACTTTTGATAACTTAAAACATATTATACATTATCAGGATAATTATTATTTTAGCAGTGTAAAAAATAAGTTAGAGTGATAATCATGGTTACGCAAAGTAACTTTCGATTGATCAACGATCTGTTTGATAATATTGCACTTCTTGATCATAATCTTAAGCCGATTTTTCAGGGGAGTTTGCTACGGAAATTACTTCTTGAAAATCATATCAATCTTAGTCAACTCGATTTAGCTGTTCACAAAGAAAATATTTTATTTAACAAGTTCAACGAAGCAGTCTCTTTCGTCGAAGCTTCGGGTTTGCCATACACTATTAAATTTCCAGATATAGATGAAGAATTTCTTCTCTTTTCAACATCAGACGGAAATTACAGCTTTGGAAAAAAGGAAAATATCACCCACTTCATAAGAATTGAACATGATTTAGGAGAACGTGTAAAGGAACTTGAATGCCTATATAATATTTCAAGTGAATATGATTCAATGCAACAGCTTGATACTTTTTTAGACAAATGTGCAGACTTAATCGAGGAAGGATTTCAGTACCCCGAAGAAACGATAGCAAATATTATAATAAATGATAAGATTTATGGTAGATCAAATTGGTCAACTAAAGATGTAACTGAAATACTATCAGCTGAAGTTTTAGTAAATAAAAAAGGGAAAGGAGAAATAAAAATATATCTTAGAAAAGGGTTGGATTTTCTTGAAGAAGAAAGAAAATTAATTGATGAGGTAGCACATAAATTCTCAAAAATTCTTGAAAAGCGGGAAGAAGCAAGCAATCTCGAGAAGCAAAAAAAAATATTAACAGCTAAAAATGAAGCTCTCTTCAAAATTACAGAAGAATGTCATCAAAAAAGAGAGCAGCTTAAAACTTTTATCCACGCTATTGCTGATAAGATAATTGTAGTTGATCACGATTTTAATATTCTGATGTCAAATAAAGTAGAGATTGGAGAAGGCGGTAAATGCCATGTAAAATTATTTAATTCCGATCAGCGATGTGCAGAATGCCCTGCATTAAAAACTTTTGAGGACGCAGTAGATTCTGCTGCCGAAAAAAAATTCAAAGAAAGATATTTTACTCTAAGTGCTCACCCAATTTTCGCAGAAAACGGCTCGCCACGTCACGTCGATCGTGTATTGGAAGTCTGCAGAGATATAACTGACAGAAAAAGAATGGAATCACAAATGTTTCAATCCTACAAGCTGGCTTCTCTTGGTAAGCTGGTAGCGGGAGTTGCACATGAAATAAACAATCCAAATACTTTTATTCTTGGAAACCTTAAAATCGTTCAGGAAGCCTTTGAAGATATTTTTCCCCTACTTGACCAGCAGTATGAAAGCAACAATGAACTGAAAATAGCTCGACTTAATTACCAATTGTTTAAAGAGAATATAAACATACTCGTTAAGGATATGGTAAATGGTGCTAACAGAACAAAGAAGATTGTAGAAGATCTCAGAAATTTTGCAAAGAAAGACGAAGAAGAGATTAATGAGGATATTGATCTAAATTATATAATAAAAAACAATCTAACTTTAACTCAGAAGCATATAAAGAAATATGCACAGCTTGAAATTAAACTGAATGAAAATATTCCTTTGTTTAAAGGTAACATAAATAAAATTGAGCAGGTTTTACTTAATCTGACAATGAATGCCTCTGAGGCTATTGAAAATAAAAACGGCATTATTAAAATAATAACCGATTATGATGGAATAGCAGAAGAAATATTGCTTTGCATTTCAGATAACGGGAGTGGGATTGATGAAGCAGTTATTAAAAATATTTTTGATCCGTTCTTTACAACTAAGAGAAACAAAGGTGGTATTGGCCTTGGCCTATCGATCACTTACGGAATAGTAAAAGATCATCAAGGTAAAATAGAGGTAGAATCTAAAAAAGGATATGGGACAACATTTACAATCAGGTTTCCGGTTAAGCAAAGAAATTAAATGGCAAAGATATTAGTAATTGATGATAACCAGGCAGTGTTGAATTTTCTGAATGTGCTCTTACTTCAGAAAAATAAATATGAGGTTGAACTGCTTCAGGACAGCACAAAAGCCTACAAGCTTCTTAGCAAGAATATATTTGATGTTATTTTGCTCGATATGGATATGCCCAAAGTTACCGGGCTGGATATACTTAAATTCATCGTAAAGAACAACACTCCTGTCAAAACAATTGTATTAACAGGAGTTGAGGATATTGATCTGGCAATTTCTGCAATGAAACTCGGTACATATGATTACATGTTTAAACCTGTAAATGAAGAAAAATTGTTTAAAGTTATAGATGCAGCAATCGAAGAACAACAGAAACTGCATTATCAGGAAAACAGTATTCATAAAACAACTCTTGAACTATTAAAATATAAAGATGCCTTTAGCAATATCATCACACAAGATGAAAAGATGATAAAGCTTTTTCGCATCGTCGAGAAATTTGCAGAAACCGATAATTGTATACTCATTTGGGGAGAAAGTGGTTCTGGCAAAGAGCTTATAGCTGAAGCAATACATAAGATTAGCTCAAGGAGAGAAAAAAAATTTGTCGCTGTAAATGCAGGAGCATTTGCACAGGAACTGTTTTCATCTGAATTTTTTGGTTATGAAAAAGGAGCTTTTACCGGTGCTGAAAAAGATAAAGCCGGATTCTTTGAAGAAGCCAATGGCGGTAGCTTATTTCTTGATGAAATCGGCGAGCTTACTCTTCCAATACAGGTGAAACTTCTTAGAGTATTACAAGATGAGGAATTCTATCGGCTTGGTTCGACAAAAAATATTAAAGTTGATGTAAGAATAATTGCAGCGACCAACAAAAATTTATTTGAAGAAATACAGAAAGGTAATTTTAGAAAAGACCTTTTCTTCCGTTTAAACATCAATTCAATCACTATTCCTCCATTAAGAGAACGAAAAGCTGATATTGAACTTTTATCCAATCACTTTCTGAATTTGTTCAATAACAAGTACTCTAAGAATATTGAAAGAATATCTGAACAGGTTTTAAACTGCCTCAAAGCTTACTCTTTCCCGGGAAATGTTCGCGAACTTATCAATATAATAAACAGCGCGATTATTGTTGAGTCTACTAACGAGTTGAGAAAAAAATCCCTACCTGGCTACTTCACTGAAAACAACCACATTCCGTCTATGGTACAAGCCGGAGATGAAAATGATATTCCATGTTCGCTTTCTGAGTTAGAAAAAGAACACATAAATCACGTTCTTAAGTTTACAAATAACAATAAAACCAGAGCAGCAGATATACTTGGAATTTCCAGGGTGAATCTTTTAGCAAAGCTGAAAAAGTATCAGCTTGGAAATAATTGACTTCTGTTATATGTACCATTTTAGAGTAAAGTTAAACTCTAAATAATTGTCAGGGAACAAAATAACTGTGAGAATGCAGTGTTATTTACATCGAATTTCTGACTCTCCATAATTATTAGCAAATAGTAAAAATATACTACTGTGTCGCCCTCCAGTTTGGAAAAGGTTTCCTGACTATTTATAAGTTACTCTTTAAGTACTAAATTCTAATTTTTTGCTACACTTTATGGAATGATATTTTTAATAATTTAAAAAGTATTCATATCTGCTTTGGCTATTTTTAGGACGTAATATAAAAAGGAAATTGATATTTAAAATCGTAAATTTCAGTTGGTTTCAATTCTTAATATATTTAAATGAAAATATTTGATTTCTTGAAGAATGGATTACATAAAAGAATTTAAAAGTAATCCGGAAGCTGATTGGGTTGAGCACGGTTATGGAACCCGTTTCCAGGGTTTCCAGAACCTTATGCGCCTTGCGTGTTACTAATATCCTTCTAGTTTCCAGCCTTTATGACCTATA
>CAVUCF010000006.1:0-4817 GCA_963739915.1 uncultured Ignavibacteriaceae bacterium
TCAAAATATTGGGATCATTCCAGCCAAGCAAAATGTATATGTCAAAGGTGGTTACATCACAGCCGAAGTATCTGGCAGTGTTGATGTATCAGGAAGCGTCGATGTCGATAATACGGTTTCAGTATCTATTGATGAAGTTTTAGGCAAGGACAATAGGAAATATTACTATAACAATAGGTAAGAGTTATAAAAAATATAACCAAAGTATTCAACAACAACTTCAAATCCCAATGAAAGCAATCATCTACACAAAATACGGCCCACCGGAAGTTCTTCAACTTAAAGAAGTTGAAAAACCTGTTCCCAAAGACAATGAAGTGCTGGTAAAAGTTATTGCTGCATCTGCAAATCCAGCCGACTGGCATATGATAAGAGGAGAACCCAAATTTGCCCGCCTGGCTTTCGGACTCACTAAACCAAAAAATATAATTCCCGGGATCGACATTGCAGGGAAGGTAGAAGCAGTTGGCAAAAATGTAAAAGAGTTTCAGCCGGGGGATGAGGTATTCGGAGACTGCGGTTGGGGCGGCGCCTTTGCAGAATATGTATGCGTTAATGAAAATAGATTGGTACCAAAACCAGCCAATATTTCTTTTGAAGAAGCTGCGACTATATTCGTAGCAGGAATCACCGCACTCCAGGCTCTTCGCGATAAAGGAAAGATTCAATCCGGTCAAAAAGTTTTAATTATTGGCGCGTCGGGTGGTGTGGGAACATTTGCAATTCAGCTTGCAAAATATTTCGGCGCAGAAGTTACCGGCGTATGCAGTACCAGGAATCTGGAACTGGTGCGATCGATTGGAGCAGATAAAGTTATTGATTATACAAAAGAAGATTTCACAAACGCCTCCCAGAAGTATGACCTGATCATTGATAATATTGCAAATCGTTCGGTGGTTAATCTTAAACGTGCTCTTAAGTCCGAATGGAATTTGTGTCATCGTCGGATTTTCTTCCTTGTCTCGTATGTTTCAGCAAATGTTTCTTGGACCAATAATTTCAATGGCAGGGAACAAGAAAATAGTTGGGTTAGGGGCGGCGAAACCAAATAAAAAAGATCTGCTTCTGCTCAAAGATCTTCTTGAGGCTGGCAAAATAAAACCAGTTATTGACAGGCGTTATCCGTTAAGTGAAGTTCCTGAAGCTATCCGGTATCTTGAAGAAGGTCACGCAAGGGGAAAGGTAGTTATAACTATAGGACACAGTAGCAAAGTATAAAAGTTCACTAGGCTGTCACGGACGATTCCGTGACAGCAATGCTCAGTCACGGTACGACCGTGACTACCTTGGAATAAAGAATGAGAAAAACCTTTTCCCAAAGACAATGAAGTGCTAGATAAAAATATTTGCAGCAACAGTAACTGCAGCGGACAATCTATGACAAGATATATGGTGATTGAAAATTATCGTGAAGGATGCTTCGATAAAATTTATGAACGCTTCCACAAACACGGAAGAATGCTGCCGCAGGGATTGTATTTTATTGAAAGCTGGCTTGAGAAAAGCGGAGAAAGATGTTTTCAACTAATGGAAACGGAAAACCCGGATTCATTTAAAACCTGGATAAAAAACTGGGAAGATCTGGTCGACTTTGAAATTATTGAGCTCGGTGAAAAGCCATCAACTGATAATTATCAGAAGTAAAAATCCTGTTCCCACAGACAATGAAGTACTAACAAAAATATTAGAAATAAAAGTAATCATCTAATGGAATCAGCATTAGAAAAAACATTAACAAGCTGCTACAAAGATGAAATGATTTCTTTTATGAAAGCTCATCCGGAATATTTTGAAGAAGCTGTTGAGTTAGCTGTCTCAGACAAGCAGCCGTATTCCTGGAGAGCAGCGTGGTTATTGTGGAGTGTCATAGAAGAAAACGATCAAAGAATAAAAAAGTTTATTAAAAGAATTGTAAACGCTGCAAAGACAAAAAGCGACAGCCATCAGCGGGAATTACTGAAAATTCTTTTAATGATGGAACTTGATGAGAAATATGAAGGCGTTCTATTTGATATTTGTTTGGGCATATGGGAACAAATAAATAAAGCTCCCTCGGTGAGGGTCAATGCGTTAAAGTTAATCGTTAAGATTGCAAATAAACATCCTGAGTTAAAGCAGGAAATTTCTTTTCTTGCGCAGGATCACTACCTGGAATCTTTCTCGCCCGGTGCAAAGCACTCAGTTAAAAGAATTATGAATGAACTCAATAACCATTTAACTTTTCAAGATGAACGTTGAATTAGTTGTCACCAAGCATTTGAGTATTTCTATTATGATATTACTTATTTGCACATTTTGTATTGACAGTTCTCGCAGTCAGTCACTGCCTGATGTATCTTCAGGCAAAATTGTAAGGATAGAATCATTTAATTCAAATTACATTGATGAAAGGAACATAGATATTTGGCTTCCTGAAAATTATAATGAGAACAAAAAGTACCTGTAATTTATATGCACGATGGTCGAATGCTCTTTGACAGTTCTCAAACCTGGAATAATCAGGAATGGATGGTTGATGAAGTTCTGGGTGAATTAATTGCAAGGGACGAAATAAGGGAGTGCATCGTGGTTGGTATATGGAATAACGATGAATACAGGTACTCTGAATATTTTCCTCAAAAAGTTATTAGCAATATTCCGGTGGATGAGAGGGAAATAATCTTAACACAACAATTAATGTCCAAACCGCAGTCAGATAAATATTTATTATTTCTTACTGAAGAATTAAAACCATTTATTGATAATAATTTCCCTACCCTTAACGATCGTTCTAACACTTTTATAATGGGCTCGAGTATGGGCGGGGTTATTTCATTATATGCGTTGTGTGAGTACCCGGAAGTTTTTGGAGCAGCCGCTTGTATGTCAACTCACTGGCCGTTAGCAAAAAAGGAGTTGATAAATGAAAAAACCAATGAGAAGGTTTCAGTGAAATTCAGAGATTACCTTGAAGCTAATTTGCCTGAGGCTGGTTCACATAAAATCTATTTTGATTATGGTACAATCGGACTTGATAGTTTGTATAAGCCTCATCAACTTGAGGTTGATAAAATTATGATTGAGAAAGGATACACCGAAAAAGACTGGACAACCAAAGAATTTCCAGGTGAAGATCATACAGAAACAGCCTGGGCAAAAAGATTAAGTATACCGGTACAATTTCTATTGTCTAGGTCAAAGTAAATTTTCTCGGTTGTCACGGACGATTCCGTCGATGTCTTGAAATTATGTCGATACTGGTGACAAAAAGGGAAATGTTGTTATAACTTTAGAAAATAAAAGTAGCAGTTAAAAACAGGAATCATAATTATGAAGACTACTAAAAATGACACCAAGAAAGTATTTTTAACAAAAGGCGCTTGCTCTCATACATTTTTTTATATTCTTAACCGCGAATTCGGGCATCTTAAAGAAAATGAGGAACGAGCCTCTGATCCGCTTGCAGGTGGAATATTTCAGCAAGGATATCAATGTGGAATGCTTTGGGGTTCTGCTTTGGCTGTTGGAGCGGAATCCTTTCGCAGACATGATGACCAGGGTCAGGCTATAGCTCAAGCCATAACTGCAACTCAACACATTATGGAATCATTTATAAGCAGAGCAAAAAGCATTGAATGTTATGACATAACAAATTGTAATTTTACAAGCAAATTTGGTTTGGCGAAATTTATGCTAACCGGTAAACCCATCACCTGTTTTTCTCTCGCTGATAAATGGGCTCCGGAAGCAATTCAATCAGCGAAAGAAGGATTATCTCAGCAACCAACGGATTTACATCAAATGCCGATAAGTTGTGCTTCTGAAGTTGCAAAAAAAATGGGAGCCAGTAATGAAGAAATAGTCATGGTTGCCGGATTTGCCGGAGGTCTTGGTTTGAGTGGTAATGCTTGCGGCGCATTGAGTGCTGCGATATGGATTAAAACACTCGACAAGGTCAGACATCAAAACTATAAATACTCTTTATCCGATCATGAGCTAGAAAAAATAATAGAAGCATTCAATGAGGAGACCGGTTATGAAATGGAATGTTGTAAAATTACAGGACGGTGCTTCAAAACAATAGATGAGCATACAGAGTTCATTAGAAATGGTGGCTGCGAAAAACTGATGAATGTATTGGCTGGTACGAATACTCTTCCGTAGTATGCTTTGTTAGAATGTAGCGATTATAAAACATTAAAACAGATCTGGATAAATTCCTGTGAAAGCAATTGTTTATAAAAAATATGGAGTAAATAAAATGAAATACTTAAATCATCTTTTAATCCTCATTTTACTTTTTAGTGCTGAAACTGTTTTCAGTCAGGATTCAGTTTCATTTCCTATAAAGCTTGATGCAGCAGGATTCCAGGAAGTCTTTGCAAAAGTTGGTGACCTATATATAAGTGGTCAGCCATCAGCAGAATCATTTTCAATGTTGAAATCTGAAGGTGTTACAACTATAATTAACTTGCGAACGCCAAGTGAAATGGACAATCGGGAAAATGTTCCTTTCGATGAGAAAGCAGTTGTTGACAGTTTAGGATTGGAATACATTCATATACCATTAGGTGGAACGGAATTTCCATACACAAACGAAGCATTGCTGAAATTTGCTAATGCAGTCGACAAAGCTGAAGGAAAGGTACTGTTACATTGTACAGTTGGAAGAAGAGCAAGTAATATGTGGGCTGCCTACTTAATTCAGTTTAAAGGATTCGAACCGAACAAAGCAATTGAGTACGCAAAGGCAGTTAATTTCGGTGAATGGCCGTTAGAAGGATTGCTTGGCAAAAAGATGAATGTGGAATTTGAATAGGGGCTTTTGTTATGCCAAA
>CAVUCF010000007.1:0-78949 GCA_963739915.1 uncultured Ignavibacteriaceae bacterium
CTTTGCATTCTTAACAGCATATTCATTTAGAAGTGTTTCATTAACAGTAGAAGCAATCTCAGCAACAAATGTTGCGTAGTCTGCTTTTGAAAATGGCTGAAACTGGTTAGAAAAATAACTGTGCATCGTATGCCCAAGTTCGTGAGCAAGTGTAGAAACAGATTCATAATCATCTGTCCAGTTCATCAGTATGTATGGATGAACATCATAAGCGCCACCTGTTGAATAAGCGCCGCTTCTTTTTCCAACTGTTGGAATGTAATCGATCCATCTGTTATCGTATGCTTTCTGCAATGTGGAAATATATTCGCTGCCTAACGGTTTCAATGCTTCAAGGAGAACTTTTTGTCCCTGTTCAACCGTAAAGCTCATATCAACTTTTTGAACAAGTGGAACATAAAGATCGTAATAATGAAGAGCATCAAGACCAAGCATTCGCTTTTTCAATTCAAGTGCACGATGCAGTGTCGGGAGATTTTTATTAACCTCTGCTATCAATGTAGTGTAGACCGAGACAGGAAGATTGTCTGCATTTAGTGCAGCTTCCAGAGAAGAATCATATTTTCTGTTTTTAGCATAAACCCAATCTTTCTTCACCTTTCCACCGAGGTTTGCGCCGAGAGTATTTTAAATTCACCATATCCATTGAAAAATGTTTCAAACACTTTTGCTCTATCTTCCCTGTTTTCAAGTGTCCGGTATCTTGTGTAAGAAGAAGGAGTTAATTCAACCTCTTCACCGGATACAAGAGTAACTTTTGGGAAAGGTTTTTCAGCGTTTGTGAAAATATCATAAACATCACTTTGAACATCTGAAATCAATCCAAAGCTTGCCAGTATTTTTTCTTCTGCCTCAGTCAAAGTATGCGTACGTAGTCGTTGAATGTTATTGATGTACATATTAAAATCTTTTGCAAGCTCAGGTTTTTCCTTAAAAAACATTTCAATTTTTTCTTTGGGAATCTGAAGAATTTCTGGTTCATAATAAGCAGTAACTTCTCCAAACTTTGTTCCGAGTGCCGTCATTTGCTGCATCATTGCCTGTGCTTCTGAGTTATTCAAATCTTCGTTGCTAAAATTGCTTGCATAAGTCCATGCTTTTGAAAGAGTTTTAAGAAGATTTGATGATGTACTGAGTGCTGTGAACATAACATCTGCACTTTCACCCAGCTTGCCTTGGTAAGCTGATAATTTATCAACTTCACCACCAAGCTTTTTTACATCTGATTGCCAGGCTTCAACAGAAGGATAAATATCTGAAAGATTCCATTTATTTTTATCGGGAACATCTTTGCGCTCCGGCGATTGTGAAAAAGTGGAAGCTATAATTAAAAAAGAAAGAAGAACATAAATAAGAACCTGATTGTGTTTATTCATTATTTCACCTGTGTTTATAATTAGATTTTAAGAAATACAACTTAAAGAGAATTTTTCAATGTAAGAAAATTATGTGATGAATGGTTTTACAATAATTACAAACGGAACCTGTTATTTCAGTTTATTAAGTACTACCCGAATAAAAAATCTGACAAAATTCTATTTCTTTTCTCCTTCAGATTTTGATTTTCCGACCAGTGGCAGGTACCACTTATCTTTAGGAACAACTTTTGGCTCGTGAGGATCGCCTTCATAAGCTGGTGTCATTATCTGCACGTTATTTTCATTAAATACATCCAGAATATTCTGATGCAAAGCTGTGTAGTGTTTCATCATATTAATCGGGTCGTTACAGAAGACGTTCAATTCATAAGTAACGGCAAAATCTCCCAATAATTTTTGCAGTACGAATGGTGAAGGTTCTTTTAAAATTCCCTCAGTTCTATCTGCTGCTACTTTCAGCATTTCTTCAACTTGTCTCCACGAAGTTTCATAACCAATTCCGACGGTGGTGTAAAGAATTAAACCCCTCTCTGCGGCGAGAGATGAGTAATTAACGACATTATTATTTAAAATTATAGAATTTGGAACAACAATCTCTTCATTTTTAGGGGTCCTTAACCGGGTAACAAAAAGTTTCATATCCATTACTTGTCCCAGATAATTATCAATTTTTACCAGGTCGCCTTTCTTAAAAGTTTTTCTGTACGTCATAGAATATCCCGCCATCAGATTTCCAATTAATGATGAGGAGCCAAGAGAAAACAAAATTCCGATAAATAGTGAAACACCTTTAAATGCATCTGAGTCTGAACCGGGGATGTATGGGTAAGCAACAATAATTGCAAATGCTACAAGTAGAATTCGTAATATTTTATAAGTCGGGATAGACCATTCTGCATCAAATCCTGAAATTTTGATGGTGCCGTGTTCAAGTCCGTAAAATAATAATTTAATTAATTTCAGCAGATACCTGGTTATAAAGTATATTATAATTAAAAAAGCGAGGTCAGGAATAAAGTTCAAAATGCTGGTACCAAACGCACTCAATGGGTTTAAGAAAAATCCCAATAGTGAAATTGATACGGCTTTTGTCCAGGGGTAAAGTCCAAGAACATATTGTGCGTAAATGAAAATAATTATTAATATCAATAGAAACTTTATTGTTTTAATAAAACTGTAGAAGGTAATCCATAATTGTTTTGAACGAATCATCTGGAATGAACGTGATTCAAGATTTTCTATTTTAGTTTTCAGTAGCATTTCAAGCCGGATGCGAACCCTTTTCATAATCCAGTGTAATAAGAGTAAAAGCACTAGTGTAATTAGCGTGGCACCGATTGCATAGAAAGTTTTGTTAAGTAATGCTTCGGAGCTGCGGTCGTTTCGATAGGCATGTATGGATTTAATAATGTTTTTATTTATTATAAGAATTAAAACTTCACGCTGAACCCCCTCAAGTCTCGCATCTGCATCAATAACACTCACTATAAATTTATTTGAAATAAAGAGATCATCCTGGGTATCACCATGAATTACCCGGATTGAGTCTGCCCGGAGGGAGTAGTCTGCGGCAATATTTTCTATTCTTTCTGCAATGACTTTCGCCCGATCTTCCGCCGGGTATGATGTAGTACCTATGACATAAAACAATGTCTTTCCGTCCACCATAACAGGTGCTTTTGAGGTTCCATCAAGCAAATCGGGTTCAACCTGAGCAGCGACAGAACTTGAATTCAATACAATTACCGTGATTATAAAAATTAAAATCAGCCAGAGATGGTTTATGAATTTCAGAAGTCTGTTTTTTAATATTGAAGGGATCATATTAGTACCAATTTATTTCTTGAATTATATAAGAAAAAATAAAAAGCTTTGATGTAAATAAAGATAGACGGTCGATAATTTCAAACAGGCGGCGGATAATTAAGACTATTTTCGACAAATCTTCAGTAAATTTGCATCCAAAGAACTAAACAATTAAAAAAGGTAAATCAATGAAACAAATAATAGTATCGATATATGATGGTGCTTCTGATAATTGGTTGCACCGAAAAACAAAAAAATCAAAACGATTCCGAGGACATAACTATGCTTAAAGAAAAAATAGATAGATTCGTTCCGACAGAACTTAAATATGATTCAAGCAATTTGGATGAAAGAGAGAAGGTTGTTGTTGAGAAGCTTTACCGTGCAGCAATAATAATGGATGAAATTTTTCTTGAGCAGGTATACTCGAAGAACGATGAAATAAAAGCCCGATTAATGAAAGAGAATACTGAAGTTGCCAAACTTCAACTTGAATTATTCAATATGATGTTTGGACCATTTGACAGACTTGAGCACGACGCACCCTTTATTGATACTTTGAAGAAACCGCTCGGTGCAAATTTTTATCCCGAAGATATGACCAAAGAAGAATTTGAAAATTGGATTAAAGCTAATCCAAATGATGAAAAAGCATTTACAAATGAATTTACTGTTATTAGAAGACAGAATGGAAAACTTGTTTCAATTCCTTTTAGTGAATATTGGAAAGATAAATTAACCGAGGCAGCTAAGCTGTTGAAGGAAGCCGCAGATTATGCTGATAATCCATCGCTAAAAAAATATTTGAACTCAAGAGCCGATGCTTTCCTGAGCAACGATTATTATCAGAGCGATATGGATTGGATGGATTTAGAGGATCAAAAAATTGAAATTGTTATCGGACCTTATGAAGTTTATGAAGATGGTATGTTCAACTACAAAGCTTCTTACGAATGCTTTTTAACGATTGAAGATGCTGCTGAGAGTAAGAAACTCGATGTGTTTAAAAAATATTTGCGGGATATGGAAATTCATTTGCCTATTCCTGATGAACATAAAAACTTTGATCGTGGTTCTGAATCACCACTTGCTGTTGTGAATGAAGTGTTCACAGCAGGCGATACAAAATCGGGAATACAAACAATAGCTTTCAATCTTCCGAATGACGAAAGAGTACGAAAAGCCAAAGGTTCAAAAAAAGTATTGCTAAAAAATGTACAGGAAGCAAAGTATCATCAAATTCTTGTACCGATTGCCGATGTTGTTTTAGATGCTGAACAGATGAAGTATGTTACTTTTGATGCATTCTTTAATCACACACTGATGCATGAAATGACTCATGGTATCGGTCCTGGTTTCATAAAAGTTGATGGAAAGGAAAGTGAAGTAAAGAAAGAACTGAAAGAAACTTATTCAACTATGGAAGAATGCAAAGCAGATATTTTAGGTATGTATAATAATATTTTTATGATAGAAAAGGGCGTCTTTCCAAAAACGTTTGATAAAGATACTTATGTAACCTTCCTTGCCGGAACTTTCAGATCAGTGAGGTTTGGAATTAACGAAGCGCACGGTGGCGGTAACGCAATCATCTATAATTATCTTTTAGAAAAAGGCGGTTACGAGTACAATGCTGAGACACAGAAAGTAAAGGTAAATTTTGACAAGATTGGTCCAGCTTTGGAAGAGCTTGCTAATATTGTATTAATGATTCAGGCGAATGGAGATTATCAAGGTGCAAAAGATTTAATCGCGAAGTATGTTGTGAATTCACCATCAATGGAAACATTGAGAAAAAAACTTGAGCATCTTCCGGTGGATATAAAACCGGTTTATGAAATTGAACAGATGTATAATTAATTTTAATATTTAAACCTGCCTACTGCCACGCAGGGATTAAAAGATTGAGTCACCCTATTTAAGGGTGACTTTTTATTAAGTAATAAGGAAATTTTTGAGCGAATCAGAATTAAGAAATAATAACTATCCCGAAGACGTTCATATATTAAAAAGAGATGGACGAGAGTTTATCATTGTCGGTACTGCTCACATCTCCCGCCAGTCTGCTGACCTGGTAAGAGAAGTAATCGAAAAAGAGAAACCGGATGTTGTCTGTGTTGAGCTTGATGAAAAAAGGATGATAGCGCTCTCCGAGAAAAACCGATGGGAAAATCTTGATCTTAAAAGTATTATAAAGCAAAAACAGTTAAGCACTTTGATTGTTAATCTTGTTCTTTCTTCTTATCAGAAAAAGCTTGGAGAAAAACTTGGAGTAACACCGGGCACCGAATTATTGGAAGCAGTTAAGGTAGCAAAAGAAAATAATATTCCCGTTGAACTTTGTGATCGGGAAGTTCGCATAACTTTAAGAAGAGCGTGGCACTCAATGAACCTCTGGCAAAAAAGTAAATTCCTTTCCGGTGGTTTAGCTGGAATTTTCGAAAAACAAGAACTCACAGAAGAAAAACTTGCAGAACTTCGCAGCAAAGATGTTCTTTCAGAAATGATGGATGAACTTGGCAAAGCGATGCCGGTGTTAAAGAAAGTTATTATAGATGAACGTGATCAATACATCGCTCAGAAAATGAAAGATGCTAAAGGAGTAAAAATAGTTTCAGTTGTTGGTGCCGGGCATGTTAAAGGAATAATTAAAGCACTTGAGGGTGACAAGAATATTAATTTGAATGAAATTGAAATTATACCTCCGCCATCTTTAATAACAAAAATTATTGGCTGGAGCTTGCCATTAATCATCATTGGTTCAGTACTTTATATTGGCTACAGCCAGGGTATAAGAGAAGCCGGCGAAAATGTAATTTTCTGGATTTTAGTTAGTGGATTACCAAGTGCACTCGGAGCAGCTATTGCATTTGCACACCCCGCTACAATAATTGCTTCATTTCTCTCGGCTCCGATTACAAGTTTATCACCATTGATAGGAGTTGGTTACGTCGCTGCTTTCGTTCAAGCCTATTTTCAACCGCCACTCGTAAGGGAGTTTCAGGATGTTTTAACCAATGCAAGAAAACCATCGCTGTGGTGGAAGAACAGGTTGCTGAAGGTCTTTCTAGTATTTATACTTTCAAGTATTGGTGGTGTTATCGGGACTTCTGTTGGTTTCTTTGAGATTGTTGGCAATGTTTTTAAATAGGGATTGCAATAAAAAGCCCCGTGAAAACGGGGCGTCAATAAATTTTATTTATCCAAGGTAGGCTTTTAATCTGCCGCTTCTCTTCGAGTGTCTTAAATTTCTCAAAGCTTTCTCTTTAATTTGTCTTACTCTTTCACGAGTGAGATTAAATCTTTCGCCAATCTCTTCAAGTGTAGCAGAATGATCACCTTCAATACCAAAGTAAAGCTTAATTACTTCTGCTTCTCTTTCAGTAAGAGTTGAAAGCACATTATGAACTTCTTTCTTCAGAGATTCTTTCATCAACTCTTTATCAGGTAACGGCTGCTCATCATTAGGAAGAACATCAATCAGGGTGTTTTTATTTTCGTCACCCGATTTTAACGGTGCATCCATAGAAACGTGACGACCAGAAATCTGAAGCGCGTAGGCAACTTCATCAGCGGTCATATCAAGAATTTTTGCAAGCTCATCAGTAGTTGGTTTTCTTTCATATTCCTGTTCAAGGTCTCTGTAAGCCTTGCTGATTTTTGTAAGGTTTCCAACTCTGTTAAGTGGCAAGCGAACAACTCTCGACTGATCTGCTATTGCCTGCATAATGGATTGTCTAACCCACCACACTGCATAAGAGATGAACTTAAATCCTCGTGTTTCATCAAATCGCTGGGCAGCTTTTATCAATCCTATATTTCCTTCATTAATTAAATCACCCAGGGAAAGACCCTGATTCTGAAACTGCTTTGCTACTGAAACAACGAATCTTAAATTAGCTTTTATTAATTTTTCCTGGGCAAGCATATCACCCTTCTTAATAAGTATAGCTAATGTAATCTCCATATCAGGAGTTAGTAGGTCAACCTTACCTATTTCCTGCAGGTATTGATCAAGTGATTTACTTTCGCGATTGGTAAATTGCTTAGTTATTTTCAAGCTTATCGCTCTCCTTTATCGGATTATGGTGAATAGAAATATTTGTGGTCATAAACGGATCAGTTTTACAACCCCTTTAATTTCAAGGGCACAAATATAATACTGTAATAAGATGAAAGGAAGAGTAAAAAGTTCCCTAGATTATAAATTTTTCTTCTGAGATGGGGAAATCTGCATTTTTATAGCCTTTTTGAAGGATTTTTTCTTTTAGAGGAAGAGCCTGATCTTCCTCCCCATGAACCAGAAATATGTTTTTTAATCTTTTGACCGGATTCAACTGAAGGTAATCAATTAACTCATTTTGGTCGGCATGTCCACTGAAATAGTCCATAGTTTTTATTTTACACCTTACAGGATACTCTTCCCCCAGAATATTAACTTTTTCCATACCATTCATAATTTTTCTGGCCAAAGTATGCTCAGCAGCGTAACCAACAAACAAAACCAGGTTTTTAGCATTAGTGATGTTATTTGCAAGATGATGAAGTATTCTTCCACCTTCCGCCATTCCTGATGCTGAAATAATTATCACAGGATCTGTTAAATCATTAAGCTCTTTGGATTGTTCAACCGTGGTGATGTATTTGAGTCTTCCAAATCCAAAAGGATCTTCACCGCTTTCTAGAAAAACCCTGTTAGTTTCTCTGTCGAAACATTCCGGATGTTCACGGAACACTTTCGTTGCATTTACTGCTAATGGACTATCAACGTAAATCGGTATTTCAGGAATTCTGTTTTGGTCAAATAATTTATGAAGAACATAAACCAGCAATTGTGTTCTTCCAACTGCAAATGCAGGGATGATTATCTTTCCTTTTCTGTCAAAACTTCTCTTACAACTTTTGCAACCTCTTCTTCGACTTCATCTGAATGTGTGTGAATGCGATTACCGTAAGTGCTCTCCATTATCAGAACATCAAGATCACGGAGATAAATCAGGATTCCGAATTATCGGCATTTCAGGTCTTCCAATATCACCTGAAAAACCGAAACGAATTTTCTTTCCATCTCTTCTTCAATTTCAAGCAAGATGCTTGCAGATCCGAGTATATGCCCTGCATCCTGAAAAATTGCGTTGGTTCCAGGAAAAATTTCCGTTGCGGTATTGTATTCGATTGCCACAAAATTTGTTAAAGCCCGTTCAACGTCTTCAAGTGAATAAAGTGCTTCTGCAGGTTCCTGATTTTTATTTCTTCTTTTTTTATTCAGCCACTCAACATCTCTTTCCTGAAGGTAGGCTGAATCCTTAAGCATAATTTCGCAAAGATCAACTGTAGCTGCTGTTGCATATATTGGTCCATCAAAACCATTTTTAACAAGATTTGGAATATTACCGCTGTGATCAATATGAGCGTGAGAAAGAATCAGAGCATCGATTTCTTTTGGATCAAATTTGAAGTTCTTATTTTTTTCGTAAGTGTCCTGTCTTCTTCCCTGGAATAAACCACATTCAAGAAGAGTATTTTTACCATTAATCGAAAGAAGATGCTGTGAGCCGGTTACCGTTCTGGCTCCGCCGATAAATTGAATTTTCATTGTGATTCTCTTTTTTAAACGCCTTTGAAAAGTTGTGTCAGATTTAAACTTTTTACTTTTTGTTTACTGGCAAGTGAAACATAAGCTAAAGCAAGTGATTCTTTGCCAGTTCCAAGAACAGTACTAATTAAACCTAATGATTCAGCCAATTCTGTTGAGTCGACTTCTTTGATAATACATTTCCAGAAAGCCTCTTCAAGAACGTTGTAAGCGGCATGAACTTCGTGCAAATCAAATCCAGCTTCGAATCTTTCTTTTGCGACTTTTTCAGAATAGTTAACAATTTCTACAAGGCTTTTAGTTTTGATTCCATTCAAAGTGAGATCAAATAGTTTTGCGAGTCTTTGCCAATTCTCATCAGCACGCGAAGTATCATAATGCTTCAAGTGGGAACGCTGTAGGGAAGTGAAAGCTTCATTAATTATATCGGTTTGGTTGTTAACTAAAATTTCGTGTAGTTTCATTTTATACTTTCAATCTTTATTCAAAATAATATTAAACGGTCATTTAAAAATACTCAATTACTTTATGCTTATTAAAATGAATTTTTTGATTTTAAAAGAAGCTTAATTGATCTGATTGAACAATGGAATCAAAAGATTCTCCCAGCAGAATTAAAACAGAATCTGCAATTGGTTTAATCTTGCTTTTCAATATAGTGATCGTAATCAACATCAGTGTGCTTTAGCTCTACTGGAACAGGACCACGTTTTGTTATAACATAGTAAACAGTTCCGCTTGTTTCGGGCAGCATTCGCGCTGCTTTAACGTGCTGTGGAATATTTTTAGTGTATTCGTCAACATCTTTCCTTAATCTTTTCCTATATACAAGTTTGTCATCATACTCACCAGCTTTCACTTTTCTAACTATTTCTCTTAGCCAGTTTTCAATTTCAGCATTGTTAAAAATTCTGTTATAAAGTTCTACCTGGAATTCTTTTGCAAGTCGTGTCCAATCTGAACGCACAAATTCCATTCCTACAAACTCAATATTTTCCCTACCACTTTCTGATACAAGTCCTGCATATCTTTTCTTTGCACCGGATTCACTTCCTCTTGCTGGAGTAAGGATAAACTTCCGGTAATATTTTTCAAATTCTATTTCAAGATATGATTTCAATCCATAATCTTTTTGAATATTTTCTGACCAATATTTATTCAGGTCAATTGCAATTCTTTGTCCGTTCTGTTCTGGGTTTTCACCTTCACCTTCTTTTAGTTTAACGAACAGAGAATCTGTATCCCCATAAATTACTTCGTATCCTTTTTCTGCCAGGAAAGATTTACTCCCTATCAATAGCTTTTGTCCAGTTCCGGTGATTGCAGTCGGTAAATTGGGATGATAAAACCTGCACCCGAAAGAACCCATCACACCGTAAAAACTGTTCATCAATATTTTTATTGCCTGGGAAAGCTGCTTGTCATTATTTTTCTTTGCAAGGTTTCTTTGTTCGATTAGCTGGTCAATAAACTCTGGTAAGAAATGTTGTGTCGAAGAAAACTTATATCCGTTGAGAGTTTCTATTGAATCAATGTTTGATTTAAGGTTTGAGTAGGGATCAATTTTGAAAGTCTGAATGATTGAAGGGTACAGACTTTTGAAATCCAAAACGATTACATCATCATAAATTCCCGGTATGGGATCCATAACATAACCACCAGCTGCATGCTCGGATGGCTGAAGATCCTTTACATTTGGTGCAACATATCCAACACGATGAAGTTTTGGCAAAAAGAAATGATCAAATGCAGCGGTCATCATTCCAAGTTCATCCATTAATAAACCGGAAAGTTGTGAGCGGCGGATTGAAAGTTCTATTAATCCTGCCTTTCTAAAAATGTTTGTTACGAGAACGGCATCATTCAAATTATATTCGGCAAGTTTAGCTTTATCCTCTCCAAATAACCTTTCGATCTCCTCAACCTTGTTTTGATCCGGAGTAATTGTTTTTCCTTCTGCTAATAATTCCTGTGCGACGGTTTCGAGTCTATAATCTTCAAAAGTAAAAAATGAAGAGCGCAAAGCAACTGGCCCATCAATTATTACTCTCCCCGTAACAGAAGCAAAATAGCCACTTGGTTTTCTTTGGCGTAATGAAACTCTCCCATTAGCTCTTGCTATATCAAATGGAATCATAAATTCATTACACTTGCTTTCAAGAAACATCAGATCGAAACCTATTACGTGCCATCCGATTATTAAGTCAGGGTCCCTTTCTTTGAACCAGTTGAGAAAGTTTTGAAGGAGTTCTGTTTCATCTTTGCATTTTACTACATAGTCGGGTAGCTTTACTTTTTCTTCTGATACGATAAATACTTTTTTCTCTTCTTCTTTGCCTGATAGATGAATTGCAATTGAGTAAAGCTGTTTGTTTTGCGAACCGGTTTCTATATCAATTGAAGCAATCAATAATTTTGGTGTGAACTCACAGGGCTCAATTTTCGGATTTGAAAAATGTAGCCAGATTTTTTTTCTGATTGAAAGAGCCACTAACCTGAACTTGCGCATTTATAAATCTTTCCATCAAAAATCTTCTTCTAGGATCAATATCTGATTCGAATGTTCTTATACCCTTTGTCTCGAATTCTTCTGAGGCAGTTTTGAGGTCTCTCTGAGTGTTAAAATAAAGAGCGTCGACTTTTTTCTCCTCGAAAATTTTTAGGTCAACCTCTTTTCTATTGTAAGGAACTGATAAGCCGGGAATAACGGAAGTGTTACCAATGAAAAAAACTGGATTGTTGGTAAAAACTAATTCAACAACACCTAAATCATCCGAGGTACCAACAAACTTTAGTACATTCCTGCCAAGGACATCCTGCCATTCACCCGTCAGAATGAATACTTTTATATTAGTTTGTGGTGATTCAGACATCAGTAATCCTCGGTAATCTTTTTGAATACAGCCTGTAAGGATTTTGTAATTTTACCGGGCTCTCCCTGATTAATTGTCCAGTAATCAATTGAAATAACAGGAGTGATTTCTTTTGTTGTGCTTGTGATAAAGAACTCATCAAAACTTTTCAGATCGTCCTTATTAATAAATTCTTCGCGACATTCGATTTTGAATTTTGCACAAAATTCCAACACCATTTTCCGGGTAATGCCTTCAAGAATTAATCTTGACTTTGGAGCAGTAAAGACGGTTTCATCTTTAACTGCGAAAAAATTTGTATGTGTTCCTTCAGTAATTAATCCATCCCGCACTAGTATTGCTTCGACAGCATTTTCTTCTGTGGCTTTTTGACTGGCAAGCACTACAGGAAGCAGGGAAGTAGATTTAATATCACATCTCAGCCATCGAATATCTTCCTGAAGAATTACCTTAACTCCTTTTGATTGTTCAGCAAAATCTTCAGCGAATTCTTTAACAGAAATAAACAAAGTGGGAGAAATTTTTTCTTTTGGAAAGCTATGTGTTCGCGGAATCGATGATCCACGGGTTATCTGAAGATAAACTAATGCTTCACCCTCAATGTTATTTTTTTTAATGAGATCGTAAATGATACCTTCAAGTGAATCAAATTCTTTAAATTCAATTTTTATTTCTTTCATACTTCTTTTTAATCTATCAAGATGATCTTTGTATCTGAATAGTTTTCTATTGTAAGTGCGGATTGATTCATAAACTCCATCGGCAAAAAGGAAACCACGGTCGAAGGGAGAAAGATTCGTTCCATCTAAGGGCCTAAAATCATTATTTAAGTAAACTATCATATATGGTTTTACTACTTATGAAAATTGAGCAATCTCAACTTAAGAAATTGATTGGACTATTTAGCAGTTAAAACCTCAATTTCTTCGTTCATATTCAAATTAATAGATTAAAGAAAATTGAATTCATAAAAATATTTTATAATTTTCCACCCAGAATAAAGCGAAATAATTATCCTCAAAATAATCAGAGGAGAACAAAAAATGTTAAACTTTCTTCGTCATTTCCAGCCATATTTAATAACCGTTTTAATAATTAATTATTCATCTGTTGCACAGGATAAAGCAAGTAATGATCTTATTATCGATTACGAGGAGGCAGCAAGCTATTTATTCGGTTTAACTTCTACAGGAGAAAGTGTTGAAGTAACTTCCGAGATCATTTTTAATAAAGATGTCGGTTCATTTAAATTACAAGAGGGGATATTGTATCCCTGTTCAAGTTATAAGGGAATCCCTTATGCTTTGGTATTTATTGGCAAGGGAGAATTTTCTTTTAAACCACCAAGTGAAATCGAGAGAAAGCAATTGTACCGTATTTATGACACTGAGAGTTTCCATTTAGACTTTAACGAATTATTCATGCTTTTTGATGATAATACTTATGATAAAATAATCGATACCTTTTCAATGAAGAAAATAGAATCGAATTCAATAGATGAGAATATAAAAAACTTTCTAAAGCTTCTTAAGAATAATGATGATGAGTCTCGTGCTGATTTTTTAAGATCTATGATGACGGAAGGTAGAAATGGATTTTTTTACTCTCAAATTCAGGAAAATAAATTTGAACCAGTATTTTTTCAAATAGATCCTTTTGAGTTTGAAGAAGTATCGTTTATGAAAGGTGTTTATGTCGCAACTAAAAATTATCGGGAGGTGATCAATCTTTTCCCGGCAAAAAACGAATCATTGAATTTTTATTTCAACAAAAAACCCAACAAATATTTTCTCGACTTAATTTCATATGATATTGAATCAACAATCGCCGATAATTTAGATTTTTCGGCAAGCTGCATAATAGATTTTAAATCACTTGAAAGTAATCAGGGATGGATTACCTTTTATCTATATAGCGAACTGCAAGTTGATTCAGTTAAATGGGAAAATGGGACAACTGCAAAATTTGTAAAAGAGGAGGAAAGCAGTGAGCTTTGGATTAAATGTGACAGTATATACTTGGATGGTAAACAGCATTCTATTACAATTTATTACAACGGCGATTTACTTGAGAAAGATGAGCTTGGTTGGATTGGACTAAAATCCTCCGTTTTCTGGTATCCGAGGTACGATAATAAAGAAAAATCAACATTCTTGTTAACCTTTCATAATCCCTCAAAATATCAACTTATAAGTATTGGTGATTTGGAAAAAAGAATTGATGAGGAAGAAGTCGTTATAACGACCTGGCGATGTTCAACTCCCTCAAGGAATGTTTCTTTTAATATAGGGAATTTTGAAGTCTTTGAAACTAAAGAGAAAAATATACCAGTTGTTAATGTGTACACTTCAGAATACGGACATCAATTCGTCAGTAGCTATTTCAAAAGCCTTGGCATTCTTTCTATGAGTGATGCCTCTGAATTTATTGCTCAGGATATTTCAAATAGTATCGTATTGTTCACGGATGTATTTGGGGACCTTCCGCTTAATTCAATAAAAGTCACTGAAATTCCATACTTGCATGGTGAAGCATTTCCAGGTCTTGTACATTTATCTTGGTCAACCGTTATTCAAACTAATTTTAAGGGAGAAGATGAAATCTTTCGGGCACATGAGGTTGCACATCAATGGTGGGGAATTGGAGTCGATTTTGATACTTACCACGATCAATGGTTAAGTGAAGGCTTTGCTTCATATTCTGGGTTATGGTATTTACAGGCAGCTAAAAATGATAATGAATTATTTTTTGATATACTGAATGGATGGAAAGATGAAATACTAAATGTCAGAAAATATATTTTCGGTTCAGGTCAGGAAGCCGGACCTGTATCGTTGGGTTACCGGACAAGCTCAAGTAACACAAAAGGAGATTATGATCTTATTGTTTATAAAAAGGGGGCTTGGATACTTCATATGTTACGTGCAATGCTTTTGGACCTGAATACAATGAATGAAGATAAGATGGAAAGCTTAATGCACGATTATTACGAAACATATAAAAACAAAAGTGCTTCTACAGAAGACTTTAAAAGAATCGTTGATAAGCACTTTGGTGAAGATATGAGTTGGTTCTTCAACCAGTATGTTTTTGGAACAGATATCCCACTTTACAAAGTTGCAAGTAAAACTGAGACTACAGCTGATGGAAAATTGAAAATCTCTTTTCGTATTCGACAGGAAGGAGTCCCGGATAATTTCAGAATGTATGTGCCCGTAAAACTGGTTTTGGATGGCGACAGAGTGGGAAGATTCCGAATTGAAGTTAAAGGGAAAGAAACAATAATTGCCATACCACTACCTGCTGGAGAATTGGAGGAACTAGTTTTCAACGATTTAGAATCAGTACTTTGCGAAGTAGATTATGAAGACTGGGATTAAATAATATTAAATGTAAACATCGAACAAATCCGGGAAATATTGTCTCAAGAAAAAAGGTGTAACCGAAGAATTTCCTTTTGATGAGGAAACACTTGTATTTAAAGTAGCCGGAAAAATTTTTCTGCTGGCTTCACTGGAAAGTATTCCTTTGCAAATAAATCTTAAATGCGATCCTGAGAAAGCTATCGAGTTAAGAGAAGAGTATGAGTCAGTTCAGCCAGGTTATCACATGAATAAGAAACATTGGAATACAATTATTTTTGATGGCACTGTCCCTGCAAAGAAAATATTTGAATGGATTGATGATTCCTACAATCTTGTTGTAGGCGGATTAAAAAAATCTGAACGCAAAATGCTTGAGAAAAAATCAAATTGAAGCATAAATAAATGTTTTTTAAAGTTTAGATTATTTATATTTAAGCAGGTTTTTTAATTAACTACATAATTATCCTTAAACAAAAACAAATGGAGGTCATAATGAAAAGACTCTTATTAATATCTGCATTATTCTTTATGGTTTCAGCAGTTGCATTCAGCCAAGCACAGGTTTTAAGCGGTACCTGGGGTGCAAGCTCTGAAACTAAATCTTATACACTCAACGCAAATTCTGGCGACAGAACTATTACCATCCAGGTAAATTTCTTAAAACCTTTTGAAAACAAACCAGAAGTAGTTTGTGGCATTTCATCAATTGATGTTGATAAAAGCACAGCTGTTAGATATGCTGTAAAACCAATATCGATATCAAGAGACGGATTTACTGTCGAAGTAAAGACCTGGGGCGACACAAAGATTAATAGTGTCACAGGTTTCTGGGTTGCTCACGCTGAATAAGATTCAAGTTTAATTTCTTGACGGAATTACAATGCCGTTATCCTGAAAATGGGTGACGGCATTTTTTATTGGGTTATTAGAACAAACAGAAGGTGCAAAAAATCATCTTTATTATTTAATGATTATTGAATAATTTGTTTCATTCAATATTTGAAAAATATTCATCACACTAATAAATCAGCGTATTTTAAGGGATAAAAATTATGATGAAGCAGTTAGCAATCGTTATATTACTTTCTTTAATAGCAATTAGCTGTGAGACAAATCCCCCAACCTCTCCTGAAAATCCATCACCTCAATTAGGAAAAGCTTTTATTACTGCAAATGCTTCTGATGCCGAAATATGGCTTGATAATCTTAACACTGGTCAGATTACACCCGATACAGTTGAAACGACAGTCGGAACTCACACGTTCACATTAAAAAAAGAAAATTATTTAGATGCTTCACAAATTGTTGAGATAATCGAAGACAGTTTAATTCTAATTAACATTCCTTTAACTGAAGTTTCTGAAACCGGAAGAATTTATGTTAACTCAAACGCAGTCGGAGCTCAAATATTTATTGATCAGGTAAATTCAGGAAAAGTAACTCCCGATACAATACTGGCAACGCCCGGTACCCATCAGATAGAATTACAGAGAGCTTTCTTTAATTCATCAAGTCAGCAGGTTGAGGTTATTAAGGATAGTCTGATTATTCTGAATATTATTCTTGAAGAGATACCCCCGAGCAATGTAGTTTTAATAGAAGATTTTGCTAATGTGAGTTGTGTCCCCTGCGTTACTTCTAATAAAATTATTGAAAGTTTGACTACAGTAACATATGGTCATTCGAAACTTGTGGCAATTAAGTACCCAACTAATTTCCCATCACCAAACGATCCCTTTTATTTAGCCAATCCTGTTGATTGCGGTTCCAGGATTAGTTACTATAATGTGTTTTTTGCTCCTACAACTGTTATTGATGGTATTGAAAGGCCGATCTCAACTGATTCCTTAAGTGTAATGGCTGCTGTTGATCAGCGTCTAACTAAAGAACTTCGATTCAGAATGGATGTAACTAGCAGTGTAGTGGGGACAGAATATTTAATCACAGTTACAGTTAAAGTAATTAATGGAGCTGGAGTAGATTTTTCAAATTCCGTTTTGCAAACTGTTGTTACTGAGACGGATATTGAGTTTGCAACACCCCCGGGCTCAAACGGTGAAACTAAGTTTTATGATGTAATGCGTGCTATGCTTCCATCTAATTCAGGGCAATCTTTAAATGGAATGAGTCAAACGGAAGAAGTTGTATTTCAGAGACAGACGAGCATTAACCCAAGTTGGGTTGTAAATAACCTTCACGTGATTGCTTTCATCCAAAATACAAACACCAAAGAAATTTACCAGGCTTGTTCAACATTCGAATGATTAAAGCCAATTTCATTTAATAATAATTAGCTCAATATTTCGATAATTTTTGAGCTTTTGATTATTTAATTTGAAAATTTTATTTCCATTTCGTAGTTTATACCCCCAGTGGGGTAAAATTATTAATTGTTGACCCCTTTTATAGGTAAATGAATAGAAATCACTCCTATGGATACTTCAAAATATATTCCTTCATTCATCGAGATCGGTCTTACCGAGCGAGAAGCAAAAGTTTATATGACACTTTTAAGTGGAAAGATGTTTACCGTCTTAGAACTTCAGGAAGCTGTCAACATTCCAAGAACAAAAATTTATGAAGTTCTGAACAAGCTTGTCAGCAGAAATATCTGCATCGAGAAAAAGCTTGGAAGGAATAAACTTTACGAAGCGGTTGAACCCCAAGATTGCTCTTGAACGCGTAGTTGAATCATACAAAACAGATCTTGAAAGAAAAGAACAATTAATTACTCAGGTCTCAGAAGTTTTCACTCCGATTTTTCAGAACAGTAAATCAATCGTTAATCCCCTTGAATTCATTGATGTGATGAAAGAGAAGGGACAAATTCATAAAAGATATACAGCGTGTGTCCGAAGCACCAAAAGTGAGATGTTAACCCTTAATAAAGGACCATATGCTTGTGACACTTCAGATCGTCTTGACGAGCAGGAAGATGAGGAATTTAAATTGTTAAAAAGGGGTGGTGCTTGCAAAGATATTTATGAATTGGACGAACTAAAACAAGTTGACTGGCTATTGAGTTCAGTAAAAAAATCCCTGAAGCTCGGTCAGCAGGCAAGAGTTGTAAAAAAACTCCCCATAAAAATGCTTGTCTTCGATCACGAAAAAGTAATGTTTGCACTTGAGCAGCCGGTTCCCGAATTAAATGAGTTGACGATGATTTATATTGAACATAAACAACTGGCAGAAGCCTGCAGTATATTGTTTTATCATCTATGGGATCAGGGTGTTGATATTAGTGAAGTAGGAAAAGATTCAATTAATAAAATTGAAACATTTGCTTTTGTTTCAAACTAATCTTTGAGATAAGATTTTAAGTAAATAAGCAAATATTCGATCTTTGAAATTAGAATGCTCAATAAATCCCAATAATAATTTGGGTAATCATTTATTAACTATAAATCATTAAACCAATGGAGCTCTTATGAAAAAACTACTACTATCTCTTTTACTAATTCCATCTCTTATGATGGCACAAACCTACTTCAATGTAAATTTTAGTGGGACATTCCCACCTACCGGTTGGACAATAGATGCACATTCCGGAAACTGGTCTGCCGTTTCAACAAACAATGCTGGTGGTTCTGCACCCGAAGCCAGGCTAAATTGGTCACCACAGTTCAATGGAACTACGAGATTGATAAGCCCCGCCTATAATACTACTGGTAACACAGTTGTTACAACAGAATTTAAATTTAATCTTGATCACTACGGTGGTCCATATACAATTGGAGCTGCAACAAGATCCGGTGGAGGAGCCTGGAATATTGTTTGGTCGATAGTTAATCCAACAGTTTCAATTCCAGCAACAACTGAAATTGTTACTATAAACAATAGTGATGTTGGAGCTGCAGATTTTCAGATTTGCTGGTTCTTTACAGGTGATTCCTACAATCTCAATTATTGGTATCTTGATGATCTGAAGTTGTTTGTACCTCTTGCACATGATGTAATGGTAAAGGATATTTTAGTTGATGTAACATATCCCCCGGCAACAAATTTTACTCCACAGGCAGTGCTTAAAAACTTCGGTTTAAATACTGAGACTTTCGATGCCACTTGTGTTATTAAACTTGGTGGCAGCAACCTATATACTCAGAATTGCTCTCCGATAACATTAGCTGCGGGTGCTGAACAAACAGTATCATTCCCATCTTATGTTTTAAGTGCCGCAAATGATTTATATGAAATAATCGTGACGACAAATCTTACGGGTGATATGGATCCTGCAAACGATTCAAGAACCGAATACTTCAATACTTACACAACCGCCAGGGAAATGGTTGTTTTAGAAATCGGAACCGGAACTTGGTGTGTCTATTGTCCTGGTTCGCAAATGGGCGCTGATGATCTTGTGACTAATGGTCATTCTGTCGCAGTGGTAGAATATCATAATGGCGATTCTTTTACCAACTCGTACTCAAATGCAAGAAATACTTATTATGGAATCTCTGGCTTTCCGACTGCTGTCTTTGATGGAGTACAAAATTTCGTAGGTGGCAGCAACACTCAAAGTATGTATCAAAATTATCTTCCAATTTATGAAGGAAGAAAAGAAATTATGTCCGCATTCTCTGTTGATATTTTCGGTGATAATTCAGGATTAGATTATAATGTTGTTGTAAAATTAAACCGACTTGCAGCCATCCCACCAACGTGGAATAACCTGGTTGTTCATTTCACAGTTACTGAATCAGATATTCCATTTAGCTGGCAGGGTCAAACAGAAGTTGATTACGCCGAAAGGCTTATGGTGCCGAATGAATTAGGAACATCTGTTGACTTAATTAATAATACGCATATTGATATCCCGCTATCTTTTTCATTGAACGCTTCCTGGGTAACTGAAAATTGTCAGCTTGCTGCTTTCATTCAAAATCTGGATACAAAAGAAATTTTACAGGGAGACAAGGTGTGGCTGTCTGATTTGCAGCAGCTTTCAACTGTAAATGTTCAATCACCTAACGGTGGAGAAGTTTGGGTGGTTGGTGAAACGGAAGATATAACCTGGACCTGCGTTAATATTGCTGATGTAAAGATAGAAATGAGTGCCGATAATGGGGCCACTTGGTCAGCCATTGTAGATTCAATTCCCAATACGGAAACATATTCCTGGGTTGTTACAGCACAGGATTCTTCGAATGAGTGTCTTATCAGAATTTCCAATGTTGCCAATGGTGACATTTATGATGTTAGTGATGCTACATTTACAATAGATATTATATCGGATGTTGACAATGAATTGAATAAAATTCCAACCGAATTTAGTTTGGCCCAGAACTATCCGAATCCTTTTAATCCATCAACTACTATTAAATACGCAGTTCCTCAAACAAGTCATGTAAACATTAAAGTATATGATATGACAGGTCAGGAAGTCGCTTCACTAGTTAATGAGATGAAAGAAGCCGGTACTTATGAGATAAAATTTGATGCTCGCAATCTTGCATCCGGAATATATATTTACAGAATGATTGCAGATAACTTTACTTCCGTCAGAAAGCTGAATCTTCTGAAATAATTCAAATACAAAATTCAGATGAGGTGTGGCAAATGCACACCTCATCGAATTAAAAATCAGTTACAAATAAAGGAAAGTGAGTAATATGAAAAAATTATTACTAATTCTGATAATAACGGGGTTTGCATTCTTCACCAATGCTTATGACAAATTATCATTGGTTGAAAGATTCACAAATACATCTTGTGGACCATGTAGAGATTTAAACGTTGCTTGGTATACTGCTACCACCCACAATTATGTTAATTCAGGTTTGATTTCTCATCTTGTATATAATGTGTGGTGGCCAGGACCAGGTGACCCAATGTATTTGCTTAATCAGACGGATAATACAACACGAACAAATTATTACGGTTGCAATTACGTACCCTGGATTGATGTCAATGGCTCTCATATTTCAGAAACGCAGGGTGCCTTTACATCTGCCGTAGCAAATGGTAATACTCAATTCGCACCTTTTAATATTGTTATATCTCAAGGTGTGATATCAAACAATCTAATAGAGATAGGGATAAAAATAATCAGGGATCCTAGTGATGTAACCACATTTGGTAATGTTAAATTAAGAGTGGCTTTAACAGAAAAAACTGTGGCTTATAGTACGCCTCCAGGCGGTAATGGTGAGACTGTTTTTTATAGTATTTGCCGTAAAATGCTACCCAATGCAGTGGGCAGCACATTTACAATTCCTGCCCCGGGAGATTCTACAATGATCAGTTTACAATATGTTCCGACAGCTGCATTTTTACAATTAGTTAATATGGATAGCCTGAGAGTGGTGGCTTTTATTCAAGACGATAACACCAGGCAAATACATCAGTCAAGTATGCATGATGTTAACCAGAATTATATGGCAACAATGACTACTTCAGATGAGTATTACTTTGGTTCTTCGTCTGGGACGGCAGTTTATACGGCCTATGTTAAAAATATAGGGTTATTCCCTGATACATATAATATTAACCTGGACGTTAATTGTCCGGCTGGTTGGTCGCAGACTTTCACAACTATAAATGGAACATTTAATTCCGACGAAACTGATGCAGTGACTTTAAATCCTGGCGATTCCACTGAAATTCAGGTAGGTGTTAGTGCTAATTCAATTAATGGATATGGGAAAACCGTAGTTCAATTTATTTCAAATCAAGGAGCGTTTGGCAATGCTGAATTCAGATTTACAACATTTGGATTGGATGTGCTTGTAGTTGATGATGATGGGGGACCAAATTATGAGGAGTACATTCAAAGTGAGTTGTTAAGTCTTAACTCTGAGTTTGGGATTATCCCAAGCGATTTTATTCCTGCAAATGTCGACAGTATAAATACATTTGATATTATTATATGGAATACTGGTACTACTGAACCGGGAATTTCAACAGACGAAATCAATATTATTAAAACTTTTCTTGATAATGGAGGAAACTTATATCTAAATGGTGTTGATATTGCGTACCAGTTAGCTGATCCTACAAGTTCATACTACACTTCAGAAACGATTGATTTTTTCACTAACTATTTGCACAGCAGCTATATTCTACGGGAACACTCAGCTATAATAGCACAGGGTATAACAGGGGATCCTATTACTGATGGTTTGGGGATGACGAATCTTGCTGGTGGAACTGGTGCAAGTACAATTGATCATTTGCAGGGTCACTATGCAAACCAGATAAGTGCAGTGGGCATGTATAACGCAAACATCCTCTCATTCTGGTTAAAACCGGATGAACATCCCGGTATCAGAGCATTTCATGGTTTTAATGGTAAAGTTGTATTTACAACTTTTGGTTTTGAAACAATTGCGCTCGCAGAGAGAAGAGCATTATTTGCTGAACGGATTCTTGATTGGTTACAAATTCCTGTAAGTGTAGAAGATAATCAGTCAGATCTTTTACCTGCTTCGTTTGAATTAATGCAGAATTATCCCAACCCATTTAATCCGGTTACCACAATTGAATACCAGGTAGCAGAAGCTTCTCCTATTTCAATTAAAGTGTATGATCTTATTGGCAGGCAAGTAGCTGTTCTTGTTGATGAGGTTAAACAGCCCGGTAATTACCAGGTTACTTTTGGTGGTGAAAATCTCGCTTCAGGAGTTTATTTTTATAAGATGACTGCAGGAGATTTTTCTTCAGTAAAGAAGATGAATTTGTTGAAATAAAAAATTGAAAATATAATAATTAATCAATCATATAATAAATAAGAGGTAGTTATGAGAAACAAACTACGTAACCTGGCGATTATAGTGAGCATAGTAATTTCTGTAATTGCTTTCTCACAGGATATATTCGCTCAAACACAACGAAATCCCGTATTGGAAGAATTGTACAGGCACCTGGTGTCAATGGTGTCCATGCGGACACATAGTAATGGAACAAATACTTGCTGCATATGCCGAATGCCATAATGATTGGCTACCATGGACCAGCAGGCAGCAGTGATCCCTGGGATTCGATTTTTCCGGGCAACCAAATTATAGGTTTATTAGGATTCACCGGATATCCAACGGCAGTAATTGATAGAACAGGGGCACCTGGATTATACCAGAACTGCATGGTCAGGGTGCAATGAATCAGAGATATAACGTTCCTGCAACAGTAGCAATTGACATTAAAAAGTCATTTAATAAAATAACCAGAGAATTTCGATGCTAATATTGATATTACTGCTCTCGAAAATTTAACTGGTCAGTACAAATTAATATTCTTTTATTAGAAGATGGTTTATATATAATCCCAGATAGGCAATGGTTATGGGTCCTGGTGGTACAAACTATGTTCAACCATGTTGTCAGGGCTATGATAAATGGCGCTGACTGGTGAGGAATTCAATGGTGTAAATCCCTGGAATCAGGGTCAGACCATAATCAAAAAATATCCAGTATACAGTTCCTTCCGTTTTATACCTGATAGTTGCGAACTTGTTGCGTTTGTTTATAAAGTAGATTCTCCTCTGTACAATGGTACAATACAGCAAGCTGAAAAATGGGATCTTGTATCACCAGATTACGTTGCAGCAATGTCCTCCTCAAGTCCAGATATAATTTCTGAAAACGATGTGCAAGCTGAGTTTTCTACTTTCCTGCTCAATCAGGGTCTTTTAAACGACACATATAATATTACTGCATCAATTGATGGACCTGCAGGATGGACGGGAGAGTTTACAACTGTTAATGGAACATTTCCTATTGGAGATTTAGATTCAGTTCAGGTTGCAGTTGGAGATTCAACAGGAATTTCTGTTACTGTTAATCCAAATAGTTTCAATGGTTCAGGCGTAATTACTTTAGAGTGTGCATCAAAAAATGATCCTGGTATGATAGTTAATGTCAGTTTTAATTTAGTTACAAACACTGGTGTTCATTTACTTGTTGTTGATGCAAGCGAGGATGGTTATGGTTCTATTATTTCAAATGCACTTGATGGTTTTTATGAAGGAAGATATGGAGTGGTTTCAAGAAATGCTATGAGTGCAACCGGTCTCGATCTTTCTTATTTTACAATGATTGCATGGGCAGGTGGAAATTCGAATCCGGGATTTTATCAGGAAGAAGTCGACAATCTCGAAACCTATCTCGATGGCGGCGGGAATCTTCTTTTAGAAGCACAGAATCTTGGTTCGGATATTTTTGAAGTCGGTGGACAAAGCCAGTTTGCACAAAGTTTCTACAACAATTATCTGCATTCAACTTATGTAGTTGATTTTGGCGGAAGTTATATCTTAACTGGTTTTACAGGTGATCCAATAACTGATGGAATGATTATTCCGTTGAATTCTGTCTATACAAGATCTCCAGATCAAATTTCCGCATTCGATGCATCGGCAACTCCAATTGTTCAATTTGGTTCGGGACCTAATATAAACTCAGTAAAGGCAGACGATGGAACTCACAAAGTAGTTTATTTTGGCTTTGCATTTGAACAACTTAATGATTTGACTATTGCAGATACACTTGTAAAAAGATCAGTTCAATGGCTGACTGAGGGGATAGTGCTGGACAATCCTGTTGAAGAATCAGTTCCATCAGAATATACTCTCGAACAGAACTACCCGAATCCATTCAACCCGGCAACAACTATTTCTTACTCAATTCCAAAAGAATCACAGGTAAGTTTAGTAATATTTGATATAATGGGCAGGCAAGTTGCTGAACTTGTAAATAGTAAACAGTCAGCAGGTTCTTACAATATTCAGTTCGATGCGTCTTCTGTGGCTTCAGGAACTTATTTTTATAAGTTGACTGCAGGCGAATTTATTTCAGTAAAGAAGATGGTTCTACTCAAATAAAAAAATCTCATTAAAGGTACATCTTAGGGTGTACCTTCTATTTATTTAATTTGTTTTTATGATGTAAAAATTTTTTAGGTGTTTGTATGAAATCTTTCTTTAAAAAATCCTTATTAATAATTTTATTTCTTTTAACTCCTGTAACCTTCGCTCAGGAAATTCAAATAATCACTCACGGAATGACTAAGTACGAAACAGTCGGCACAATGGAAATTGTTTTGGATTTTGAGGTGGTTAATATTTCCAATGTCGAACAAACAGTGTTTGAGGTTCGAACAATAAATGACCTTCCCTCTGGATGGTCGTCTTCAATGTGTTTCGGGGAATTATGCTTCCCTCCAGATATGGATAGCGTTGTAACCGCTCCACCATTTCCTGAACCTCCCGTTCAGCCTGGTGATACATTGAAAACCTCTTTACACGTTTTTACAGATCAAGTTTCAATTGCAACTGCTCACGTCCAAATACAGGTTGGTACTTTTAGAAATCCTGATGACAGAACAATTCTTAATTTTACAGCAACCACCGATCCTACTGTTAGTGTAAACGAAAGTAATCTTCTCAACACATACTATCTTTCTCAAAACTATCCCAATCCGTTTAACCCATCAACAATAATAAGCTATAATGTTGGTGAACCTGGACTGGTTCAGCTGAAGATTTATAATATTCTCGGTGTTGAAGTTGCAACTCTCGTAAATGAACAGCAGAATTCCGGCAGTTATACTGTTGACTTCGATGCTGCAAAACTTTCCAGCGGAGTATATTTTTATTCTATGTCTGTAAACAACTTTACTCAAACCAGAAAAATGATTTTGGAGAAATAAATGAAAATTGTCTTAATTCTTTTTTCGATAGTTGTCTTTTCTGTTTCTTTGTTTTCTCAGGATAACTCCGAAGGAATACGTAAAGGACCTGATTTCACATTAGAAAATCTTGACGGTAACCTCGTTGAACTATATAAAGAAGTTGGTGATGGTCCAATCTTGCTTAGCTTTTGGGCTACGTGGTGCAAACCTTGTCTCGAAGAGTTGAATGAATACAAACAGATATATAGTGAATACAAAGACAAGGGCTTCAAAATGTATGCAATCTCTACTGATGATGAAAATACAGTTGCAAAGGTGAAACCATTAGTAAAATCCAAGGGATATAATTTTCCTGTTTTACTTGATACTAATTCAGATGCTGTAAGGTTGTATTATGCTCAATCAGTACCTTACTCTGTTATTCTTGACAAGAAAGGCATGATAATTTATTCGCATCTTGGTTATATGAAAGGTGACGAAGTTAAGGTAAAGCAAATAGTAGCTTCAGAAGTAAATAAATAAAAATTAAAAGGCTGCCTTGTAGAAATGAATCTTCGTGGGATTTATTTAAAAACGATTTAACTATTTCAGATTTACAAGGCAGTCACTTATTACAGGTTTATGTAGAACTATTCTTACACAGATGAATTCTTCAATGTTGTTATTAAACTGTGCCAATCATATTCATCCAACAAATTCTCTTCTTTTAATAAAATGAAAAAAACATTTTGCAGTTATATTGTAGTTTTAATCGTCTTATCACTAATTAATATTTCACCTATTTATTCACAAACTGAATCATCCGGAATTACCTGGCCACAGGGTTTGGGATTTGCTAACCAATTGGAATATTCATACAACGTTGATGGTGATTACGACATTTTTGAAAACTGGCTGAATCTTGACTACTCCCAGGGTATTTTTTCTGCAGGATTAAGACTGGATGTCTTTGAACCGAATGATCCCGATCCATCTATCAGTCGCGGTAAAGAAAAATATGCTGAGATTGATTACAAATACATTCAGGCGAATATTGGTGATAAAAAAGAAGGGCTTGAAATAATAGGTGGTAATTACTATACCTTGTTTGGAAGAGGAATGGTTTTGAATAGTTATGAAGACAGAGCCATCAGGGTTGATAATAATCTGCTCGGTGTTAAAGTAACAGGAAAGTATGCGGGATTTTATTTGACAGGCCTTTCCGGAATGGCTGCCAATTTTAGAAATGAAAGAAAGGATATTCTTCACGCAGTTGATTTAGAATACAGGGACTGGAAATTTCTTAAACTTGGGGCCACAGTAGCTTCAAACTTACCTCCATCGGATGAGATAGCCAGAACATCAATGGCATCAGTACGACTATTACCAAGCTTTTGGGATATTGATATGTACGCCGAATACACAGCCAAGTTTAATGAAGACATTCTTCAGAATAGCTTGAATGATTCAGGATCAATTGTTGGTGAAGGTTTCTATGGTAATATAAATTTTTATTTCGGTGACTTTTCTCTCCTCGGTGAATATAAATATTATGATAACTTTGCTTTCTATTCGCAGGATGGAACAATATTTTATAACAAACCTCCTTCGGTAAGAATGGAGTATACATACATTTTACCGAACAGGCATCCTTCACCACTAAATGCAAATAATGAAACAGGGTTTCAAATTGTCGGAGGATATAATTTAGACGACGACACATATTTTACTGCAGGATATTCTTTAACAAATACTCTACCTTCCAGTTCATATTATCAGAAAGTTAGTAAAACCTCACTTCCTATTGTTACGCAACTTGAAGAATTATATTTAACAGGTCAACATGATTGGGAAAGCATGACTCTGATTGCAGCATTTGCATATAATCAGGAACTTGCAACTAACACTGAGAATATTACACCTATTCTTGAGAGCAGATTTTATTTTGGTGAAGTGAACACCATAAAAGTTATTCTGGAACATCAGCATGTAACGGATAAATCCACTACAGAAGAATATTACACCGATGTTGTCGCATTGGAATATTTAAGATCTCCCAATTTCAGTGTTGCCTTAGTAACTGAAATGCAAACCACCGAGCCAGAAACTGATAATATCATCAGGAAATTTTACGGATTTATTCAGAGCACATATAAAATTGGCGGCTATGCAGACATCAGCGTACTTGTCGGTTCACGACAGGCAGGAAATATTTGTATCGGTGGAGTTTGCAGATACGAACCTGAGTTTAAAGGTGTTGAGCTGAAATTGTTAACGAGGTTATAGCAAAAACTGGTTTGATATTGTAACTTGTTGTCTGCAATGAGGAAATACTCATAAAAGTAATTTTCTTATAAATAAGTTGACTTTGTTAATAATTTTTATAAGTTTTCAATTAAGAATTAAAATTCTAATAATAAATGGAGGTTTATGTCATACTTTTACACTTTTCTCAACGCTAACGTTTCTTTCAAATTATCATTTTACGGGTCGCACTAATTTAATACCGATATTACTAATCGGCATAAATTAATATTCATTTACCATTTATAATTCATCAGGTAAGTGAAGTAAATTTTTTATAAATCTTTATAAATCATTGCACAGTAAAGTAAAAAAACTAATTCATTCACCATTATCCACATATTTAGGAGAGAGATATGAATAGAATAATCACTATTCTCTTTTTACTCCTGCTCTTGCCAGCAATGGCACTGGCCCAAGGTAAATTAAGGGGTCAGATAACAGATCAGGAAACGGGTGAGCCACTTGTTGGAGCCAATGTAATAATAGTAGGGACTTCATATGGTGCAGCAACAGATCTAAAAGGTGAGTACATAATTCTTAACCTTATTCCGGATGTTTACGAGGTTAAGGCTTCCTACATCGGCTACCAGTCCAAATCTATTTCCAATATTCGTATAAATATTGGTCTTACAACCGGACTGGATTTCAAGCTGGTTCCTGAAGGAATTCAGGTCGGCACAGTTGAAGTCGTGGCCGAAAAACCATTGGTTAATAAATACAATACCAATGCGAACAGAATTACAACTAGTGAAGATATTGAAGCACTTCCTATCAGAGGTGTAGACAATATTCTTGCAACTACCCCGGGTGTTATCCTTCAGGATAATCAGATATTTATCAGGGGTGGCCGACAAGATGAAGTTGGATTTTATCTTGAAGGTGCGAATATCACTGATCCAGTGGTTGGCGGCCGCCAGGTTACATTGGTTCAGGATGCACTTGAAGAAATCAGCGTGCAGTCAGGCGGTTATAATGCTGAGTACGGAAATGCCAACTCTGGTATTGTTCGTCAGCAGATTAAAACCGGAACACCAGATTGGAAGTTTTCTTTAGAATATATTACAGATAACGTTGGATTTAACAGTTCAGATGATCGAAATACTGGCGCAGAGAACTGGGGAGATGCTTCTTATTGGTTCGGTTACAACGAATCTATTTTCACATTAAGCGGACCTCTGGGAACACCAAATATTAAATTCTTTGGGTTGTTCAATTATAATTTTATAAATGATGTAGCACCGCAAAATTTGCCGGGAATAACTCTGGGAGAAATAACAGATCCTTCTACCGGCACTACAATCGATCTTACTTATCCCGCAGGTGCCAGACCGAACAGCTGGGCTCAGAATTATACCGGAACGGCTTCATTTACATTCGATTATAATCCTTCAATTTTCAGATTGATTGGATCTTACACTGCCGGTTCTGCTCCAAATCCGTGGTCTTCGGCAAGGGACCTTAACCAGATTGGAAATTTGCAGAATCAAATAAGAACAGAAATGACAGACGCACAAGATGGTGCTTTTAATTTAAAATACACACAATTATTTACCTCAAGCTCATTTCTTGAAGCCAGCGTCGGTTGGTCATTCAGTCAATTTAAAAGATATGATCCTTTCCTAAAAGATGATTGGCTGTCTTATGGTGATGGTGCAGCAAATGAAGCTATTTTGGGTTCTGATGGACAGCAATTATTTGACTTTCCTTATAATCCTGAAACAGGTGCCAATAGGTATGATGTACCTTTAGCACAGAATTTATTTAACTTTAAATTTTACCCATACGGTGCTGTAGTTGCAGGGTATCAGCAATCTGAACGTCAGAACTGGAATATTAATTTAGCTTATACATCTCAGATAACATGATCAACATAATATTAAAGCTGGTGTTGAATACCAATTTTATGACATCGCAAATTGGGGGCTGGGAAATGAAGCAATCCTTAAAACTCCCCGCTAAGATTGCAAATAATCCGCAGGCAATAGATACTTTGATCAGAAGGGAAGGTGTAAATAATTATGGATACACTCCTCAGGGTGTAAAAACAAACGATGGTCTTCCGGATTATGAACAATCACGACAACCAAATTTCCTTGGTGTCTATCTTCAGGACAGGATCGAGTGCAACGATCTTATCATAAATGTTGGATTAAGATATGATCGAATTGATATCGCAAACTATATTCCTGTTGATGTTACAAGACCGGAACTTACCTGGGATCAGGTAACAAACGATGTTATTCCCAGCGGAGTTGTTAAAACTGAGGCAAATGATTATCTATGTCCGCGTTTAGGATTTTCATTCCCTGTTACAGACCAGACAATATTCCATATGCAATGGGGTAAGTTTGTTCAGCAATCACGTTTAAGAGACATATATCAGGGATTAAACTGCAACCGGTTACAATGTAGGCGGCGGATTTTTTATAGCTGCACCGGTTGGATTTGATGTTGATCCAACAAGAACAACACAGTATGAGGTTGGATTCACACAGCAAATTGGTGAATTTGCTTCTATTGACTTAACCGGATTCTACAAGGATATATCTGATCAGATAACTTATCAGCAAATACTTGTAGCTGAAGGATCGCCTTTTGGTAATTATTATACATTAGGGAATTATGATATTGCAACTATAAAAGGTATTGAGATTGCATATACTATGCGACGTATTGAAAGATTTAAAGCTGATGCGAACATATCCTTCACAAGTGGTGATGGCACAGGTTCCTTCCCGAACTCTAACAGAGGTCTTGTTGGAGCTCCATTGGATCCGCTTTTGACACCTGGAGGTTTTACACCAGTTTACATTAGCCCACTCGATTATAACCAGGCGGTTAGAACAGCGTTAAGTTTGGACTACCGTTGGGGTAAAGGAGACGGCGGGCCGGTACTACAGGAACTGGGTATTACATTCCTGGGTCAATATTCAAGCGGGCATCCCTTCACTACAGGTATAGGTTCAGGAAATCTTGAAGGTGATGCGAGATTCAGACAACCAACGGAACCTTTAAACAGCTCTACAACTCCTTCAACCTTCCAGGTTGATATGAGAATTGATAAGACATTTGGAATAGCAGATCTGTTTAATCTGAATATTTATTTCTATGTTATCAATCTTTTTGATACCGAAAACATTCAAAATGTATTTATGAGAACAGGAGCTGCAGACGATGATGGATATCTAAGTGATCCAGATCAGGGCGGAAAACAGATCGCTACTTTTGGACCAGATTATGCAGCTGTGTATACTGCATTGAATTTAGATTACCATCAGGATTGGTATAATGCAACAACAGGTGCAGCTTATACAACACAACCGCTTATATACGGACCGCCAAGACAGATCAGGTTCGGTATACGTTTAGAATATTAAAATTTCAACCTGATGAAAAAAGGAGTTTATAATATGAATTCAAAAACAATAAAATTCTTTTTACTGCTCTTGCTTGGAACTCTCCTCACATTAAGCAACATCTATGCTGAAGGGGGAGATAAAGGTAAGAATGGTAATACATTAGAAAAGCCCGGAAGTCCTATCAGGGCTTACATGAATATTAACTTTATTTCAACAATTATTAAAAATACCGGTATAACCGATATAAATGTTGGTCAGGATGCATCGGGACTCATCTACCCTAAAGGCAGCGGTAAAACTGCTGTATACCAGTCAGGATTTCTTTGGGGTGCAAATGTTGGTGATCCGAATGAAGATGATCCGCACGTTGGCGGCACAATTTACCGGGAAGGTTTACAATCCGGTTGGATTAATGCTGACGGAACCATAGAACCTGAAAATAGTGACAATGTAAGGATCTGGCGCGTTCGTCCTGATGTTTATCCTGGCGGACCAAACGTTAGTCTTTCCATGGAAGCGCAGGATGAAGTTAAGTCAGAAGCAGATGTAAGATCGCAATACGAACTTGACTGGACAGAATGGCCAGCAAGCATCGGCGCACCCTATGATGATGTTAATGGAAATGGGATCATATGATCCTACTGTTGATGTTCCGGGTGTTCCGGGAGCTAATCAAACAATTTGGTTTGTTGCTAATGATCAGGCTGCATCAAGGACAAGCTTTATGTACGGAACAGAGCCGATGGGATTAGAGCAGCAGGCAACTATGTGGGGATATTCACAAACCGGTGCTCTTGGTAATATGTTTTTCAGAAGATATCTTTTAATAAATAAGTCCGCCATACTTCCAAGTGGTCCACGAACATTTGATTCAATGTATGTTTCAATGTGGTCAGATGTAGATGATGGAGATTCCGGGGATGACTATGCCGGCTGCGATACTGTGCTTAGTGTTTCTTACTGCTACAACGGTAAGGGAATAGATGCTATTTACGGTGCTACCACTCCTGCAGTTGGATTTGACTTTTTCCAGGGTCCGCTGGTTACAGGTGTTGCCGGTCGAAGACAGGAATAAAAATGGTGTTGATGATGCAGATGATTATGCAATATTTAAGAATAAAAGAGTTGGTCCGGGCCTAATCAACCTGCCAATGACGGCCGCATACTATTATATAAACACGGATCCTACACTTACAGATCCTATACTAGGTTCTTATGCTGAAGGTGCTGTTCGATTCTATCGTTTTATGCAAGGCAGAATTGGTCTAACAAATGAGCCATTTATTGATCCTAATACAGGTCTTCCATCCTCTTTTACCCTAACGGGTGATCCTGTTGCCGGGACGGGCTGGATTGATGGTCAGCAGTTTGGATACGGCGACAGAAGAATTGGTATGGCTTCAGGTCCTTTCACAATGGCTCCGGGAGATACACAGGAAGTTGTAGTTGCACAGATATTAGCAGGAGCTGTTGAAGGTGTTGATCGTTTGTCCGCAGTTTCTCTGATGAAATTCTACGACCAAATTGCGCAGGTTGCATACGATAACTTCTTTGATTTACCAACTCCACCCCCACCACCTGCAGTTACCGTTGCAGAACTTGAAAACGAAATAGTCCTCGATTGGTCAAAGGATAATGCAAGAGTGCTTTTAACTGAAAACTCAGATTCAAAAGGATATAAATTCCAGGGATATAACGTTTACCAATTACCCACTGCTTCATCTTCACCAAGTGAAGGTATCAGGATTGCAACTTATGACATTATCGATGGTGTTGGAAAAATTTACGATCTCGTATTTGATCCTACAACCGGTTCAGTAGTTAGCCTTCCGGTTCAATTTGGAAATGATTATGGAGTAAAACGATCTATCTCCATTACACAGGATGCTATCAACCAGGTTCCTTTGGTAAATGGCATCAGATATTATTTTGCAGTTACTGCTTACAACTACAATGGGGAATTTGGAATAGTTCCAAATAACCTGGAAAATCCGCTACAAATTTTCACACTTATTCCGCACAGTAATGACCCGGGAGTTACTTACGGACCAGGTAATGGCAGTGAATTGGAAATTACGCATAACGGAACGGCAGATGGCGGACCAATAGTTACAATTGTTGATCCAACTACCACAATAATTTATGACGAAAATGGCGAGCCTATTGACACTCTTGGAATGCTAGGTCACGATTATGAAGTATTTTTCACTCAACGTGAGGAAATCAGAAATAGTAATGGAGACTGGGTTCCTGGAGGATCCATTTTCAGAGGAAAAGTCGGTCCTAATGATCCGGATACTTTGACCGGTTCTTCAATTGACATTGCAGGTGTATATGGACCACAAGCAGGCACACTTCAACTTGATTTTCTTTTAAACCTTGAATCAGTTGATTTTGACTGGGCTGATGGTGTTTCTTTAACCTTCCCGGCTGGTGTTACTATTCTTAGTGCACCAACATCATTGGAAGCAGGAAATGGCACAGTTTCTATAGAAATTATTTCGTATGGAGATAGTACAGTTGTTAATTTGGGAGACGTAACTCATCCATATACAGGAAATGGACCATTTACTCGGTGGCGAAACTTGGAGCTTTTTAGTAGCTGCTCAATTACCGCTTACTGTTAATTGGCGTATTTATGATGATGGTTATGGCGGCGGTCCTGTTGATGCACTAGGAGCTACAACTGTTACAGAGGTTGGTAATGCTACACGGCTAGCAAAATATTGGAATTTGATGGATGTAAGTAGCGATGAAGTTAAGCTTCTAAATCAATCAGTAGTTAATGGTGTTGATATTTATCCTCCTCGAGATGATTCTCCGACGCTGATTGGAAATGATGCGGCTCCAATAGTAGATGGTTTCCAGATTTATTTGAATATTAATTACGCAGCTCCCCTCACATTCTTTGACTTTAAATTAAATGGAGAATCAATACCTTGTGTCGAAAAGGCTCCTGGCGTACCAGCCCAGCGTTGGACAAATGATTTCTGGTCATTCACTGATTTTACGTACTTTGGAGATTTAACAGGTACCTATAATGAAGCATATGGTTATGGTTCATTATCAATTGATACTTTGCAGCAGGATTATGAATATAGATGGACAGGAGTTCAGGGTGATACAGTATGATTAATGGTCAAACAGTAGTAATAACTAAATCAGGTGGATCCATTGCAACTATGTGGGGTGCAAGGCAATTCAGTATAGCTGATCATCCTTTAAATCCGAATCCAGGTTCAACGGATCCATTTCTGGTAAGAATACCCTTTGAAGTATGGAATAAGGATACAGGTATACAAATAAACTATGAATTTTATGATCGTTCACAAACTGATCCAACTGCAGATTCATTCTATGTTTGGTATACTTTAAACAGAACATATGCTGGTCCAGTAAATACTCCTTATGACCCCACACACGTTTCTAATGGTAGTATTGGCGGTTCCGATGGTCCATATTCCACTTGGACCAATGTTTGGTACGCTTCAGAATGGACTACTGGTGATGTTGTAGAAGTTGACTATGTTAACCCAATTCAAATTGGCTCAGATACTTATACATTTAGCACAACAGCTTCGGCATACTCTGGCGATCTTGCTAAGACTGACGTTGAAGATATAAATGTATTTCCGAATCCATACTACGGATTTAGTTCTGAGGAAATAAACAAATACAATCGGTTTGTAACATTCAATCATTTACCAACACAGGCAAATGTCAGGATCTTTAACCTTGCTGGTGTGTTAGTAAGGTCACTTGAAAAAACAGATCAGGGACAGTTCATGTATTGGGATCTTAATAATGAATACGGATTACCGGTTGCGAGCGGCTTGTATATAGTATACATTGATATGCCTGAACTGGGAACAACAAAGGTACTTAAAGTAGCAATCATTCAAGAAGATCAAGTTCTTGATAGATTCTAATTAAAAGTAAAAAGTTTAAAGCAAGGAGTAAAAATGAATAAAATATTTAAGTTAATTTCGGTCATCATCATCCTGCTATTGGCAGTAAGCAGTGCTTTTGCCGGAGGAGGGACTCGTACAGGTACGGCCGGTGCATCCCAGCTTTTAATTCCTGTTGGTCCTCGTGGTATAGCAATGGGTGAATCTAATCTTGTAACAGCTTCAGGAATTGAAGCATTATTCTGGAACCCTGCAGGTGTATCTCATATGACTAATAGTGCAGATGTGCTGTTTTCTTATATGGATTACATTGCAGATATCGGTGTTCAATACGGTGCAGTTGCAGCTAACTTCGAAGGCTTTGGTGCGGTTTCTTTTGCCGTCAAATCATTGTCGGTCGGAGACATTCTTGTAACAACAACTTCCACCCCTGATGGAACAGGCGAAACATTTTCTCCTACTGAGATAGTTGCAGGAGTATCGTATTCGAGAATGTTGACTGAAGCAATTTCAGTTGGCTTAACTGTAAATTATGTCACCGAAACTTTAGCTGAAGTAAGTGCAGGTGGTGTTTCATTTGACTTTGGAGTTATTTACGAAAACCTGGCAGAAATCAATGGATTAAGCATTGGAGTTGTAGCTAAAAACTTCGGAACAACAATGACATTTGATGGCACAGGATTATACCAGGTAGTTTCAGAGCCACCTTACAACGTAAATCGTTACTATTCAGTCAATGCAGCGGCATTTGAAATGCCGTTCAATTTTCAATTAGCTACTGGCTATACAAGATCTATTGATAAGCTAAATTCTCTTCAGGTTACAGGAATCTATATGAATAATAACTTCTCACCTGACGAATGGAAATTAGGAGCTGAATATGGCTATAATAATATGTTCTTTGTAAGAGCTGGTTATCAGTTCGCGTCCAACGCCGGAGATAGTTTTGGTGAAAGCAATTACTTGTATGGTTTCACCGCCGGTGCTGGTTTTAATTATATGGTTGAAGGATTCAGTGTTAAAATTGACTATGCTTACAGGTATGCTCAATTCTTCGATGGCAATAACGTATTTGCTCTTACATTAGGATTCTAACTAATTCCCGCCTAAGAGCAGATTAAATTTCTCTTACCGTGCGACTCGCTGAGTCGCACGGGATTATTTTTACAAATCTTATCATAAAACAAATCGTAATGATATTAAAGCAGGGTTTAGTTTTAATTGCATTTCTAATGCAAGCTTGGGAGAAACGAATCAAGAGTGGAAAGTTTCGCAATTACATTTCAGTTCCCGGTTTTTTAGGCGAAATATTTCATAGAACGAGACGTAGAACTCATTAAATATATATTCGCAGCCAGCCGCCCTGTTACGAAGGCAATTGTTGCAGCTACCGCACCTTCAAGATCTAAAAAGTTTATTAGAATAATGAGTGTAACTACTATTATTAAAAATTCAGTGGTCGTTCCCATCGTAACTGGTTTAGTGTTTTTATCTGAAACCAATATACCTCTCTGCACACTTATTAAAACACTCAATGCGGGAAAGAAAAACATAATCATCAAAGGTAATCGCGCAAATTCTGAAAGGGATTCACTTAAACCCGAAACGGTAACAAACCAAAAATCGGCAAGAGGTGTAAATGCAAATAATCCTAAAACTGTAACAAGAATAACGGCCAGGCTTACTGAAAATATTAATAAAGGTTTGAGACCTTCTTTCTTTTCACCCATAAGTGCGATGATAACTTCCTGATAAGACAACCCGAGCGCTCTGAAAATAAACACAAATGATGTAACAACAGGCAGCACTGCAAGAGATTCCAGGGCCATTCTGCTTTGTCCCACGAAAAAAGTAACCAGCGGCTGAACTCCCAACCCGATTAGTGAAGTGAGTGCAAGAGGATAATAAAATTTGTGAATTTCTTTGTAAGTCAGCGGTTGTGTTGAAATGGAATCATCAGCTTTAATTTTCTTAATGGTTGTTTTTACCATAAATCTAACTGCTATTGCTTCCATAATTACAGCAAAAGAGAGTGATGTCGCTCCCACAATTACACCTTCAACAATTCCTGAAAAGAAAAGCAATATTGCACAAATCGACATAGAGAATAACCGGACAATCGTTCCATAGGCAACTCTTCTGGTTAAGTTATTTCTAATTAGCAATCCCTGATAGAAACGGCGGTAACCAATTGCACCTGGCCATGGAATTAAAATTATAGTGGCAATGTGTGTAAGTCTTGAAACTTCATCCGGCAAACCAATCAAGCCTTCAGTAATAAAATAGAAAACCGGTGGAGTTATAACTATAAGCATTATCAAAGTGATTATGCTATTTGCTGAGTAAGTAAAGTTTCTTAGTTTGTAAAATGATTGACTGTTATTTACTAACGCAATTGATGCACTCATTATCATTATAATCGGTGCTTCGATGATCAGGGCAAGAGAGTAAGCAACACCATAAGCAGCAAGATTAAATTTTGGTTCTGTGGAGCGGGCAATAAGTGCTGCGAGGAATGGCCCTTCGATAGACATCATAATCCACGTTGCAGCAAGCGGCAGCCAGAAGTAAAAAATTTTCTTATATTTGAGTTGTGTTGAAGTGTCAGTCACTTAAATGGTGTTTTTTGTTCAGATCAAAGTTAATAATATTTAAAGTTACTTGATTTAGCCAGAGGCAATTGAGTTAAATCAAAACACTGCTTAAGTTTGCAGCCAAGGAGGAAATTTTTATGAAACATTTTTTTATTGGGTTATCGTTAATACTTTCAATCTTATTCCTGAATTGCTCTGAGAACAGAAGGGAAGTCAGTGAAGACCAGGTAATTGCTATGAGAGCAACTGCAGTAGATTTTACGCAGGATTTGAAAAGTATTCTTATTGAACAGATACAATCAAACGGAGTACTACAAGCAGTATCTGTTTGTTCGGACACAGCTCAGGTTCTTACTAATAATTTTGGTGTGGAAAGAGGTATATATATAAGAAGAGTTTCATTGAAAAACAGGAATGTAAATAATTTTCCTGATGATTTTGAAAAAAGAATTCTTAACAAGTTTGAATTGCTGCACCAAAATAATGAGCTGAATAGCGAAACCGAATATGCAGAAATTGTGACGGAAGGTGATTACAAATATTTGCGCTATATCAAACCAATAATGGTACAGGCTGAGTGTCTTAATTGTCATGGCAGCCAAACGGATATTATGCCTGAAGTTAAAACCCTCATCGTGCAAAATTATCCTGATGATAAGGCAGTCGGGTATAAATCAGGGGATCTTCGCGGGGCTCTTTCAATTAAGAAAGCAATAGAATAAAAAAGGCGATCCGCTTTAAGATCGCCTGTTAAATTCAATAACAAATCTGGTTACTTCAATAATATCATCTTGTTTGTGATAGAATAGCCATCCGCAATCATCGTATAGAAATAAGTTCCGCTTGGCAGACTTGATGCATCGAAGGATAATTCATAACTGCCTGTGGATTTTGTTTCGCTAACCAGTGTGGTTACTTCTCTTCCCAGAAAATCATAAACTTTTATGCTTACAAAACTTTCTTTAGGTACGAAATAGCTTATTCTCGTCGATGGATTAAACGGATTCGGGAAGTTTTGACTAAGAACAAACTCAGCAGGAACATCATAACTGACATTTACTATATCACTGTAGCTGAATGTACCATCAAAGTCGACTTGCTTTAGTCGATAATATAATTGATTAACACCACTTAGCTGTGGATTATCAGTAAAAGAATAATAATTTATCTCAGTTGAGCTTCCTTTGCCATCAACGAATCCAACAGTAACAAAGTTATTATTGTCATTAACTGAGCGTTCAATTTCAAAACCTCTGTTATTGAGTTCAGAAGCAGTAGACCATAGCAACTGAACTTCTGAATTTCTGACTGATGCAATGAATGCTAATAGTTCAACAGGTACTATACTAGTCATATCAGCCAGAGTTGCTACTGTCCCAATTGACAGTTTGCTCATTTTCAGATAGTAAGGCTGATTGAAATGTATTATTAAGTCATTAATGGTATGGTAGTAGGCATTAAAATCACCACCATAATATTCTTCTATCAGTAAAAGCGCACCGTAACCATAATTCCAGAATGATGCCTGGTCACTAGCAGTAGTTCCCGGGTTTTCAACAACTGGAGTTACACCAATGGAATAAGTTGTATTCACTTGAACCATATTATCTTTAAGACTAACTGAATTTCCATAATTCTGAATATGAATTTCTCCTGCACTATCGTTGTCTGAATCATATGCAATCATGTCCATATTTATAACACCCATAATGGAATCTCCAGCATTAGCAGCCTGCTGTGCATAGTAGGCGCTTCCAATTAATCCCTGTTCTTCTTCATCCCAAAGAGCATAAATAATGGTGTATTTGGAATTATATTGAGTAAATATTCTTGCAGCTTCAATAACTGCAGCTGTTCCGCTGGCGTTATCATCAGCACCAGGAGCAGTTGTTCCGGAAGGCATATCATCATAGTGAGCACAGATGATATATTTTTTGTTTGGATAAAGAGAACCGAGTTGAACGCCGTAAACATTTCTTCCGGTGGACTGCTGAAGTTTTGATCGAAAGTGACCAGGCCATAGCTATTCAATTTTTGTTTAATATAATCGGCCGCTTTATTATTTCCCGGTTGGTTTTTGTTTCTTGATAAAATAGTGTATGGGGACCCACCAATTATTGTTGAAACTGCACCCGATAATTCCTTAACAAAGTAAACGAGGGAATCCACGTTTGTTTGGTTGATAATTGTCTGGATGGTTGGAGACTGTGAATACATTGATGATTGTATCCCGAACAGTATCAAAAAAATCAGTAATGTTTTTTTCATAATGAAATCCTATTAGTAGTTAATTTTTATTATTATTAAAATGCCAAGGACCTGCAGTTAATATACTACAAGTCCCACTAAATTCTAAGTTGCCTGAAATTACTTAATTACAATCATTTTCTTCGTAGAAGAATAGTTATCAGCAATCATCGTATAGAAATAAGTTCCGCTTGGCAGACTTGATGCATCGAAAGATAATTCATAACTGCCTGTGGATTTTGTTTCGCTAACCAGTGTGGTTACTTCTCTTCCCAGAAAATCATAAACTTTTATGCTTACAAAACTTTCTTTAGGTACGAAATAGCTTATTCTCGTCGATGGATTAAACGGATTCGGGAAGTTTTGACTAAGAACAAACTCAGCAGGAACATCATAGCTCACATTTACTATATCACTGTAGCTGAATGTACCATCAAAGTCGACTTGCTTTAGTCGATAATATAATTGATTAACACCACTTAGCTGTGGATTATCAGTAAAAGAATAATAATTTATCTCAGTTGAGCTTCCTTTGCCATCAACGAATCCAACAGTAACAAAGTTATTATTGTCATTAACTGAACGTTCAATTTCAAAACCTCGATTATTGAGTTCGGAAGCAGTGGACCACAGCAACTGAATTTCTGAATTTCTAATTGAAGCAGTGAAAGCTAAAAGTTCTACAGGTACAATATCTGTTAATTGAGCCAGTGTTGCCACAGTGCCAAAAGCAATCTTACTCATTTTTAAGAAATAGGGCATATTGAAGTATTGAATCTTATCATTAACGGTATGATAATAAGCATTAAAGTCACCATCTAACTCTATTAAACAAATTGCTCCAAAGTTCCTGTTCCAAAAAGATGCGTGGTCGCTCCAAGTTGCACCGGGATTTATTGTTGAAAGCGTTAATCCTATTCCATAAAGAGAGTTTATTTGAATCATATTATCTTTTAACGAAACTGAAGTAGCGATTGGTCGTGTGTGGATCTCAGCCTGATTATCACTATTAGAATCCCAGGATATCATGTCCAAATTTATAACACCCATAATTGAATCACCGGCATTGTAAGCTTGTAGTGCATAGTAGGCGCTTCCAATTAATCCCTGTTCTTCTTCATCCCAAAGTGCGTAGATAACTGTATACTTTGAATTATATTGAGTAAAAATTCTTGCAGCTTCAATTACTGCGGCAGTTCCGCTGGCGTTGTCATCTGCACCGGGTGCAGTTGTTCCGGAAGGCATATCATCATAGTGAGCACAGATGATATATTTTTTGTTTGGATAAAGAGAACCGAGTTGAACACCGTAAACATTTCTTCCAGTACTGCTGAAGCTTTGATCGAAAGTGACCAGGCCATAGCTGTTCAATTTTTGTTTAATATAATCGGCCGCTTTATTATTTCCCGGTTGGTTTTTGTTTCTTGATAAAATAGTGTATGGTGATCCACCTATTATTGTTTGAACATCGCCGGATAATTCTCTAACAAAGTATGTTAAAGAATCAATATTTGTTTGGTTGATTATGGTCTGAATAATTGGCGTCTGACCGAAAGATATGCTTTGAATAGCCAAAAATAGAATCAAAGCTTGTAGAGTTTTCCTCATATCAAAATCCTTTCTTGAATATTTATTTCAGAGGTATTTGTTGCAAATTTAGATAATAACAGCAATAATTATGCTAAGGAGACCTTAAAAAGCTTCTTTATTATCAGCCTAAAAACGTGCAGTATTTTGAGACCCTAGCTAACCAGCAGGTAATATAAGGATTATTTTATCAAACTTGGTAATCGCTTCTTCCTTTTGAGCAATTTGCACAAGTTATTAATTAGTTCAGAATTGCCACTCATTTATTAAACTTTTTTTAAATGAATTATGTTTTAACTTTCATACCAGTAATTTCTTAATACTTGAATGACCACAGATTTAAAATATTTTACACCTTCGGAGGCCAAGAAAACTTTGCCTCTTGTTAGAAAGATTGTGAAGGATATTCTTGATACCAGCAGGGAAATGCGTTTGATTGCAGATGAAATTGGTGAAAAAGTTGAGAACGATCCGCGTATACAAAAACTTGCCGATAATGTTGAAAGCTTTATGCAGGAGTTTGAAGAGATAGGTTGTTTTTTTAAAGACTGGAATTTCTCAATCGGGCTGGTTGACTTTCCCGCTATAATCGATGGCAAGGAAGTTTTTCTTTGCTGGAGAAGTGATGAAGATGATATAATGTACTATCACGAAATGGAAACCGGTTTCGCTGGCAGAAAATTGATTCCTCCGGAAGAACTGACAGACTAATCCTGTTTGTTACTTTTTCAATTCGAATTCAGTCTCCGCGGAAGTTACTTCCCCTGAATTTAAATCAGTGACATTAAAAGTGACTTTATATAAACCTTCGGGAGAATTATAATCGAGTTCAAATTGTGCTTCAAGCTGCACATCAATAAGTTCGTCGCTAGTTACATCTTTCGAATCGTCAAAAATATTTTTTATTTCCAAACTATCAGGACCGGTCATATCAACAGTAAATTCAAGAGAAGCAGATAATTCTTCGCCGACTTCTTTTTTAACAAATCCTCGTGCATTAACTGTTGCATTTATTTCCCAGCTATCACCAATGTCGTAAGCGAACGCTTCCGGGCTGAATGCTTCGAACTTAACTTCTTCTTTTTTACTGCAGGAGATGACTAATAATGCTAATAAAAATAATGTGGTTAATATTTTCATAAAGTTACTTCTTGTTGCTGTCATTGCGAGGAGTGAAACGACGAAGCAATCTAATAATTTCAGAGATTGCTTCTCCCCCACCGGTGGCGGGGGATCGCAATGACGTTATTGATTTATTTATCCGTTTTTCTTTTGGAAATCTTTCATAAATGATACAAGATCTTCAACGCCTTTTGTTGGGAAGGCATTATATATTGATGCTCGCAAACCGCCAACTGATCTGTGTCCTTTCAATCCATTGAAACCGGCTTTTGTTGCTTCATCAATGAGTTTCTTTTCCATTTCCGGAGTCGCCAGGTTGAATGTTAGATTCATAAGTGAACGACTATCTTTTTCAGCATGGCCTTTATAATAACCACCGCTTTCATCGATGCACTTGTACAATAATTCAGCTTTGTGCTTGTTGATTTCGTACATCTTATCTAATCCGCCAAGCTTTGACAGCCATCTGGTAACGAGCATTATAATATAGATAGCAAATGTAGTTGGTGTATTGTATAAAGAATCATTCTCTTCATGGGTTTTATAATTAAGCATTGTGTGCAGTGAATCCTGGCTTCTTTCAAGTAAATCTTTTCTTATTATCACCAAAGTAATACCAGCAGGACCCATGTTCTTTTGTGCGCCGGCATAAACCAAACCGTATTTTTTAATATCGATTTTTTTGTGAAGAATATCGGACGATGCATCACATACCAATGGAACATTTCCAACTTCGGGTTCTTTATGCCATTGAGTTCCGAAGATTGTGTTGTTTGAAGTAAAGTGAACATAAGCAGCATCAGGATCAAGCTTGAGTTCGCTCTGCTTCGGAATTCGTTTGAAAAACTTTTTATCTCCTTCACCTTCTTCTGTGGTTGCTGCTACATTGACAGTTCCAACTCGCTTCGCTTCTTTAATTGCTTTCTTTGACCAGCTGCCTGTTGATATATAATCTGCTTTATTCTTTGGTGGCATGAGGTTTAACGGAACCATTGAGAACTGCAGACTTGCACCGCCCTGCAAAAATAGTATTGAGTAATCATCCGGTATATTAAGAAGTTTTTTTAATCCTTCCTTTGCTTCTGCATGAATGGCATCGTAAGTTTTTGAACGATGGCTGATTTCCAATATTGACATTCCCACACCGGGAAGTGCGAACAAATCTTTTTGTGCTTCCAGTAAAACTTCTTCCGGTAATATTGCCGGACCAGCACTGAAGTTATAAATTCCTTTTTTCCATTATTATTTCCCTTTTTAATTTACTAATTCTTAATTAGATTAAATGAGTTAATAGTCCATCTCTAAATTTTGGTTCAAACCAGGTTGACTTTGGCGGCATTACTTCACCTGCATCAGATATATTCATCAGATCATCAAGTCCAACAGGATAAAGTGAAAATGCAACTGCCGCTTTGCCGGAATTAACCAGCTTTTCAAGTTCTTTTGTTCCTCGAATCCCACCGATAAAATCTATTCTTATGTCTGTGCGCGGGTCCTCAATTCCAAGAACAGGATTTAGTAAAAAATTCTGAAGAATGCTTACATCAAGCTTCTCGCCAACAGATTTTTCCAAAGACAAACTTGCCAGCACCGAATCTCTTGCCTTCAAATGGTACCATTGCTTATCGAGATACATACAAAAGTTGTTCTTGGTTTTTGGTTCTTTGTCATTAGTTGGCTTAACTTCAAATTTTTCACTCACAGCATTGAGGAAATCTTCTTTATCCAACCCGTTCAAATCGAGAACAACACGGTTGTATGGAAGAATTTTCAATTGTTCAGCCGGGAAAAGTACAGCAACAAAATAATTGTATTCCTCATCTCCCTTATGACTCGGATTAGCTTTTTTCTTTTCCTCTCTTGCACGGCTTGCACTTTTTGCTCTGTGATGTCCGTCTGCTATGTATAAGTTTTTTTATCTTCACAAATTCACTGATAATTGTCTGATTAAAAGTTTCAGGAACAATCCAAACTGTGTGCTGAATTCCATCCGGTGAGGTGAAATCATATTCGGGTTTTACTTCTTTCATAGTTTTATCAACTATTTCATTTACACTTTTCACTCCACGGTAAGTTAAAAATACAATTCCTGTTTGTGCTTCTGTGGTTACTATGTGATTTGTTCTATCATCTTCTTTAACTTTTCTTGTTTTCTCGTGCTTCAGTATCACGTCATTATCATAATCATCAACAGAAAATGTCGCACAGATTCCTGTCTGAGCCCGCCCGTTCATGATTAATCTGTAAAGATAAAAGCCCGGCTTGTCATCAATCTTTAAAGGAGCTTCTTTAATTATCCGGTCAAGATTTTTTTTCGCTTTAAGATAAACTTCTTTTGAGTAAACATCTTTAACATCTGGCAGATCAATCTCTGACCTTGTTATGTGCAGATAGCTTAACGGATTACCTTCGGCAAAATTCTTTGCTTCATCTCTGTTTACCACATCGTAAGGAACACTCGCAACTAGTTGTGCTTTTGCTTTTGTTGGTCTTAGTGCTTTGAAAGGTCTGATGACTGCCATAAATCTTCCGGTTGTGAAAATGTTTTATAAACGACACCTCTAAAATCCACAAATTTGGACTAATAATCCATAAATTTAGTTTGCTTCAAAACACATTTTTCATTTATAAAGATTGATTTTCCAGACATAAACTTCTTCAATAATAGGGCAGTGATAGTTATTTTTAAGCCTTATTTATAAAGAATTACTGAACCGTAAATCAAATGGCACTCTTTAAAAGAAAAAGAAAGTTTCGCAAGAAAAAGAGAACAGATACCCTGGCGATAATTGGTAATGTTGATTTCCATCGTGAGATTTATTCGCGGATTATGGATAAAAAGCGTGACTTTTTTGTATGGCTGCCTCCCGGTTATGAACTAAATCCTACAAAGCATTATCCTGTTTTGTATATGCATGATGGACAAAACCTGATCGATCCAAAAACTTCTTACGCCGGAAGAGACTGGCAGGTTGACGAAACATTAACACGACTTATAAAAGAATTTAAGATAAATGAAATTATACTTGTTGGAATTAATAATACTGAAGACCGGCTTGAGGAATACAGTGACACTGAGAAGGGTGAGAAGTATTTCCAATTTATAATTGAAGAGCTCAAAGCTTTTGTTGATTCGAAATACAGAACACTTACAGATACCAAGAATACTGCAATTATGGGCTCATCTATGGGGGGATTAGCATCTTTCCTTATGGTATGGAAACACCCTGAAGTTTTTTCGATGGCGGGATGTTTATCAAGCTCTTTTTATTATAATGATGATAAAGTTTTTAAGATGCTTGATGAGTATACCGGGCATAAAAAGCATATTAAAATTTATATTGATCATGGTGAAGATGGTTTGATTCGCGGTCAGAGGATGTTCTGCAAACTAACTCAAATGGGTTATATCGTCGGGACAGATTTGGATTATTTTTATGCACCAAAAGCAGAGCATAATGAAACCGAATGGGCAAAACGGCTTGAACGTCCGTTAATTTTCTTTTTTGGAAAATGATAAACGTATTCATCCTGAATTTATTTCAGGATCTCCTCTTACTTCTTACTTCTTGCTTCTTACCCGTTTACTTCTTACCCCCGAATTTTTTAATTTAGTGGTAATTATTTTTTATCGGAGGATACTCACCAATGAAAACATACAAAGTCCTACTCCACCGCGATTACATAGTAAGTATTGATGCAAAGAACGAAGAAGAGGCGATGTTTCTTGCTGAGTTTTTCATTGCCGGAGAAAAAGATGCCTCCACCGAGAAAGAAAAAGAACAGCACAGTTTTAGAATAAATGAAATGGAAATGGTAACGAATGATGCGTTTAAGGTGGAAGAGGTAGATACTTGAAAAATTTACAAGAAACTATTTAAAAGAAAAAATGAAACCGATGAATGTAAATATTAAATTCGATGATTTGCCCCCATCAGGACTGAGAGATTTCTTTTTGATAGCATCTTCTACTGAAGAAAATAAAGGTAGTGAAGAGAAAAGGATGTCTGATAAAACAATGAGGAAATTTCAATTGAAAATGATTTTGAGTAAAAGTCTTGAATTTGTTGATAGTATTACTCTAAGTTCTGATGAAAAATCAGGCTCATCATTTTTAGTTTTCCCCGATGAAGCTAAGGAGGTATTGATTAACTATCGATATGGATTATGTAAAGGAATAAAAAATGAAAGAAATGAACTAAGCTCAATTAAAGGGGAAATAGAATCGATGGGATGGTTTGATGCAATTAAAATGTTTATTGATGGGCTGTATCCGATTATTGACGCTTTTTCGTATAGTGCAAACTGCCCAACAATAATTTCGAGAATTTATTGTATAGATTTAAAAAATATGTACGAGGTGATTAGTTATGATGTTCCTTATAAGATGTCAAAAATAAAACAGTCATTGGATACCGTTCCTGAAATGAAGTCAAGTTGTAATTATATAGTAATCTGAAAATAGTCCAAGTCCCTTTTATAAATTCCTCTGTTATTATAAAATACTTGAAGGGATTTATGAAAACATAAGACCAAAATTCTTTAAAATGGCAAAGAAAAACAACTTATCCATTAGCCCTTTGGAAGAAGTTGTTACAGAACATAAAGCAATTGACTCGTCGTATTCACACTTAATTGGAAAATCCATCAACAGCGTTTATCAAAATCTTTTCACAGCTAAATTCAGAAATGTTGTTGCACACTTTATTGTAAGAGATGGTAGAATATTAAACGTAAGTGATTTTCAGGCTAATAATGATTTTTTAGCTGTGTTGACAATTTTAGAACATTGTGTTCGCAAGGTTATAGACAATCAGAACAAATATTTTGACACCTATTATCGTGGGAAAAATACTTCGCGTTAAATTTAGTATGTAGCCAGCATCCAGCATCTGAAATCGAGCATCTCAAAAATCCTTATATTTACATTTCAAAAATTGATAACCAGAAGATTAATGACAGAAACTAAACGCGAAATACCCAAAGCATACGATCCTTCAAAGACAGAGGATAAATGGTACAAATACTGGCTCGATAACGGACTGTTTCACTCAGAGCCGAATGACAAACCGCCGTTCACAATTGCAATTCCTCCGCCGAATATTACCGGAATGCTTACGATGGGACACATCCTCAACAACACAATTCAGGATGTTTACATCCGGCTGAAAAGAATGCAGGGCTTCAACTCCTGCTGGGTTCCGGGAACAGACCACGCATCAATCGCCACAGAAACAAAAGTAACAAAGTTCCTTGAAGAGAAGGGAATTGATAAGTATAAAATCGGTCGCGAAGAATTTCTTAAGCACTGCCAGGAGTGGAGAAAAGAATACGGCGGAATAATCATTCAGCAGTTGAAGAAGCTTGGCGTAAGCTGCGACTGGCGGCGTGAACGCTTCACAATGGATGACGATTACTACCGCGAAGTGATAAAAGCTTTCGTTGATCTTTACAAAGAAGGAAAAATATACCGCGGCTACAGGATGGTTAACTGGGATCCTGCAAACAAGTCAGCAATTTCCGATGAAGAAGTTCTTTACAGAACTGTTAACGGAAAACTCTGGCACTTCCGTTATCCGGTTGTTGGAAGCGATAGATACATCGTCGTTGCAACAACACGACCTGAAACAATGCTCGGCGATACAGGTGTTGCAGTAAATCCGAATGATGAACGATACAAAGATCTCATCGGCAAAAAAGTAAAGCTGCCGATTGTCGGAAGAGAGATTCCGATTTTTGCAGATGAATATGTTGATATGGAATTCGGAACTGGTGCAGTTAAAGTTACTCCCGCACACGATGTGAACGATTATGGAATGGGTCAGCGGCACAAGCTGGAAATTGTAAACATCTTTAATCCCGATGCAACAACAAACAAAAACGTTCCCGATTGGCTGCAAGGGATTGATCGCTTCGAAGCAAGAAAGAAAGTTGTTGAATGGTTTGAGAAAAATGGTTTGATGGAAAAGATTGAAGATTACCAGAACAAAGTCGGTTACTCAGAAAGAGGTGCTGTACCGATTGAGCCATATCTTTCAGAGCAGTGGTTTATGAAGATGGCCGAGCTTGCAAAACCCGCACTGGATGTTGTGAGAGAAGGAAAAGTAAAATTCTATCCTGCACACTGGGAGAAAACTTATTTCCACTGGATGGAAAACATAAGCGACTGGTGCATATCACGTCAGCTTTGGTGGGGACACAGAATTCCCGTTTGGTATCACAGGCGATGAACAAAAGAAATTTAATGCGAAGTTGATCCTCCAAAAGTCCACATTGATCTAAAATTATAAACAGGATGAAGATGTGCTTGATACCTGGGCTTCAAGCTGGATTTGGGCACACGCAATTTTCAGAACTGAAAAGGAAAGAAAATATTATTACCCGACTTCAATTCTTGTAACTGCGCCCGATATAATTTTCTTCTGGGTTGCGAGGATGATTATGTCCGGAATGCATTTTATGAAGGACATTCCTTTCAGTCACGTTTACTTTACAAGTGTTATTCGCGATCTGCAGGGAAGAAAGATGAGCAAATCTCTCGGCAACTCTCCTGATCCTCTTGATGTAATTAAAGAATACGGTGCCGATGCATTGCGGTTTACTGTTCTTTATCTTGCACCGCTTGGACAGGATGTACTTTTCTCTGCTGACAGATGTGATTTCGGAAGAAACTTCGCAAATAAAATCTGGAATGCCGGAAGATTTCTTTTAATGAATGCTGAGAATATAAAAGTAGATGAAAAGCTTAAAGATTCCCACATAGATTTTGCAGATGAATGGATAATCTCGCGCTTCAATGAAACACTGGCTGAGTTCAACAATGCAATGGACAGTTTTGAAATAAATAATGCAACGAAGATCATTTACTCTTTTGTGTGGAATGATTTCTGCGACTGGTATGTTGAGATGATAAAGAACAGATTGTATGCTGATGATGAAGAAATTAAATCTGCTGTGCTGACAAGAGCACTTTCAATCTTTGAAAATATGCTGAAGATGGTTCATCCGTTTATGCCGTTTGTTACCGAAGAGATTTGGCAGTTGACGAAGGAGAGAAAAGATGGAGAGAGTATTTCAACATCAGAATTTCCGAAAGTGAAGAAGGAATTGATAAATCCCCAAGCGGATAAGGATATGGAGGTTGTAGAAAATATTGTAACAGCAATCCGTAATATCCGCGGTGAGATGAATATTCCTCCATCAAAGAAGATAAATGTATTACTGAAAACAAATGAAGTCAGTGAACGGCAGATTGATTACATCAAGAAGCTTGCAAGGGTTGAAGATCTGAAAGCTGGAGAGAATATAGTTAAGCCAAAAGCAAGTGCTTCTGCGGTTGTGAAATCTTCCGAGATTTATATTCCTCTGGAAGGATTGATTGATCTTGATATTGAAAGACAGCGATTGCAGAAAGAAATTACTCGACTTGAAGGTTCTCTTGCAGGAATAGAAAAGAAACTCTCCAATGAAAAGTTTGTTAGTGGTGCACCTGCAGATGTTGTTGAAAAGGAAAGAACAAAGCAGAAGAGATTGGCAGGAGAATCTTAGGAAATTGAAAGAGATTCTTTCTAATCTGAATTGATTTCTAATGTCACACTGAGCTTGTCGAAGTGTGACGATGCCCAACTATGAAGGACTATTTTGTTTACATATTGAAATGCTCAGATGATAGCTACTATGCTGGTGTGACAAATAATTTAGAGAAACGAGTCAACGAACATCAATCAGGATTAATTAAAGGATATACTAGTAACAGGTTGCCAATTAAATTGGTTTTTTCTGAAAGATTCTCTGATATAAACCAGGCCATTAGATTTGAAAAACAAATTAAAGGCTGGAGTAGAAAAAAGAAAGAAGCATTGATCAGTAGGAATTTTGATTTATTAGTTGAATTATCAAATATGAAAGAAAAAAATAATCGTCATCCTTCGACAGGCTCAGGATGACACTAAACTTGGCATATTCATTTGTCAAACTAAGTTTATCGAAGTGCGACAATTCTCCATGCAAATTAAAGATTGCTTCGTCCAGCAAAGTCGGACGAAGCAATGACATCTAAAATACTTCTATCAATCCCGGCCACGCATCTTATAAAACGAACGCCAGGCAAAATAAAGTCCAATCAAAAGAAAAACTACGCCAACATATGGTGCAGTATGACGGAATGATTCCGAGATTGAAATTTCCATAGCCAGTAATCCAAACAAAGTCGTGAACTTAATTATTGGATTTAGAGAGACTGACGAAGTATCCTTATAAGGATCACCTACCGTATCACCAACAACTGTAGCAGCATGAAGTTCCGTTCCTTTTTCTTTTAATGTAACTTCGACAACCTTTTTCGCATTATCCCACGCACCGCCGGCATTAGCCATAAAGATAGCCTGGAAAAGTCCGAACACTGCAATTGAAATCAAAAAGCTTATAAAAAAGGATACCGGTTGCACAGAACTTGCCGGTGCTGAAAGCAGTGCAAATGCAAGCGCAAAAGAAAATATAGCAACAAAAATGTTTAACATTCCTTTCTGGGCGTATTGAGTGCAAATCTTAACTACTTCTTTGGATTTTTCTATTGATGCACTCTTGCTTGCAGATTCATCCAATTGGATATTCTTTTTAATGTATTCAACAGCTTTGTAAGCACCCGTAGTAACTGCCTGAATTGATGCACCAGTAAACCAGAATACAATTGCCCCACCTGCAATAAATCCTAAGCTTGTGTATGGATTCAGCAAACTGAGAATTGTAGCAGGATCAATTCCTAAAGTCTGTTTTAGCAAAAGAATTAAAGAGAAAATCATTGCAGTAGCACCCACAACTGCAGTACCTATTAAAACCGGTTTTGCAGTTGCTTTAAAGGTATTCCCGGCTCCGTCGTTCGCTTCAAGGTAATGTTTAGCTTTTTCGAAATCGGGTTTGAAACCAAAGTCTTTTTCAATCTGCTTATCAACACCTTTAATTTCTTCAATCAATGAAAGTTCATAAATAGATTGAGCATTATCAGTCACAGGACCATAACTATCTACTGCAATTGTAACGGGTCCCATTCCTAAAAATCCAAATGCAACAAGACCGAATGCAAATATTGAAGGATAAACCATTATACTGCTGAGAGCACTTGCACTGGTTACTTCAGCAATGAACATCAATAAAACAAAAAGAAGTCCCATCCAGAAAGCGCTGAAGTTTCCTGCGACCAATCCTGAAAGAATATTAAGTGATGCGCCTCCAGCTCTTGATGATGATACAATCTCATCAACGTGTTTTGATTTTGTACTTGTAAATATTTTTGTGAATTCGGGAATCAATGCTGCACCCAAAGTTCCGCAGCTAATTACTATTGATAATATGAGCCACAGATTGTTTGGCAGATGTCCGATTAGTAAGGCGCTCACAGCAAACGTAACAATGATAGAAATTATTGATGTAATCCAGACCAAAGATGTTAAAGGATGTTCAAAATCGATTTCATCTTTGTGTGAATAAAGCATTTGAGAAATAGCTCTGTTGATACCGAAAGAAAGGACTGAAGTTATTATCATCATAATACGCATCGTAAAAATCCACGTGAGCAGCTCGGTTTGATAAGTTACATCAGAAACTGCAAGAACAATCAAACTGATTAAAGCAACTCCGGTTACACCATAAGTTTCAAATCCATCTGCTGTTGGACCAACGCTGTCACCAGCATTATCACCGGTACAGTCAGCAATAACACCAGGATTACGCGGATCATCTTCTTTAATCTTAAAAACAATTTTCATCAAATCAGAACCTATATCTGCAATCTTTGTAAATATTCCGCCTGCCATCCTCAATGCACTCGCACCGAGGGATTCTCCGATTGCAAATCCTATAAAACAAGATCCCGCATAAATTCTTGGGATATATAATAAAATGATCAGCATCATTATTAGTTCAACACAAATGAGCATTACACCGATACTCATTCCTGCATCAAGAGGAATATTTAAAAGTTTTATCGGCTTCCGTTCTAATGATGCAAATGCCATCCGGCTGTTTGCCAAAGTATTCATTCGTATTCCAAACCATGCGACTCCGTAAGAACCAAGGATACCGATTACAGTCCAGGATAAAATCAGAAGAACACCGCTGAATTCGGTTTCCATCAGATAGCCAAAGTAGAAAGAAACACACACAGCAATAAAAACGAAAAGAACTATTAATAATTTTCCTTGCTGAAAGAGATAAGTTTTGCAAGTCTCAAATATTACCTGGGCAATATCGAGCATCGATTGATGAGCTTTTAATCTTTTTACTCTAAAGTATTGGTAGACCCCAAATATTAATCCTAAAATGCAGATAAATATTCCGGCAACTAAAATAGATTGCTGGTCATCGTTGAGTGTTGGGATTTTTAGGTTTGCTTCACTGGCAAAAACAGATGTTCTGCTGAAAAGCACAAGGAACAAAAAGAGTGTTTTCTTAAGCATAAAATATTCCTGTAGTTAGTTTTTTAAATGCGATTTTAAAATAATATTTTGTTTTTAGCATTATTAGATGATTAAATATTCCAGGGAAGAATTGCCTCACCTTCTGTATCCGCCCCAGTTTAGTTTCTTAGAACGGATGGCAAATTTAGCAAAATATTTATAATTTTAATGGTTGGGAAAGCCCAAAATGAACAATTATTTTACATAATTCTTATAGCTTATTAATGCATTCAGAAGACGATTTACATCTGTAATACGAAGACTTAAAAGCTTCTTTGGCAAAATTACCAATATTTCAACGTATGGACTTTAGCCAGGATTAATAGATGACTCTGTCAATCATATCTTATTCTATCTGCTCTTTAAACTTCTTTAACAAATTCTCAACAGCATCTTTGTGAACCATAAAATCCATAATCTTCAGTTTAACATAATCTTCGTGATAATAATAGTATCCCTGATCGCCGGTGTTTCTTGAGCCAGCACCGGAATCTTTAATCAAATACCAATCCACTCCATCTTTCTCCATATAACCAACAAGATGAATTCCGTGGTCATCGGTGGTAGTACCATTACTAAAACGAAACTGCCTTGCATTCTCATCAATATATTCTGAGGGAATATCGAATGTAGGTATAACGCCCACTTTGTTCCAGGAATCATAACCAGCTTCCGAAACATCTCCGCCGATTGACATCGTGTATCCATTTCTAATTGCATTTTTCAAAGCATCCATATAAACATTTAAAGGAACATTGTAATAAATATCACTATGCCACCAGTTATCCGGCACTTCATATTCAACCTGCTGGTAATACGGCTTTTGCATGTAGGAAAGTATGTCGACGTAGTCATCAGGTTTAATCTGAATGTAGTTATTCAAAAATTCTTCGGGAGAATATTTCTTTCCCTCAAAATAAAATTCAGTTGGAGGTTCACCCATATAATAGTTCATGATTGATTTAATTACTTTGATAGTTTCATCCTCATCCCAAGCAAAAGTTGTTTTGATATTATTAAGATATGATTGCATCTCTTTGATCATTTCTTTATGATCGTGAAATTTTTGTCCTGGTAGAAGACCGGTATAAACTTCTTCAGGAACAACTCCGTACATTTTCCAGATTCTGGGAACAGCGTTAGCTTCCGAGCCTTCTTCAAATGCAGAGTCTCCTCTTTCCTTTATATACCGTCTTGCTTTTTCAACATATTCCCAGTACACTGTATACATTTCAGAAAGCTTAACTTTCTTTTGGTGCAGCCTGTAGACTTCAGATTCAAAATAAGATGTAGTAGAAAAACACCAGCAGGTTCCGGTTCTTCCCTGCGAAACCGGATCGTTAAACCAGTAGCTTGTAAATTCATCTTTGGATTTCGGCAGATCCATTCCTGAAAAATCAAGCGTGAATGATTTTTTCTTCTCCTTTTCCGGATTCGTTGAATTCATCTATACTTTTCAGTATTTCGTTTTTATAGTAGCCATCCTTCTCCTCTACAAAAACTCCTTTTTCTTTTTGATCTTGCGCGACGAGTGATGTTGGAAAAGAAAGAATTGTTAAGATGGTAAGAACTGATATGGTAGTTTTCATATAAAATTCCCGCAGATTTCAGTAATGAAAATTAATTGCACTTGAAAATTATAAATATTCGTACTTAAAGATAAACTACTTTTAAAGGGTTTATTTTCGGTTCGAAAATCTTATATTAAGATTAAAATTGAAGAGAATAAAATGAAACCATTATTAATCCTTGTTGCAGTTACAGCATTAAATCTGCAATTAGCTGCTCAGGGCAGTTTGAAAGTCAACAGTATCAGCCCACTTCCGCAGTCAATGAATTTCCTGCCAACGCTGGAGATAACTATTAACTTCAACAGTGAAGTTGACATTACTTCCTTTAACGATACTACCTTCCAGGTTTGGGGTAGATGGTCTGGAGTTCACAAAGGCACAATTAATTGGTTCAACGATACTACCTCATTTCATTTTACTCCTTACGAAAACTTTTTTTATGGAGAACAGGTTACAGTTTCATTATCAAAAGGAATTAAAGACAATCAGGGAAATTATCTTCAAACTGGCTTTGCCTGGAGTTTCTGGACAAGAACAATTTCCTCATCAATGGACTTAATAAGAACTTCAACGATAAATGTAAGGCAGCCGGGTGAAGGTTGGATTCAAACTTATGGAACTTATGCCGGTGATCTGGATGGTGATGGATGGAGTGATTTCATAGTACCAAATGAAAATGCGAATGATATTAGGGTATTTATGAATGATCAGCAGGGAGGTTATAATGATTTTACTATCTATTCAATAAACGGTGGCTCACGACCAAGCACTAATGAAGGATTTGATTTCAACCTCGATGGTTTGATGGATTTTACTTGTGGCAATAGTCAAAATAATCAGGTGACGGTTTTTACAGGCGATGGTACGGGAGAATTTTCTATCATTCAAAATTATAATGCTGATAATGGTATTAGAGGATTGGTAGTTTTGGATATCAACGGTGATGGATTCCCTGATATTGTTACCGCAAACAGAGATGGGAATAATGCATCCATCTTGATGAATAATGGAGATGAAACGTTTGCGCCGCCAATTAACTTTGAAGGAAACGGTAACGGCGAAACTGCGGCAGCATCTTCAGATGTAAACGGCGATGGAATTATGGATTTATTCCTTGGAGCAATTTATTCTGATGAAGTAATTCTATGGCTGGGTGATGGAAATGGAAGTTTTACTTTTAGTGATAAAGTTACTGTTGGTAATGCTCCATGGATGGTTGTTTCCGGTGATGTTAATAGTGATGGAATACCTGATGTAGTTTGTGCGAACTCAAGCAGTTCAAGTTTCTCAGTTGTGTTGTGTGATAATACAGGGAATCTTTCATCACCTGTAAATTATACAGTTGGGCAATTTCCTATTTCTGTGGATTTAGGTGATGTCGATGGTGATCTCGATTTGGATATTGTTACAAGCAATTTCACGGGTGCGAATTTTACATTATATGAAAACGATGGAACAGGAGTTTTTATCAACCGCAATGATCTGCCATCAAACCAGGCGGGGAGTTGTGCAGTTTTTCACGACAGAGATAATGACGGAGATATGGATATGACCGGGATTGATGAAATGCAGGATTTACTTATTCTGTTCACCAATAATCCACCAACAGAAGTCAACATTGAAGATGGTTTTCCAGAAGAATTCGTGCTTTATCAGAATTATCCTAATCCCTTTAATCCAACGACGAAAATTAAATTCACAATTCCACAAAATGTCATAGCGAGTGAAACGAAGCAATCTCAATTAGTTACCTTGAAAATTTATGACGTGCTTGGAAATGAAATTACTACTTTGGTAGATGAAGAAAAACCAGCCGGCGAATTCGAAATAGAATTCAATGGAAAAGGATTACCAAGCGGAATGTATTTTTATATTTTAAAAGCAGGGAATTTCTCAGAGACTAGGAAAATGGTTCTGCTTAAATAGAATTTCATTAATGTACTATACTACTTCCGCCAATAAATTCTCTTAAAACTGAATCGTGAGGAACAGGGGAGTCATCTTCAACTGGTGTTATATACTGTAACAGACTTGCAAGCCGCGAAGCTCTTTCATAAGCATCTGTTTTAAGTGGATCACCTTTATATTTTTTTTCCCACTCAGCAAAATCTTTAGTTAGCTTGTGAGCGTAAAAACAAAGTTCATAAGGCATAGCACTGCTGATGATAAAGTTTGCCGTATTGCTGTAGGGAATAATATTTCTCATCTCGCTTGAACGCACATAATGCCAGTGTTCAAGTGTTTGAGTTGGATTGTAAGCACGGTGTGCAAAATCACGAAGCATTCTTCTTATCAATCTTATATCTGTCCATCTGATGTATTTGTTATCAGGTCCTTTCATTTGCAGAAGAGGTTCAAGGTACAATTTGAACTTTACTTCAGGTGGAATGTCCTTGCTGAAATCAGGATAGAGTCCGTGTAAGCTGTCAATCAAAAGCAATTCGTCTTTTTCAAGTTTCATTGGAGTGACGTTAAGCGTTCGTGTTCCTGTCTTGAAATCGTAACTAGGAATTAAAACTTTTTCGCCTTGACTCAGTTTAACGAGGTGCTCATTTATTAACGGAAGATCAAGTGCCTGAGGAGTTTCAAAATCATAATCGCCGAATTCATCTTTAGGATGGAACTCCAGATCGAAAAAGTAGTGATCTACATTCAAAGCTTTGAACCTGTATCCTTTTTTAATCAGTTTCTGTTCAAGCTTTACTGTCGTGCTTGTCTTTCCCGAAGAGGAGGGACCGCTGATCATAACCATTCGTAAATCTTTCAGCCGTTCAATAATTAATCTTGCTGCAAGCTCGACATCATCTTCATACAACTCTTCTGATTCGTGAACAATTTGTGCAAATTCACCTTTTGCAACTCTTTCGTTCAGCAAATCAACCGTGTTAAGTTTATGTTCCACTGCCCAATCCAAATTTCGCCAGACTTTTGCCCAAGGAATATTCTCATTCAGCTTGGAATTAATTCTTCCTTCTTCATCTCTGCTTCTGGCAGCTTCCTCCCTGTAAAGAATGTATTCTTTAGCAACTTTGGCGTGACCGTTCTCAATCAATACCTTTTCAACGACGTCCTGAATGTCCTCAATATGCGGAAAAGTTTTCTCATCAAACTTTTCATTTAATAATTGTATAACCTGCTCGGCAAGTTCCTCGGCTTTTTCTTTATCTCTGCCGCCAACTGCGACAGCAGCACGATAAATAGCATTGATTACTCGTTCCTGCTTAAAAGGAACAATTGCGCCGCTTCTCTTTTTTACGTGAGTGATTTTGTTTTGCATTCTTTATTCTCCGGAGGTTATTCTGCTAATTACTTAAAATATTCCTCACCAATTTATATAATTAAAAAGATTTTGTTAAAAATCTGCCCTTTAGTGATAATATATGAACGATTTTTTTGATAATAGTGTTAATTTAGGACATACAAATTCTATTATCTTATAACTGAAAAACAAAGGAGACAATATGCCGATTAGAAAAGCAAGTGCTCAATGGAAGGGCGATTTAAAAAGCGGAAAAGGTTCGCTTAATACCGAAACCAAATTATTAAATAACACAGCATACGATTTTGGATCTCGTTTTGAAACCGGTTCAACTACAAATCCCGAAGAGTTAATTGGTGCGGCACACGCTGGCTGCTATTCAATGGCTCTCGCAGGCTCTTTATCAAAAGAAGGTTTCAAAGTAAACTCAATTAATACAGAAGCAAAAGTTCATATTGAAAAGCTTGAAAGTGGATTTACTATAACGAAAATTGAATTGGATACAGTTGGTGATGTGGAAGGTATTGATGCTGCAACATTTGCAAAGCACGCTGAGCAGACAAAAGGTCCGGTTGTCCTGTTTCGAAAGCTCTCACCGGTCCGACGATAATTCTTAATGCAAAGTTGAAATAGTTAATTAACCGGCTACAAGCTCTTTATATCCATCATTCTTCGCGATGAATGATTGAACATAAGAGCAAGTTGGGATAACCTTCAGATTATTTTTCTTAGCAAATTCCAAAGCGGCTCTAACGACGTGAGCCGCTAATCCTTTCCCGCGCAATGCCGGATCAGTAAATGTGTGATATAAATTCATCTTATTGCCTGCCATCGAGTATTCAATATATACTTCGTTGCCTTCGCTATAAATAACAAAGCGTTCATTTTCTTTTTCGTGAATTACATTCTCTTCCATTTTGCTTCTTATTTTTTATTAATAATAAAGTTAAAATCTTTGTTTGAATATCTGCCTGAGTTAGCGAAGTATGTTTTCTCAACAAACCTAACATTGTTGTGTTTATCTACCGTGACAATGGTCGATGATCTTGTCCCATACTTTTCCGATTTGATAAAGATAGGGGAGAGAATTCTTTCCAGTTCAATTCCTACTCCTGTATCCGGAAGCTCTTCATCTTTCGCCGGCGAAGTATCATCGAGTAAGTTTAAAACCTCCCAAGGATGAATATTATGCTGTTCAATTAAATGTTTTAGCTGTCGTTTACTTTTCTCTACCTTTAGCCAGGGAGTATCCAATATCGCATTGCTGATTCCGTGAATGTCAGGTTCAAGCTTTTGAATACCTTCAGTTTTGTTTGAGAAATAATAGAGTTGGTCAACATTGCCAAGCAGCAGATTAAATCCGTTAAAGTTTTTTAATGTGGGTTTCAGTTTGTTGTAATATTCTTCGGGCTCAATTTCCTTTAGTAAAAAATCGAGAGTTAGATTACCACGTGAAGGTGCATCGCTTCTGTGGTTCTTCAAGTCTCTGAAATTAGTAATCGCGGCAAATCTACCTTGTTTTGTAATACCCATCCACGTTCCACCTGCCTGCAGATCTTTTCCTGCAAGAAGGTCAGGATATTCATTCCAGAATTCTGCCTGCTCACTCGGTCGTTCATAGAACTCATCCCTGTTTGCAGCAAAGATTAATTTGTAATCTTTGATGAAGTTATTTGCAAATACAATAAGACACATAATATTATTTTTTACTTAATTTGATGAGAAAAAGTTATAACATTAGATTCAGGTTCAAATTATATTTCTTTCTTTTAAATCAGTCAGAAGATTTTCATAACTTTCAAAAAGAACAGCATCCCAGCCAAGTATTTTAGCTGCATCCACATATTCCTGAATATCATCAATATAAAAATGTTCTTCAGAAGGTAAGCCTGATGCTTCTTCAACAGCCCGATAGATTTTTTCTTCCGGCTTGACTGAGCCAACTTCGTGAGAAAGAATAAGCTTATCAAAATATTTTAAGAATTCATATTTCTGCCATCCGTACTTCTGATGAATAGAGTCGGTGTTTGAAAGTAGAAAGAGTTTGTAGTCCTTTTTCAAGATAGGCAGTAATGAAATGACATCTTCATTTAACGAAAATATATCAGAATAATATTTCTTAAATGTTTCAGAATCAATTTTATGGTCAACGACTTCCAGCATCTTGCTCACAAAATCAGACTCGGAAATCTTACCTCTTTCAAAATCACGGTGGAAATAGTAATTAGATTTATAAAATTCAATGAACCTATCACCTAAGCCTTGGTCAATCAGGTTTAGCTTATTAATGGCAGGAGCATAATCAAATGGAATTAAAACATTCCCCAAATCAAAAACGATCGCTGAATATTTTCTTTTTTTCATACTCAAAATTAATGAATGAAAACTGTTATAAAATAAAAAATTTCTATTGTGCAAATGTATGATTATATTTTTGCATGTCCTCGGCCTGAGCCTTCACCTCAAAAATTATATTTTTCTATGGTAATTCGAAGACATTATCATCCAAACCAGTATTAATTTCAATGCTCGTTACAGTAAGGTCAATCTCCTGCAATCCTAAATATTGCATTATTCTGAAAGGATATTTTAATCCTTTTACCTCCCGGTAATCTGAAAAATAAGTTTCCTGTTCGAACAGTCCCTGTTTGGTTTGAATTTCTTTTGATTCTTTTATCTTCAGACTTGTTTCAACACTATAATATTGAAACCAACGAATTCCTGAGGGCAAAATAAATTTTATTTTATAGCAGTCAACGCTGTCAACCATTTCATTCGAAAGCACTTCTGTTTTTATTCCGTAACTTTCCGGCTCAAGCAAGAATTGCATAATTGCATCTATCTTAAGCCTTTCGAGTTCTTTGTTTTCAATTTCAGTTGCTTCATTGCCAATCTTAAGCGTGCCTTTTCCATTTCTGTAATAAATTAACTGCTTAACTTCTCCAACCTGCAATTCCTGAAATAGATTATCAGGATATTTTTGCATAATAATTATATCAATCGGCTGGTTCATTGCCAGGCCGGTCATAACCGTTGTTCTATCCATAACACTCTTAAACCTATCTATTCCCCCAATTGCGTATATATACTTATTTATTACTGCCATCGCAGTTATGTTTACGGGGTCCGTTTCAGTTGAGTCAACTTCTTGCGGCAGAAGTATTTGAGAAGAGGTAATGATAATAAACAGCAGAATTATTTTTTTGTACTTCATAATAAGAAATTTGTATGATATTCCTTTTGAAAAGATAACGAGATTAACAGTACAATTATAACACCAATTATTTTCTCTAAATACTAAGGAAGCTTTTCCTTACTTTTGAGCAGGTATAACAATCAATTTCTGTATGAATATAATCTACTTAATTTTAGCTGTCCTGCTAATTTCTGGTAACATATTTTCTCAAACTTTCGTTCTTAAAGGCCGAATCACTGATGCACAATCAGGCGAATCGCTTTCCTATGCAAACGTCAGAGTTCTTAACACTACACTCGGAACAGCCGCAAATACAAATGGTGATTACGAGCTTAAACTTTCACCCGGCGAGTATTCTCTCGTGGCTTCTTACATTGGTTACTACTCCGATACTATTAGTACTAGTCTGGATAAAGATTTAAAGGGAGTAAACTTCACTCTTAGAAAAACAGAAATTCTTCTTCCCGATATTGTTATTCGTCCTGGTGAAAATCCTGCACTGGAAATAATCCGTAAAGCAATACAGAAAAAGAATGAAAGAAATTCAAGGCTGAATACTTATGAGTTTGAAGCTTACACAAAAGGATTGGTCAGAACTACCGATGAAATTAGTGCAAGAGGAAGAAATGTATCCATGGGAATTGGAGCAGGCGAGGATTCTGTTGATTTGAAAATAACCGGAATCCTTGAAAACCAAAACAAGGGCTACTTCAAAAAACCAGATAAGTTTAAGGAAATTATTATCGCACGAAAACAAAGTGCAAATTTTCCACCGACGATAAATACAGTTACAGGCGGCAGGCTAATTCAAAATTTTTATGAGGATGATATCAGATTTTTCGGCAGCAAACTTCCCGGACCAATATCGGATGACGCACTTGAGTATTATTACTATTATATAGACAGAGTTGTTTTAATGAACGATAGAAGGGTGTATAAGTTATATTTGAAACCTGATAATTCTGATAATCCCGGATTTGTTGGAAACATCTTCATCAATGACAGCACATATGAACTAATCCAGGTGGATCTTGAATTGAACCGTGCTGCAAATATCGGTGGTATCTTCGATACGATAAGTATCTTTCAGCAATTCTCAAGCTACGATGGAATTTATATGCCGGCCGACTACAGACTTTTTATGAAAGGCAATGTACTTGGGCTTGGCAAGATTTGGTTTTGAACTGAACACAATTCTGTATGACTACAAAATTAATCCTGATTTAAGTGATGATATTTTTTCCAAAGCAATAGTTACGGTTCTTCCTGATGCAGATATAAAAGATTCACTTTACTGGACTTCTGCTCAGACCATTCCAAATACAACAGAAGAAGAATCAGCTTATGAACGAATTGATAGTCTTCAGCAACTTCCTTTTTCTTTTTGGGATCAGTTTTCCTGGCTAAGTACAAGAACTTACTTTTCAGAAAATTTTTCAATCAACGGAACACTTAATTGCTGGCGATTCAACAGCGTAGAAGGATTTACTCCAAGACTTGGATTTTATCTTGAAGATTATTTAGATCAAAGATTAAATTCATCCTTAAATCTTGCTTACGGTTTTTCTGATCAAAGATTTAAAACAGATTTTGGTTTTGAATATTTACTGGGTGATTACAGAACAACAGCATTTAGTCTTGATATTTATAATTCAATTAAGGAACTATTCGGAACTTCCGATGATTATACAGATTTAACTGCATCTCTGCTTGCATTGTTCAACAAACAAGAATTCCGAAGTTATTATTACTCTACAGGATTTAAATTTAATTTTGAGAGTGAAGTCTTCCCGGTGCTTGATTTGAGCGCTGGTTTTCTTACTCATAAAGATAGAGATGCTTATACCAACACTCAATATTCTTTTTTCCGAAAGGATAAAGATTATCCTCCAAACCCACCTATTTATGAAACAAGTATAAATGCCATAACTGCAGGATTTAAACTTGACTTCCGTGATTATATTGAGGATGGTTACTTCAGAAGGCGAACTTTTTTCGGAGATACTTATACTACCTTTAGAGGAGATATCACTTATTCAAACCAGGATCTACTAAACAGTAATCTCAACTATACTACTTACAAATTATACATCGATAACTTTACGAGAAGTTTTCGCTCTTCATATTTCAATCTTGAATTGTTTGGTATGTACAATGTAGGAACATTACCTTATCAGAATATGTACGCTCTTACCTGGTAACCTTGAGTGGTTAGCAAAACCATTTAGCTTCAGAACGCTGCGGAGTAAATGAAATATTTGGTGAAAGAGTTGCAACTCTTTTCTTCGAATACAATTTCCGCGATGAGATATTTAAACTTCTCAAAGTACCCGGATTGAAAGATTGGGAAATAACTCTTAACCTTTTCTTCAATTCAGCCGTATCAGAAATTGGAAGTGAATCGGCAGCAATACTTCCGACCGAAGTACAAACTTTTAATAAGCCTTTCTATGAAATAGGTTTTGGAATAGGGCAGGGAATTATTCCTTTGGATCTGGAATTTGCATGGAAGTTAAATTACAGAGGAACCAATGACTTTGTAATTGCTATTAATTCTTTTGTTTTTTAATTACTGATTATCAATTATCCGATTCAATTAAGGAGAATTAAAAGAAGCGCCCGAAAAGTGAGCGCTTGAACAAATAAAATGTGCCAGTATAGATTTTATTCTTTTGGTTTTGCTTCGTTTACAACAATGTTCCTGCCCTCAAGCTCAGAATTGTTTAAAGCATCAATAGCTGCCTTGGCTTCGGAATCGTTTTCCATTTCCACAAATCCGAATCCTTTAGACCGTCCAGACCGGCGATCAACTACAACTGTGGCAGAAATAACTTTACCGTAAGAACTAAAAGCCTTTTTTAATCCTTCGTCGTTGACTGCCCATGGGAGACTTCCCACAAAAAGTTTTTTGCTCACTAGAACCTCAATTAATAATTAAATAACATTATGGCAAAAGCCACACTTTAAAAATATAAAAACTCTTACTAAACTCTCAATACCCGGGTTATTAATTCTATTTGAGTAACATTTTGAGCTAAATTCCAAGGAAAGATACTTTCTCGTGGTAAATGCTTGTCTTTTTCGAATAAATCTAGACTTAAAATATTGAATTACAGCCAGTAAGTTATTTTAACCATAAATATATTATCAGGCTTCACGCTCATCAGGTTGTTAAATGAATTACCAAACTCGAATTCGCCGGTTGGTTCAACATCTTCTCTGCTTTGAGTCCAGACAAGAAAGAGTGTAGAGCCGGCCATATACTCCCATCTCAAAACAGCATTTCCACGAAGCGATACATAGTTAAAATTCGGATTTCCAATTATCTTCGGCTCTGCCGGTCCTTCGCCATCAGGATCAAGAGCATATGAAATTATCTCACCATTTGGATTTGCAGTTTGTTCAATAGTAGATCCATTCTCTCCGTAAATAGTAAAGTCGTACGAACTTGGCTGTCTCTAGGAATTTAAAATCATTATAGTTTCCTGAAGCAATAAGCGGCTGGAGATAAACCTGAAAACTTAGTTTTGGATTTATAATCCAGTCAGCTCTTATATTTGCAGAAAAAGTGGTCTGATCCAGATGAGAGAACACATATCGTTTGCCATATGTTTCTGTGGCGACGGGATCAACAAAGTTTCTTATCCATTGAGTTTGAAAATTATCTTTATAAAATTCTGGTCCAACAGCAAGAGTTAAAGTTGGGAGAACTTTAAATTCAAGATTTGTATAAATGCCGCGTGAACTTCCGTCTTCACCAAAGCTTGTGTTTCCACCGATATATAAAACCCACCAAACACGAATGTCAGTATTAATTTCAAAGTTGAATGAATTTCTTTCAGGATTTACTGTTAATGGACCACCGCGTGTTCTTCTTGAATTCAAAGTTGATGGATTGTAAATGTAAGATAGATTAGCTCCAGAATAATCACGCAGAGTAATATAAGAACCTGCTCTATAACCTTGTGCAACACGGTTTCCACCAAAATCATAGCTAACAAATGTTGAGGCACTCAATCCAAAATTCTGATAAAAATCTGTTGGAACATTCCAAATATAATTGGTATGAAAATGTGCATTGATATAATCGCTGAATGAACCAAATCCAAGATCATTAACCTCAAATTTCGGAGTGATAAATCCCACTGCGGTATTGAAAGTCCATCGTCCACGGTTTTTATTAAGCACTATTCGTCCGCTATAGCCCGTCAGAGAAGTTGCAGTACTGTCAACCGAAACATGATTAGCATCGGGTCGCTGAAAATAATGTGTCGGGCTCTGTTGGAGTGAAATCATTCTTTCGGTTGTTCCCGCTACACTTGAGAGTGCAGCCCAGCCTGTTAGCACGTAGGTGTTTTCAGGATCCAAAAATGTCCACCCATCGCCCGCAAGAACAAAAGCGTTTTTATTTAATTGATAGCTTAGCAATGGATCACGAAAGAATCGGTTTGTAAAAGTGGAAAGTATTCCAAACCCCTGATGGCTAGCATTAAAATCTTTCTGCAAGCGAAGAACTCCGTAATAAGTTAGTGGTTCTATTTCATTACTCGAATTTAAACCATTAACACTTATATCAGCATATTCTCGTTTTGTAAGCGATTGAATTGTACCAAATTTCCATTCATCGTAAATCTGACCTGAGATTTTTGCAGCACCTAAAATGTGTGTGCCGTTTGGAATATCTGCATAGTCATAATAAGGCAAACCACCTTGTGGTGATCGTCCAATTCTTCTGCTATAAAAAATATTCGTTGTTGGCCAGTTAAATGAAACATTATTAGTTGTACCACCACCACCAAATCTGTAAATACTTGCACCTTCTGTAAAGAATGGACGTTTTTCCTGGAAGGAGTACTCAACATCTGTAAGATTCACAACTGCAGGATCAACTTCCACTTGTCCAAAGTCAGGATTAATAGTTCCGTTAAGCGTGAGGCTGCTTCCAAGACCAGCTCTTACATCAAGGCCAAAGCCAGGCGAGTATTCATGCACGGAATTAAATGGATCACCAGGTTCAGTCTGAATGTATTCAGCTTTACCAATAACATAGGGTAATAACTCTATCCGACTTGGTGGAGTAATTCCTTCTATGCCAACAAGGTCTGGAAATCTTGAAGTAAAACCGCTTTCATTTCTTGGCGTATAAACCAGCATATCAGTTTCAAATCTTCTGCTGATAAATCTTTCAACATTTATTCCCCATACCTGTGAATCGCCTTCATTAAACCGAAGCTGCGAATACGGAATTTTCATTTCGACCGACCATCCATCTTTGTTTAAGCTGGCACTACCTTCCCAAACACCATCCCACGAAAGATCATTGGGCTGCTTTACATCATTTTCTATCAGACCATCTGCAAGAGTACCTGCTGCAGATACATAGAAAAAGTAACCACTCCTATTGTCGTGATATGAATCAAGATATAGTACGCATCCATCTGAAGGATCACCCCAAATAAAATCACGACGAACCAAGCGTGCTAAAATTGAATCTGGTTGGTTATCATAAAATTTAGCAGCGAAATAGATAGCTTCATCATCGTAAGAAACCCAAAACTCAGAATGTTGTGAAGGACTTAATCCCTGGTCAGGATCCTGTTGAATTAACTCAGCTATTCCTTGCCGCTGCCAGATTTTTTCATCAAGTTGGCCGTCAATTACTATTCGCTCGTTACTTCTAACCGCATTTATTTTCAGGTTGGAATTCTGCTCAGCTTTTTCAACTTCGGCGCATAATAAATTGCAGGATATGATTAGTAGAATGATACTTATAAAGTAAATAATCCTCATGGTTTTCAACTCCCGAAAATTTTCAATTAAATAATAAACTCCGAACAAAGACAAGAGTAAGAATTTTTATTTTACGGTTATTGTAGATGATGAGAGGGCTAAATGTGTTTTTGGGGTGGAACTGATTTAATGCCAAAATTTCAGATTGGAGGATAATCAGGTTTGTTAAAGTTATCGGATATGCCGATAGGAAAAATCAGATGAGAATAGTTTTTCTATGCTAACATTAAATCGATAGCTTGTTTTAAGTTGTCTATAGAATGGGTTTTAATTTTGTTGGAAATCTTTAATCCTTTTTCATTTCCTGATGGAATGATCACAGATTTAAAGCCGAGCTTCTCTGCTTCCTGAATTCTTTTGTCGATATGTCCAACGCTTCTTATCTCTCCGCCAAGACCAACCTCACCAAGTATAATTGCCTGGTTGTCAACGATTTTTTCTGTAAGACTTGAAGCAATAGCAACACAAACTGCCAGATCTGCTGCAGGCTCGGTTATTCGAATTCCTCCGGCGATGTTTACAAAGACATTTGTAGCTGAAACACGGACATTAGCTCTCTTCTCAAGAACTGCAAGCAGAATCGAAAGTCTGCGTTGATCAAATCCGTTTGAAACTCTTTGTGGATAGCCATAATTTGAAGGAGTAACAAGTGCTTGAACTTCCAGAAGAATTGGTCTTGTTCCTTCAATGCTTGATGTAACGACTGAGCCGGGAGTTTGTTTTTCTCTTTCGCTTAGGAATAATTCACTTGGATTTTTAACTTCGCGCAATCCATCTTCGTGCATCTCGAATACACCAATTTCATTTGTGCTGCCGAACCTGTTCTTCTGTGCACGAAGAATTCGGAAAGAATAATTTGACTCACCTTCAAACTGGATGACTGTATCAACCATATGCTCAAGTAATTTTGGTCCGGCAATCATTCCTTCCTTTGTTACGTGACCAATTATGATAACGCAGTAATGCTTCTTCTTTGCTTCTTCCATCAAGAGTGCTGTGCATTCTCTGATTTGTGTGATAGTTCCGGGAGAATTATCAAGTTCACTCTGTACATAGTTTGGATCGAATCAATCACAACAACTGCAGGAGAAAGTTGATTGATTGCTCCAAGTATATCTGAAAGATTTGTTTCTGCCTGAACATAAAACTCTGATGAGTTTAGTTTTAATCTGCTTGCTCTCAGCTTAATTTGCTTTTCAGATTCTTCACCGGTTGCATATAAAACTTTTTGGTTGATGTTAGCGACTGCTTGCATTGCAAGTGTTGATTTACCAATGCCTGGATCGCCGCCAAGTAGAATAACTGAACCGGGCATAAGTCCGCCGCCAAGCACACGATCAAATTCGTTTATTCCTGTTTTTATCCTGTCTTCTTCATTGGCGGAAATAGTTTCAATTGTGTTCAGTTCGAATTTCGATTTGGTGATTACAGGCTTGCGTTTAGATGTCTCGATTATTTCTTCGGTGAAGGAATTCCAGCTTTCACATTCTGGGCACTTACCGAGCCACCTGAGTGTTTCGTAGCCGCAATTTGAGCAGATATATTTTAATCGAGATTTTGACATTTTAGTTTTACCCTGAACTCGGTTCAGGGACTTAGATAAACATTGATTTATTTATGGAGTATCAGTGGTAAAATTATTTAAAGAAAGCTACCAATTATCTTCTCCACTTTGCTGATTGCAGAAGGAATACCTGAAACTTCTTTACCACCAGCCGTTGCAAGATGAGGACGACCGCCACCACCGCCTCCAACAAGCTTAGCTAACTCACCAACTATTTTACCTGCACTTAGTTTCTTTTCTTTGATAAGATCATCACTTACAACAGCAACTATTCCAACCTTATCCTCAACCTGTGAGATTAAAACTCCTACACCGCTGCCCATTTTATTTCTCAGTTCATCACCAAAGGATTTTAGTTCATCCATATTGTCAGCGTGAACTCTTCCTTTAAATACTTTAATTCCTCTTTCAGAAGAATGAAGAGAGAGAATATGATCAAGCTGTCCAAGTTTCTCCTTCAGTTTAAGATCTGATATTTCTTTCTCCATTTTCTTTTTTGTATCGAGCAGTTCATCAATCCTGTGACTGAATTGTTTCATATGCTCAAGCTGCGATTGAATATATTTTTCAACTCCTGCACCAGTAACGGCCTCAATTCTTCTTACTCCGCTTGCAATAGAAGCTTCACTCGTTATTTTAAACAACCCAATCTCGGAAGAATTTTTAACGTGAGTTCCGCCGCAGAATTCCATTGTAAAGTCTCCGAATTGCACAACATTGACTTTATCACCATACTTATCACCGAAGAACATCAATGCACCCATCTTTTTTGCCTCTTCAAATGGAATATTACGATGATGGTACATCGGCAGATTTCTTCTTAACTGTTCATTTACGAGTAATTCAATGTCTCTCAACTCTTCAGGACTTGGTTTGGTGAAGTGTGTGAAATCGAACCTAAGATGATCCGGTCCGACATAAGACCCTGCCTGCTGAACATGCGTTCCAAGAATTTTTCTTAAAGCGGCATGAAGGAAATGAGTAACAGAGTGATTCCGCATTACATCCCAACGGTGTCTGGAATCAACTTCTGCAATTAACGCAGTATCGGGTTGAAGAATTTTCCTTGAATCATTTTCAACAACGTGAATAATCTTGTTTTCAACTTTCAGTAGATCAACAACATTAAATTTATTGTCGCCTAAAATCAGTGAACCAGTATCATCAACCTGACCACCAGCTTCAACATAGAATGGAGATTTATTTAAGATAACCAGATCCGAATTGCCATCCCGTTTGAATCCCGTAATTCTGGATTCAGTTCTTAATTCATCATATCCAGTAAATTCCGTTGGATCATGTGCCTGAAAATTGAAATCCTTTAGTATCACTTATCGATACGTTTACAGACGCAAACTTTTCTTTCGAAGCTTCGCGTGCTCTTTCTTTTTGCTGATTCATCAGTTCATTGAACCTTACCTCATCAATAGAAAATCCTTTTTCAATTGCCATTATATTGGTTAGATCTACAGGAAAGCCGAATGTATCGTACAACTTAAAAACATCTTCTCCGGGAATAAGTTTTTCATTTTTCTTATTTAGCTTTTCAATTATTTCCTCAAACAGATCAATACCTCTGTCTAGTGTTGCGTTAAAACTTTCTTCTTCACCTTTAATTACCTTTTTAACATATTCTTGTTTTTCTTTTATCTCAGGAAAAACGTCTCCCATCGTTTGAGCGAGGACATCCACGAGCAGATAAAGAAATGGTTCGCTCTAGATTTATTTTTCTGCCATAGCGGGCAGCTCTTCTTAAAATTCTTCTCAGAACATAACCCCTGCCTTCATTTCCCGGAACCGCGCCATCTGCAATTGCAAAAGTTAGTGCGCGAATGTGGTCAGCAATTACTCTCATAGGAATTTTAATTTCTTCTGAATTCTCAAGAGCTTCTTCAGATAGATTCTTTTCTATTTTTATTTTGCTGAGTTTCACAATTTCAGCTATTATCGGATGGAATATGTCAGTATCATAGTTAGATTTTTTATTTTGAAGTACAGCACAGATGCGTTCAAAACCCATCCCAGTATCTACGTGCTTTGATGGAAGATTGTGAAGTTTTCCATTTTCATCGCGGTTATACTGAATGAAGACCAAGTTCCAAATCTCAATACATTCTGGTGTACCTGCATTAACGTATTCAGGATTTTCATAATCTTCGCCAACATTAATATGAATTTCAGAACAAGGTCCACAAGGTCCCGTTTCTCCCATTTCCCAAAAATTATCCTTCTCTCCAAACTTTAAAATGTGTTTTGGGTTGATGTCAGTTTTTGTTTTCCATAATTCAAAAGCTTCATTATCATCTTTGTAAACAGTAGCCCAAAGTCTTTCTTTTGGAAGTTTCCATGTTTCAGTTAGAAGTTCCCAGGCCCATTCGATTGCCTCGGCTTTGTAGTAATCACCAAAGGACCAATTACCAAGCATCTCAAAAAATGTATGATGATATGTATCGTGCCCAACTTCTTCCAGATCGTTGTGCTTACCACTTACGCGGATACATTTCTGTGTATCGACTGCACGCTTATAATCTCTTTTTCCTTTTCCAAGAAATACATCTTTGAATTGATTCATTCCGGCATTTGTAAAAAGCAATGTTGGATCATCAAATGGAACCACAGGCGAAGATGCTACAATTTTATGTTCCTTGCTTTTGAAGAAATTTAGGAACTGATTTCTTACTTCATTAGAAGTCATTTTTTCCTTTATCATTTAACATATCGGTAAAAATAATAAAATAGGGTGTAAGCATGAACCCTATACGCCTGCTTTGTAGAGTAATTATAAGGTCGCAACAATCTATTTTATTCGGTGAAAGTAGAGTTTCTACCGAGATGCGAACACCTTCAATCGGTGGTCATTTTTTCTATTTATAAGTAATTAAAAGACGCAAAATTGGAACTACCAATCGATTTAATTCTAATTGCTAAATAAACCTGATGGTACTCAAATTGCTTGAATTTTATGAGTTTTTAAGCTTTAAAATAAAATTCGTGTAGGAATCTGAAGACTCTAAAAGCAAAAGACTATGAAATCAAGATTAATCCTTAGTCGGGAACCATCATCAAAATAAAAAATCCTTGTAAGGGGTAGGATGAATTATGTTTAAGAAAAGAGATATTGAATTAATTATACTTGAAGTATTAGGATGTCCGGATGAAGTCGACAAAAAAAGTCTTCAGTTTTTAAAGGAGAATGATGAATCATTTTGCTGGAAAGAACTGGGAGAATGTCAAAATCTATCAGCGCTGCTTCCTTCTATGTTAAAAGCAGATAAACCCTCCATAGAAACAAAAGAAGTATTAGTTAGAAGATTGAACAGATTGATATTTGGAAAGGAAGATATTAGTCAAACAGAAAAATTTGATCCGGAAAAGAAAATTCCGGTTGAGGGAAATTTAGAAAAAGTTCTTGCCCAAAATAAAATTGACTGGGGATCTTTATCTGTTACTGAATCGTCACGAAAACCACTGAGTGGTTTTATGGAGGTTAAATCAAAAACTACTTTAATAAAAAAAGAAACAGTTCACTCAAATGAAATAGAAAATTATTCTCAAGTTGATGAGTCCAATTCAGCAGATGGTAGTCCTCCCGATTTCCACAATGAAAAAACAATTAAAAACTCATCGGGCCTTAAAAAGTATATTTTAGTTTCAGTCTTACTCTTTATCGTAATTGTTTCAATCTTTGTTTATATGGTTTTCAGTAATCAATCTGAATCAGTGCAATTCGCAGAAGAAAACAAACCCGTTGATACTGTGGCTGCTAAAGTAGAAGAATTAAGTTATGACAGCGTAAAAGGTTTTGAGCCTGCTTTAGAGATTACTGAAGTTCAAAAAGTTGAAATTTCAGACAACCCTCAGAATGAGAAGAATGTTCTTCCAAAAGCACCACCTAAATTACCCGATCAAATTGCAGCACCTTTAATTATCACTCAGGAAATTTTGAGTGAGGAAGAATCAAAAATTGAGGAAAAAATTTCTGTTCCACCACCAAAGGAATTAATTGAAGAAACTAAGGAACCAACCTTTTTTTTGGCAGTTGAAGAAATGCCTCAGCCAATAGGAGGACTGCAGGGAATTCTGGAAAAGATTACATACCCGGAAATTGCAAAGAGAGTTGGGATACAAGGGAAAGTGTTTGTCAAAGCTTTTGTAGATGAAACTGGTAACAGTAATCAAAGCTGAAGTCGTGAAAGGCATTGGCGGGGGATGTGATGAGGCTGCACTCAATGCTATTTTGAAAACTAAATTTACTCCTGGTAAGCAACGGGGGAAACCAATTAAGGTTCAGGTAACAGTACCCGTTCTCTTTAAACTTTAATATAATATTTTATCGAAGTTAAAATCTTACTGGTAGTTATTTTAACAGATTGCGTTTACCATCTGAAAATTATCCAGCCATTCCTGCTATTTTAATTCATTTAACCCCATTCAGAAATGGTACTTAAATTGCTTCTATTTAATAAAAATTTTAGTTTTAACTGAGAAATAATCAATATTAGAAGGGAGAGACCGAAGTGGCTGATAGCAATTCCTTAACAGATGCTGAAATAATGTTAAAGGTTGCGGGATATGATTCTAAGGCATTAGAACAACTGTATGACCGTTATGCTCGCTATCCTATACACCTTAATTAAAAAAATAGTTACCGATAAAGATGCAGCCGAGGAAATTCTTTCTGAAGTATTTGTAGTTGTGTGGCGGCAAATAGATCAATTCGATTTCAAATCCAACAACGTCTATACCTGGTTAATCACATTGGCGCGTAATAAAGCAATTGATGTATTAAACAGGAATGGTGGTAAAATAATGCCGGAGTATAATGATGATTATGAAAGAGAAATTATAATCCCAAAACTATCTCACGAAATAGAACCGCTGGAATTGGCAGATGTTCTTAATAAAAAAGAAAAGTTAGAAAAAGCTCTGGGTAGTTTGACAGATGCGCAAAAGTATGTTTTAGAATTAAGCTACTATGGAGGAATGGATCAGGGAGAAATTGCTGCTAAGTTAAACATTCCAACAGTGACTGTTAAATCTAAATTACAAGTTGCATTCGGAAATTTAATGCAGAAAGTTTCAGAGGCAAAATAGTATTATGGATAAGAAAAAAAGTCTGGATCTAATAAAACTGGAAGTCCTGGGCTGCCTTAACGAAAAGGATAAGGAAAGTCTACAAGCGATGAAAGCCGAGGGTGTTGAGTTTCCCTGGAAAGTACTAGGAGATTATCAGAACCTGATTGCCAATCTTCCCCTGGCACTTGAGCTTAAATATCCTGCGAGTGATCTAAAAGATAAAACGGCCACGAAGCTTTATAATATCAGGGACCAAATAAAAGCAAAAGTTGATGCTAAGAAAGCTCAACAGATGCCTGCACAACCTGTCGAGGTGATAGCTGAATCTTTAGAAAGTATTGAAGTGCAGGAAAAGTTTGAAGAAAATGTAATGACCGAACAAATCGAAGTTGAAGAAAAAGTATTTGCTGAAGTAGAAGAGGGAATTCATTTCCAAGTCGATGAAAGGATTGCGGGCATTGATGAACCGGTTAAGTTTGTAAGTAAATTTAAAGAAAAGGGCGAACCTGAGAATCTGTTCCGTCAGGCGGCGGAAATAGAAGCTAAAGAGCCTTTAAAAGCAGTTGTTGATAAAGATGTTATTGAAAAGGTAACACGGGATTACATCAAATCTCATTTAGAACGTGAAATTGAATCATTGAGTAAGACTGTGAAGAAGAATAGAATACTGAGCCTTATTCTGTTTGTTATTTCTTTACTATTAATCCTGGCCGTGTACTTTATCAAGTAAAAAAATATAATAGCAACCCCGTCTAATTATTTTCCATTCTTATTATTAACCAGGCTTGGTGTTGGCCGCTTTATTTTACCCTCATTAAAAAAATTAGGATTAGAAAAATTATCATCACTGGCCAAAAAAAGTTTAATACAGGTAAAATCGAAAGGAAAAATGATCCCACTCCCCAATGGCTATTTGCAATAATCAGCGTTATTCCTGCAGACAAAAAAATTATCGAGATAAGCAGAAAAATTCTATGTGTTGATGTTGATATATAAAGTATCAGTAAACTTGCACCGCCAAAAATTAGAATGATTGGTAAGTAAACCGCATCGCTGATATTCAAATTAAAATTCTCGGTAATTAAAAAGTAAACCCCGAACAGAAAAATTATCGAACCAAGAAAAACGGATGGCCTGTTTTGCCGGATGGTTTCAGTGTAAACAAGGGCAACACCAATCACTAATAATGAGTAAGCTAAAATTTCTGTGAGAGCAATAGAGATAATATTAAATGCTGAGAGAAAAAAAGTCACAATGATGAACAGAACGATAATTAATGCAAGATCATTTAATTTCATTAAAGTATTCTCTGCCCCATACTGGATGCAATAAGCTCGGCAGTGAAAACCGCACTCTGATTTTTATGATCGAGAATTGGATTAAGCTCAGCCACTTCTAGAGAGGACATACAACCACACTCTGCAATCGTTTCCATAAGAAGATGTGCTTCACGGTAACTCAATCCGCCGGGTATGGGCGTTCCAACTCCAGGAGCGACTGAAGGATCAACACTATCAACATCGAAACTGATATGTATGTGATCAACTTTCTCACGAAACTGTTTCAATACTTTCGCAATTATCCTGTGAATACCGAGCTTGTCAATATCATTCATTGTATAAATCGGAACTTTCAGCTTTTTAATGTTTACCTTTTCCGCTTCATCAATACTTCTAATTCCAATGAGTGCACAATTCTCAGGATCAAATTTTGGTGAAAAACCAAGAAAGTTTACCAACTCCTCACAGCCAATACCTAGCAGGGAAGCAAGCGGCATTCCATGAATATTTCCTGAAGGACTGGTTTCATCTGTATTCATATCACTATGAGCATCAATCCAAATCACACCCAGCTTGTATTTTCTTTTTTCACAATAGGAAGCAATCCCAGATATAGTTCCCAAAGCCATAGAATGATCACCACCTATACATAATGGAAAATCTCCTTTCTCTAAAACCTTCTCAACTTTATCAGCAAGCAGCTTGGACGTTTTAATAATTTCGTCCAGATACTTTAATCTTGGGTTTCTGATTTTCTGTCTTTCCATTATCTCAATTTTTATATCGCCGTTATCATCAACTTTATATCCGAGTGATTCAAGTTTTGTTTGTAAACCTGCTATTCTTAGTGCAGAAGGACCCATATCAACTCCACGGCGATCAGCTCCAAGATCCATCGGAAATCCTATTATCGAAACATTTTGTTTAGGTATGCTATTCATCTAATTATTATTTTAATTCAATTATGCATTATCAAAATAATTATAAAGAAGCTTATACTCAAAAAACTCACTTCATCAAACAAAACTATTCAGTATATTTTGTAAAGAATAATAAAAAGTTTCAATCATTTCAGTACAATAATATTATATGTTGTTTGGTGAAGAACCACTAATAAGTGTTGGGATTTTAACCGGAAAGGTTATTAAGTTCGAACTGTATGGAGACTTCAGCGTTTTGGGGTTCAAAGATAACTTCAGCGGAGTTTATTCTGCTGAAATCAAAGACAATGAGATAACCTGCAAAAGTAGCAAGCATGAAATTAAAGTGATTGATAAATTAGAATTTATTCCTACCGACCCTATATCAGAATCTTTCCTTTTAAAAGACGTTGTCATTGGAAACAAGTTTCATTGGGAACGAAAAGAGAAGCAAAGATTTATCTACTCTCTTCTTTTACAAAAAACAGGAAACGAAATTGTTGCAATTAATCATATTCCCTTGGAAAGATATTTAACAAGCGTTATCTCTTCTGAAATGAGTGCGAAAAGCTCAATTGAATTGTTAAAAGCACAAGCAGTAATTGCAAGAAGCTGGGTGATGGCTCAAATTGAAAGATCAAAAAAACTAATAGAACAAAAAGAAATACACGAAACCTCTCTTGAGTTTAAAGATGAATTAATAAAATGGTATGACAGAGAAGATCATAAATTATTTGACGTTTGTGCCGATGACCATTGCCAGAGATTTCAAGGCGTAACAAAAATTATTTCAGATGCTTCCTTTAAAGCTGTAGAGCAAACCAAGGGGATTGTTTTACTTAGTGATGGTAATGTTTGTGATGCAAGATACTCAAAGTGCTGTGGTGGTTTAACAGAATCCTTTGAGAATGTATGGGAACCCTTGAAACATCGGTATTTAATGTCAGTTGTGGATTACAAATTTGAACCTGAAAATTTTAATCTTGACTTTTCTGATGAAGCAAATTCAGAGAAATGGATCAAGGGAAATCCACATTCGTTTTGCAACACAGCAGACCGGAAAATACTTTCGCACATACTTGTTGATTACGATAGAGAAACTAAGGATTTTTTCAGATGGAAAGTTGAATACACTCAGGAGGATTTATCTTCACTCATCAAAGAAAAGAGCGGAATTGATTTTGGAGAAATTATTGATCTCATTCCGATTGAAAGAGGTGATTCTTCACGCATAGTCAAACTCAAAATTGTAGGAACCAAAAAAACTTTAACCGTTGGGAAAGAATTAGAAATAAGAAGATTATTGTCAAAAACTCATTTGTATAGTTCAGCTTTTATTGTGAAGAAAATTGGTAAAAATATTCCCGAGAAATTTATTCTTCACGGTGCAGGTTGGGGACACGGCGTTGGGCTTTGCCAGATAGGAGCTGCTGTAATGGCTGAGAAAGGTTACAATTTTGATGAGATTTTATTGCATTACTTTAGAAATTCAGAATTGAAAAAAATATACTGATAAGTTTTAATGAAGATACTTTATTCCTGCTTATCAAAAAGCTGGGGCGGATTGGAAATGTTCACACTAACCTCAATTCAACAGCTTCTAAAAAGAGATATTGCAGTTGAACTTATCTGCTCTGCTGATTCCAGAATTCATATTGAAGCAAACAATATGGGAATTATGCTTCATCCGGTTAAGGCCAACGGTTATTTTCATCCCATTACCACTTTTAGAATTTCTCTATTACTCAGAAACAGTAAATACTCTCTTGTTCATACGCAGGCATCAAAAGATTTGTGGCTCCTTGTTCCAGCATTGTTTATAGCTAACATTAAAATTCCACTTTTTCTTACAAAGCAGGTGGGTTCGTTTATTGTTAAAAAGGATTTTTTACACAACCAGTTATACAAAAGAGTAAAAAAAATTTTTGCGATCAGTACTGTAATAAAACAAAACTTGATTGAAACGACACCTGTTAAACCTCAAAATATCATCATAGTGCCGAATGGAATTAATATAAACAGATTCGATCCAGGAAATATTGATTATAAAAAAGTGAGAAAAGAATTTAACATTAGCTCTGAAGAAATTGTTATTGGTATGCTTGCCAGGTTTACGCCCGGTAAAGGCCATGAAGAGTTTTTATGGGCAGCAAAAGAACTAAATAAGGAATATAAAAATCTTCGATATCTGATTGTTGGAGAACCGAGCAGAGGTGAAGCAGAATACGCAGAAAAAATAAAACAGCTTGCAGATGATTATGGATTGGGTAATATAATTTTTACCGGTTTCAGAGGAGATACACCGGAAGTTCTTAATGCAATGGATATCTTCACTTTCCCATCACATTCAGAAGCGTTTGGAATAGCTTTAGTTGAAGCGATGGCAATGAAAAAACCGTCAGTGTGTTCAAAGGCTGAGGGAGTTCTTGATATTGCAGTTGATAATGCCACAGCTTATCTCTTTGAAAATAAAAACGCTGCTGACCTGCGGGCGAAATTGAAACTGTTGATAGATTCTAAAGAAACACGATTGAGGTTTGGTGAAAACGCGAGAAAGCGGGTTGTAGAAAATTTTGATATTGAAAAAATAACTGATAAAGTGATGAATATATATCTTGAAGAAATTAAGGGAACTTTGTAAGAAATGAGTCTGAAGAATAGAATAACCGCTGTAATTTTCTCCTTCGACAACAACATTACAGAAGTAATTATTTCGAACCTGAAAGAAATTGAATTTGTTACAGATATAATAGTAATATCAGGTAATAAAATTGGTGATGACATAAGCTTGGCAAAATCAGTTTTTCCTTTTAGCGGAGATACTATCAAAAGTGTTATTGAAAGGACATCAACAAAATATTTGATATTTATAAATGGCAGCAGAATGATTGAGATAAAGGGAGAAGGCATTGAAAAATTTATCTCGGAAGTGGAGAAGACGAATGCAGGTTGGATTTATTCTGATTATTATGAAAAGCGCGGAGATAAAAAATATTTACATCCTTTAATTAATTATCAAACGGGAAGCATTAGAGATGGTTTTGATTTTGGACAATGTTTTTTAGTTAATGTTGATATAACCAGAAAATGCTTGCCT
>CAVUCF010000008.1:0-31895 GCA_963739915.1 uncultured Ignavibacteriaceae bacterium
TTCAATCGCGAAACAATCAAATGTCTTAATACGGATTTATAATATAACCGGAAACGAAGTAAAAACATTAGTTAATGAAGAAAAACCGGTTGGAACTTATGAGTTAACTTGGAATGCAAGTGATCTTCCTAGTGGTGTTTATTTTTATCAACTGCGGGCCGGTGATTTTATTGATACGAAGAAGATGATTCTTCTGAAATAATTTTCAGTCTTTGGTATTTACCTCTCTCATGTGCGGGGTAGATACCAAGGCTAACCCCTATCGATGAAAGTTGGTAGGGGTCTTTTATTTTATAAAACCTGCAGTTTATCATAAAGGAAATTAAGCCTTAAAAATCCAATTTTAATGGAAACAGATACTGTCAGCTATAGTTGAACTATAAGTAGTAATTAGTATTTATTATTATTTATAAGTAACCTTTTCAAAAGTTCAAAGACAATGAAAAATATCAGGATATTACTTATTGAAGATAATCGACTTTTACGTGAAGGTATTACCGTGTTGCTTAAAAAGCAGCCTGATATGCATGTTGTTACTACTGTTGGTAATGGCGAAAACATATTGCTGACGATAGCAAAGCACAATCCAAACATAGTGCTTCTCGATCTCGGTTTACGAAGTCAAAACAGTTTGCAAGTTGTAAAATCAGTTAAGCAGAATTTTCAGGAAACAAAAATAATTGTGAAGGACTCTTGTCCCTTTACAGGCAGATGTTTTTGAATTTGTAGAAGCCGGGGTTTCTGGATTTATGTTAAAAGATATAAGCGTTAAAGAATTTTTAAAAATAATTCGATCAATTTATAAAGGCACGCGGGTTTTACCTTCTCACTTAACGGGCTCGCTTTTTTCCCAGATTGTTGAACACGCAGTAAGCGGATCAAAAACTTCTATACTTACTGAATCGACTCGAATGACAAAGCGTGAGCGGCAGGTGATTGAATTGATTGCAGACGGTTATACAAATAAAGAGATAGCTCAAAAACTTCATCTCTCCCTATACACAGTTAAGAGTCATGTTCATAACATCCTTGAAAAGTTAACACTTAATTCGCGAGTGCAGATTGCAAAACACGCCCATCTCTCTGAATCTTATAAAACAGCAATAGATACAACTTCATTATTCAACGATTAATTTATATTCTGGGATTTGACTCACCTATAAGATGTAGTTCCTTTTTCATCCCTTTGCCCGATTGAATAATCCTAAATTCCTTCATATCATACAACGGTTATAAGGAAATAATAACCTTAAATATTTATCAATTACAGTTATTAGCATCAAAGAAAAATACAATTGAAAATGCAACAAATGATTAATTCGCAAAAAAAAGATTAACAAAAATTCATTTTTAGATTGTAGGGAGTAACGAAATGAAGAATGTATACTTTTTGTGCCTTTTATCCTTAATTTCAATATCAATCCAGGCTCAAATTAAACCTGCATTTGATGAAAAAATATCACTAAATAAAAGTGACCGCTTAAGCTTACCTACCGGTTTAGCGGGCCAGCAGATATCTAAGAATGTGATTAATCGTTATTCTGATTTAGTTCCTAATCATAATAGAACATCATTCACTGACACTATTAATACTTCTTTAACAGATACGATGATGTACAACATGTATGGTGATTTACTGAATGATAATCCGTTGTATAACAAGAAAGCTTCTTTGTGGGCTGTTGCTCTGGGAGTTACCATGACCAATGCTACAATCCTTGCAATTGATAGGTACATCTTTAAATATCCATTTTCATATGTAGGATTTAATAGCTGGGAATATAACTTAAAAACAGGATGGGAATGGGATACGGACAGGTTTGGTATGAATTATTTTTTCCATCCATTTTCAGGATCCATGTATTTTAACTGTGCACGTGCGAACGGTTATTCCTTTTTTGAATCCGCGCCTTTTGCGCTTTTAGGCAGTTTAGAATGGGAGTATTTCGGGGAAACTACATTACCCTCATATAACGATGTCATCAATACTCCGGTTAACGGCATTTTCCTCGGAGAAGTATTATACCGACTGGGCTCAAATATTCTGGATGATCAAACATCGGGGGCAAACAGATTTTTCCGGGAAGCGGCAGTTGCCATTATCACACCCACAAGATTTTTTAGCAGACTTTTGCAGGGAGAACTTACCAGGTCAACAACCGAGGAAGTATATCAGAAAGAACCGCTTAATATAAAACTATCCTCTGGCTATCATTACGTAAATGAAGGAACCGATCCAACAACCGATCCATCAACTAACAGCGTTTTTTTCAATCTTTATCTCGATTACGGAAACCCGTTTGAAAAAAGAGCAAGAAAACCTTTTGATTTTTTCAAACTCGGGATAGATCTGGACTTTGGAACCGGAAGGAAAATTATTGACATTGTAAGCGGCCATGGAATTTTATTTGGTAGTAATGTTCAAACCGGTAATTTGGAAATGTTAGCTGGATTATATCAACACTATGATTTTTTCGATAATAATACTTTCGAAATAGGTAACATAGGTTTGGGACCCGGAATAACTTCTAAACTGCCAATAAGCAAGACCTCTAATCTCTATACTAATCTGTTTTTAAATATAGTGCCATTTGGTGCACAAAGTAATTTATATGGACCTGATACTACAGAGACTATAGATTATAATTATGTCGGCGGAGCGGAAGGAAAACTTGAATGCACTTTAAATCTTGGCGGCTGGACAGAAATTTCATTCATAGGTTATTACTGGTGGCTATATACTTATGTTGGTATTGCTGGGAATAGTTTTGTTGGATTAACCAAACCTAAAATTTCCTTCAGGATTTTTGATAAGTTAAGTATTGGATTTGAACATCTAATTTACTTCAGCGATACTTACCCTTATGATTTGCCAAATATTCATTCAGTAAGAACCGAAGAGAGAATTTACCTTCAATTCTTTATAGAAGAGTTCAAGTTCAAAAGATAAAATGTTTTTCCCCGAATTTTTGATAACAAATACAAAATAAAATGGACAAAACTCTAAAGAAATTAATTGTATCATTCCTTCTAATAACCTTATGTGGATCTGTAACATTTGCACAAAATTCCGTTTTGGGAGATTCCGTACAACCATATAAATATAATTTCTCTCAGTTCGGAAGTGAGACATGGGACTTCATCAAGCAACCGACTAAATGGGATGGAATCGATTGGCTCAAAATAGGTTTATTAGGTGGCGGAACATATTTAATTATGGAAACAGCCGATCAACCTATTTATGATGCGGTTCTAAAAGATCAAAGCTATTACAATAGTGCTCCGATTGAATTTGGCAGAATTTGGGGAGAACTGTATACACCTGTGCTGCTCTTTGGCGGTTTTGCAATCTATTCATTGATAACCGATGACACTGGAGCCAGAAAAATAGCATATGAGATCGGGCAGGCTTCGTTATATGGCGGTGCTGTTACCTATTTATTAAAGCTGGCAATTGGCAGGGCGCGACCCTATATGAACGAAGGCCCTACCTCATTTCACCCATTCTCATCTTTTATAAGCACGGATTATCAATCGCTTCCCGGTGGGCATGCTACTGTTGCGGTTATCTTATCCACTGTTCTTTCAAGAAATGTTAAACCGGTTTGGTTAAAAGTATTAGTTTACTTACCGGCCGTACTAACCATCGTCTCACGGGTTTATCAGGATAAACATTGGACATCTGATCAATTTTTAGGTGTGGCAATCGGTTACTCTATTGCAACCTGGGTTGTAGATCAGCACGAGAATAAAAAATCAATAGTAGAAATTTCTTCGGTATATCCATTTTCTATTAGGGTTGCGCTTAATTAATATCTCAGAAATATTCTTTATAAGAAATAATAATAATATAAATAGAGATTAATATGAACATCAAAAAAAATACATCCTTAATCATATTGATATCAATCATCGTAATGGCAGTCATCGCTGTATTTGTTTTGTTCATTGGTAACGATGTAGTAAAGGATGACGAAATGACTGCAAGGATAGTTGAGTGGGAGTGGTTTCCGACTTTAATTATTCTCCTTTTTGGTGTTTCAATTAATTGGCCACTATTTAGAAAGAAGGTATTGTAATGATAAAAAAATCAATGAATCATTTCATTCTAATTAATTTTTTCATCTTTTCAGTTGCCCTTATCGGACTGGTGAAGCCGATGTATTCGCAGTCTCCTGTAAGGGATACTACATTTCATCCTTACCATGTTAACTACTGGGTAACAAGTAGTATCTTAGTCGCAGGCATTACGACAGAATTGATTGGGATACCCTGGATATTAAACAAATCGCCTGTGACAGATGGAGAATTACAGTCATTGGACATAATTGATATTACTGTAATTGACCGTTGGGCATTGGAACTGGACCCCTCGAACATGGACTACTACAGACAACTATCAGATTATGTGCTTGCTGGTATTCTTGTTCTTCCTGCTATTACAATGTTTGATCACAACATCAGGCAAGACTGGCTAGACGTATTGCTCATGTACCTGGAAACCGAAATAATAACACTCAATATATATACATATAGTCCTTTTGGGCCAACTTTTGTAAACAAATTTCGTCCGCGTGTTTACTACGATGAAGTTGATTACAGCGACAGAACGTTGGGCACCAACCGGAATTCATTTTACAGTGGCCATGTTGCGGCTGCAGCTGCTGCAACTTTCTTTACCGCAAAGATATTTTGTGATTACCATCCGGAACTGAAAGGGAAGAAATATCTTGTATACAGTGCTGCCTTGATACCGCCTCTTATCCTTTCATATATACGAGTTAGAGCACTTTCACATTTTCCATCCGATAATATGGTTGGCCTGGGAGTGGGTATATTATGCGGTATAATTATTCCCGAACTTCATCGTTTAGAAGACGAAAACATCTCAATGGGATTGTATTCTTTACCCGAAGCAACAGGAATAGCTATAAGATGGCAACCAAATTTTTTAAAATAGGCATATTATGTATAATCAGATTCAACTATTTACTTACAAATTAATTAGAAAGGTACTATTATGAAGAGGAAATCTGTATTACTCTCAACGATTTTGACAATCACTTTGACACTAACCATGTTCGGGCAGACGACAAACGATGTGAAGACGCAAACCACTACACAGCAAAACGATATTTCAGATGCATTGGGTCAGCCGGTTTTTGAATCAATAGTCGATAGTCTCAATACCAAGGTGTGGATCATAACACAAAATCAATATATAGAAATTATGAAGACGAAGATGGGTGAGACTATGGATGAGATGAAAGATACAACAATGGCGACAACTAAGGCAACTGAGAAAGCATTATTGGAAGGCACGCATTACTTTATTTTTGACGTAACAAATATTAGCACTGGAAAAGAAATCGCTGACACCAGTGCCAAGGTAGCAATTGTTTCCCCATCAGAGAAAATCTCTTCGGTAAACCTCCAGCCAATGATAAATCACTTCGGCGGTGGAGTTATGCTCGATGAAATAGGAGAATATCTGTTTACTATTAATCTGAATGTTGGATTGGGTTACAAAACTTCTCAATTCAAGTATGAGTTAAAGTAAGAAAACAAAAATTCAGACATTACCTCGGCACAATAATAACCGATTCAATTTTTCTCGCGAATCTGGTTAGCAAGTATCTTATAAAATCACCGATGATGTTTGCAGGTTTGCCCATTCCTTTAGTAATTACTCTACAATTGAGAATGTTTACTCTGCCCTGCCAGTTTATATTTATTGCACCTCTGATGTGCGGATCTATGCTATGTATTTTTGTCCAACCCGGACTTCTTCCTGGTTTTCGTTTTGCCTCAATATAAAAATTAAATTTCTCTAGTCTTTCATCGTGTGCAATTAAATCACGCATAGATTTTTTATCTGAACAAACTACCTGTATTAATGTCTGCATATCAGTTCCATTAATTGTTTCTAAAAAGTGATTTGAAAACCAAATATCGGACTATGAATAAATTGCTCTGGTGCTGTTGAACTGCTACTGTCATTACTATTATCAGATTTGTGAATTTCAGGAATCAGATATCCTATTGCTGCCCCTACAATGTACCCTACAATTACATCTGTTGGAAAATGTTTGTGTGTATTCACACGGGAAAATCCTGTTATTGCCGGGATTAACGCAGCAGCAGTCCAAATTAGAGTTTTTGTGGTTTCGTTGGATAAATATGCTGAATAAACTTTTGCCGTATAAAAAGTGTTTACAGCAGTCATTGAAGTATGACCAGAAAAAAAGGCATATCGGGCTTCAACATCATACTTTAGTTCAGCCGAAGTATTTTTATCATAAACAAAAGGCCTCGGTCTATTTATTAATCCTTTAACTAAAGCATTAATGCCTGCATTGAGAAGCACAGCTTCGCCATACATCAATGCTACGGTTCCAAAGTCTTCTCTTGTTTTATCATAAGCCAAGAAAGTCAGTGGAAACATAAATGAGCTGTAGAATAAAGCGTCACCAAGAATATCACTTTCATATGGTCCAATTGCAATCCTGTCAAATCCATTTACATCCTTAGGATTAAGAGAATTAATTTCGTCTTCCGTAAGCTTCTCGGTATTTGTTATTACTAGAATAGCAGCAGCCCCTATTACAGCACCGGTTGCTGAAATTATTATTTCTTTATCTGTATCGATATCAAACGGAGCGTTAGATGAACTTTGTGGGAATGATGAACTGTAAAAAATAATAATTGACAGAGCTGCTACAGGAATGGTTCTGAGAAAATTCATCAGCAAGATTAATAATGATAAATTGAACTGTTTTGTTTTTAGAAAAGTATAATTAATATCCGAAAGAAAAAAGAAGCGGTCGGCAGAGAATTGCCAACCGCTTAATATATAGTTTAATTGAAAGTGTAACCAAGATTAAGACCGGCATACCAAGAGTAGGGTTCACCAGCCTCATAATACTGACCATTTGTCGAATTGATATTGATAAATCCGACATAAACTTCATCCAGCAAATTATTTAGTCCGCCAGAAAGCAGAATATTGAATTTACCAAACACCATATCGAATCCGGCACCTGCGTTAAGTACAGTGTAACCTTCGGTTTTAGCAGAGTTAGCATCATCAACATACATTCCGCTTATATATCTTACACTTCCACGCAGAAATCCCGTTATTTGTTGCGTTAAAGCATGATTATAGGCTAAAGCAACGAATAGATTATTATCCGGTACGCTTGGGGGTTTATTACCAGAGAAATCTTCTTCTTCAGTTGTTAGGTCTTCATTGATTGTATATGCAGTATATTCATCGTACACGAAGTTGGAGTAAGTATATGACGCCTGAAGACTTAAGCCTCCGATTACACTTACACTTCCACCAATTTCTAATCCCGTACGATTAGTTTGTGCTGCATTACGGTAAAACACATCCCCATAAACTTCGAATGGGATTATTTCATCATCAATCATAATGTTGAAGAAGGTTGCTTCAAAAATTATATTACTGAAGAAACGGTTTTCCGGATAAATGAGATTTCCCTTTATTCCTATTTCAAAGTTCCCGGACTTTTGAGCATTAAGATCAGGATTTAAAAGTACACCGGGCTCCGAACTTGTCGGGTAATTGTCAAGTTCATTTGCTGCCGGGGAATCAAAGCTATAACCATAGGACGTGTAAATAGCTACGCTTTGTGTAAGCTTATAATTTAATGCAAGCTTTGGTGTAAATTGGTTAAATGATCTGTTACTTGATCTGGAATTAAGCAATTGGTCCGTGGCCTTGAAGTAAACATTATCATACCTTCCCGTTAGCAGCATATAAAGCCGCTTATTATATAATTCAAGATTTTCTGAAAAATAAATTCCATAGTTGCTTATATCTTCATTAACCAATGCTAGCAAATTATCACCTTTAGTTCCGCCAATATTATTAAAATATGCTACGGGACCAGTTTGGTAAAGAACATCACCACCGATTGAAAATTCATTATCCAGATTGCCAACAGGGGCTTTGTAAATATATCTTAGAGAGCTTCCGATTCCGTACCTATCTATTATACGATATTCTGCGGCAGTCCTTTCGAAATATTTTATTGTGCCATAAGGAACAATCTCGAATGCATGGTATTTACTTCCTCCAAAGTCAGTGTTGAACAATAATCCGATACGTCCTTTCCTTGTGATTCTTTTAGTATCTCTGTCAACATCTCTCTGATTCGCCTGGTAAGGGTCTTCATTAAACTGATCCAGAGTTAAAGAACCAGGAAGCTTTATTAGTCCATCAGCAAAATAGCCAAGAACTTTGAGGTTTGTTCCATCACCCGGAACAAGATCTACAACTGTGTTGAAAATATTCCAGTAATCCTGGCTATGTGGTCTGTAGCCTTGATAATTATGATAACTATAAGTTCCCATAAATCCATATTTATCTGTCCGCACACCAAACTTCAGTCCGTTTTGTCTCAACTCATATGAACCAAATTCATTAAACTGCGTTACAAATGAATAAGGAAAATTTATATCGTTAATAAAATTAATTACTCCGCCGGGTGCATTTGTATAAAGAGAAGATGCATTTCCCCTTACGATCTCAATGCTTCCGACAGAATTGAAATCAATTGCTTCAATCCTGGTTTGTCCATCCGGTTCCGATTCCGGAATTCCATCCAGAAGTATTCTAACTCCCCTGATTCCTGAATTCGACCGGCTTCCGAAACCCCTAATAGAAATTCTAACATCGTGGTTTCCATAGCGGTTCTGCAGAAATAAACCAGGCACATTCTCCACGACATCACCAAGAGTTACTCTCCTCGCATATTCATACTGAGTATTATTAATTCTAATTACCGGATATGGTATATCAATTATTTTCTTTTCTACTCTTGTGGCTGTAACAACAACATCATTCGTTTCATAGCTGAGTGTATCAACTTTACTCATTGAAGTATCGCCAACAACGAGCACTTGTGCCTTGAGTGAATGCCAGCCTGACAAAATGAAGAGAAGAATAACTAAATAAGAAATCGTTTTTAGTTGGAACATAATTCACCTTATTAATTACTCGATTAGTTATTTAAAAGAAAGAAAAACTAAGCGAGTCGGGGAGGCGGTGATGGTATGTCTAAAAATAGGGATTGATAAAAATCAGTTCGCCAGTTGTTGAATGATTGTTCATAAACTAAATCATTCTTGATCTGTTCGCTTTGAATTGGTTCGGAGAATAAACTGTTAATAATATTTATATTTACGGGAAGTCTCTTATCTTCTGAGGAATTTTTATGAACTCTCTTTTCAAATTCTTCTTCCAACTTTTTCTCTTTTGTATCATTAATGCAATGAACGATTAATTGTTTATCAGTCTCTTCTTTCTTAACAATATCATACATATCTCCGTTGTATTTAAACTCGCGGGAATGTATCCACCTGAAATCGATTTTTCCTTTCTGAATATCCTCTTTATTAAAAATTAAACGCTCAATCAGTTCTTCTTCTGATGGTTTGTTCGCCTGTTCCAATCCAACATACTTATAATAGATAGAAAGTATTGGGTGAAGAGCTAAAAATCCGATAGTGTTATAGATAAATAAAGAAAGGATTAGTATGGAAGTTATTTTTTTCAAGTTTTTACAGCACAGAAATAATTCTTACTCAACCTGTTTGTGTTGTTTTCAATAAGAAACTCCAAACACGTTACTTAAAATAACTAGTATTTCTTACAAAATCATAATGAGTATATCACATAAATGATTTTTTATAAGCAAGAAAATTTAATAATTCAAAATCTTTCGTTGATTTATTTCTTCTTCTGAATTCCTCTCCAACCGGTAGCCGGAACCATAGTTGGTCTTCTTATTTTACTAACGATTCCTGCCTGCTCTGCAATGTAAAATGCATCGGGTTCAATTTCTTTTACAATCTTAACGAGTGCGGGAAGATTTTTTCTGTCTGATACAACATATATCTCGGTAACTTTTCCATCTTTTCCCTCTCCTTCAAAGTTGGTAACAGCAAAACCTTTCTCTCTGAGGGAGCTTGTAATTTCTTTTGCAAACCTGGTAGTGATAACTCTGAAATTAGTATAGCCCATTGCCAATCTTTTTTCAACCATTATTCCAACCACGTTACCCGTAGCAAATCCGAATGCATAAAAAACTCCGAGTATAGGTGAGTTCATAACCTGTGGAAGCACCGCGCTTAGCACTAAAAGCCAAACAGTTGTTTCAATAAAAGCAAGAACGAATGCTACTTTTGATCTTCCCTGTATTATGCTGATTGTTCGCAGTGTTCCGACTGATACATCAACAATGCGTGCAAGAAAAACAAGAATTCCAAGTATCCAGATGTTCATACAATTAAATAATTTTGAAAAAAGCTTGTAGCTAAATTATAATTTTTATTTTTTTTATTGATAATTCCGACGTCAATAATATCACATTTTCTCCCAGGAATGAAAACACCAGTGCTTTTTATTTGATATTTGGCAAATTGCGGGATGGCATAACAGTTGCCAATTGTTTAGCAAACCATAAATAGGAGAACATATGAAAAAGCAGTACTTACTATTGACATTACTAATAATTTTTAGTCTGCCATATTATTTATCATCGGAACCGGGATTCAACGGCACTTCACCAGGTTGTTCTGGTTCTGGCTGCCACACATTTCAAGATAACAGTGTAACTGTTGTACCATTGAGCAACTTGCAGGTTCAGGTGACTTTAACTGGTAATTCCGGAAATGTGGCCGGCGAATTGGTAAACTCAAGCGGAACTGTTGTGGCTGTTATTAATTCCACATCGAACAATCCATTTATATTAACTGCGCCTTCCGAAGGGACATATCTAATTAATGCAGGATATAAAAATCCATCAAGAAGGTGGGATTCTACTCACGTTACTTTACAGTTACCACCCAGTGCACCAGGTAATTTAGTTGGTCAATTTATTTCTAATCCTTTATCTGTTCAATTAACTTGGTCAGATAATTCTAACAACGAAACTGGATTCATTATTGAAAGAGATAGCCAGGGACCAGATGCGTTCACAGTTATAGATACTGTTCCGGCAAATCAAAATTCTTTTGTGGATCTTGCAGTTACGTATCTAACCTATTTATATAGAATTAAAGCCTTCAATCCGGCTGGCCAATCTGGTTATAGCAATGTTGCACAGATTGTTGTTCCCGTTGAACTGACTTCATTTACAGCATCTTTAAATGAATCAGGTGTTTTATTGAAATGGGCAACCGCATCAGAAACAAATAATATGGGGTTTGAAATTCTTCGATCTTCTCAGACTGACATCAACAACTGGGAATCAATAGGATTTGTTGAAGGAAAAGGTACCACGAGTGAATTGATGAATTATGAGTTCTATAATGACTTGTCGGAGTTTAATTCCCCGGTGACACTAAAATACAAACTAAAACAAATCGATTTTAGTGGTGCATTTGCATACTCAGACATAGTTGAGGTTGATTTCAATCCAGAGACTTTTTTCCTTGCACAAAACTATCCAAATCCATTTAATCCAACGACAAATATCAGATTTTCTGTTGCCAAAGATGGCTTTGTATCGCTCAAAGTGTTTAATGCTTTAGGAAAGGAAGTCAAAACACTTATAAATAAAAATCTGGTCACTGGCCGGTACGATATTATTTTTGATGCCTCTGAGCTGACAAGCGGAGTTTATATTTATCAGTTGAATGCTGACAACAGAATCGAATCAAAGAAGATGATGCTTCTCAAGTAATTCAATTTTAATAAGATAAAATCAAAGGGCGATATACAATCGCCCTTTTTTATTTTTTCGTTTTTCAATCTCATAGTTAGTTACTACTAGGATTTATAAAACTAAATTAGATCCTAATTTGCTAAACAAACCAATCCTTTAAGATAAAGTCCTTCAGGAAAATTGAGAGAAACCGGATGGTCTGATGATTGCGTGAGTTGTTTGATAATCTTAACTTCTCTTCCTGAATCAAGTGCAGCATCTGCAATAATTTTTTGAAACAACTCTTGCGAAATATGTCCCGAACAGGAAAAAGTAAATAATATTCCTCCGGGATTAAGAAGCTTAACAGCGAGTAAATTAATATCTTTATATCCTCTACTTGCTTTCTGGATTTGTGAAGAAGATTCGGCAAACTTTGGTGGATCTAAAATTATTACATCAAATGTTCTTCTTTCATCCCGAAATTTTCGAAGGACTTCAAACACGTCTCCGTTAATGCTTTCAACTAATGATGAATCAAGATTATTTAATTCAAAGTTTTTTGAAGATAGTTCTATTGCAGAAGCAGATGCTTCAACCTGCGTAACTTTTTCAGCGCCCGAAGCTAGTGAATAAACTGAAAATCCTCCTGTGTAAGAAAAACAATTCAGGACACTCTTCCCTTTTGAGAATTCTGAAACAAGTGCACGATTATCTCTCTGGTCAAGATAGAACCCGGTTTTGTGGCCGTTCTTGATATCAACTAAAAACTTAAATCCATTTTCTTTCACTTCAATCAGATCATCTGGAATAGTTCCTTTTAACAAACCTTTGACTGGTTGAAGACCTTCCTTTGTTCTGACTTCAACATCTGATCGTTCATATATTCCTACTGGCTTGAATGTATCATTTAAACTTTCAACTACTGTTTCTTTAAAGAACTCTGCTCCGGCAGAAAGAAACTGACAGACAAGAAAATCTGAATAACGATCGACAATTAGCCCAGGCAAACCATCACTCTCAGCATTAATTATTCTGTGCGCATTTGTCCTGGATGAATCAATCAAATGATTTCTAATTTCCGATGCATGTAATATTCTTCTCCTGAAGAAATCCGGATCAATTTTTTCTTCAGGAACAAATGACCAGACTCTCACCCTGATTTGCGATGATGGTGAAAAGCTACCGAAACCAACAGAAGTTTTATTCGAAGTTAATATCTGAACCGTCTGACCGTTAGAAGGACTTCCTTCAACTTTTTCTATCGCTCCGGAAAATATCCAGGGATGTTTTCTTTTAATAAATGAGTCTGCTGATTTTTTTAAAGTGACGGATTGCATAAATATCAGGCAGGAAGCTTACCTAAAACACTCCACACCCATTTGTGTGCCCGATGAATAAAGGCAGATGGCTGTGCAAACATTAAAATACATTCATTTGACACACAATCAATTCCATTTTCTTCACAATATTTTATAGCAGCTTCTGATTGTGAGCCCTGCTGCAACCAGACTTTATTTATTCCGGCTTCTTTTGCTTCTCTCACAACTTTTTCTGTTTGCGCAGGGGGAACATTTATCACCACACCATCAACTTTTTCCGGAAGTGAAAGTAAATCCGGATAGCAGGTGTCTTTTTCATAAACATTTATATGTGGATTAATCGGGAAAACTTTATATCCTTTTAGTTTCAGCTCTTTGTAAATCGCATTACCGAATTTTGTTTTCTTTCGGGAAACACCAACCACTGCAATTTTTTTCTGAGTTAAAAACTCCTCGACAATTTTTTTTGATGTCATTATAATTCTCCCTGAATCTAATGAAATTAATTTGTAACTAAATTCACTTCAAAATTAAAGAAAGTTAAAGACAAAAATTGCGATTGTATTTACAGGTATTTTAAAACTGAGGAGTAAACCATATCAACCGTAAGCTCTTTTATACATTTAAATTTAAGGTCGTCTCGGTTACAGATAAGTGGTCTTGGTGAATAGAAAAAACAAGGGGCACAATCCAGATTAAGAGTGACAATCTGGTGATCGGTTTTCCAGGGATAAATATAATTTTGATTTGTCGGACCAACTATTGCAACAACTTTCAATCCCATCGCAGCAGCAATATGCATTTGACTTGAATCATTAGTGACAAACACATTGCAGCGTTTCATTATTGCTGTGCTCTCAGTTAAACTTTCTGCACTTACAATGATTACTTTTTCAGAATTAATAAGAGAACTAATCTTATCTTTCAGTTCATTCTCATCGGGTCCGCCAAAAATTAATATTCTTGCGTTGTGATCTTTAATTAATTTTTTACCAAGCTCAGCAAATTTTTCCGGTTCCCATCTGCGCTTAATATGATTTTTTAAAGTTGCACAGCCGGGATGGAAACCAATTACGATTTCATTCTCTTTGATTTCATTTTTATTTAGATAATTAAAAGCAGAATTTATTTCTTGTTTAGAAATCGGAAATTCAAGCAGTGGTTCTTCATTAAACTTTTTTCCAATGAGAGCTTCACATAGCTTAATGTTAGTTTGAACATTGTGAACTTTATCGTTTTCCAGCACTCTAACATTATTCAAAAAACCAAAACAACTTTTATCTTTTCGCAGGTAAACGACTCCAGCTCTTTGCTTTGCACCAATGATAAAGCTGATAAGGTTATACTCTTTTCTGTTTGCAGGATAGACATTTATTGAAGCATCATACTTCTTTCTCAACTGAAGAAGAAACTTAAAGGATTTAATCGCGCCTTCTTTAACAAAATTGAAATGAATGATTTTATTAAGGTTTGGATTAGAAGAATAAATTTCCTGAGCTCCTTTATACATTACCAGCGCATCGATTTCTGCGTTGGGCAGATTATTTTTAAGAAGCTTTAGAGCTGGGGTAAACATCAAAGCATCGCCAATACCGGAGAGTGCAATTACTAATATTTTCATATTGAAAATTTACAAAAAAAAGTCCGGCATTTGCCGGACCCATCAATTGATAAATTTATTCTTTAATTTCCAGATGTATCTTTGGGCTGCGTCATCTGCTTGTATTTATCGATATTAGATTTAACTGTCGGGTCATTCGGAAACAAAGTTTCGAGCCTTTGCCACAAATCAAGAAGCTTATCATATTGTTCTGTGTTTTCATAGATCTCTATAAGCAATCTGTAAGGATTGTAATAAGACTGAACATCATCCGGATTAAGTTCAAGATCTGCCCAGGCCTTTGCTTCTACATCCGCAGAAATTTTGGAAAACTTTTCTCTGTCACCTGCATATAAATAAAGATTAGCAACCTCGAACAACAGACCATTATCCATACTTAAAACATTATAAGGAAGCTTTTCGTTCATATCGTTTAAGGTGGCGATAAGGCTTTGATTGTCTCCAATGCTTCTATAATAGACAGCTAGTCTCATAAATGCATTTCTATAATTTTGAACCATCCGGGTATGATTATCATCAAAGAAAATTGTTGGATCATTCAAACCGGTAAACCGAAATCCTGGCAGATAACTTTTGCTGGCTACGGTGTTCCCTTTTAACTGCGCATTTACCACTCCTTCATTGATGAATTCGCTGCCGGGTTTTCGTTTCTCGGGAACAAGTCTGAAAGTCATTCCTTCCATCTTCAAATAATCCTGCAAACCAATCTTGCTGTCATCGGAACAGGTAACTGCAAAAGAGATTGGTCTCTCCCAGTTATTTGCTTCCACAATTTCCCTGACGATAATATCCTGAACACGAATTGCTTTAATGTCACCGAAGGTTAATGTGTTTGGCATTTTCCAGGTCAATTTTCCTGCACTAAGTAAGGATGTGTCTTTGATTGCATATTCATCAATAATTTCTTGTCGCCCTTCTGCATTTGGAAATTTAGGCGTAGCAATAGTTATATCAGTTGGTGCCCATTGTGTGGGCCTTAAATCTGTCGGGTTTATTCTTGCATCAGGAATTCTAATCTTGATTGTTCCAACTCCATAAGGATCATTATTCTTCAACTGACTGACGTACCAATCAGTATTTAATAGACTGAGATTAATAATTTTAACATCTCTTCTCACTCCTTCCACATCCTGTAAATACCAGAGTGGAAAAGTATCGTTATCGCCATTTGTAAATAAGATACCGTTTGGTGGAGTGCTTTGTAAAATATTATATGAATAATCCCATGGAACCCAATTTCTTGAACGGTCGTGTGTAAAGTAATTTGCCTGAAGCATTTTTACAGGAATAAGAATAAAAGTAAATATCAGAACTCCGAAAACAGCGGCAGTTCCATAAGATTCTTTTTTAATTACTTTCTGAAGTAAATCAACTAAACCACGTACACCTATTGCAATCCATATCGAGAAAACGAAAAACGCACCCACATAAAAATAATCTCTTTCTCTTGGCTGAGGTTGCTGTTGATTTTGATAAAATGCCGTCAGGTATCCGAGTAAAATGAACATCACCATAAAGATGGAAGCCATTTTCCAGTCGCGTTTGAAATGATAGAATATTCCAAACAGTCCGATGAGGAACGGTATGCCCATCAAAGAATCACTGAATTTTCCGTCGAACCTAACTGCAATAATTTTCCCAAAGATATTTCCAAGGAAATTGAATGGTGCAATATTGGCCCCATCATCCTGAACCCAGCCCTCACGGCCTGCATAATTCCAGAGCCAGTATCTTGTCATCATATGGTTCATCTGGTAACTATAAAAGAAGTCAAGATCACTTGAGTAGTTTGTAAAAACTCCTTGCTGATGTGGTTCACTGGAAAATCTTCTTTTAAATATGGGAAAATCACCATACTGTTCTCGGTTGAGATACTTTTCCAATTCGGGGAAGGTATCTGGTTCGTTTTCATTCATCGGTGGATTCTGATTAGCACGGATGATAACCATGGAAAAAGTGGTAAAGCCCATAAGAATAAAAATAGCTGACATAAAAATTGTATGTAATGTCGGCTTATTGTTTTTTACTGAGTAGTAAACGGCATAACCTAAAGCTGCAAGTATAACTGCAAATATTATTATTTCAACAGTTATACTCTCTTTACCGATTGCACTCATAAAAGCCGGAAGATATTTAACAACTCCTGGGTAAGTTGCGAAGAGTGCAACACCACCAATGATAATTGGAAGATAAAATGAGTTTTTATTGAAAAGTTTGCGCCAGAAAATTCCCATAATCACTGCACTGATACCAACTGCCATCCATTTAAATTTAGTATCAAAGTCCTGATACTGTTCACTAGTTGGAGGATTAGTACCTGTTACTCCTGCCCACCATACAACAGCAAGGAGCAATATTACTCCTGCATGTGCAAGCAAAATATACCCTGTCTTCTTCAAAGCCTCTTCATCTTGAAGATATTTTCTAAAGAAAATCACCATCACAATAGGGACAATTGTCAGAACGCTCATTAAGTGAACACCTGTGGATAAGCCAACAAGGTATGCGATTGCAAGAATGTACTTCTCACTATCTTTGTTATCTGCACGTTCATACCACCTTACAATCAAATATGTAATTATAGCTACCAACAGAGTACTAAAGGAATAAACTTCAGCTTCAACACTATTAAACCAAAAGGTGTCGCTAAAGGCGAGGGATAACGCGCCAATTGCTGCCGCAGTGTAAGTTGCTATTGCATCAAAAAGTGTTTCCGGCTTCTTACCCTTAAATATGTTAATTAGCTTAACAGCAACCAGGTAAAGAAAGAAAGCTGTTAACGCACTTGAGAAAACTGAAATAAGGTTTACCTTAAATCCAACATTTTCAAAAAACGGTATTTTAGAAAAAATATTTCCAAGAATAAGAAAGAAAGGAGCTCCCGGAGGATGCGGCACCTGCAGATAATAACCGGCAGCAATAAATTCACCACAATCCCAGAAGGAGACTGACGGCTGAACAGTCATCCAATAAATAGCAAGTGTAAAAAGAAACACTCCTGCCGCAAAAAGTCTGTGCAATAGTTTTAAGTTCATTATTTCCTCATTAGAAAAAGAAAGGCAAAATTAGCTACAATTCGATTTGTATACAATGAAACAAGAATTATTTAATTCATTTTTCAGATTCTTCATTCGAGCTTTTCTTGAAGAATTTATCATACTTTGAAGTATCAACGGGTTTGTGGTACTTATCGTGAAGTTCTTTTAATCTTTTCATAGTTACAGTATCAAATTCGTCATCATCTTTATCTCTTTTGATGAACAATTTATAGTCGTCAGATTCCTGGCGTGTGAAATCTCTTTCATATTTTTTCAATACTTCAAGATATTTTTTCTGCTCTCTGTAGGATGACATATGCTTAATCCCCAACTAAATTATTTTTAATTTGATAGAAAAATAACCATTCTATTTTATAGCAAAAACTAAAAGTATTATATAGACGATTGTTATAAGCATTTAGTTCTCCAAAGCGAGAATTTATTTATTTAACAAACACACTCCGGTATTCCTCACCCCATTCACGAAGCAAATCAATAACCGGGATTACAGATTTACCAAGCAATGTTAAACTATATTCTACTTTCGGAGGAATTTCGGGGTAAACTTTCCTGGTGATGATTTCATCTTCTTCCAGTTCCCGCAACTGCTGAGTAAGCATTTTGTGAGTTACTTTTGGAAGCGATCTTTTCAATTCCCCATACCTATTGGAACCATCCTTTAATCTCCATATGATAGGTATTTTCCACTTTCCCCCAATAATACTTAGAGAAAGCTCTACAGGGTTATTAAATTTTTTTCCATTAAAATCAAATTCTGGCATAATTATTCCATTACTTTCTTTTTAGATAGTATATAACTAAATAGAACATACTGGCATAAATATATTATATAAATTATATTTGACAAAATAAGATTTAATCCACAGAAATGGTTATTATCGGTGCGGGTAATGTTTATGAAACTTTAGTCCTTGGCTGTGCAAAAGTAGTGAAGAAATATCATCTTCAATGTACTAGAAAAATAGTAACCCATTTTTCTTTTTATCTGTGATGAAACCAAGTTATATACAAAAATCGATTTAAAACAATTCCAACTTAACTTTTTGCCCCGGTGAATTGTGTGATTTCTGGATGAGCTACTTTATACTTATCGCTCCTACTAAGAATCACTTTGTAATCATCCGGGAACTGATCTCTGATTGTCTTATTATAATCAGTCCAAACAGTTTTGCCTTCATTCAGATTAAGGTAGTTTAGTGTTTCATAAGCCGTTACGTCGGGCTTCGTTTTAATCTCGGCCCAAATCTTCATAATATCTGTTTTAGCTTGTTCAGCAAGTTGAATGTTATTATCGAATTCAGCTAGTTTCAAATCTATCGCATCAAAATATAGTTCAATAGCATACGGAACACCGTAATCAGCAATAACTTTGTTTTTACGAACATTTGCAACCGCCTCTCTCATTCGCTCTTTATAAATTATCTCCGGCTTTGTGTTGTATAAATTTAGATTCGCCAGAGCAATATCGGTCCAATTAATATAATTAATATCGATCTTGTTTTTATAACTATCGGCAAGATCGTTCATAACTTCATAATATCCGGCTTTATAAAGAGAAGCAACGATCTGACCAAACAGTGTGGTGGTTTCTTTGGCACTAAAGTTATTTATAATGTTATCAATAAGTTTTTGGAGACTTTCTTTACTGAAAATTTCAGGATCCATATCCTGAATATTTTTGGGATCTGACTGTATCATTATTTTATCAACATCATATCTTATTTCGGCTTGCAAATCCTGCTTGCTTTTTGTTTCTATCAGTTCCGTTTTTGTTTCGGACAACTCTTGCCTTAGTCGACCTTCTTCCAATGATGCACGTAAAATTTTTGGTAAATAAATTCTACTCCACAAATACCCTAGAAAGAAACCGCCAACGAAATAAAATATCATAGTCGAAATTGAAAAAACAAAAGAAGTAGGATGGTTTCCTAATCCAACGGCAAGCGTATGACCAAGTTCAATAATCCCACCGCTAATCTGATTAAGTTGTACAAGACTTACTCCAACTATAATTTTAGTTATCCAGTCAGAGATTTCTTCAAGATTAGTATTGGCAGCTATGTTATCAGGATCTTTTGATGCCGGTGTTCTTGGAATTCCAAAAATAAATCCGATGAAGGCGCCAACTATCGCACTTGAGAAAGCAATCATTGCAGAAATACTTATCACGGACAGAAACTGCTCGGCACCAAGGCTTAATGAATACGTGCATAAAATTACAGATCCAGAAAGAAGTACAATTGATACAAATAGAGTACTCTTTCCTTTGCCTTCATCAGTATGCTGACCTTTATCAGGATATATATTTTTTTTCTCCTCTCCACCTTTGATCCCCAAAAACCTACTTAGTCTTTTGAACAGATTCATTTTCTAAACCTCATTAAGATTTATGTTGATATGTTCGAATTGATATTTCAAAATTCTGAATTTCTTTAATTTGATTACGCAATAAGTTACAATCCTTATTTGCTGTTTTCAAATCCCGGCTAAATTAATAACTTATAAACAAGTTAAACTATTTTCTTTCTTATAATACAAAAAGAAAAACGGTTAAAGCAAATAATTTTTAGCAAATTTTGTGAACTGGAATAATAATAAACTAGCTTGTTTTTAAATAATTAAGTCTGTTTACCACATCCACTGATTTTATTACTCGACTAATATTTGAACACCTAAACTCAAGAGTCGTGATAATGGAAAATATTGAAGCCAAAATACGATGAACAGATTAGGCTTCATTTTGCGTTTTCATAAAACAACCCAACAACGCCATTGCTGAATATTTTGGTATTTACAAGTTTTAAATTCAACTTTTCATTTAAATCTTTAAATATTTCCAATCCCCTCCCTATTGCTGTAGGATTTATAAAAAGATGGTATTCGTCAATCAAATTATTTTTTATAAGTGAGGAAACAAAACCAGCTCCGCCGTAAACAATAATATCTTTACCGGATTTCTTTTTAAGCTGATTTATGAATTTAACATAGTCTCCTGTGGCAATCTCTGTATTATCCCAAATTGATTTATTAAGTGTCCTGCTAAAAACTATTTTCGGTAATTCTACGAATTTTTTTGCAGCAGCATATTCATGATTATCGGATCAGCAGCAACATTAGTCCAGTGAGAAACAAACCCATCTGTCATCTTTCTTCCAAGAAGAATGGTATCGACAGAGTTAGTTAAATCTCCTACATATTTTTTGATATCATCGCTCCAGTTCCATGTCATCCAATCCAATTCGCCGTTTGGTCCGGCTACAAATCCATCGACGGACAGTTGCATCTGCAATTTTAATTTTCTCATATTGTTGTTCCTTCATAACTTAAACGTGTTGATTTATTCATTTGGCATTTTATTCGTATCCATATAAAGCACTTCCCATTGGTGCCCATCCAAGTCAGCAAAGCTGTGTGAATACATCCATCCATGATCATCAGGATCTCTGTAAATTGTTCCTCCTGCGTCAACAGCTTTCCTTACAAGCTCATCGACCTCTTGCTCGTGAATTGGCATCAATTGCAATTAAAACTTCGGTTGTTTTTTTTGCATCACTGATTTCCTTTTTGGTAAAACCTTTGAAGAACTTTTCCATCAGAAGCATTGAATAAATATTTTCTCCGATGATCATACAAGCTGCATTATCATCTGTGAATTGAGGATTGAATGTGAATCCAAGTTTTGTAAAAAAGCCCATAGACTTTTTGAGATCTTTCACGGGTAGGTTTACGAAAATTTGTTTAGCCATTTTGCCTCCTTTTGTTTTTATAGCTTACTAATTCGATGTTTTACATGACAGCTGCTTCAAACATTGTAAGCAGAGCCGCCTTTGCTTTGTTCAAAAACTGTTATTAAAGATTTTCGAGCCGAGTGGCAATTCAGATATCTATTTAAGATATAGGCTGGAAGTTCATTACTTAAATAATTTAAAGTTTGCTGTTTAATGAGTGATTCAAAACACAATTTAGTCAGTAGAGTCGAATCAAAATTAATGGCAAATTATCTTATGGTTATAAAGAACTTTTGACTTTCAAAAAGTGTTATATTAAAGATAAAACAAAAGGAATAAATGAAAAAGATAATTCACAAAGCAGATTCAAGAGGATATTTTGATTACGGATGGCTGAAGACTAACCATACCTTTAGCTTCAGTAATTACTACGATCCAGAAAGAGTGAACTTCGGAATGTTACGCGTACTGAATGATGATTTTGTGGCTGCCGGAGAAGGCTTCGGAACACATCCTCATAATGATATGGAAATAGTAACTATTCCTTTAGACGGCGCTCTGGCACATAAGGACAGCACAGGAAGTGAAGGAGTAATTTATCCCGACGAAGTACAAGTTATGTCTGCCGGAACAGGAATTCGTCATTCCGAATATAATCATCTTGCAAAATGGTGAATCAAATTTTTTGCAGTTGTGGATTTTCCCTGATAAGAAAGGACACAAGCCAAGATACAACCAGAAATTTTTCGATCCTGAAGAAAGAAAAAACAAATTTCAAGTTATTGTTTCTCCTGAGAAAAAGGATGAAAACCTGTGGCTCAACCAGGATGCTTATCTTTCACTTACAGATTTGGAAAAGAATAAATCGCTTGATTATAAAATTCATACTAAAGGAAATGGAGTCTATATGTTTTTAATTGAAGGAGAAATATCTGTTGGCAATGAAGCACTTTCCAGGCGAGATGGAATTGGAATATGGGAAACTGACGAATATTTCAATAACTGCACATTCAGATTCAAAAATATTATTAATTGAAATACCGATAGTGTAGATAAAAAACCACTCATCAAGGAATAGCCCTTTAGTAGGGAATCCTTTTGTAATTTTGTGCTGATTTTTTTTACTACTGATTAAAAATTTTTTAATCAAGGTCTAATTCATTTATTAACAAATCGAAAGGGGCATACTATGAGTAGCAAAATTCTTAAACTTTTTTCATTATTTCTTTTTCTAGGAAGTATTTTAATTTTAACAAGCTGCGCAAAGGAAGAACCATTGTTATCCAGAAAAGTATTATTCGGCAATCCTGATAAATCAGCATTAAAAATAAGTCCAAATCACCAGATGATAAGTTACCTTGCACCATTGAATGATGTATTAAACGTTTGGGTAGCTCCGGTTGATAATCCTGAAAAAGCTGTTGCTGTTACAAATGATACACTAAGAGGAATCAGAATTTATTTCTGGTCTTATAATAATGAACAGATATTATACCTGCAGGATCTTGGCGGCGATGAGAACTGGCAATTGCACGCAGTAAACGTCGGCACCAAAGAAGACAAAAATCTTACTCCATTTGAAGAAATAATTGGTCCGGATGGTCAACCAGTTACAATGCCTGACGGAAGGAAGTTACGACCAAGAGCAAACATGCAGGAAGTAAGTTACAAATACCCGAATGAAATCTTGATTGGTTTGAATACAAGAAATCCACAATACTTTGACATTTATAAATTGAATATTATCAGCGGTGAATTGAATATGATTCAGCAAAACGATCGCTTCGCTGGTTTCCAGACCGATAATGATTATAATGTCAGATACGCTCTTGAAAACACTCCTGATGGTGGAATGGAAATATTCATTCCTGATGGGAAGAATGGGTGGAAAACATTTGATAAAATCCCAATGGAAGACGCTTTAACTACTTCTCCGATTGATTTTAATAAGACGGGTGATGTTCTTTATATGATTGACAGCCGTCAGAGAAATACTGCGGCTCTTATTGCTGTAAATCTAACCACTGGCGAAAAAGAATTAATTTATGAAAACCAACGTGCTGATTTGAGCAATATTATGATTCATCCAACAGAAAAGACGATAGAAGCAGCTGCGAGCGATTATTTACGTACTGAATGGGAAATTTTTGATGAGTCAATTAAGCCTGATATGGAATACCTTAAAGGCATAACCGAGGGTGATATGAATGTAATAGATAGATCTCTTGATGATAACTTATGGGCTGTTTCGTATGTAAAAGACGATGGACCCGTTTATTACTATCTCTATGATAGAGCAGCAAAGAAAGCAAAGTTTCTTTTTACTAACCGAAAAAATCTTGAAGATGCTAAACTGGCTAAAATGAGTCCGGTCATAATTAAATCAAGAGATGGATTAAATCTCGTAAGTTATTTAACTCTTCCTTATGGTAGTAGTTCGGAAAATGATTATCATCCGTCAAAGCCTTTACCAATGGTTCTGTTTGTCCACGGTGGACCATGGGCTCGTGATTCCTGGGGATATAATTCATATCACCAATGGCTCGCAAACAGAGGTTATGCAGTGCTGAGTGTAAATTTTAGAGGATCGACTGGTCTTGGCAAAAATTTTATTAACGCAGCAAATATGGAGTGGGGAACAAAAATGCACGACGATCTGATTGATGCTGTAAATTGGGCTGTTGAAGAAGGTATAGCACAGAAAGATAAAATTGCGATAATGGGTGGAAGCTATGGTGGTTATTCAACATTGATTGGTTTAACATTTACTCCAGATGTTTTTGCTTGCGGAGTTGATATAGTTGGTCCATCAAATCTTTTAACACTTATGGAAACAATTCCACCGTATTGGCTGCCGATGATAAATATGTTTGCAACTCGTGTTGGAGATTATCGTACGGAAGCTGGTAAAAAATTTCTCGAATCAAGATCACCCTTGTTCTTTGTTGATAAAATAAATAAACCTCTGCTTATTGGTCAGGGAGCGAATGATCCAAGAGTAAAGCAAAGCGAATCAGACCAGATTGTTAAGGCAATGCAGGAGAAAAATATACCTGTTACTTATGTTCTTTATCCAGATGAAGGACATGGTTTTGCAAGACCTGAAAACAAGATGTCATTCAATGCTGTTACTGAAATATTTTTATCACAATTTCTCGGTGGAAGGTTTGAACCAATCGGAAATGACTTTGAAGGTTCAAGCATTGAAGTTCCGACCGGTTCTGAAAACATTCCAAATCTAGGCGAGGTTCTTGGAACTGTTAAATAGTTAGTTAATCAAACTTAATTTCAATTTGACAAACCCAATTTCTATCAAGAAGTTGGGTTTGTTATTTTTGGACAAAAATTATTTGAGTTATTTTATGAAAGACAACTTAATCTCATTAGCTGGCATACTAATAATATTCTTATCTGCTTGTGGTTCATCACAAAATAAAGACCTACCGCAGCTTGTTACGGTTAAGCAGGTTGATCTGAAAAAATATGTTGGGAAATGGTTTGAGATTGCAAAAATTCCAAATTCATTTCAGGATCAATGTGCTTATGGAACAACTGCAGAATATAAAATTGATGGAGATGGAGATATTATCGTTATAAACAGTTGCTATGAAAAAGATGGCAATCCTGATGTTGCTGAGGGATTGGCAAAGGTTGTTGATAGAAAAACAAATGCAAAGCTCGAAGTGAGCTTTGTAAGTTTTCTTGGTATTCGTCCATTCTGGGGTGATTACTGGATTATCGGACTGGATGAAAATTACGAATGGGCTGTTATTGGCACACCGGGCAGAAAATATGGATGGATATTAAGCAGAACACCCTCATTGCCGGATGAAACTATGCAACAGATTTTCGGAATATTAAAATCTCAAAATTATAATCCGGAAGATTTTGAAATGTCTAAACAAAAAGAGTAATTTAGCCTGAAGTTAAAATTATAAGGAGGCTAAATGGATCTTGAAAAATTAAAATACCCGATTGGCAGATATCAGCTTGAAGATATTATTAATAAAGCTTCTATCGATAAATGGATCCAAGAGATTGAATTGCTTCCTCAAAAATTATCTGATGCAGTAAAAGGATTAAGTGCTGATCAACTTCAAACTCCCTATCGTCCCGATGGTTGGACTGTGCAACAAGTAATTCATCATATTGCTGACAGTCATATGAATGCTTACGTTCGTTTTAAGTTAGCATTAACCGAAGATAAACCGATGATAAAACCTTATGAAGAAAAACTATGGGCAGAACTTCCGGATTCAAAATTAGTAGACATTAACGTTTCTCTTGATTTGATAAAGTCTCTTCATAAAAGATGGACTACTTTACTAAGACATCTTAGTGAAGAAGAACTAAATAAAGAATTCCTTCATCCGAATTCAGGTATGAAAAACCTGAAAGAAACGGTTTGTAATTATGCATGGCACGGAAACCATCATCTCGAGCACATAAATTCTCTAAAACAACGAATGAACTGGTAATTTTCCTTCGATTAAATTCCAATCATTGCTGTAAGAGTAAACTCCCATGCATTTATAGACCTGGATTCTCCAATGAAATCATCAGTTGATCCTTCTTGATATAACGGATCAGCGTCGTCATTTAAAGAAGTATATGCATTTAATCTTTGAGGGTTAGTTGAGACACCTGTATATTGCTGGCCGGTAAGGTTGTACCAATTGTAGTTAACTCCGAAATCAAGTGTCACAATCGAGATGATGTTCCATAAAACACCGCCGCCGCCGCCAGCTCCAACTCTTGTTGCAGTTTCCAAATCATAATCACCTGTTGGTACACCGGAAACTCCCTGAAAGCTAACTGTTCCACTAAAAGTATTTACAGAAACGAATCCATCAATATAAAATCCTATCGGTGATAATGGAATTTCAATTTTGAATTCGGGACCAGCTTTAATTGATAAAATGTTTTGAGTGTTCTCGATCTGACTGTTTTTATTATCCGGATCTGATTGCCCATCACCACTTATTGAGGAGTAGTCTATTATTCCAAACAAATCAAATCCTAATAATCCGACTCTCACTTTTGCATTAAAATTATATCCACTACTCATGCCGTATTTTGTCCCATTATAAAAATCTACTGTGGATCCAGCGTAATCTCCTGTGGGCAGCATATATCCGCCACCAGCACCTACCTGAAGAGTAACTTGTGAGTAAATTATTGAGGAAATAAAAATTATTATTATGGAAGAAAGTAAAGCAATGTTTTTCATTTTTCTCTCCTAAAGTTTTATTGCTGTTTAATGATACTAATTATAAATTGACCATTGGTCAAATATGCTGCCAGTAATAGCTAAAAGATTTATTGATTAAAACTAAAATATGTATTAAAAAGGAAATATTTTACAGGGTAATTTTTACGACGATGTTAATCTGAGTTACATCCTGTTCTAAAGTATTTAATTGTACTTCTATATCTTTCTATGAATTAAAAAATTGGATTTAATTTATTATGAAATACCGAAACATATTCTCACTCATTGTTTTACTTCTTCTATCAATTATGCTTTCATCCATTACTCACGGTCAGAGTAATGATTCGGAAAATAATGGAGTGAGAACAATTTATCTCATCCGCCACGGTGAATATAATCAAACAGATACAAGCGACTCAGATATTGGTAATGTATTAACTCCGCTTGGAATAGCACAGGCAAGATTATTATCTGCACGACTAAAGGGAATGTCCGTTAAGTTTACTTCATTGGTAAGCAGTACGATGATAAGGGCAATACAAACAGCACAAGTAATCAATGCCGATTTTCCTGAACTGGAACTAAAGGAATCAAATCTAATACGCGAGTGTACTCCCCCAACCTGGCGGGAAGATATTATGGTGAAAACTGATCCGAAAGAATTATCTGAATGTGTGGATAATCTTGAAAAAGCATTTCGTGAATTTTTCATTTCATCTCCCGATGCAAATAACAGAAATGATATTATCGTTTGTCACGGTAATGTAATTAGATACTTTGTAGCAAAAGTATTAAAGGTTGATACAATGTCTTGGCTTCAGATGAGTATAACAAATTGCAGTCTAACAATTATCCGCATAACGCCGGATGGAACGATGAAGCTAGATGCATTCGGCGATTATGGTCACATACCGGAAAATATGAGAACTTTTAGCGGCGGTAATAATGAAACGAAAGAACTGGTGGTTCCCTTATTGAAGTAATTCAATTTTTACAAATCCATTGTTCTTATTGTAGGAGTGTTATGATCAAACATATTGTATTCTGGCGCTTGAATGAAAGCGCATACGGAAATGATAAGCAAACCAATGCGCAAATCTTAAAAGAAAAACTTCTTGCAATGCAAAGCAAAGTTGATGGTTTGCTAATAGTAGAAGTTGGGTTTGATTTTAGTAATGAGAAAGATTCCTGCAATGTTGTATTATACTCCGAGTTTGAAAACAAAGAAGCATTGCATCAATATCAAATTCATCCCGATCACGAAGACATAAAAAAATGGATTAGTGAAGTTCGATACGAACGACGAGTTGTGGATTATGAAGTGAGGTATGGTGAGTAATGAAAACAGCAATAATAGTTGGTGCTTCAGGCTTAATAGGAAAAACTCTTGTGAGAAAATTATTAGAGGATAATCGTTATAAATCAGTAAAAGTTTTTGTTCGCCGTTCAATAAACATTTCAAATACAAAGTTGGTAGAATACATTGTAGATTTTGATAAGATTACTGACTGGAAAAACAAAATAACCGGAGACGAACTTTACTCCGCAATGGGTACAACTATCAAAAAAGCCGGAAGCAAAGAGGCACAATACAAAATTGATGTAACCTACCAGTACGAATTTGCTAAAGCCGCTGCAGAAAACGGGGTAAAGAGTTATTTTCTGGTATCCTCCTCCGGTGCAAACACTAAATCAAAACTTTTTTATATGAAAATTAAAGGAGAGCTTGAAGAGAAAGTTAAGCTGCTTTCGTTTAATAAAATCAGAATATTCAGACCTTCGCTTCTGCTCGGCGATAGAGATGAAAAAAGATTCGGCGAGAAAGCTGCAGAACGATTACTCAAAATTGTAGTTCCGCTTTTCCCATTCTTAAAAAATCAGCGTCCGATTGAAGGTGAAAAAGTTGCGAGAGCGATGATTGTATCTGCAAATGAAGATAACAAAGAAAGAATAAAAATCTTTGAACCGCTGGAAATTTTTCAACTGGCAGAAAAAATCTGACTAATTACTTCTTATAAAAATCTGCGTGAAATACATTACGCTGTCTTCATCAAAAGCAACACCAACACCTGTTAAATTAGAATTACTTTCAATATTGCTTTTATGTCCGGGACTGTTTAACCACGCTGTAACAACAGACTGAGCACTGTAGTTATATGCAACATTTTCACCGGCCCAGTTCCAAGGAATAGTTTCACCGATTTTATTAATTCTTTCATTGAATCCATCGTGATTGATGGTGTGTCCATTTGCCATATCCTGACTGTGCTGTCTGCATTCATTTGCAATTATATCGTTCCATTCAAGTGATTGCAGTCCAATTCCAGTACGATGTAAATTTATTAGCCGGTGAACTTCGGCCTCAACATTGTTTGATGGAGTGCGGTTGTTGTTGTTTGTTGCTACGGGGTCATCTTCACAAGCGAAAGCGAGAAATAAAATCTGGAATATTAAAAAAGAGAATTTTAATAGTTTGTTTTTCATTCCTCCTTTAGAGCAAATATTATGCGAGTATTTGGATTGATTTTATTATGATTTTCGAAGAGTTAAAAGCAGGGGGCTGTAATTCATTTACACCTGGATGTAAGAATTTCTCTCCTGGTTTATTTCAGAAATCAGATTCTATTTCTAATCTTCTGATTTTCGTGCCTTAACACTCACATCAAAATTCTTGGAGATTTTGTTCTCGGTCATTTGCACATCAGCTTTCACACCGGTTTTATGCAACTGGAAATCATTTGCTGATACTGTGTCCACAGCAAATCCATCTGCAATAGAATTTTTAATAAGCTCGTCAACTGCCTTTCTCGCACCGGCTTCGGTGCTAAAGTTAGCAGTGGATTCTGACTGGTATACACCATCCTTGTTAGAAACAAAAATCATTCTGTTGGTTTTTGTTTGGTAAAACATGCACATCATATCAGGATTGCTGTTATCCTGGTGAGCCGGGTTGCCATATTTTTTTATCACATCGCTTTTGGGTTTACCAATAAATTAGTGAACACTGATATCCTGTGCTGATATAAAGTCTGGAATTAAGCATATCAGGAAAAAAGCAACGAAGAAACAATATCTTAAAAGTTTTCATAATAACTCCCTGAAATATGATTTATAATTTCAAAAAGGGTTAAAAAATTGGAAGTCCTGCTTGAGGATTGAAAAGAAAAGAAACCGTGAATGGACTGATTGTTCATTTTGACCTCATTCGGCAAAAATCACAGTAGAAAACTAATTCAAAGAAGTAACAGAGTCAATTGAATTTATTTGAGTGGTAATGAAGGATGTCATCACGAGCGAAGCGAAGTGATCTCAATTTTATCTTGTAATTCCAAAAAGATTGCTTCGGTCGTTCCTCCCTCGCAATGACAGTGAGTGACTTCTTCACTCAACTAAGGGCAGGAATTCACCGTAGCCTTCTTCAACCATTTTTTCTTTCGGAATGAAGCGCAGCGAAGCAGAGTTGATGCAATAACGTAATCCGGTTGGATCAGGACCATCATCAAAAACGTGACCGAGATGTGAATCACCATTTTTACTACGTACTTCAACTCTATCCCATCCGTATGAATTATCTTCTTTCTTAACTATGTTTTTCGAATCAATCGGTTTAGTGAAGCTTGGCCAGCCAGTGCCTGAATCAAATTTATCTTTAGAACTAAATAACGGCTCACCGGAAACAACATCAACGTAAATACCTGCTTTGTGATTATCCCAGTATTCATTCTTAAAGGCAAACTCAGTTCCTTCGCACTGGGTAACTTTATATTGTTCTTCTGTCAACATTTTCTTTAATTCTTCATCGGTTGGTTTTTTATACTCTTTATCACTCTTACTCATAGTTGAATCATTCCTTTCTGATTTTTGCTGATTATTGTTTTCGACTGCAGTCCTGTTATTCTTTTCTTCGCCGCTTTGCGTACAGCCCGTGGTAAACAGACCCAAAACTAAAAATATGCTTAATAAATTTTTCATAACATTTCTTTTAACAATTTTTATGACAAAATAATTCCGGCTGGCAAACCGAACAAGGCAAAATTAGGTTGGATTTATCACGAAGGTATCACAAAAGAATGTATTTTATTGTGAAGAACAGGAGTGTATTAACTTAAACAACGATTTTGGAGAACAAAGTATAAAAAATAAATGAAAGGATTTGTAAAGCTTGTTAATTCAGATTAGAATCCTCATTCATATTAAGCTTTGCTATTACTGAATTCTCTTTATAAAGTTCATCATCCGCATAAATGAAAAGCAGACTGCCTCCTTCCAGTAAATTAATTATTTCCTTTGATAATTTTTTCGAAACAGCAGGACAACCCCAGCTTCGTCCAATAACACCGTTTCCATAGGCAATCCTTTCATCAACATAATTTGCACCGTGAATAACAATTCCCCTTGATCTGGCATTATCGTTAATGCCCTTTTCCAATCCTTCAAGTTGCAACGAATAGCCTCTTTTGCCAAAGTATGAATTACCGGTTCTAAAAAACCCAAGACTGCTTTTATGTGATCCATATTTATTCGAAAATTTAGTTGCGTTCACATAACCAGATTTTTTTCCGTGAGCCACTAACGTCTGATACATCAGCTTGTGATTTTCAATATCAATAATAAAAAATCTTTTTTCTGTAGATGGTTTTGAATAATCTATTATTGAAAGTAATTTTTTATTTGTCAGTTCAATCAGGTTGTAGCCATCCATTGCTTGCTTAAAAACATTATAATCTAATTTGTCGGAAAGATTGCACTCCGTATAAAGATTTTTAACCAGCAGTTCGTTGTTATCTACATCGGAAATTATATTGTGATTTGAATTTATATTGCTCTCGCCGGGCGCACTATTAGAAATTGAAATCGATAGTAGGGAAAAAATTCCAATAAAAGTAGTTATAAATGTTCTCATATTTGGTAACAATGCATCATTTGTTCTTGAATACTGCTTTCGGTTCAATTTCCATACCGGAGGAAAAAAGTCTATTCCAGGTATATCAAAAAACTTAATCCGTCATAAAAACGTATAATGGCGACGTAAATAGCAGTCACAATAAGTTTTAAATGCCGGGAAAATTTTATAAGATGTAAGAAGATTACACGAGGAAGGAAAAATCTACTCGTCCAAACTGCTTTTAACCTTTTCTGTTCTATTCTCCTGTTTTACTCAACTGAAACCAAGCTCTGGTTTTTATAGCCAGTTAGACTAACTTGTAAGAAATTGGTTTCAATTTTGCCCAAATAATTTTTTATTACAATCCAATTTTTCGCCGCTATTTCAGAAACT
>CAVUCF010000009.1:0-80550 GCA_963739915.1 uncultured Ignavibacteriaceae bacterium
GTAAAAATAAATAAATGATTTTTCATTTGAGCATTTTTCACAATTTCAGGTTTATCAATGAATGAAAAGAAAATAGCGGCTGAATATGCAATAAACTTTATAGAAGACGGAATGATAGTTGGGCTGGGCACCGGTTCAACTGTTGCATTTATGCTTCAAAAACTTTCAGAAAGAATTAAATCCGGTTTAAATATTAGCGCAGTATCCACATCACAAGCTACAACAAAACTGGCTAATTCACTCGGTATTAAAATATCAAACTTAGCCGATGTTGATGAAATAGATATTACCATTGACGGTGCTGATGAAGTTGATGAAAATTTAAATGGAATTAAAGGCGGCGGTGGAGCTTTGCTTCACGAAAAAATAATTGCATCCAACTCAAAGAAAAATATATGGATTGTTGATTCTTCTAAGCTTGTGAAGACATTAGGAAAATTTCCTCTCCCGATTGAGGCAGTTAAATTTGGTTGCACTAACTTGTGTATAAAGCTAGAAACAAATGGATTTAAACCCACCATTAGAATGAAAGGGAATACAAGGTTTATAACTGATGAAAATAATTATATCATTGATTTGGAGATCGATAAAATTTTGAATCCAGCGGGTCTTGATGCCAAGCTAAAAAGTTTTGCGGGTGTGGTGGAAACAGGATTGTTTTATGGTGTTGCGGATACAGTAATAGTAGGTGTAGGAAATAAAATTAAAATATTCAATAAAAAAAAGAGAGAACAAACCTAAAAAGGTTCACGCTCTCTTTTCCCCTTATAGTTTGTTGTTACTATTTATCCGCGCCCAGTCTTCTTAATTCTCTTGCTACTTTTCTCGAATTATTGTAAGCTAAAAATCCTAATACTGCCAAAAAAACGATGACAATTAATTCCGTAATTCCCATTTTAGTTTATCTCCATATGATTACTTTTTGCTTAAAAAAACAAGTATAATGCCACCAGAGAATTTCATAATGAAACTTCGTTTAGTCTCGTTTAGTAATTATTAATTTTTAGTGAAATGTTTGAATGTAATTATTACAATAAACGACAAAAGTGGCAGTAACTATTTACAATCAATATAACTGAAAGCTATTGAGGGAAGAAAAATTATTGCTAAATGAATTTTAGATCATTCGAAGAAAATTGTACCCACGACGTGATTCGAACACGTGACCTACGGTTTAGGAAACCGTTGCTCTATCCAGCTGAGCTACGTGGGCAGAATAATTAAAAATTCTTAGTATGCAAAAGTAAGGAACTTTAGTGTTTTAATAAATGGAGTGTATAATGATCTAGAAGTTCAGCCAATATGTTACTTTAATCATAAAAATATTATCAGGTTCTGCGGCAACCATTTTTGTCATAGATTCTTCAAACCTGAAATCTCCTATTTGTTCAGCTTCTTCCCTTGTTTGGGTCCAGACAAAATAAATTACGCTGCCAGGTAAATACTCCCATCTTAAAACAGCATTCCCTCTAAGAGATCTCACATTAAAATCAGGATTACCGATTTCAATTGGCTGTGCCGGACCATCGCCATCCGGATCAGCGGTGTTTGTTTCAGGATCGAATGTTGAACCATCTTCACCAAAAATCATAAAATCATATGTACCAGGTTCTGTGAGCTCTTTGTAATTAGTATAGTCACCTGCGGAAATTAGTGGTTGAACATAAAGCTGTAAACTTAAACGTGGAGTAAACGTCCAATTAAGTCTAATACTTGCCGATAAAGTTTTCTGATTAAGTTCCGCAAAAACGTATCTGCTGCCATAAGTGTTCGTTGCAGTGGGATCGCTGTAAGTATCAACATATTGAGCGTACTCATACGTTGTTGAAAATAGTGGACTAAGGATAAAAGAAATATTCGGCATTAAACGAAGTTCCAGACTTACTTCTGTAAACCAATCATATGAAGGATCAAATCTGTAGGTTCCGGCACCAACGCTAATGACCCAATCTTTGCGGCTGTCTGACGCTAAGCTAAGTGTTGTTTCATATCCGGGAGGGTTTATTGTTAATGGACCGCCTCTTGTTCGGTTATTGTTAAATGTTTCCGTATAGATACCCAGATTCCAGTTTGCTGAATAGTAATTTGTAAATTGCCACGATCCAAAATTATAAATTCCTTCCGAGGTCTTATGTCCACCGAAATCATAGCTTTGAAAAATAGCAGCACCTGTTTCAAGATATCTGTACACATCAGTCGGATCGCTCCAGTAATATCCCGCACCGGCATGCCAATTCAATATATCAGCTCTGTAAAAGTAACCAGCATCATTTACATCAAAAGCCGGAGTTATAAATCCAAATGCTGAGTTGACAAAAAAGTTTCCTTTCTGCTTATTTAAATAAATTCTTCCGGCATAGCCTGTTAATGAAGTTGCGTTGCTGTCAACTTCAACTTGAGTTGCATCAGGTCTTTGGAAATAATGTCTAGAACTTTCCTGCAGATCTATCATTCGTTGTTCATTTCCGGAAACATAGCTGCCACCGGTCCAACCAGCAATCACCCAGGTCTTCGACTCATCCAGAAAAGTCCATCCGTCAAGACCAAATGTAAAAGCATTTTCATTTATTTCGTTGCGCAGCCATTCATTTCTAAAATCTCTTACCGTCAGCGTTGAAATGAAACCTAATCCTTGTTGACCTTCAGCAAATTCATTTTGCGCTCTGAAAATTCCATAATAGGAAAGTGGCTCAATTTCGGTTTCAGATTGAATACCGTTATTAGAATATTGGACATACTCACGTTTAGTGATATTCTGAATTGTTCCAATATTCCAGCTATCCCCAAGCTTACCAGTTAACTTTCCGGCTGCAAGAATATGAGTGCCAGCAGGATATTCTGCAAATTCAAGATCATATGGTACGCTGCCCTGGGGTTGTCTCCCTATTCTTCGGCTGTAAAAGAAATCCGGACTGCCCCAGTTGAATCCCCAATAATTCCGTGCACCACCGTAGCCAAAATTAAAAATGCTGGAACCTTCAATAAAGAATGGTCTTTTTTCATCATAGAAAGTTTCAACATCACTAAGATTAATTACTGCAGGATCAATTTCCACCTGACCAAAATCGGGATTGATAGTAGCATTAAGATTTAAATTTGAACCGATACCTGTTTTAAGATCGACACCAGCACCGGGGATATAATTTGAACCATCATTAAACGGATCGCTATCTTCAGATTGAATGTACTCAGCTCTGGCTGTAACGTATGGTAAAATTTCTAACTTGCCGCTGCCTTCAACATTTTCAAAACCCGTTAGATTAGCAAAATGTGAAACAAAACCACTTTCCTTTTTAGGCACGAAAACGAGAAAGTCTTCTTCATTTTTTCTGGCAATTACTCTTCTGAAATTTATTCCCCATACCATACTGTCTGATTGATTAAATCTCATTTGAGAAAAAGGAATTTTCATTTCAGCTGTCCAACCTTCACCATTCCGATATATTTTACCTTCCCAAACACCATCCCATGAATCATCATCCCAGCTATCGTTATAAAGCACACCATCGAGCTGCGTACCGGCTGCATTTAAACCAAAATAGTAACCGCTTCGTTTATCGTTGTAGGGATCAAGGCAAAGCAATATATTATCTGAATCAACCCATTCATCTCTCCTGGTTAATCGTGCCATAATAGAATCCGAAGCTGAATCGTACATAATCGCAGCCAGGTAGAGGAAGTTCTCATCGTAAGCTAATTTTATAATTGTTCTCTCGCTTGGAGTGGCACCCTCATCCGGATCTCTTTGAATAAAATTGTTGAAGCCGTTTGTGTTATTCCAGACCAGTTCGTCCACTTTTCCATCAATTGTTACAGGTTGAATTATTTTTATTGCTTGTATAACAACATCATTATTTCTAATGGATAATGAATCAGAATTGCTGTACATCAGGTTTGAGTAAAGCAGGATTTGAATTGAAAAGAGTAAATACTTTTTCATATTCTCGGTTCACTTACATGTTTAATAAGAAGAACCGCTGGTTAGCGGCTCCCTAATAATCTTGATAATCAAATTTCATAATTATCATAAAAATTATCTGAACAATTTTTATGAGCGGTCAAGCCAAGTGATGAACAGCCACTATTTCAGCTTCCTTATTTCAATTTCACCCATTGAGGCGTTCAATTCAATCGTTGGTCCGCCGCCGTTTAATTTATATATAACTTCAATCTGTCTTTTATCTCCTCTTATATCTACTGTGGTTTGAGCAAAATCAGACTTGATATGCTCAAGAGCATCATCACTACCACCCCAGGCACTAATTGAGAGAGTCGCAATGATTGTAACCTTTGCACTTCCAGGAACTTTCAAAGTAACATTACCAACTGCACTATTCAATTCACTCTGCATATTACTTTCAGCATAAAGTTCAGCGTAAATGTTCCCCGCTGCGGTGCTAGCATCGACCGCACCTTTAATATTTTTCAAATTAATATTTCCAGCGGCTGTCGATGCTTCAACTTCTCCTCCGGCACTTTCCAGATTTATATTTCCACCTGCAGTTGATATATCCGCACTTCCATAAACTTCTCCGACTAGTAACATTACCGCCAGCTGTTGAGGCATCGATTTTGCCACCTACTTTGCCTATTGTAATATTTCCACCAGCAGTTGATAACTCTGCTAATTTACTGACGAGCTGACAGAAATATTTCCGCCCAGCAGTACTTATTTCTGCATTACCATTTATTGAGCCTGCTTCCATATCACCACCTGCAGAAGCTAATTCGGCATCTCCATTTATATCTGCAACTGAAATATTTCCGCCTGCAGTGGAAAATTCTGTTTTACCAAAAATGTTTCCTGCAGTAATATCACCACCACCGGTGCTTGCATCAACTGTACCTTTCAAATCACCTTTAACAGTAATATTCCCACCTCCTGTTGAAATACCCAAATTCATTTCTGTAGGAATTGTAAGATCCAATTCGAAATCATCTGAGTCCTCTCCTCTGAACTTTATTTCAACTTTCCCGGATTTTTGTTCCATTGTTAAAAGTTTTAGTTCATCTTCTTCAATATTTTTTGCAAGGACTTTAACTTCATTACCAGAACCAATTGTAAGGTTTATATTTCCCTGTCTTATTGAGACATCAAGAATTTCTCCGCTAGAAACCTTAAAGCTTGCTTCTTTTTGAGTTTGACTTACGCTTGTAATTGTAAATCCCAAACAAAATAAATAAAGTAAAAATGTAAAGTTGAGTGTGAATGTTTTCATTTTAGTTGTACTCCTGTAATATTGTTTTTGATCGTAATTTGATATAAGGATTTTCATCCTCTTGCATTTTCTGTCGAAATAGATTTAGCTCCTCGCTATTCAGTTTATAGCCTTTACCACTGGCTTCAATAAGTGAGTTCAAAGCTTCAATCCTTAAACCTGAAACTGTATCATTAGTAATTACATATAGAAGTGCTTCTTTTATACTTTCATCGTAAGGAAATTTGTTCATGAGTTTCAGAGCCTCTCGTCGTACGCCTGGATTTTCATCAGACACGACAACTGTAACTAATGCATTTTTAACATCCCGATCATATTCCATAGGAACTTCAGTATCCATTGCATTAATTGAATTTAATCTCGAGCCTGGATTCTGTTCATTTAACATTGCATATGTAAGCACACTTTGAATTTGTGGATCATTTACTTTACCTCTGAGTCGGACAGGCCTCGATGCCTCAAAGGTAAATTCAACTTCACCATCAGCAGCATCGGAATCAATGAAACGAAGATTTGATATGCTAATATCTTCATTCAATGAAGCAAAACGATTTTCGTTGCCATTTTGTATTAGTAATTCTTCACCTGTAGATTTTCCCAGAAACTGACTGCCAATTAGAATTCCAAATAATAACATCGTAGCACTTATGACTGCAAATTTCAATGGAGTGGTAAAAAACTGAGCTATACTTTCAACCAATGATCCAAAAATATTTTTATTTGCTTTCTCTGATCTGAGTGCACCTCTTAATTGATTGCGCGCCGCAGATAAAACTTTTTCATCAATATCTGTTTTTTTCCTTCCGGAAATTACTTCCAGAAGATTTTTTTGATCTTCAAGCTCTGCTCTGCATTCTTCACAAGATAGCAGATGTTCTTTCAATTTTAACTGTTCTTCAGATTTTAATTCGCCAAATAAAGAAAGCTGAAGCAGTTGTTTGTATTCATTGTGTTTCATTATTTACTCCAGAAACTGGATTTGTAATTCTATGCATAAACCGGACTTAATTTCTTTCTTAAATTTTTTATAGCATCAAAAAGATACTTTTTAACTGTTCCTTCTTTACAATTGAGCATCTCTGCAATTTCCCTGATCTTATAGCCTTCGTAATGTTTCAGAATAAAAGTCATTCTCTGTTTAGGTGAAAGTGAATCTACTGCTGCATTTACAATTTCACCGAGATCAGTACCTGATGAAATCTCTTCAGGCGATAAACCATCGTAAACCAATTCCTTCGTTGTGCTGATTTCATTTTCTTCATCATCATAATTAGTATTGATTGAAACTCTCAGATGCTCTTTACTGCTGCTTTTATAAGTGAGACAGACATTTGTAGTAATCCGGAAAAGCCAGGTCGAGAACTCACTCTGAAAACGAAAATTTTTTATTCCTCGGTAAACACGAATAAAAACTTCCTGGTACAAATCTTTTGCATCATCTTCATTATTTGCATACTTAAATGCAATAGAAAGAACGTTCCGATCGTAACGGTACACAAGTTCCTCAAAGGCATTCTGATTGCCTTTTTGTGCCTGAAGTATCAAGTCTGTATCAGTTAACTGCATTTAGCTTTTCCATAACTAATCAATTAGACTACGGTTGAATTAAAAAGGTTGTGGGGTATTTTAAGATGAAAATTAGCTTTTATGATTAATTAAATCAAAAACTGAATTAAGCTGGTAGGTTGGAGGCATGTTTTCAGTGCCATTTGGAAAATATTTTACGCCTGTATGAACAAGTGCGGTATCAATTCCGAATTCATTCCCCATTTTTATATCAGTCTCTATTCTGTCACCAATCAGAAGTGTTTTTGAAGGAATGAATTGAAGATGATTTTTAATTTCATTAAACATAAACTGAGATGGTTTGCCAAAATGAAGCTCGAGCTTCCTGTGGGTTCTTTTCTGTAGTGCAGAAATTGTTGAACCTGCATCCATGACCTCCCCATCGTCAACAGGACAGGTATCATCTATGTTGGCTGCAAAAAAACGTGCACCGTTTTCAAGGGCACGTGCTGCAATTTCAAGTTTCTTGTAATTTAAAGTTCGGTCAAGTGTAACAAGAATAATGTTTATCTCTTCGGGAATTGTTGAATACTTTAGGCTGGATTTTTCAATTTCATTTATAAAAGAATCTTCGCCAATGGCAAAAAATATTTCACCATTAAAATTTTTTTTCAGGTAACTCGAAGCCACAATAGTTGAGTTTATTATTTCATTTTTTTCAACATTCAAGCCCCAATTTTTCAGCAGATGATAATAATCGTTAGCTGTACCCGTAGTTTTATTTGAAACAAAAACGATTTTCTTTCCAACAGACTTCAGATGATTGATAACTTCATCCGCACGAGGAATGAGATGTTCCCCACGATAGATTGTCCCATCAAGATCAAAAATAAAGTAGTCATATTTTTCAAGGAAGTTCACAGATCAAGTTCTTTCTTCATGGCAGCAAGTGATTCAATAATTGTGTGTGGTTTATAGCCTAATTCGGTTTCTGCCTTAAGAATTATTAAGCCGGATTTCAGCGGTCTTCGGGCTGGCTGTTTAAGTTCATCAGTAGTAATTGGAGTAATCAGGTTTTTATCAAGGTTGAAAAAATCAGCGATTCTCAGTGTAAACTCATAGCGGGATAAAAATTCCTTCCCGCCAATGTTGTATGTGCCAGTCTTTTTGAATTCAATAATTTTATTAATTCCCTGAACCAGATCATCAATAAAAGCTGGATTATTAATTTGATCTTTTACAATCCTGATATTTTCTTTTTTATTAAGCGAATTTATTACCCATCGAACAAAGTCGGGTCTGCTGTTAGGAGCAATTCCATATAACACATTTGTTCTGAGAATGGTGAAAAAGGTACCGCTTATCCGAAGCGCATTTTCGCTTGCAAGCTTTGTACGACCATAATATCCAACTGGATTGGGAAGTGCATTCTCACTATAAGGTCCATCTTTTCCATCAAAAATATAATCTGTCGAAATATGAATTATATGTGCATCAATAGCTCTTGCTGCCTCTGCAATATATTCCACTCCCTTCACGTTGATTTTCCAGGCATCTTCACGAAGCTTCTCACTCAGGTCAACATTGGTAAAAGCCGCTGTGTGAATAATAAAGTCAGGATAATAGTCGTGAATAACTTTTTTAATGCTATCTCTGTTTTTAATATCAGAAGAAATATAATCGACAGAATCAACAACTGATTTCTCTTCAACAGATGTTGCAAGTAATTCGATATTTTCCTTTGAAGAATAGAATTGAACTGCCCTTTGTCCGAGCATTCCGTTAGACCCGGTGATTAATATTCTATTTCTTACCAATCTGTTCGTTTGCATCTCTTTTAAGATTTAAATACTCTTTTACTTCAGAATATGTTGTAGAAATTCCCGCAAATAAGTTTGCCTGTTCAAGTGCTAAAGTTACGTTTTTATTTTTAATGTAATTATAGAAATAAACTGCTCCAAATACATCACCACAGCCAACTTTGTTAATTAAATTTACCCTTAGAGCATTCTTATGATAATTTATAATTATATCATTCTCACTGAAAAATACAGTCGCTCCTTTTTCTGCTCTGGTTATTATGATTTGTTTGATTCCATAAGAAAATAATTCATCAACTATTGCAGCTTCTTCTTCCTGGTCTGAAAGTGTTAACAATTCTGATTCATTTGCCTGTAGAATATCTATACACTCAGCCCACTTGTTAAAATCATCTATCCTCCTGAAAATTCTGTTGAGATTTTCATCAACCCCACGGCTTAATGTGTGAACATCAAAATAAATTAGCCCATTATAATTTTTCCTCAACTGTTTGAGTTGTGTCAAAGATACATCATAGCCGGAGATCATATTTATCAGAATTCCATCGAAACGGTTTAATTCACCAGATGGTAAAGATAAATTTTGTGAGATTTGAGAATAAGTTTCTTTACGCTCACCAGCATTATCAACAATCAGCTCAACCTTAGGAATCGAATCAACGTACACAAGAAATTCTCTTTCTATTTTATCATAAGCATCTTTAAATAGAATCTCATTCTTTTCATCAATGCTTGAACAAAGATATAATTTATCTTCCTTCTGTATTTGACTTAGAAAGGAAACGACTGTATAAAAAATTCCTCCCGGTTTTACTGATATGCTGCCTTTATCAATAATTTTATCTACTACAGAGTGCCCAATTACAAGAATATTCATTTTTATTTTTTTTGTAAATATAGATTGTTGATATATTCAATTGAAATAATTCGGGCTTCAAACTTCACTTATTTTAAGTTATATTTGATAATGTTTATGAGAACCAATACCTTCGGAAAAATCAAATGAAAATTGGAATAACGTGCTACCCAACATACGGCGGAAGTGGTGTTATAGCTACTGAGTTAGGTAAAGAACTAGCTCTTCGCGGTCATGAAGTGCATTTTATAAGCTATGCACTCCCTTTCAGACTTTCACATTACATTGAGAATATTGTCTTCCACGAAGTTGAGATAAGCAATTATCCTTTGTTTGAATTCCCGCTTTACTCACTTTCACTTGCCAGTAAAATGGTTGAAGTTGCAGAATTTGAAAAACTCGATTTACTTCATGTTCATTACGCTATTCCGCATGCAACCAGCGCTTACCTCGCTAAAGAAATGATGCGTAAAAACCGGGATTTAAAAATTTTCACAACTTTGCACGGCACCGATATAACACTTGTTGGTTTAGAGCCTTCATTTCTTCCTCTTGTAAAATTCAGCATTGAAAAAAGTGATGGAGTAACCGCTGTTTCCCGTTTTCTCAAAGAAAAGACATTAACTAATTATTCCTGCGAAGCAGATATCAGGGTCATTCCAAATTTTGTTGATACTAATCTATTTAAACCAGACAGTAACACCGACTTTAGAAAAACAATTGCACCCAATGGAGAAAAAATACTTGTTCACACGTCAAACTTCAGACCTGTTAAAAGAGTTTCTGATACAATAAAAATATTTGAAAAAGTTCAAAAAGAAATTCCATCTAAGTTGATTCTAATCGGAGATGGGCCAGACAGATCAGAGTGCGAGAGATTGTCACGGCAACTTGATTTATGTGATAAGGTGAAATTCCTCGGCAAGCAAGATGGACTTGTTGAAATACTATCTTCATCAGATATTTTTCTTATACCGTCACAATCTGAAAGTTTCGGACTTGCGGCATTAGAAGCAATGGCTTGCGGTTTACCAGTTATCAGTTCTAGCGTTGGTGGATTGCCTGAATTAGTAAAGCACAATGAAACAGGTTTTATTGCAGAGATCGGCGATGTTGACCGGATGGCAAAATATACTCTCGAGCTTTTATCAAATGAAAAAAAATATAAAGTTTTTTCTGAAAATGCGAGACAAAGAGCAGTAAATAAATTCGACGTATCCAAAGTGGTTCCACTTTATGAGGAATATTACGAACAGATATTGAAAAGTTAGTTATGATTATTTATTGTGCCGGACCTATCAGGGGTGATGCAACTTACCAGCAATTTTACAAAAAAATAATTGATTTTGTTGAAAGTCTGGGTCATACTGTATTGACGGAACTCAGCAGCAAGTTCAACAGCACTGTTCCATTAACAGATAAACAGACTTACAAACGCGATTTGAAATGGGTCGACGGAAGTAAGATTATGATTGCTGAAGTTTCAGGCCCGAGCTTAGGTGTCGGATTCGAAATTTCTTATGCAATTTTTCAGAGAAAATTACCTGTACTTGCAATTCATAGTTCAGAAGTTCAAAATATTTCAGCTATGATCTCAGGTTGTGATTCGCCTCTTCTTACAATCGAAAAATACCGCGATGAAGAAGAAATGAAGAGGATAATAAAAGTTTATATAAGTAAGCATGATTAAAAGTGAGTGAACAAGATTTCATCTTCAGCAAGAGCAAAGAACTCTCCTTATCAGGAATAAAAAACTTTCCAATAGATTTTATCAATTCAAAAAATTTTTCTGAAATCGAAGTTCCGGATAAAGCGTTGGTTTTAGGCAAAGAATTTTTCGGCTCGTACGAAGTTTCTTCTGCCACCGGTGATTTTGTTATGACATTTACCAACGAGCCGGAAGCTAAATATGTCGTCTATGCCAGCAGAGATAGAAAAAATAAAGTTAAAATGCCTAGTGATTCAGCATTAATAAAAAAAACGGTTGAAGATTATGAGAAATATCTGGATCAGCTTCTGCTCGATATCAAAAAAGATTATCAGAAAAAAATTAACAATGGAAAAAACTTTACTTCTGTCTCAAATGAGATCTTCAAAAAGTTAAATCTTACACGACTATGAGCAGCTATTCACGGATATCAGATAAAATCTATTCATATCTTGTTGATACATTTGGTGAAGCAGCTGCAAATAATTATGGAGATTTTATCCAGGAAGAACCCGCTAAATATATCCGTGTTAATGAAAGAAAAATAAAACGGGATGCACTCGCAAATCATCTTCTTGAAACTTACGGAATAAAAACTGAACTCGTTCCCTATCCTTTAAATGCCTTGAAAATAAAAGACGGATTTGATTATGCTGGAAGCACTTTAGAAATTGCTTTTGGTTTTTACTATATGCAAGCATTAACTTCTATGCTGCCGCCGTTTGCTCTCAATCCATCTGAAAAAGATATTGTGCTTGATTTATGTTCCGCTCCGGGTTCAAAAACTACTCAGTTAGCCGAGATGATGAATAACAGAGGTGTACTTGTAGTGAATGAATTAGAAATGAAGAGGATAAAAGCTCTTGTCTTCAATCTGGATAAAATGAACTTCTTAAATTATGGAGTAGTAAACCAGAGAGGAGAAATTTTAAGTAAATACTATGATTCTTACTTCGACAAAATTCTTGTTGATGCGCCTTGCAGTGGTTTAGGTATAATTCAGAAAAAGACTGAAGTTAGTAAATGGTGGTCGATTGAACGAGTTAATAATCTCAGTGAAATTCAAACGAAGCTTTTAGTCTCAGCAATTAAAATGTTGAAGGTCGGCGGTGAATTGGTTTATTCAACTTGCACACTTACACCTGAAGAAAATGAATTGATTATCAACAGAATTCTTGAAAAATATCCGGTTGATGTTGAAGAAGTAAATATTCCAATAAAGCATCATAAAGGATTAACTGAATACAAAAATGAGAACCTTGACAAGAGATTGTCCAAGGCAATCAGAATATTTCCGTGGGAGACTGACTCGGATGGTTTCTTTCTTATCAAACTGAAAAAGACAGGAGAAACTAAAGCACTTGAACAGTTAAAATGGAAGAAACATTTTTTAATGACGATGCACAAACCAAGTGACATTATCATTAATAGTAAGCTTAAAATTGCTGGCCAACGAGTTTGGAATTGAAACAGATGTTTTCTCAAATTATAAATTTTTATTGAAGAGAAATGATATCTACTTTACTTCTTTAGAATGGAGTGATGATAACCTGGGACTATTCCACAGAGTAGGCACCAAATTCGGGATGATCGATAAAAACGGAAACATTGTTCTTCATTCTTTTGCTGCACAAATTCTTCAGGATTTTATTACGAAAAATATTTACGACCTAAAAACTCTCGACGAGCTCCGATTATATCTGATGGGAGCGCTAATTTCCACTGATCAACTATCACCGGGACAATACGTCATAAGGTTCAACAATTATGTATTAGGAACAGGTGTTGTTATAAAAGGTGGTTTGAAGAGCCGATACCCTCGTTCAAGCAGAACACAAACCATCCGAATAAAAGGACAAAAAGTTCAGTAGCTTGTAATTAGTTAGTTATATCTCTAAAAATATTTCCTGATTTTATCAGGCAGTTAGAGCAACCAGGCTGCCCTGCTTTTCAAGCTCAACTATGCTTTTGTGGTTTCTCAATCCTTTGAAACAATCCATTCCTTCCAATACACCAAAAGCTTCGAATATAGCTTTCTTCCAATCAGAGTTTTTAATAATGAATGGTAACTCTCTTACAGGTTTAGGCGAACCTTCGGATAGAGGAACTATCTTTACGATTTTGTCCCTATCGCCAATAGCCTGATTTACAGATACACTAATTAAATAAGTGTGTAAAGTTTTGGGGACTCCATAAGCACTTATGTTTTCCCCCCAGAATGTCACTGTTGCTAATGCCATACACAACCACCATATTTTTTAATTATAGACTAAATTGAATTGAAGTCATCTCAACCTCAGATAACTTTTCATCTCGACTCAAGTATTGTGTATAAGAATTGCAAGAATAATACCAGCAAATTATTCCCTTAATCAACCATATTAATCAATGAGTTAATATTTCTTTGGCGACACTTTGTCAATCCGGCGTCAACAGTGACCCAAAGGCCTCTTTATAAAATAATTGAAGATTGTGAAAATTTGCATAATTCTTTTGTTATGACTTGAAGGTTAAATGTAAAAGAGAATCAATAGTTTCACTTATTTCAATAAATCAATTCCCTCGCTTAGTGATATTGTGGTTAGATTATTTAATAATTTAGAAAATTTATTGAAGGAATTTTTTAATCCATAATTATGTCTGAGCTTTAAGAATAAAGTAATGTCATCAACTTTTGGCTGTTCAGGATCAAACTCCCAGGGATGAAAGTAAAGTAATACAGGCTCCTTCCTTATTAATAATGTTGACATTAAAAATCGAGATAAAGTCAGGGGAAGAAATCTAAAGTAAACTCCACCAGCAAATGGCAAATTGCCGACATAAGTTTTGTAGGTTGTAATCGGCCATTCCCATAATCCGCTCTCTAATTGATAAGGCAATCTTGAGTTATCGGGTATTCCATACCGGTGATTGATGACGGGAAAGATGCTTGAATCAATCTTAATTCCTTCTTCCCTCAGGATATCAAAGGCCCAAAAACTTTTTTTTGTAATTGAAAAATATGGCGCACGATAAGTAACTATTCTATCACCGATAATATCTGATAAAAGATAAATCGATTTCCTTAAATCATTTCTGAATTCTTCTTTCGACTGTTTATAAATAAATTTATGATTAAAACCATGAGATCCAATTTCGTGACCAGCTCGATAAATCTGTTTAATTAAGTCGGAATGATAAACAGCAACATCTCCAAGAACGAAAAACGTAGCTTTAGATTTTATTTCTGCGAGTAAGTCTAAAATTATTTTCGTACCGTGCTCAATTCGTCTTTGGTAATTACTCCAGTTTGATGGATTATAATCTAATGAGTGGAACCAGTCTTCCATATCAATTGTGAGAACGATTCGATTATTATTCATAAAACAGTTTTTTCTGTATTCAATAAATAACCAGCGACATTTTTTCCATGGAGTATTGCATCCTCCATATTCGAATACTCCCATGAACCATATCTGCCAATTGAAAATATTTGATTGCTTTGAAAAAATGGAAATATTTTTTTTAACACAATTTTTCTATTTTCATCATATATCACATAGCTATAATTTATTTGTCTCCAGCAAAATTCAATGTTAGAATTATTCTCATTAAGGACACCCATTGACTTCAAAATAGCAATGCTATTATCTAGAACACTCTGATTTTCGTATACATTTCCACCAAATTCTAATGTTAATGCAAACCGGTCAGCAGGACAATTTGCTGGATTTATATTTCCTGGAATTGTAATACGATAAAAAGGAATATTGGTATCCGGGACATAAATCCAGTGCTCTTCCCTTTTTATTTTTCCTTTGCCTAAAATGTGCAGGAGAGTTGTCGAATTCCTTTTCAATAATTTAAGAGAGGCTAATATATCATACGGTAAAGAATCAAATGTATTCAAGAAACTATCAAGAGGTATAGTGTTAATCAAAAATTCATATTTTACTTCTGCACCATCGCTGAGCAGAGCATATTTCTTGTCATAAAATACCCTCTTAAGGCTACAGTTGTAAAGCGGGGATTTTTTTAGTTGAGATGAAAGTTTCTGAGCAACTGTAGATACTCCACCTTCAAGAGGATAGTAAAATTTAGAATTTCTACCGTAATTATTACTCATTATTCCTAAAACGCTTAATAACATTTTCATTCTGGAATAATTTGGGATATAATCACCAAGCCACTCAGTATTAAGCAGGGCCATAGGAACACCAAACAATTTTTCATTGTAGGGACGAACAAATATATCAGTAAGCTGGTCTCCAAATGCAAGTAAAGAATAATTTTCAAAGTTATCAGAAGAATTTATTCCCATTTTATTTGAAGCGGAGTTGAGTAAAGATCGCATGGAGTTAATCCGATGAGGCCAAGGCAATTCAGAAAGATGATATTGTATAGGATATGTTACATATGCATTTTTTATCCAGACTGAACTTTTTCTTGTCGTTTCGAGCAATTCTACATTTAGAGTATCACTTATCCAATTCAGGATTGTTTGATCTTTAAAATAAAATATATGAACAGCGTTATCCAGTTTAAAGCCATTAAAGTGTAAAGTGTTTGCAGTACCACCAGGAGAATCAGAAGCTTCTATCAGTATATAATCATCATTAAGATGAAATCCCGCACTTAAGCCTGCAAGCCCTGCGCCTATAATCAAATATTTAGTTCGCAAATAATCTCTGTTCATACTTAACTTTCTTTAACAGGGAGAGATTGAAAATAAACATATGCGAATGATGCACTGAGTAAAATCAAACTTAAGCATACTAATAAAACAAAAAAGCTGGCTGAGAAGATGCTCGAAACAATAATTATTAAAGAATTAATGGCACATGCTAAAATTACTTTTCTATTAATTGTTTGAACCGAATATCCGTTGTGTAACATTCTAAGTGCAAAATGATCCGGACTCTTTTTATAAATAGAAATGCCTTTCCTACTTCTGACAATAACTAAGAAAAACAGTTCGAAAAAAGGTACACTGCCCAGCAACACTAAAAAGTAAGCTGTTATTTTATCTACCAGGTAAACATTAATTAGGATAAAAGAAAACAATGTTCCGAGCAATAAGCTACCGGTTTCCCCTAAAAATATTTTCGCCGGTGACTTATTCAAAAATCTAAAACCCAATGAACTAAGTGCAATTGCAAAAGATAAAATAGAATAAAATTCAAGTTCGGTGATTGGTAGTAATATTATTCCAATCGAAAAGAAAATAATAATTGAGATACCCGAAACTAAACCATCCATGATGTCAATCATATTCCATGAGTTTTGAGATATAAGAATGAATAAAAGAAAAATCGCCAGATAAGCCCCTGAAGCATTAGCATAATAAAACAAGAATGGTATAATAGAAAGTGCTTCAAGACCGAGTTTGACAAACGGAGAAAATTCAAAAATGTCATCCATCAATCCAATTACAATTACAGGCAAAAGGATTACTATAAATTTAATGGCAAGTTGATAGTTGAAAGACTGGAAGATTAAAAAAATAATAATAGTTATACCGACTGCAATTCCGCCACCATATGCCACCGGAACTTTATGATTTTCAACTATTGGATTGGGATTGCTAAAAAAGCCGATTTTCTTTGCCACTATAATGGCCAATTTTGTTAAAAGAATACAGACCGGTAGGGTAAGAATTATCTGGATAATTGTAATATAATCTATCTTTAACACTAACTTATTTCCACAAAATAAAAATTTATTTAGTTTAAATAATCCATCTGCCTTTCATATTCAATTATTTCTTTAAGAATTTCTTTCAAATCTCTATCTTCCCAATCTGAAATGTATTGCTTTAACTTTGCTAGTGATGGTGACCGGAATTCTACATCCCTGTAAGAATCTCCATAAACCTGACTAATTGGAATAAAATTTATTTTAATCGGTTCATTTAATATATCCCTGATCATTTTTGCAAGTTCGATTATAGGTATTGGTTTTTCAGTCGTTGCTAAATTAAAAATCTGTCCATAAGAATTATCCTTCCTGATAATATCCCAAAGTAATTTCACGGCAGTTTTTACATCACTGAATGAGCGGGTTTGGTTACCATTTCCATAAACATTTATCGTCTTATACTTAAGTGCTGATTTTATAAAAGATGGAACAACCATCCCCGATACACTTTGTTGCCTGATTCCAATCATATTAAAAGGTCTGACAATTATATATTTAAGCCCCATGTGTTCCCTATAATATTCACAAATCAACTCCCCAGTCTTTTTAGAAGATACGTAAATTGAAACCGGATGAAAACCCAAACTATGTATTTGTTCTTCTTCTGAAAACAGCACCATTTTCTCTACAAATGAAGAATAAACCAGAGAGGTTGAAAAAAACACAAGAGGTATTTTATTAATTGAACAATAATAAGCTATATGCTTTAGTGAATTAATGTTCGTCTCGATTGTTTCAAAAGGATTAGCCAATACATTTTTTACTCCTACATTACAAGCCATATGGACTACGCAGGATGCTGATTTAATTAACTCTTCCAGAAGCGAATAATTTTTTACGTCTCCCTGGATGAAACAATTTTTAGAGATTGCGGTGGGAATATTTTTAACCGATCCGGCTGAAAGATTATCAACTACCAAATAATTGACATTTTCTTTATCAAATAAATTAATTAGGTGACTTCCAATGAAACCAGCTCCACCAGTTACTAAAATAGGTTTTTTCATTAATTAGTCACGGATATTATCAGCAAATGTTATGTTAAAATAACCATACTTCAGGATTTAATAAAGTTCGCGCTAAATTGATAGGAATTTGTAAAACTAATATTAGGTAGGAATTTTCAAAAATTATTGGACCTATTACTTGTTAGGAAAATAAAAAACCGCAATCCTTTTGCTTTAAGAATTGCGGCTAAGATTTGAGATTGCTTCTCCCGTCCAAAGACGGGATCGCAATGACAGTTTGTTATTTAAACATCGTAATACAAACCAAACTCAAACGGATGCGGCTGCAGTGCCATTGGTTTAATTTCTTTTTCAATTTTATATTTTATCCAAGTTTCAATTACATCTTCAGTAAACACATCTCCTTTTAATAAATACTCGTGATCGTTCGCTAAAGCTTTAATTGCTTCATTCAAACTTCCCGGAGTTGAAGGAACATTTTTCAATTCTTCAGGAGGCATATCGTAAATATCTTTATCCAATGGTTCACCCGGATCAATTCGGTTAATGATTCCATCCAGACCTGCCATCAGCATTGCAGAAAAAGCAAGATAAGGATTAGCAGAAGGATCGGGACAACGGAACTCAACTCGCTTTGATTTTGGACTCGTCGAGTACATCGGAATTCTTACTGCAGCACTTCTGTTCCTTTGTGAGTAAGCAAGATTAACAGGAGCTTCAAATCCCGGCACTAATCTTTTGTATGAATTGGTTGTTGGGTTTGCAAAAGCACAAAGTGAAGCTGCGTGCTTTAATAATCCGCCAATAAAATAAAGTGCATCATCACTTAAACCAGCATAACCCGGCCCAGCAAAAAGCGGTTTTCCTTTTTTCCATAAGCTGGTATGAACGTGCATCCCGCTTCCATTATCACCTTGAATTGGCTTTGGCATATAAGTAACAGTTTTGTTCCATTTCTTTGCAGTGTTCTTTACTATATATTTAAACATTAATAAGTTGATCAGCTGCTTTAACAAGTGGAGCAAATCGTAAATCAATTTCACACTGACCACCACTTGCAACTTCGTGATGCTGTGCTTCAACATCAATTCCGCAGTTCATTAAATTAACAACCATATCATTTCTTAAATCCATTAAAGCATCTGTTGGGGGAACAGGAAAATAACCTTCCTTGTATCTCGGTTTGTAACCAAGATTTGGACTCTCTTCCCTTCCTGAATTCCATCTTCCTTCAACTGAATCGACCATATAGAAACTGCCATTAGGCTTTGAATCAAATCTCACATCGTCAAAAATGAAAAATTCTGCTTCAGGTCCAAAATAAACTGTATCAGCAATTCCAGTTGATTTCAGATGAGCTTCTGCTTTCTGTGCAATGTTTCTAGGACAGCGGGAGTATTTTTCTCTTGTCGCAGGTTCGTAAACATCACAGATTAAACTTGCAGTTGGTGCATCTATGAAAGGATCAAAAAATAAAGTGCCGGGATCTGGAATGATCAGCATATCACTTTCGTTGATCGCTTTCCAGCCTCTGATTGATGAACCATCGAAACCATATCCATCAACAAAAGAGTCTGCATCAAAATGAGTAGCCGGAACCGTAAAATGCTGCCACTGTCCGGGGAAATCCATAAACTTTAAATCAATGAACTTAATTTTTTTTGTTTTTATAAAACTAAGAACATTGTCAATTGCACTGGGAGATTTTGCCATATAGTATTCCTTTATTTATTAAATATTAATTGCTGTTGTTTCTTTAATCGTGGAGAGAACATATGTAGTTTTTGTTCCTGTAACGCCGAGCCATGTCTGAATTTCACTAAGTATTTTCTCAAGAGATTCAGTGTTTTTTACGAGTACTTTCAACAAGTGAGATCCTTCACCCAACACTGAATGACATTCCAGAATGTTTGGATGTTTATCAACGTGTTTAATTAAATCCTTATAATGTTTTGATGAATCCATTATTACAAGAATAAAAGCCAGTATGTCCAATCCAAAAGCCTGCTTATTAACTTTTGCATAGTAGCCTTCAATTATTTTACTTTCTTCTAATTTTTTTAACCTTTCACTCACCGATGGGACAGATAAACCAACCTGTTCAGCAAGTTCGTTCCTTTTTGTTCTTCCATTAACTTGAAGAGTTTTCAGTATTTGAGTGTCTAAATCGTCAAGCATAGTTATTGTGTTTTATTCTGATATAAGTGGCTGTAAAAATATAATTATGATACATACAATCCAAATTAAATAAGGTATAATGATGTATTTACCTTATTATTTTACGTTATTACGGATTATTTTAATAATTATTCAGGGATTACTCTTATTATACTTTACTATTATCGTGCCAGATAGGATTGATGGGTTGGTAAATGGAAACCGAAGGAATAGTCTAAATTTTAACTATTGTAGATTCAGGTATTATTATTTCTCTTAACTAATATTTCTTCTTCTATTTTCTTTTCCGTCATTTTCTTTTCGGATTTTCTGTCGTATGACTTTTTATCCTTTTCAACCTTTGGTGGTTTTTTAGGAACAGGAATCCTTTTTTTTACTTTCTTTATCTTGATTTTACTTTTCATATGAAATTAAATTTGTGCACCTGCCTGACGGCAAGGCAGATTCGTGTTATCATTTTCCTCACGAATTCACTAATTAAACATGAATTAAAAGATAGCATAAATAAATGGTGCTAAAGCAGAACCCTGAGTTAAAATGATTAATCCGCCAAGCAGCAGAAGCAAAATAAGAATTGGTGCAAGCCACCATTTTTTCCTTACTTTAAGGAAGTCCCAGAGTTCAGAGAGTATTGAAAGTTTACCCATAAATAGTTCCTTAATGCTTTATTCCGAACCTGCCTGACGGCAAGGCAGGTTTGGTTCGGAATCTTTTAGAAAAATATTTAGTCTAAAATTTAGTCAATATATTAAGATGCTGAAACTAGTTCAGCATAAATTATTAAAATTGTCTGTCGTAATCTATTTGTTTTTTCTCAATGATACTGCGTTTTTCCCAATAGGTATTTGCAGATTTATCATATTTCAATTTCATAAATTTTTTGCCAACAAGTTTTGCGATAAGAGAGATTGGCGTAATCACAAGATAAAATAAAACGGTAAGAATCAAACGTGACATAAAATATCCAAGAATAATCGCCAAGCCCATCCAGACTTTATTTAAAAGCTTGAGAATTTGCGGAATGACAAGGCCGGTAACAAAAAGTAATCCGCCAATAATAGCAAAATAAATTGCAGATGATTTCTCAAAATAGAAGAGCAAAGCAGCTATCATTATTAAGACTCCGCCAACTGTTAAACCAAATTTTCGGAGGTCTTTATTTGTTTCCTTGATATGTTTGAATTCTTCTTTAAACATTATCAATCCAGGGCAAATTCCTTTTTCCAGTCCACATCTTTTTCCAACGGCTTCTGCTCTTCTTTTAAGAACAGATAATTCCCAAGCACAAGATAATCAATATTCGTCCTCATAAAACATTTATATGCATCCTCAGGTGTGCAAACAATCGGCTCACCTCTGACATTAAATGAAGTGTTGATAATAACTGCGCAACCAGTATCTCTTTCAAATTGCTCTATCAACTTGTAATACCTTGGATTTGTATCTTTATGTACCGTTTGAAGCCGTGCTGAATAATCAACGTGGGTTATTGCTGGAATATCTGAGCGCACAATGTTTAGTTTATCTATTCCCCAGAGTTTTTCCTGTTCATCAGTCATCGCAATTCTTCTTTCCTTTTTAACATCTGCAACAAGAAGCATATATGGACTTTCCTTTTCAATATCAAAATAATCTCCAACCTTTTCATATATAACAGAAGGCGCAAATGGTCTGAATCCTTCTCTGAATTTTATTTTAATATTCATCAAAGCCTGCATTTTAGATGAGCGTGCATCACCAATTATTGAACGAGCACCGAGAGCACGAGGACCAAATTCCATTCTACCGTCGAACCAACCAATAACTTTTTCTTCGGAAATTAATTTTGATACTGTTCTGATTAGTTCATTTTCTTCTAATCTTTTCGCAGGATAATTATTTTTTTGAATAAATGATTGGATATCTGTATCATTAAAATCTGGACCAAGGAAAGAACCAAATTGTGAATCAGTCTTCTCATCAACAATTCTTAGATTACCCAAATAACAATACCATCCAACAAGTGCAGCACCTAAAGCACCGCCTGCATCTCCTGCTGCTGGTTGAATCCAGATATTTTCAAATGGCCCATCACGAAGAAGTTTACCATTAGCAACACAATTCAATGCAACACCACCAGCTAATGCAAGATTTTTCAATTTTGTTTCTTTGAATACGTGATTTCCCATTTTCAAAACTATTTCTTCTGTAACTTCCTGAAGAGATCGCGCAAGGTCCATGTCTTTTTGTGTCAACTTTGTTTCAGGAAATCTTGGTGGTCCACCAAAAAGTTTGTTGAATTTGCTGTTTGTCATTGTAAGACCGGCACAGTAATTAAAATATTCCATATTCATACGGAATGAACCATCATCTTTAACATCAATGAGGTGATCGTAAATTAACTTTTTATACTTCGGTTCACCATAAGGCGCAAGTCCCATCACTTTGTACTCACCAGAGTTAACTTTGAAGCCAGTATAATAAGTGAAAGCAGAATAGAGTAGACCAAGTGAGTGAGGAAATTTTATATCTGCCCAAAGTTCAATAGAGTTTCCTTTGCCAACACCGTAGCTGCTTGTTGTCCATTCCCCCACTCCATCCATTGTCAGTATTGCTGCTTCGCTGAATGGAGATGGGAAAAATGCAGATGCTGCATGAGATTCGTGATGTTCAGGAAAAATAATTTTTCCTTTGTAATCAAGCTCCTTGCTGATCAAATCCTTCATCCATAATTTTTCTTTTATCCACAAAGGCATTGCTTTAATGAAAGATTTAATTCCAACCGGAGCGAAGGAAAGATATGTTTCAAGCAGTCGTTCAAATTTTAAGAATGGCTTATCATAAAAGGTAACCAGATCAAGATCATTAGCTTTAATACCGGCATAGTCGAGACAAAACTTGATTGCATTCTCAGGAAAACGATGATCGTGCTTCTTTCTCGAAAATCTTTCCTCCTGCACAGCTGCTAATATTACTCCATTTTTAACAATGCATGCAGCACTATCGTGATAATAAGCTGATATACCAAGTATGTAAATGTTTTTCTTGTCCAAGATCTTTTATAATAAATTTTATTAACCTAAGGTATTGGATCCTTCTCTTCCAGCCAGGGTTTTACCCAAAGATAATTCGGGACTGTCATCGGGACAGCTAATAATTTTCCTCCAAAACCAAAATTTCGAAATATCACCGTTGTTGTATTCAAAACTTTTACCGAGCTCAAAACTTCTTCATTGATCTGGATATTAAATTTATTTGCGAGTTCAACCGTTTTGTTAATAATAGCATCGCTATACTTTTTGTTTTTGAGTTCAGCTGTAATTCGTGCGCGTTCCAGGTTGTAATTGTTTGCCGGTAACTCAGTCAAATCTTTTCTGTCAATTAATTCAAAAAGAGAATAACCTTCAGGAACCTTAATCGGTCCATACATTTCACCAACATTCATCGTAGCAGCTTTAAGACCAATCTCGCCGTATTCATTGCTATTAAAATATCCAAATTCACCATTATTATTTTTTGCTTCTTTTCTAATTGTGTACTCAACAGCAAGTTCTCTGAAATCTGTTCCCCTATTAAGTTCATTCAAAACAATTTGAATAACATCTAAATCATCTGTCAGCACTTCAATTATCTTTACTTCAACAGTAGCAAGACTATCGCCACCTTTCTCAATAAAATATTCATTGACTTCTTCATCGGTCACTTCAATGGAATCAATAATTTCTCTTCGAAGAGCTTCGCTCAAATAATATCCTTTCCAGATATTCAGATCACGACGAACTTCAGGAAGATTTTGTAATCCTCTTTTGAATCCTTCGCGCGCAAGCAATTCATGTTCAATAAATTTTCTAACATAATAATTCAGTCTTCCCCTGATATGATCAATATCAAGTGAATCGACATAAAACTTTTCGATTGCGAGTTCCTGCAGAAAGTCATCTATTGTTTCCGGCTGGTCATCTAATCTTATAAATACATCATTAAGCTTATCCGGTCCTAATTCTTCTTCGATACGATAAAGATCATTTGAAGTAAGATATATTTTGTCTCCTGAAGAAATATTTTCTTCCTGATTGTTATTTCGTAATGCTTCACTAACAAGATCTGAAAGCCGGAGTAATAATTCCTTGTTAGTTTCTGCTTTCACATCATTAAAGAATTTTGAAAAAAATGTTTTATAAAGGCTATCGGTAATTGTTTGTTCCGCAACTTTCACAATATATTTTTCTTCTGCTTTAGCCTGCTCAATATTTTCAAATGTTTTTTCCTGTTTTGATAATAGTTTGAAGATATACCAACCGTTGGGAGCCTTGACTGGCTCTGTTATTTCTCCCAACTTAAGATTATATAATTTATCCTCAACAGCTTTCTCCATTTGTCCATAGCTGACAGTATAAGGAACTTCTTGCAATTTGCTTTCGGGCCGTTTTAAAAGAATGGAATAAAAATTAACTCCGCTTTTAAGCTGTTCATAAATTTCATTAATCTCTCTGAAGTCCGTCGAATAAATGTAATTCAAATTCAGGATTAAACTGTTTCGTCGATAAGCTTCAGTTAAATACTCATCAGTTAAATGCACCTTATCCAAAATTTCTTCTCTGTAAAGTGCATCCCGAACATACATTTTTTCAATGGCTTTGTAAGTTGACATTATTAATTCTGATTTATCCAGACCCAACGATTCTGCTTCGAGAGCCCAAAGTTTCTCAGCAATAATTGAGTAAAGAAATTCTTTTTTCAGAGATTCTTCTGCGCCCACCATACCAGCATAAAGCTGTGGAGTAAGTTCATATCTTTCAGCAAATTCATCTGACGTGATAACGTCGTTTCCAACAGATGCAATTGTAGCTTGATCAATGCTTTGAGCTAAACCTAAATCGGAAAAAAGAAAAATTATGAACAGAAGAAAAATCTTATTCTCTGTTATAAAATGTCTTATAAAATAATTTTTCACTTGGATTTACTCTGGGAATACGAAAGATAATCTATCAATTAAATCGTGCTAAAATAGTAATATTATCCTAAATGAGGTAAGGTAAAAGGATTGTTCAACCCGGTTATTCTTTTCAATAAAAAGTAATTTTGGAATGGTGTTGCCAATAAATTTGAGTAATTATTTCATATTTTTTCTAATGGGATTATTTAATAATTATAACAACTAAATGACAGATACTTCAAAAAAATCTCCACGCTGGTTTTACCTGGTTCTTATACTTATGCCGGTCTTTCTTGTACTCCTTCTTGAGCTTGGGTTGAGGGTTTTTAATTATGGAAGAGTATATGATCAATGGATTTCAGCAGGAGAAGGGAGATTAGCATTAAATCCTGAAATTGCCTTTCGATATTTTTATAATACGGAGAGAGTTCCATCTGCTAATTACAATTACTTTGACGAAATCAAAAAGGAAAATTCCTATCGTGTTTTTGTGATGGGTGAAAGCAGTGCCGCAGGCTTTCCTTATTCCCCAAACGGTGCATTCTCGAGATATATTCGAAAAAGACTTGAGCTTATCTATCCCGAAAGAAATATCGAAGTTGTCAATATTGCGATGTCAGCAATTAACTCCTATGCTTTAAGAGATATGATGACCGGAGTTTTAGAGAAACATCCGGACCTGATAATTATTTATACCGGGCATAATGAATATTATGGTGCGCTCGGAGTAGGTTCTGTGGAAACGCTGGGTGATACGAGACTTATTGTTAATACAGTTATCTGGCTGAATCGGTTCAAAACTTTTGAATTGCTGCGTGATGTGATTAAATCTGTTTCAGGATTATTTTCTGAACCTGTTAAACAAGATGGTACATTGATGGCTCGAATGTCTCAAAGGCAGCTTATTCCAATTGACTCAGAAAAATATTTTGCAGGTTTAGATCAGTACGAAGGTAATCTCCGTGATATTCTTGAAATGGCAAAAAGCAAAAATGTGCCTGTGATTCTTGGAAGACTATTCAGCAATCTGAAGGACCAGAAACCATTTGAATCATATAATGATGGAAAAAATCCTACTGCGGATGAATTGTTTTCATTAGCAGGAGTAGAGTTAAGTAACGGCAGAACGAGTGCAGCAGATTCATTATTTAAGCTCGCCAAGGATCTCGATGCATTAAGATGGAGAGCTCCTGAAAAGATAAATGAGATTATAGAAGCTCTCGGGGAAGAATTCAATTATCCTGTTGTGAAACTTGATTCAGTATTTAATGCTGAATCTATCTACGGAGTTGTGGGCGATGATTTAATCACCGATCACCTTCATCCAAATTTAAGAGGGTTTCAAATAATTGGCAGAGAAATTTTTAACATCGGGCTTGAGTCAGGCACATTACCTCAGAGTTACAATAATAAATTTTCATTTGAAGTTCAGGACAGTATTACTTTAAGCCGATATGAATTTACCAGGTTTGATTCTATAACAGCTCTTTATCAGGTAATAATTTTAAAGAGCGATTGGCCCTATACAAAAGAAAAAAAATCTGATGCGGAGAAACTCAAACTACTTAATATGCAGACTTACACTGATACTCTTGCCTACTTAGTTGGTAAAGGAGATTTATCCTGGGAAGCAGCTCATCTTCAACTTGCGCAGCATAAACTGATGAATGGAGATTTCAAATCATTCCGTAAGGAAATCAGCGCCGCAACGGACGAATATCCTTTCGACCCATATCCTAACGAATTTGCAGCCCAAATGTTAATTGACCTGAAAAAATTTGATGATGCATATTATTACCTACAAAAGCTGAACGAGATTAAACCAGGTGCCTATTCAACCAAATGGCTAGGAATAATTGATCTGCTTAACAACAAAGTAGATCCGGCCATCAGCTATCTTTCTAAAAGTTTAAGTTATAGTTCATCAGATGCACAGGTTTATTATAATCTTGCTGGTGCTTATTCAATTAAAAAAGATTACAATACAGCTTTGCAAATGATCAATCGCTGCCTTCAGATTGAGCCAAACTATGCTATGGCAATAAATCTTCAGCAGCAATTAATAAATGCAACGAGACTGAACAGGTAGGAATCGAAATTGCCTTTATCTGAAAAGCAAATACAGTTTATCCAAAAGAATTATAAATCTCTTTCTGTTAAAGAGATGGCAAAGCATCTGAATGTTTCGGTCAATGAGATTGAATCATTTATAAAAGGAATTAAGACGACTGCGCCGAAGTGGTTTTACTTATTGCTATTTGTGATTCCCGTTTTCTTTTTTGTTCTGCTGGAAACTGGTCTAAGAGTATTCAATTATGGAAATGATACGCGTGTGTGGATTGACATTTCACAGGATATGCAAATATTGAATCCTGAAATTAGTTACAGATATTTTTTCACTACAAAGAATTTACCCTTCTCAGTTGAATCTTTTATCTACAAAGAGAAGAAGGAAAACAGTTTCAGAGTATTTGTTGTTGGTGCAAGCTCTGCTGCCGGATATCCATATTTATCAAGTGCCTCGTTCAGCAAATTCATACGTAAAAAGTTAGAGATTCTTTATCCTGAAAAAATAATTGAAATCTCCAACGTCAGTATGTCAGCCATCAACTCTTACACTGTAAGAGATCTGATGCCCGAACTTCTGAAAAAAGAACCTGATCTGATTCTAATTTACCTTGGACATAATGAGTATTATGGTGCTCTCGGTGTTGGCTCGCTGGAATCGCTTGGATCATCAAGATTTATCGTTAACACAACTTTGTGGCTAAATCAGTTTAAGACAATTGAACTGTTGAGAAATATTGTTAAAGCTTTGTCAGGATTATTTTCTTCGGGAAGTGATATCACCGGCGGCACACTGATGGCGCAAATGGCGCAGGACAAATTGATTGAATACAATTCCGACATTTATTGGGCTGGCATCGAACAATTTGAAGGAAATTTGCGTGACATTTTATCAATGTGCAAAGATGCAGGTGTTCCAGTTATTGCAAGCACTTTATCAAGCAATCTTAAGGATCAAAAACCATTCGTATCGGTTGATAATTCAAATTATCCGAGCGCAGATAATATTTATAGCAATGCTAATGAAGAATTAGATCAAGCTAATTATGATTCAGCAAAAACATTGTTCATTTATGCAAAAGAACTCGACGCTCTAAGATTTCGCGCTCCTGAACAAATTAATAAAACAATTATCAGGCTTTGCAATGAATATGATTATCCTTTTATCAGAAGTGATTCATTGCTTAATTCTTCTAGTGAAGCTGGTATAGTTGGAAACAATTTAATGACAGACCATCTTCATCCAAATGTGAGAGGATACCAGCTAATCGGAAATTTATTTTTCAGCGCAATGAAAAAATATGGCTACCTGCCGACAACTGAATCTTCTGACCTGGATGAAAGTACTGCTGACAGTCTTGTTTATGCTTACTACAATTTTACTCATTTTGATTCCACTGTTGCGGACTTCAGAATAAAAATTCTTAAGAACGATTGGCCATATATAAATCCCGAAAAGCAACTTCCAAGAAATCGTCTGATCCGACTTAATAACCTGATTGATAGTTTGGCAATCGAAGTGATTGATGGCAGGATATCAAGAGAGCAGGCACGATTAGAGGTTGCGAAAAACTATCTCAGGCAAAATCAGCTTGATGAATATGCAACCGAAATGGCTGCACTGATTGAGGAGTTCCCGTTTATTTATAAATACTACAACATTACAGCCCGTGAGCTAATTGGAGCAGGTAAATTTTCGCGTGCATATTATTTTTTGAAAAAAGGATATGATAAAAAGCCCGACGCATTTAATTCAAAATGGCTGGGTATTATAGATCTATCTCAAGGATTCGTGGATGATGCACTTAAGTTTCTCGAAATGAGTCTGAAGTATGATAATAAAGACGCTCAGACTTATTTCAACATCACCGGGGCGTATGCTCAGAAAAAGGAATTTAATAAAGCACTTGCTTCAATAAACAAATGTCTCCAAATAAATCCTGAATTCCAGCGGGCAGCTCAAATCCGCCAACAACTTGAAGCTTTAATCAATCAAAATAATTCAATTGAATAATCACGAGAAAAATAAAAAGAGTAATGGAGCCAAATCTCCTGTTTGGTTTTATCTTATTTTGATTTTAATTCCCATTGTCTTCTTCATTCTTCTTGAAATTACATTGCGAGTATTCAATTACGGTAGAAATGATGATCAATGGATTAAGATAACAGAAACAAAGCAGATGCTTAACCCGGATATAGCCGCGAGATATTTTTTTAATACAAAAGATCTGCCTCAATCAAACAACGATGTTTTTGATATTGTAAAAAGAGAAAATGCATTCAGAATTTTTGTGATGGGCGAAAGTAGTGCTCAAGGTTTCCCTTTCTCCCCTAACGGAACTTTCTCGAGGTATATTCGTGATCGTCTTCAACTACTCTATCCCGAGAATCACATTGAAGTTATTAATATCGCAATCACGGCAACCAACTCCTATACAATCATGGATCTCATTCCCGGAGTGCTTGAACAGTCACCTGATTTAATTATTATTTACGCAGGGCACAATGAATACTATGGTGCATTCGGAGTTGGATCAAATGAAAATACTGGCAATTCCAGAAGCATTGTAAACTTCGTCATCTGGCTAAACAAGTTTAAATCCGTAGAACTGGTAAGGAATGGAATTAGCTCTTTAATGAATTTGTTCAGCAGTGATACTGAAAAAGAAATCCAGCGTGGCGGAACGTTGATGGCAAGAATTGTAAAAGAGCAATTGATACCTATCAACTCTGAATTATTCAATTCCGGATTAAAACAATTTGAAGGAAACTTTGAGGATATACTGCAAATGACTCAGGTTGCTGGAGTTCCCGTTATAATTGGAACACAGGTTAGTAATCTAAAAGATCAAAAACCTTTTATATCAGTTGGGAATGATAGTAATAATAATTCTGATTCGGTTTACTTAAACGCTGATCATCAGCTTATTCTAGGAAACATTAAAATCGCGGATTCATTATTTCGTAAAGCTAAGGATCTTGATGCTTTAAGATTCCGAGCACCAGAAAAGATAAATGAAATAATCAAAGATCTTGCTGATAGGTTTAAATACAAAATTGTAAATGTCGATTCAACATTTAACAGCATAAGTCCGGATCGTATTGTCGGAAATAACTTGATAGTAGATCACCTGCACCCTTCACTTACAGGCTATATGCTAATGGGGAAAATTTATTTTGAAACGATGCAAAGAAATGGATACATGCCTGATGGCGAACAAATTCAAATTCCAGAATCAGAACAGGATAGCATTGTAGTGGTAAATTTTTCTTATTCGCGACTCGATTCTGCCATATCGCAAATAAGATTAAAAGGATTGCTAAATGACTGGCCATTTGTTGATAGACCAGATTTCTCTTTCATTAAAAAATTAAGGCTGAATGACAGAATAGATTCAATAGCTTATAAGATTGCTGTTGAAAATACGAATTGGGAAAAAGGACACAGAGAAGCAGCTGATTGGTATTTACGAAATAAAGACTATCAGGATTTTACCACGGAATTCCTTGTCATCATATCACAATATCCATTCAAGTTAGCCGATTACGATTATGCTGCCTCTGAATTAATCAATGTTAAGGAATACGAACTTGCATATAAGTTGTTACTAAAAAGATTCAGGGAAACCCCCGACGCATTCTCAGCAAAATGGCTTGGTAATATTAATCTCAGTCAGGGAAATGTTGATGATGCTGTTAAATTCTTAACTGAAAGCCTTATGTATGATAAAAGCGATGCACAAATCTACTACAATCTTGCCGGCGCATACATTCAGAAGGAAGAATTTAATAATGCACTTCAATCAATTGAGAAATGTTTGAGCATAAAGCCAGATTTTCCCAATGCTCAAAACTTAAAGATTCAACTAGCCAGAATAATAAACCAATAAAAAAGCCCCGCAGAACGGGGCTTTAACTTCTAATGAAAAAATCTTTTAAAGGATTACTTCATCAAAATCATTTTCTTTGTTTCTGTGAAGTTGCCAACGCTAATCTTGTAGAAATAAATTCCACTTGTAAGAGTAGCAGCATCAAAATCAACCCGATAAGTTCCGGCTGATTTTGTTTCGTTGACTAATGAAGCAACTTTCTGACCAATAGCGTTGTAAATGTCAAGTGTTACAAAACCTTCAACCGGTATGCTGAAGTTAATCGTGGTTGATGGGTTGAATGGATTTGGGAAGTTCTGCTCAAGAGCATAAGCACTTGGCAAGGTTTCCGTGATGGGTTCAACATCTGTTGTGAAAGCATGATTAAGCCCATTGTACCGAAATCGTTGTCAAGCGCCTGGCAATACCATGCAAGTGGAAACAGTTCTATTACGTGATTTGCACCAATAGCATTTTCGTTATCATTACCACCCTGGTTATTAGCAGCATCGCCATAGTTTATACCAAATTTATAACTGACTAGTTAAAGATGGTATAAGCAGGGAAAGTTACAATTGCTGAAAATATTTTATCGCCTGCTGTTGGATCTCCATTTGTACCATCATCGAAACATTGGGATCATTAAATTTATTTCACCATCCGGCCAACCTAAGGCGGGCCACTGTAATGGTGGCGTACCACCAGCCAAATGAACTGTATTGATAACGGTAAATGGCTGGTTATTTATTGCAGAAACTGCACCATTACACATCAACAGTGAAACAGAACTTCTGTTGCCTGGTTTGTAACAGTTTAGATGTTCCATCGTTAAATGGTCTTGAAACTGTAGCTTCGCCAGCATCATAATCAGCCTGGGTTAAGATATAAAGCTTATTGTCTCCGCCTTCCCAGCTATTGGGTGTGTAGAAGAATTTATAAGCAACAATAGTATCACCAACTTCAGCTCCTGATATCGTTGTAGGAGATTTCGCTGACATAGAAATTAGGATCTAGGGTGCTTGCAACAAGATCAGTTCTGCCCCAACCATTAAAGTTACCTCTGGCGGCAACAGTATCGGCAGTTGGGCTAAATCTTCCCGAAAGAATTTCAATTTCCATGTTGCATTCCCAATTTACCAAAATGTCTTTTGGCTGGGCAAATGTAAGACCAGCAAGCAAGACTAAGAAGGAAACGTAAAGTATTTTATTCATTTGGTTCTCCTTGTATTAATTAATGAATGTAGTTATAATTTTAAGCCATTATTTTTAGTTCGGCTTAAATATAGAAATATTTTCATTTAAAAGTAACTCATATTTGGTCAAAATTTAATACCTATTGAATAATGCTGTGTATAATCTAAAACACCAAAATTCTGATATGCATAATCTATTCTTACGGCTAAATCAGGAGTAAAACTATAGTTAAGCCCAACTCCGGCAGTAAATCCTTCTTCGCTGTTTTCAAGCAGCAACGATTTATAGCCAACCCTGAATGCAATCAAATTATTAAACATATATTCAGCACCAACATTTAATGATTCATCATTATCTGTGGGATGTAATGCATCTGCTGCAATAGTAACACGATTCTCTTCATTATTAAGAACATCCATTGCAAGTCCTATCCTAAACGTTAATGGTAATGGATACTCCCCGGTTTGCAATGTTGCAAGAATCTGGTCATTATTTCCATAATTATTAGGATCGATATCATGTTGAATAAGTAAAGCATCCCCATCAAGCTGCATATCAGTTCCAAAATTTGTCATAGTTGCTGCTATTCTTAAACCATATATATCCGAATGAAATAACACTCCTAAATCCACTGCAAATGCACTTGCTGAAGAGGTCCAGATAGTTTGTTGAATATACTTGACTGTTCCGCCTAATGAAAATCTGTCCGTGAGATTATAAGCATATGTTAACCCTAAATCTAAATCATATGCTGAAAAAAATTGACCAGTTCCATCTTGCTCGGAAAGAGTAGTAATTTCGATATCCCCATAATCCAGATATGTGAGACTTAAACCAAGAGTTCCAGCATCACCAAGCTTAACCATCGCACCAGTCCAACTGTAATTAATATCTGCAAACCAGGTTGTATAAGCAAACATTGCATCATTTCTATCACTTCTGGAAGCACCGGCTGGATTCCAATACAATGAGCTAACATCATTAGCGGTTCCGATAAAGGCTCCACCCATAGAAATTGCTCGCGGACCGACTCCAATATTAAGGAATGGTGCTGCTGTTGTTCCTATTTTAGACTGACTTGCTAAATAAGTAGCAGACAATAAGAAAATTATTAAAACCTTTTTCATAAATAAATTCTCCATTATTTAATTAAGGCAAGCTTGCCCATTGCAGTACCAATATCAGGTGCGTCTATGACGTATACATAAACTCCATATGCTACTTCAATATTCTCGTCACTTCTCAAATTCCAATATACATCTCCAACATATAAATCCTGAGCATATAGTGTTCTTACTAATTCACCTCTTACTGTAAATATTGAAATCTTCGATCCAGGCGGAACGTATGTGAATCTTACCTCCCTCTCACCTCGGCCACTTGTTTGTGTGCTCAAGAGTCTTTGCTCCCCGGCATGTGTAACAACATAGGGATTTGGAACTACTTTTATTTTACTTAACTGATCCGAAGCCTGATTTTTATTTATTGAAGCTCCTGTCATCGTAAACAAGAAGCTGTCATTTTGGTTAAATGGTTTCAGGGTTTGAATATTAAATGTTCCAGCAGTTTCAAGTTCACTAAGTGATCTGTATCTTATATTTACCCGCCAGGTTCTTACATATTGTCCTTGTAAATATTCTTTAAACCAAATACTGTAAGTATAACTTAAAGTGCCGGTTCTTAAATAAACAGCATCTATATATTGATCTTTTGTAAGATTTTTAACTTTGAAGTTGATTGGTTTTGCACTAACTCTATTGCTTGCACCTGAACCAACTGTATCTGCCACTGATGTATCAACGACTGTATTGTAGAACTCAATTACATAATCATTCGGTGTAGCATAACCATTATATTTAGGATCCAGAGCGACGAACCTAAAAATGTCAAAACTTGGAGGCGGATCAGATGGAATATCTGTAGCATATGATGTATCAACTTGAACAGGATCATTATATAGCTGAACCCTAAATCCGTGTCGTATAGGCGTTTCACCTGCAAATAAATCAGATTGATCAACTAGCCGATCGATACTCAGCCGTATAGTAAGAACCACTAACAGCATATTTAGAACCATTAACAAAAATCGTATCGGTACCGGCAGGCAATGCAATTGAGTCTTTAGGGTTAACGATGTAAGTCTCATTGGCAAGAGGCACAAAAACTGTATCAGGCGTTTGTAAATCTAACAATGACCAATTCGATGTAACATCTGTTAAACCAGTATCCTGAAAAACGATCTGATAATTAAATTGATTTCTGATTTGTTCCTCATCAACTATCTCAACCGCTGAATAACCAGTACCAAAAAATGGATCTGATTTTGTAAAATCATCCATATAAGCATTGGAGTATCCGGCTGGTCTTCTTCCGGGAGTAATAAAACCAGTGTTATCATCGGTTATGACTTCGCCAGTATTGGAACGGAAAATAAATTTAGAATTTTCTTCCGGGAAAATGTCTGGTGTTCCATCGCCATGGTCATAAGCACAAACAGCATAATAATACGTAATGCCTGGAGTTACTGTCGAATCAATAAACCGGTTGATAACTCCTGTATCTTCACCCAAAAAGAAAGTTGTACCACCGTACGCCTCTAATAGTTCTGCACTCGGTATGAAGAACCCATTGTATTCATTTGACAGATCATATTGAGCTATCGGTTTATCGAAACTTAGCACACCTAATGCATTAGTAATAACACGGGCATCCCTGAAATTTGCATCTGTTGCCCTGTAAATTTTATATCCTTCAAAATCTTGTTGTTTAGTAACAAAGTCTCTTGAATTTTCTGTTTCTTCTCCATCCCAGTAAATGACGACTTTTCCATCATTATGAGTAACGTTAATCTTTGGCTTTTTAGGAGCTTGCGGGAAAGCATAGCCAGCATTATAGATCTGCTGAACGATATTTTTATTTTTTACTATGTCGTCATAATTCTCGCCAAACAGAAGCGAAACAGAAAACCTCTCCGAAATTTTTGGAAATAGCGGAAAGAAACCTGAACTATATATAAAATCACCATCTTGTGGTGTTGGCGGAACCACATCAAATCTACCTGGTGTCATTCGTCTCCAAAGTAAAGAATCAATGCTCAAGTCGGGTGCACTTTGTAGTTCAAAGAAGTTAAAACCAGTAAGACCAATCTGATCTGACTCTTCAGGATCAGTTTTACCAAAGTTAGGCTCGCCCTGAGTAGGTATTCCATCTCCCTCTCCAAAATCAGGACCCGGGTAACCATCATCTTCCGGACCTAATCCGTCTTCACCCAGATCATCAAATAAAGGATTCCAATCTTCGTCTTCGTCAATATTATCGTCTCGTCTCTCATCTATAAGCAGATCATTCACACCAGCACCTGTTATAAAATTTTTATAAGCCAACCCTGTTAAACCTCTGCTGATTCGGGTTTCATAGTGAGTTGCCTGATTCTCGTCAACTAAACCATCTAAATCATTATCTATGGCATCATTAGCAGACGGAGCAGGAATCCAAATTTGTTGTCCATTCACAATTGTAAGTGTTGCATTACCTTCTCTTAGTTGTGTTACGCCCGGCTCAATAATAAACTGAACACCAAGAGAGTAAACAGTATCTGTAGTTGATTTTACTGTGTAAAGTGTTCGCTCATAAATTCTTAAGCCCTGTGCATCGACTGTGTCGGTAATTAAAACAACCTGATCGCCTGTATTATAAATAACAAAATTAAAATCTGATGAGGCGAATCTTGGTGAACTAGATTTTGTATCATTGTCATTATCGATTCCATCAAACGAATTTCCCGGAGACTCCAGAAAAGCATAACCAACATATCCAACTTTTTGTCCGCGATTACCAATACCATCACTGTCCCAGGAATAGGTAATCCAGTCTTTTACATCAAAATATCCAAGGTCATCCTGACTATCGCCATCACCACCAGCAAGAGTTCCTACAATAGTTCCGAAATTTGCTTTACGATATAGTGTGGTTCCATCATTATTTATTTCATACAGCCAGAAAATAGCATCCTCAGCTAAGAAGCTTGACCACTGAAAGCCTCGTTGTCTCATTCTCAATGCCATTCCGTTTCTTGATAGATTTGTAGTATCGGGTTTAAAGTTTGAATTGAATTCATCATCCCAATCATCGTTTGCTTCGAAAAATGATTCCTGGTCAGCATTCTGAATACCTCTACCGAAATATCCGAACCATTGAGTCTTTCCATCTTCGTCTTTCCATAAATTAGCGATAGGATCATTCCATCCTTCAATTGGCCACGTTTCAGGAAGATGACTCATTGCTACACCTTTCACATTTGGATTCCTGAATCCTGGCACCGGGTTCCAACCCCAGAAATAACCGCTGGGACTTTTTTCATCAAACTGACCTTTTCTTGGCCCACGGGAAATTACCACCGATTGAAGAGTATCATTTAAATCATTGATGAACTCTACTCCGATTAGAGGAACACAGTCACCAATATAGTTTTCACCTGAACCCAAAGGCCACTCACCCCTGATATCAATACCCGTATTAATGCCTGCGATTTGACCATCATTATAATAAGTTATTGCAGCTCTGTTTCCAGTGTGATAGCCAATCGTCAACAATGTGGGATCACTGCTACGTTGCGCATAGACGTTTACCCCGGTAAACAGTATAAATAAAAAATATAGCTTCTTCATAATTCCCTTTATTAAAAAATTAATAGTTGAGACTGAATCCAAGTTCAATTCTTCTGGGGTCGGAGAAGTAGGTTGGATCAGTATAATATTCATCTAAAGTATTATTGTATAAGGTTGGATTAATTCGTTGTGCTTCCAACTTAGCAAATGTGAAGTAAGGATCACCGGAATCAGTATAAACATTAACCGGATTATTAGCATCAAGGATGTTAAACACGCGTAAGAATACAGTTAGAAGCAGTGGCGATAATTCAAAGTCTTTATAAACTCTTAAATCCATATTAAAAAGATTTGGTTTATTTGCGCTGTTTGATGGGAAAGCATTTTGCGTAACTCTCGTATTTTTGTTCACAGCAGGAGTATAAGGCTGTCCGGAGAAGTAATTAGCAATAATTGAAAAGCCCCAATCCCTGATTTGTGAATAATTAAGAGTAGCATTAAAAGTGTGAGTTTGATCCCAGGCCAAAGGTGCTATGTAAGTTTCGGGTAAGGCGCCGCCAAGAACTGCATTTCTAGCATCATTTGGATCAGAAGCATTTCCGCGCGAATCTGAATAAGTGTAATCAATCGAGGCTGCAAAACCACCGGAAAATCTTTTGACGAATTGAATTACAAACCCCTGTGCATCTCCAAAATCTGAGTTAATATACTGACTATAAGTTTGAGCACCTCCATATACTACAACATCCTGGGTTTGCGTACCCGTAAGATTTCTGAAATCTTCAAAAAATGCGGTGGCACTAAGTGACATATCCTCACCAATCTGCTGTTGAATACCAATTTCTCCTTTAACCGTTTGCTGCGGTTCTAGGTCTGCATTACCAAACAATCCGGCATTCCCTGAATTAACACCAAGTTTGAATCTTGGATTTTGATATAGATATTCATATCGCGGTAATTGAAGGAAGTGACCATAAGAAAAATGGACTACACCAGTTGCTGAAATTGGAAAGGCCAACCCGATACGTGGACTTAGCTGGTATTTTGGAGTAGCATCCTCGTACCAATATGCTTCTCTTTGCTCAAGAGTAACAGTCGTTTCTCCAACATCCTGAACTCCATTACCATTTGTATCATTAAATCTGTTAGATGGTTTTAGTGGATTGTAAATGTTTGGATCTGTAGGATCAGCAAGAACTACTCCATCTGGAACGAAGTAGTCAAATCTTAATCCCAAATTAAAAATTAAATTGAATGCTTCAAATTTCATCTGACCATAAGCTGCAGCTTCAAGTGGCTGGTGAGAATAAGTGTCATAATCTGTTGAAGTGTTTGAAGGGATTGCAACATTAAACGGAGTAACCCGTGAGCCGGTTGAATCTGTCATCGGAATTAGATTTATATTCTCAAGATAAATATCGTTACTTCTAACATCACCACCGAACTGTAAATTTACTGCCTGGCTAAGTTGTGTCGACCAATCTAATTTAGCTCCAAAAGTTCCTGTATTTCTGGTGAAACGATTATAGTTCGTGCCTCCAACTCCAAAACTATACGGTGGAGTAATAACAGTAGAATTATCTTCATAGTAAGTGGGTTTATTTGGGTCGCCAGTATAAATATCATCAAAAAGATATTGTCTATAATCCCTGAAATAGTAGCTTAGGTTTAATGTATAAAAACTGGCTGCAGATAAAGCATGATTTATTGCGAAAATATTTGTATAAGATTTATTAAATCGTTGCAGGTTATTATCGGGTGTCAATTGGTTAAAATGGTCATAATCATAATAATTACGATCATCAAAAATGAAATTATAGCTTAATTTTACTCCCTGTGATATTCGGTAAGACAGTTTTCCCTGTGCAAAAATTCTCTCATCTTCATTCATCGAAACATATTCACCATCTCCATTTGCATCTACAACGATCTCTTGGGTGACAGGGTTTTCATATGCACGGTCACTTATAAGATAAACTCTTTGTCCGTAAAGTGAACCAGAATTGTAAAAATATCTGCCATTTGCGTAAAAGAACAATTCATCTTTAAGAATCGGTCCGCTCAAGCTGCCTTCGATGTTTTGGATAGCGACCGGATTAACATTATCAATGTGGGGGTATATTGTGTCGCGACCGGATATATAATCGCCCCCATACATCTGAATATTGGCACTAAACTGACTACCACCATCTTTTGTAACTATATTCACAACTCCAGATTGTGCCTGCCCATATTCTGCATTGAATGCACCACTAATAACCTGCAATTCCTGTACAGCATTTTGGTTAACATTAACCGCTGAACTTCCATCATAGACGTCTGTAACTGGAACACCATCTATCTGATAAACAATTTGATTTGATCTGCCACCTCTAATGTGAACATCTCCGGATGAGGAAATTACGACACCTGCCTGAAGTTTTAGAACATCCCCTAATCCTTCAACGGGTAATTTCGAAATTTCATCCTCGCCTATAATTGATGATGTTGACGTTTGATCCATTCTAACGAGTGGTTTTGTAGCTATAACCACAACTTCATCAGTCAATTCTACAGAAGCTTCAGATAATTGAAAATCAATTGTCGTAGTTAAATCAATTGATACTTTTACATCCTGATACGAAATACTGCTATATCCAATTGCAGATGCTTTTACATCATAGTTTCCTGGCGAGACATTTATAATCGAATAATATCCATCAATATCAGTTGCTGCACCTAAGGTTGTGCCCATAATTATAACATTAACAAAAGGAAGAGGTTCGCCACTAACAGCATCGGTAACTCTACCGGTAAGCCTACCTGTTGTTCCTGCAAACATTAACTGGTTGAAGATAATTAGTAAAGAAAGAAAAATTTGTGCAGCTATTTTCATAATAAACTCCTAATTGACCTTTGTTCAGACTTCAGGAAATTCCGGTGAAATATTTTGAATTGATTTTGTAAAAAATGAATTAAATGGCTTATTCATGTTTTTAGCTAATTTATTTATTAAATAATCATAAATATATAAATCATAAATTGATTTTAACAAGGCTAAATGTTTTCAAAATTATAGGCCACATGAAAATGAAAGGTTTATTTCACTTTGTGAAGTATACGAAAAAAATATTATGATAAAAATTAGTCAGCTAATGTTATCCTTAAACATATTCCAGCCCGTCGTGCTTAATTTTACTCAAATTATCTGGATAGCTGAAATAACGAATTTGGCAGTGACGGGTGTTTAGCTAATAAAATAAATTATGCGAATTATTAATAGAAGAAACTATTCCTCCAGGCCGAGCATTTTCATTAAACGATTGTGGGCTTCTTTTGGGACTTCAACATTATACTTTCTGTAACACTCTATTGTGATCTCCACTGACTTAAAGTATTCCCGGCAATTTGGGCAGGCATCAAGATGTTTTTTTACATCAAGACATTTTTCATCGTTGAGGTTTTCGCCAAGGCTTTCGCAAACATGCTTCATCACTTCTTTACATGTTATTATTTCTTTTTTCATCTGCTGAATGCCTCGTTAATTTCTTGCCTGAGGAATGCTCTTGCACGATGAAGTCTGGATTTAACTGCCGGAATAGATAACTCAGTCACCTGTGCAGTTTCCTCAGTTGACAGCCCTTCAACGTCACGCAATAAAAAGACCACTCTGTAATCCGGAGAAAGATTTTGAATTGCCTTATCAAGAATACTTTTTAATTCCTTGTTTTCTGTTTCTTTATAGGGGATTGAATTCCAATCCGCTGCAAATTTTTCTTCGAAAAGATTTTCCTCGTCATCAAAGGATACGAAGGAACGGCTTTTTAACTTGCGAGCCATCATCAAGCAATGATTGGCTACTATTCTGTAAAGCCAAGTAGATAATTTTGAGTTATGGTCAAACTGATGCAAAGATTTTACCATACTATAAAATGTTTCCTGCATTATTTGTTCAGCATAGTTTTTATCACGGCATATTTTGAAAGAAAAATTATAAATGGTCTGCTCATATTTCTTTACTAACTCTGCAAGAGCCTGTTTATCGCCGGATTGCGCTTTTTCAATAAGTTGTTTTTCTTCCATCTGTAAGATGATTGTGAGTAATTTAGGTTTCAAAACTACTGATTTTATTATTATGTTACTTACAGTTTCGACATTGTTATTAGTTTATTTTTGCACTTTTATAAGCAGATACCTAATTTTATATTTAGTTAATAATTTGATTTTGTTTTGTTAATCTATGGCTACATACACGTCAACCCGGGAAATAAAAAGTAACAGGCTTTTCACAGGTATAAAAGAATCTGTTTTAGCTTCTTTTTTCGATCAGAAGGAAATTAGAGAAGCAAGAGAGGGAGAAATTCTTTACAAAACACGTGATGTAAGTAATTCAATTTATCTCATCATTAAAGGCGAAGTAAAGGTAAAATTCCCATCCCACAGTTATGTTGTCACTAAAATTCAAAACGACTTCTTCGGTGAAAAAGAACTTATTGAAGAAACAAAAAGAATCTCATCTGCAATGGCTTTCAGCAAGCTGATTTATTATAAAATAGATAAAGATTTGCTCAATAAAATAATCAAGAAAAATTCAGTAATTGAAGAGAACCTTAAAAATTTTGGTGAGTTCAAACTGCCAGAATCATCTTCTGACACCGACCGAAAATTTAACATCACCGATAGAGATAAACCTGTAAGTTTCCGTATTTTTTCAAATGGAAATAAAGAGGGGGAAGAGAGGATGGATGAAAAAACGCCACCACCAGTCCTCACCCAGCAGCATCTTCCCGATCTTGAATCAATAGAATTGTCACTTGAGGATGAAGAAATCAACGCACCGGAGGTGAACTTCGAACTCGAACAGGCATTAGAAAAATTACAAGAAATAAACGCTCAAGTTCCTGAAGAGCTTATCGAATTACCTTCGGAAGAGAATGAACCCCCCAAAATTCCAGTCCAAGAGTTCAATGAATCACCGGAAGAATCGAATCCAATTGAGGATCAGTCCGCTAATTTGAACATTAGAGAAAAAGTCCACTCGGAAGTTATCGAGACTGGTATAAACAGGGAAATTGTTAGAAGAATATTTTTCGCATTAAACAAAATTTACAGCAGTCTAAACATTAATGAGCTTGTCAAAAACACTAAACGGGCAATTAGGGATCTTACAAACTCCGAAAGTGCCGACCTTGTGTTTATCGATGAAAAACTTTTAACTATGTCCAGATTTGTCTCACAGGATGGTAAAACTAAGATTGAATATTTTCAACTTAGTGATGGCTTAACCGGAATCTGTGCAATTCAAAAAAAGACAATAAATTATGATCGACCAACTGAGGACAGCCACTTTAATCCTAAAATTGATCAGCCGGGTCCTTCAAGGATGAAGCGAATTCTTTACTTTCCTATTATAAACGACTCGGGTGAAACTGTTGCTGTGTTGCAATCTGCAAGAGATAGTACCAAATTCACTGAAGATGAAATTTGGTATCTTACTATGATCACTAAGCAGATGGAAACCGCGATAAGCCGCACAAAAACTCTCGAGCAGTCGCAAAAAGATGAGAAACTAAATTCAGGAAAGAAACTAAGTGAAATAATCACAAAGGAAATCCATATTCCAATTGAGATAATAGAGAGCTACACAAAAATATTAAGCTCAAAAAAACTTCCACCGGATACTGATGATTTAATTAGAATGATTCAAAAGCAGGCTGCATCTGTAATTGATATTACAGATTCAATCTTAAAAGTGCTTGTTGATGAAATTGTCCTTGCAAATAATAAAATACATTTCAACGAATTTATTGATGATGTCCTCGAGCTGCTATCTGAGTACTGCGAAACAATGGAAGTTAAATTATTTAAGAAGATTGGCGATGGTGCGGTTGTCGAGATTGATCGTTCAAAGCTTTACACAGCTATATTACAGTTTATCAAAGCATCCGTTGCTGATTCCAGAAAAGGTGATAGAATTTACTTTAGCACTGAATTAGTTGGCGATTCAATTTCTATTTCTATTCAGAATGAAGGAAAGGGTTTTATTGCCTTCCCTGAAGGAGAAATTCTTGATTATTTTTATTACAAAGAAAAAATAAAAGAAGATGAAGTTCATTTACTTCTTGCTAAAAAAATTATCAATGCACATTCGGGGCAAGTTGAAGTTGAAAGTATTAAGGGGGTTGGCTCTACTTTTAAAATTACCCTGCCCGTGGCCCTGTAAGCAGCCTAATCTGCTAATTATTAATCTTCACTATGCCCTTTGATTTAATCACCGTTTTAGGTCCCACCGCATCAGGTAAAACCAGCATAGCATCACAACTTGCCAGAGATTTTAACGCCGAAATAATCTCAGCAGATTCAAGACAGGTTTATAGAGGGATGGATATTGGAACCGGTAAAGACCTGATTGAGTTTCAGAATTACAATATTAATTATCATCTTATTGATATCGTCGAACCTATTGAAGATTACAGTTTATTCAGGTTTACAAAAGACTTTTTATTTTCTTTCAAAGAGATCAGAAAAAAAAACAAATTGCCGATTCTTGTCGGAGGTACAGGATTATATCTCAGTGCCATTTTAAAATCATACAATCTGCCTGAAATTGATGATGCCGAACGGGAAGAATTATTTTCCTTAACTTTTAATCAACTGAAGGAATTGTTATTAAAATTAAAACCAAAACAACACAACGTAACTGATTTAACAGACAAAGATCGTATAATACAAGCAATATTGGTTGAGAGATCAAGGATAAATGACAATCCAATCTTACCAAAATTTAATTCGCTGACTATTGGAATTAAATCAGGGCGCGAAGAAACGAAACGTCGAATTACTGAAAGATTAAGGCAAAGATTAGCTAACGGAATGGTGGAAGAGGTTTCAGAATTGCTGGGCAAAGGAGTTTCCGCTGAGAGACTTAATTACTTTGGACTAGAATACAAATTTGTTTCCCAGTACATTGACGGCAAATTAAATTTCAATGATATGTTTCAAAAGCTGAACAGCTCAATTCATAGTTTTGCAAAACGGCAGATGACCTGGTTTAGAAAAATGGAAAGAGAAGGCGTTGTAATTAATTGGTTTCCGCCTGATAGCTATCTTGAAATCAGAAACTTTGTAAATAGCCAATTGAGTAATGCAGATAGCTTATCCAAATAAGGTATCGGAATACCTTGAGAACAAATCTTACAAGCAATGGGTTCTTGAATGGGATGAAGTTCCAGGAATAAGTACCGTTATAGTTATTCCTACAATTTGTGAGTTCGCAAATATAAAGCCGCTTTTATCGTCACTAGCACGGAATCCAAAACAATATTTACAAAAATCGCTTCTAATTTTTGTTGTAAATAATTCCTTTTCTTCTACGATTGAAGTAAGGGCTGATAATAACCGAAGCTTAGAGTACATTCGAGCATTGTTAAGAAAAAATTTCTTTGACCAGTTTTCAAAGCAAATTCTCGAATCCGGAATAAGAATCGGTTTAATTGATGCTGCTTCTGAAGGAAATGAGTTTGACGATACAAACGCTGGTGTTGGATTAGCCAGAAAAATTGGTATGGACACAGCTCTTCGGGTTTTTGATTTCTCAATCGATGGTAAAAAAATAATAATATCTTTGGATGCTGATTGCCTGGTTGAGGAAAATTACATTTCTGAAATTGAACATAATTTCAATCAGCCAAATATCTCTGCAGGAATGGTTGAATTTGAGCACAATCTCCAGGATGATGAAATTAATAAACCAGGTATTCTTTCTTACGAAATATTCTTAAGACATTATGTTGCAGGACTTCTTTTTGCTGAATCACCTTATGCTTTTCACACTATTGGTTCTACGGTTATCTGCGATCACGAAGCCTACATTAAAATCAGCGGAATGAATACCAAAAAAGCTGCTGAAGATTTTTATTTCCTTCAAAAATTGGCGAAGCATTATTCAATACATAGAATCACTTCAACAAAAGTAAGACCTTCAGCAAGAGAATCATGGCGCGTACCCTTTGGAACCGGAAGAAGTATGGCTGACTTTTCATCCAATAAAAAAGACATCCTGCTTTATGATCCTGAAGTTTATATTATCCTTAAGGAGTGGTTAAAACTTTTTAATTCTGATTTATTATTAAAACCAGATTTTATAATAAAAAAAGCCAAAGAAATTCATCCAGAGTTATACAACTTTCTGGTAGGTCGAAAATTCAGCAATGACTGGAAGAAGATTCTTGAAAACAGCAAATCAGTCAAACAACTTGATTACCAACGGAAGAATTGGTTTGATGCTTTCGAAACACTTAAGTTAATACATCATTTAAGGGATACTTCTTTCCCGATGATGGATGTAAAAACAGGAGTTGAAAAATTATTTAAAGTTGTTCAGCATTCTGTTAAATTTGATTTTGACAGTGAAACAAATAATAAGAAAATTTTGCTTGAATATTATTTGTCTGAATTGAAAGTCTTGGAAAATAATCTCTATAAAAAACCTCAAGAATGATTACAAAAACAGAACAGAATGAGATTCAGGATTATCTTAAAGATGCATCCAATACAAAAGGTTTTTGCGATGCTGTTGTTTATCCTGAAAATACAGATGAAATAATCTCAACAATCAAGCGAGCAAATGCTGAAAAATTAAAAGTTACAGTTTGTGGAAATAAAACAGGATTAGCAGGCGGGAGTGTGCCATCAGGTGGAATTGTTCTATCAACTGAAAAACTTAATAAAATTTTAGAAATAAATAAGAAGGAGAAATTTGCGGTTGTTGAACCCGGAGTGCTTCTTTCTAATTTTTTAGCTGAACTCAAACCAAAGAAACTTTACTATCCTCCTGACCCAACCGAGCTTAATTGTTTTTTAGGGGGAACGGTTGCCACTAATGCATCGGGTTCAAAAACTTTTAAATATGGCCCAACAAGAGATTTTGTTCTTGGAATTGAAATTGTTCTGCCCACAGGTGAACTTCTTATTCTGGAGAGAGGACAAAATTTCGCAAAGAAATTTGAACTTTCAATCGTAACAGACGGTGGTAAAAAAATTGAATTGAAGATTCCATCTGTAAAATCTCTTCCAACTAAAAACACCGCAGGATATTACTGCAAAGAAAATATGGATGCCATTGATCTATTCATCGGTTCAGAAGGAACATTGGGAGTTATTACAAAGCTAAAATTAAAATTACTGAACGCTCCAGAGAATGTTCTTTCAGCTGTTATATTTTTTACTTCCGAGGAGGATGGACTAAATTTCATTGAGACCTCAAGAAATCAATCATACCTAACAAGAAAAACAAGTATCCCCGTTTCCATTGATGCACTTGCGCTTGAGTACTTTGATAAATTTGCGCTCGATTTTTTGCGAGATGATTTTCCGAATATTCCAGCAGATGCAAAATCAGCGGTTTGGTTTGAACAGGAACTGGATGAAACTTCAAGCAACCAGATTACTGAATTGTGGATAGGTTTAATTGAAAAACACAATGGCGATCTTGGTAATTCCTGGATTGCAATGAACGAAAAGGACAAAGCCCGATTTATCGAATTCAGACATAGAATTTCAGCAAAAGTTAATGAATTCATATCATCACGAAATTTAAGAAAGCTGGGAACTGACTTTGCCGTCCCTGATAAAGAGTTGAAAAATTTTTATTATCAATTAAAGAATGATGTGAAAAAAGCAGGATTAGATTATGTTATTTATGGTCATTTCGGAAATTCTCACATTCATTTAAATATGCTGCCAAAAAATGCTGTTGAGTTTGAAATCGCAAAAGAACTTTATCATGTGATGTGCATTTCCGCAATCAAATCAGGAGGAACATTTGCGGCAGAACACGGCGTTGGTAAAAATAAAAAGGCATTACTTTATGAAATGTATGGTGAGAAAGTCATTGATGAAATGTTCAGGATAAAACAAACACTGGATCCAAATCTTATACTTTGTAGCGGAAATATTTTCATCACCTAAAATTAATTAGACAGCGCTTTCTTAAGAGTATCGAGTAAAGTTTTTTTGGTGAATGGTTTGGCCACATAATGAGTACAGGCGCTTTTCAGTATCCGGTTCTCATCCTCTCTTAATGCGTGTGCAGTCACAGCAATGATTGGAACATCTTTGTAGTTTTTTACTTTCTTAATCTCCCTGGCAAGTTCCAATCCATTTGTTCCCCTACCAAGACTAATATCAAGAAGTATAACTGCGTAATGATTAGCATTAATTTTTTCCATTGCATCGGAAGATTCTGCTGTAGTATCTACCTTATAATAGCCTTTTAAAAACATACTGACTATTTGCCAGTTGATACTATCGTCTTCGATATATAGCACCGAAGATAACTCAACCCCTTTTTTTTGCATCACGTTCTCCTTAAACGATCTAACTTACTTACATACTATAAACGCCTGAAAAAATCGGTGCCATCTTTGCTATCTTTTAATGTAATACCAAGGCTTTCCAATTTTTTTCTGATCTCATCGGCTAATTGAAATTTTTTTTCACTTTTAGCCTGCAATCTTATATCAATCAAGATTTTAATAAGTTCATTTTCAAGCGAAGAATCCTGTTTTGATTCTTTTTCTTCAAATGACATAATCCCTAATACTTTCTCAGAAGTATTAACTAAGAAACTCCTAACTCCAATATAAAAATTTATTTGTATATTTTCATTATCAGCAATGGTTCTATTGACTTCCTTTACAAAATCAAAGATCACAGCAACTGCCTGCGGTGTATTAAAATCGTCATCGAGTGCGCCTGTAAAGCGTTTTTCAAAACTCTGAAAATCAATTTCCGGGTTATCACCTTCAGATTTGTTTTTTTTCAGCGCTGAATTAATTGTCGATTGAAGATTTTTTAATTTCTCTAATCCTTTTTCAGCAGCGTCGAGAAGTTCCTCATTAAAATCAACCGGGCCTCTGTAGTGTGCCTGTGCAAAAAATAACCGTACTGCTTCGGCCGAATACTTTTTTAAAATATCACGGGCAGTGAAGAAGTTTCCGAGCGATTTAGACATTTTTTCTTTGTTGATATTCAGGAATCCAAAATGAAGCCAGTATTTAACAAAAGTCTTTTTAGTTGCAGCTTCGCTCTGAGCAATTTCATTTTCGTGATGAGGAAAAATCAAATCGTTACCGCCAGCGTGTATATCGAAAGTTTCCCCAAGATGTTTGCAGCTCATTGCAGAGCACTCGATATGCCATCCGGGTCTGCCGTTTCCCCATTCACTTGCCCAGAAAGGTTCTCCTTCTTTTGATTTTTTCCAGAGAGCAAAATCCAGCGGGTTTTGCTTTTCTTCCATTACTTCAACTCTTGCACCTGCTTCAAGCTCATCAATTTTTTTTCCACTTAGCTTACCATATTGTTTAAATGATGAAACGTTATAGAATACATTTCCATCAACATTATAAGCTGCACCATTATCAATGAGGGATTTTATCATTCCAAGAATTTCATCAACATGCTCAGTTGCTTTTGGATAGAGAGTTGCTGGCTTAATCCTTAATCGTTTTATGTCATCAAAAAATGCTTCTGAATATTTTCGTGCAACATCGCTGGCAGGTATTTTTTCTTCAATAGATTTTTTAATGATCTTATCATCAATATCAGTCAGGTTCATGACGAATTTTACATTATATCCTTTGTACTCAAGATACCTTCTTATAATGTCAGCCATTATGAATGTCCGGGCATTGCCAATGTGGAAGTAATCATAAACGGTAGGTCCGCAAATGTACATACCTACATTCGGCGGATTGAGTGGAACAAACTCTTCAGCTTGCTTTGTTAGTGTGTTATATAATTTCAGCATTGACTTTTTAATATAGAATTAAAATCTGTTATAAATATAACCAAATCGAAAATAAATTTTAGTCTACTGAAGTTCTCAACTTTTCAATTAATAATTTCATATCAGCAGGTAATTCTGAATTGAAGAACATCTTTTTTTTCAATCCGGGATGATAGAATCCGACGGTTTTTGCATGCAAAGCTTGCCTTGGCATTATATCAAGAAGATTCTGCAATCTTGTCTTAATCTTGGGTTGATCTGAACCATAATTTACTTGCCTTCCACCATAGGTCGGGTCACCAAAAACCGGTTTTCCGATTCCAGATAAATGAACCCTGATTTGATGAGTTCTTCCTGTTTTCAAATTTATTTTCAGGTAAGTTGTAAAATCAAATTCTTCAAGAACTTCGTATAATGTAAGTGCAGTTCTGCCCTCATTCTCGCTGATTGAAAATTTTTTTCTATCCTTTTTACTTCGAACAATGTTGTAAGCAATCTCACCTTTTTGCTCTTTAAATTTTCCCCAACAGATAGCGTGATATTCACGCTCAACAGTTCGTTTGCTGAACTGTTCTGCAATTTTTGCGTGAGTAAAATCATCTTTGGCAACGACCAGAAGTCCGCTTGTATCTTTATCAAGCCGATGAATTATTCCAGGTCGGCTGGGCTCGTTTAATCCACTAAGTTTTTTTGTATGGTGAAGAAGTGCATTTACAAGAGTGCCTGTGTAATTTGCATAGGCAGGGTGCGCAACCATTCCGGCAGGTTTATTAATAACAAGTAAATAATCATCTTCATAAACAATATCAAGTGGAATATCTTCAGGCTCTGTATCTTCGGGTCGCGGCGTTATAGGATGAACAGCTTCAATTACATCTGATGGTTTAATCTGATAGTTTGCTTTTACTGTAACGCCATTAACTTTTACGAGATTTGCTTCGATAAGTTTTTGAACTTTGGAGCGGGTTGCATTTTCAATTGCATGGGTGAGAAAGAGATCAAGTCGTTCTTTCTTTTTTCCCTCGGTAACTTCAAACCGATATTTCTTTTCCTTTATCAGCTTCACCATCATTCAATTCATTATTTAATTTATTCGAAGACGGTTTATTAAAACTTTCAGGTGCATTGTTTACAGGATTTATTTTTCCTGAATCGTCTTGCTCATTTACAGCTTCAGCAACTTCCACGATCTTTTTATCTTCGGTTTCATGTTGCTTGTAGAATACTAAAAGAATTAAAACTCCAATTGAAACAGCGGCATCGGCAATGTTGAAGATTGGCCATCTATCATAACTTCTTCCAAAAATTGAAAAGTTAATAAAATCAAAGTCAAAGAAGTCAACAACTTTTCCATAAAATAGCGGTGCATAGTCATAAATTAATCCATAGAACATTCTGTCAATAACGTTTCCAACAGCACCACCAAGTATAAGTGCAATTGCTATTTTAAGGCTAAAGGATTTATTTCGAACAGTAAATAGATAGATCAGCAAGCCAATACTTGCTACTAAAGAAAAAACCGAAATGAAAAGTTTGAAGTCAGATCCTGGATCAAATCCAAAAGCCATTCCTGGATTTTCTGTAAAGGTTATTTTGAAAAAATCACCCAGTACGGGAATAGATTCTCCCAAATACATTCCGTCAAACTTTAAATTAAGGAACGGGATTGATATTCCTTTAATATAAAATTTTGAAATCTGATCGGAGATTATTACAGCAAGAGTCAGGTATAATACTCTCAATTGGAATCCTCTCTGTCATCAACAACTTGTGGAACCATATCCTTCACAGTTTTATTTCTCTTACTACTAAGTATCAAATATATAAGAAGAAAAACTCCAGAAAGAATACTTACATCTGCAAAATTAAACACATAGTTACCATGAATGTTATCAAATAAAAAAAGTCTGAAAATTCTAACGTCTAGGAAATCTATTACGTTACCCTGAAACAGTGGAGCATAGTTATAAATAATTCCATAGAAAATTCTATCAAATAAATTTCCGGCAGCGCCGCCAAGTATAAGAGCAATAGCAATTCTGGTTTTTATGTCAGCCTTCTTTGAGTATACCAGGTAGAGAAAAAAACTGATACAAGTCAGAATTGTAATTATTAAAATCAAATCTCTTAACGATTCACCCGGGTCAATTCCGAAAGCTATACCAGGATTCTCAACAAGTGTAATATGTAAAATATTACTGATTAAAGGTTTACTTTCCCCGGGATATAGTCCATTAATATTTATGTTAAATAGAGGGAAGCTGAATCCTCTGACAATTATTTTGCTAATCTGATCTACCAGAAAAAGAGTTAAGGAAAGAAAAATAATTTTCAAGATTTAGCCACACATATTTACTTATCGAATGATAATTACTTTTTTTCCTGTCTCTGCTTAATTGGCAAGCAGTGCTGGCTATGGGGTACGGCTTCAAGTCTTTCCTTCGGAATTAGTGGACAAGTCTCACAAAGGTGCTGCGGTTCATCAATACATTCAACACATATACCGTACGTTCCTGATTCAATTCTTTTCAAAGCATCTTCAAGATATCCAAGAAATTTATTTTCTCTCTGTGCATAAAGAAAGGTTTTTTCTCTTTCCATTGCATCGGTTCCCTGTTCAGCCATATGCAATGAATAAGGTGAATTTTCATTTATATATTCACCTGTAGTTGGATCGAGCATCTGCTCTTTCAGGTTTTGAAGTTGCTCAATTATTTCATCTCTTTTCTCAAGGATAATCTGTCTGAAATGTTCGAGCTCTCTTTTGCCGTAACCTTTAATTTTGTGTATTGCCTTATTGCGCGATTCAGCAATATCTTCAATCTTAACTTCAACTGCAGGTTTGGAGACTCTCACTCTTCTTGCGGAAACAGCTTTTACGGCTTTTCCTATTGGTTTAGCTTCCTTTTTTGAAGCACTGCTTTTAGATGTTGATTTTTTGGTTGCCGAGGTTTTCTTCACTGGTTTCTTTGCTACAGCTTTTTTTAGTGTGGATTTTTTTACAGCAACTTTTTTAGTTGCAGATTTTTTTGCAGTTGTCTTTTTGACTGATTTCTTTACAACTTTTTTAGCCATTTTGATTTACTCCTATAATTAAATACTTACTTTTTCTATTTTAATTTTGATCTCATTCCCACCGATGTTCCAATCCTGCAGGAATCCTCCATTAAGTTCAGATTTACTTTCCATTTTTTGGGCAAGAGTTTCTACAGAAATGTAATTCGTAAAAGAACTAATTGCAAATACAAATTCAGAATTTCCTGAAAATTCAATATTGATTTTATCTATAACCTGGTATCCTGCATCCTTTCTCATATTCTGGATTCTGTTGACAAATTCTCTTGCCAAACCCTCAGAAATAAGCTCAGGAGAAAGTAATGTATCTACCGCAACCGTCACTCCGTTTTCACTTTCAACAATCCAGCCGGAAATCTGTTCGCTTATTATTTCAACATCGTCTAGTGCAATAGTTAAATTCTCACCATTAAAATCAATTGGAACAGAATTGCCCTTTTCAAGTAAACTAATTTCTGCAGATGTGAAATTTTTTATTTGCTCTGCAACAAACTTTACCTTATTTCCAAATTTAGGTCCGACTGTCTTAAAGTTTGCTTTTACAGATTTATGAACAAGTGTGGAATCGTCATCAAGTATTTCCAGTTCTTTAATATTAACTTCTTCAAGGATTACATCTTTCATCTTCAAGAGAGCATCTTTCATATTTTTATCGACAACAACAATCAGCTTTTTCAATGGCTGTCTAACTTTAAGATTTGATTTCGCTCTTATTGCTCTCACAAGATAAACTGCGCGTTGAGCAACATCCATCCTCAGCTCGAGTTCATTATTAATTTCACCGGTCTCAGGTAAATCAGCTAAGTGAACCGACTCAATATGTTCACTCTTAGTAACTGAATTTAAATTTTGAAAAAGTTCTTCGGCAAGAAATGGAGCAAAAGGAGCCATCAGCTTTGAAATTGTTACCAAACATTCATAGAGCGTTTGGTATGCAGCAAGCTTGTTCTCATTCATTTCCGATTTCCAGAATCTTCTCCTGCATCTTCTTACATACCAGTTTGAAAGATGATCTATTGTAAAATCAGAAATTGCTCTCGCAGCTTTTGTTACTTCATATTGATCCATTAGTTTGATATGGTTTTTAACCAAAGAATTAAGCTTTGAAAGAATCCACCTGTCAATCTCTTCTCTTTTAGAAATCGGAACAGAAGGCTGTTTGTTTTCAAACCGGTCTATGTTTGCATAAAGCGCAAAGAAAGAATAAGTGTTCAGCAGCGTTCCAAAAAATTTCCGTTGGACTTCAAGAATACCATCTTCATCAAAAAGTGTTGGCCTCCAAGGCGGACTGTTTGTAACAAGGTACCATCTTGTTGCATCAGCTCCGTATTTTTCAAACAGCATAAAAGGATCAACTGAGTTGCCTTTGGTCTTGGACATCTTCATGCCATTCTTATCAAGTATCAGTTCATTCACGATCAAATTCTTATAAGCAACGCTATCGAACAACATTGTCGCAATGGCATGCATAGTATAAAACCAGCCTCGCGTCTGATCAATACCTTCACAAATAAAATCAGCGGGGAAAGCTTTTTTCTCAAACCACTCTTTATTTTCAAATGGATAATGGTATTGAGCAAACGGCATTGCACCTGAATCGAACCAAACATCAATTAGCTCGGGAGTTCTTTTATAAATCTTTCCATTTTTTTCAAAAAGAACTTTATCAACAAATGGCTTGTGTAAATCAATGTTTTCAATTTCGCTGACCTGTATTCTTTTATCATTTTCAATGATGAAACCCTGTTTCAATTCGTCAATGCTGCCAACAGCAAACGAATCACCATCTTCACTTAGCCAGATAGGAAGCGGAGTAGCCCAGAACCTGTCGCGCGATAAAGCCCAGTCTTTATTTTCTTCAAGCCAGTTGCCGAATCTTCCGGAGCCAACTTCGGGTGGCTGCCAATTAATAGTTTTATTTAATTCGATCATTCGTTTAGCAACACTGGTTGTTCTAATGAACCACGACTCACGGGCATAATAGATAACAGGCACATCCTGATTCCGCCAGCTGAATGGATAAGTGTGCACAATCGTTTCTTTTTTATAAATCTTGCCATCGGCTTTTAATTTAGCGATTATCTCTTTATCTGCATCTTTAACAAATTGACCCGCATAATCAGAAACTTCGGAAGTAAATCTTCCACCTCTGTCAACAGGCTGAAGCATCGGCAGGTTATATTTTTTTGAGAGGTCGTAGTCATCAGCACCAAATGCAGGAGCAATGTGAACAATACCTGAACCAGTATCAGTGCTCACAAAATCACCAAGACAAACAAAGAAAGCTTTCTTGTTAGGCTTTACATAAGGAAGTAATTGCTCAAACTCAATTCCTTCTAAATCTTTTCCTTGCATCTCCTCAAGAATTTCATAATCGCCATCGAGAGTTGAAAGCAATTCTTTCGCAAGAATTATTTTTTTCTCTTTGTTTAAAACTTTCACATAAACTACATCAGAACCAACTGCAAGCGCAACATTTGAAATTAATGTCCATGGAGTAGTGGTCCAGACCAGAAAGTATTCATCTTTATCTTTTAACTTGAAAAGAACATAAACTGAAGGATCTTTGGTTTCTCTGTAACCAAGTGCAAGCTCAGCCATCGAAAGCACAGTTTCAGATTTTGGATCCTGCGGAAGGATTTTGTAATCTTTATAAATAAGACCTTTTTCAAAAAGAGTTTTAAGTGCCCACCAAACTGATTCAATGTATTCGTTTGTTAAGGTTATATAAGGTGACTTCAAATCAATCCAATAGCCCATCCTTTCTGTCATCTTTTCCCAAAGGTCGAGATAAGTGAAAACAGAATCACGACAAGCCTGATTGTATTTTTCCACTCCAAACGTGGCAATTTCGCTTTTATTTTTTATACCTAAAGCTTTTTCAACTTCAATTTCAACGGGAAGACCGTGCGTATCCCAGCCAGCTTTTCTTTCTACGCGGTAACCCTGCATCGTTTTGTATCTGCAAACAATATCTTTTAATGTTCGTGCCATAACGTGATGTATACCGGGTTTGCCGTTTGCGGTTGGAGGCCCTTCATAAAATGTAAATGACTTTTCCGGTGAGCGGGATTCAACACTTTTTTCGAAGGTTTTTCTTTCTTTCCAGAATTTCAGAATGTTCTGTTCAGTTTCCGGATATTTTATTTTTTCTAAACCCTGCTTATACATAGTAAAACTTATTTAACATCTTCATATCTTTTGATTAATTCTCTTTCAGTCTGAATGAAGTCTTTGAGTTCCTGTTCGATTCGTTCTTTCCTCAGAATTGTATTTTTTGCTTTTGCTTCTGAATCATTAATTATTTTTTCAGCTTTTATTGATGCTTCTCTTAATAATAATTCTGCTTCCTTTTTTGAATCTGCTGCTGTTGCTTCAAGAACTTTTACTTTTTCTCTTAAAATCAGTGCTTCTTTCTCACCACTTACTATTTCCTGGATTGACATTCCAAAAATTCCCATCGCACCAAGAGTAATGTTGCGCAGACTAAAAAGTATAAGATTTTCTGTCAGTAGTTCAAATGTTGCAAAATATTCATTAAAGAAAACAATGATCGCAATGCTAATAATTGTTATCGAAACGATAGCTGAAAAAACCACCCTTCCGCCGTGCTGCCATCCAAGAGTTCTGTTGATGTACCAACCGCAAGTAAAACACAAAATCGAAAGAACAAACCATACAGCAAAATTTCTGTCGCCAAAGTTGAAAAGAGAAGTATTCAAAAAATCAGAGGCGAAGATTAATATTCCCAGCAAAACAGGAACACTGTATGAAGTTAATAATTTTTTCATTTCAGCCTCTTGATTAATTCTTTCATTATTAATGTCATTTTAGGTTCAGCCTGCATAGCAGTAGCAATAATTTCTTCAACATTAACAGGCTTAAGTGAATCGGGGAAACATTCATCTGTTACAATACTTATTCCCAAAACTTTCATTCCCATATGATTTGCGACAATGTTTTCAGGAATGGTAGACATTCCCACTACATCTGCACCTGTTGCCCTGAGAAATCTGTACTCAGCTCTTGTTTCAAGATTTGGGCCGGGGACAGCAACATAAACTCCTTTTTGAACTTTAACTTGATTTTCAAGCGCGATCTTCTCAGCAAGTTCAATCAACTCGAAACTATATGGCTCACTCATATCCGGAAATCGTGGTCCAAGCTCATCTTCATTTTTTCCGATGAGTGGATTATCTCCGAGCATATTTATATGATCAACCATAATCATAACATCGCCTTTTTTGTATTGAGGATTCATTCCTCCACAGGCATTTGAAACAAGCAATGTTTGAACTCCAAGAAATTTCATCACACGAACCGGATAGGTAATCTGCTGCATCGTGTAACCTTCATAGTAATGAAATCGTCCCTGCATTGCTACAACATTTTTTCCGTTGATCGTTCCGAATATCAGCTTGCCGTGATGAGATTCAACCGTCGAAATAGGAAAATGTGGAAGGTCTTCGTAATCGATTTGGTGTTTTACATCTATATCTTTTACCAATCCACCCAGACCAGTACCAAGAATAATTCCGATTGGATAATTCTTGTTAGTATGTTTTCTAATTACTTCGAGAGTCTCATTAATATTTGAAATCAGCTTGCTCATCTATTATAAAAGTTTATCCACAATCCCATCAACGTCAATGTCAAGTTTTTCTGCTTCATCTTGTGCTTTAGGTTTTTTTGCTTCTTCACCAGCATCTTTTACTTTTCCTTCAAGCAAGTTGGACTGTGTGCTCACAATAGCTCTTAATCTTGCAATTATCAAATTCTTCTCTTCACGTAGAGTCATAACAGTATTTTGCATTACATTAACTTTTTCTTCTGCATTCTGGATCATCTGTAAAGCTTTCACTTCGGCTTCTTTAATTATTAATGCCGATTGTTTCTTCGCTGATTCAAGTGTCTGAGCAGAAGTTTCCTGTGCTTTCAGGATATCGTCTTCGAGTTTTTTTTCAATTTTATGAAATTCTTCTATTTCCCGGTTAAGTCTTTCAACGTCACTTTCTAATTGTTCATTTTGATTGATAAGCTCTTCCATTTCAGAAGAAATTTTATTGAGAAATGTCTGAACTTCATCGACATTATAACCCCTCATCGATTTTTCGAATTCCTGCCTCTTAATTAATAGCGGCGAAAGTTTCATGACTGCCTCCAGTCTTTTGTGATATCTCTTTGACCAAAGATTGCAGAACCAATTCTTAGCATAGTTGCTCCTTCTTCAATTGCAATTTCATAATCATTTGTCATCCCCATTGAAAGCTCTCTCAGGTCAAATCCATTTTGATTAATTTTGTCTCTCAAATTACGTAAATCAACAAAACTTTTCCTAATATTTTCCACATCATCAGTAAATGGTGCCATAGTCATAAGCCCAACTAATTCAATATTAGAGAGAGTTGAACAATGTTTTACCAAATTTAAAACTTCGGCTTCTGTGGTAAGTCCCGACTTTGAATCCTCAGATGATGTTTTAACTTCAAGCAATATTTTTTGTACCTTATTAATTTTCTGGGCCTGATAATTTATCTCATCAATAAGCATTAGTGAATCAACAGAATGAATATAAGTTGCAGCTTTAACTGCATACTTTACTTTGTTTCTCTGAAGAGTTCCGATGAAATGCCAGATTACATTATCACCAAGAATTTCATACTTGTCTCTTAGTTCCTGAGCCTTATTTTCACCAAAGTCAGTTATACCCAGGCTATTCGCTTCTCTGATGGCATCTACCCCGAAGAACTTAGAAACTGCAATTAGCCTGATTTCTTGCGGATTTCGCTTAATTTCAACACATTTTGCAGCAATTCTCTCACTGAGATGCTTAATATTTTCTGCTATCATAAAAAATTTAAGGGTGTGAATGTATATTATTCGGCATCAAAAATCAATCTGAAATGAATAAAAAAGAACAAATTATTCTTCATAGCTAACTCAATCTGTCTGGTTGTTATTTAGTCTGTATAATATTAAGGAAAATTTCCGCCATATCTAATGACTCATAAAAAGTGATTCCTTGTTTTCGTAATTTTGAAAGTCATTTTCTCAATTATACGGAGTATCAATGGAAATTAAGTTGTTAAATGAGATCAAGGAAAAAGCATCGAAGGCGAGAAAGACGATTATCCTTCCTGAATCCCACGATGAAAGAGTCCTTAAAGCTGCCGAAAAGTTAACTAAAGAAAAAACCGTTTCAGTCATTACTCTCGGTAATGAAGACCGAATTCATAAAGATGCAAAAAAGCTGGATGTTGACCTGACAGGAGTTAGGATTATTGATCCAACGAGGTCAGATAAGCTTAGTGATTTTACAAATATCTTTTTCAACCTTCGCAAACATAAAGGTGTAACAATTGAACAAGCTCGCAACACTGTCCAGCAGGATTTGTTCTTTGCTGCAATGATGGTAAAAGAAAACATGGCTGACGGAAGTGTTGCCGGTTCAGCTTCTGCAACTGCTGATGTTATGCGTGCAGGGATTCAATGTATAGGAATGCCGGAAGGAATATCTATAGTATCAAGTTTCTTCCTTATGCTTTTCCCAGATAAGAATTATTCTTTTGCTGATTGTGCAGTCGTCCCAGATCCTGATGAAAAACAATTAGCTGATATCGCTATCTCAACTGCAGATAACCACAGAAAATTAACAGGTGAAGAACCGTTTATTGCAATGCTTTCCTTCTCAACAAAAGGAAGTGCAAAGCACGAAGCCGTGGATAAAGTTTTGAATGCTACTGCAATCATTCGCTCAAAGAGACCGGATCTGGATGTGGATGGTGAATTGCAATTTGATGCAGCAGTTATCGAATCAATCGGAAAGAAGAAAGCACCCGGAAGTAATGTCGCCGGTAAAGCAAATGTTTTGATTTTCCCGGATCTGAATTCAGGAAATATCGGTTACAAATTAGCACAACGCTGGGGTAAAGCAGAAGCTGTCGGACCGATGGTTCAGGGATTGAAAAAGCCATTCTTCGATTTGAGTCGCGGCTGTAGTGTTGATGATATTGCAAACACAGCAGCAATAGCTGTCTTGATGAGTTAAGAACCATCCGAAAATAGGTTGCTAAAGAAGCTGCCGCAAAGTTCTTAGTGCCACTATGTGATCTTTCTCTCTTAGTGGTTAATAAGCGAGTTAAAACAAAGTCAAAGAATCTCTTTACCACTAAGACACCGAGGACACTTAGAATCACTGAGTTTTTTACATTTTTAACGACTCTGTTTTTGTATTTTTCTCTACAGGAACTTTTTCCTAAGTTCACTCACAAAAATTTAGTTCAATAATGAATATTATCCTTTTAACTCTTTTTGCTTTTTTAATAAATATCCCATTTGGATACTGGCGTGCGAACGTTAGAAAATTCTCGCTTCAGTTTTTATTAGCCATACATCTCCCAGTGCTTTTTATTATCACCTTCAGATTATTATCAGCAAGCGGATTTGAGTTTACGACTTTCTTCTTTACAGTACCTGCATTCTTTCTTGGTCAGCTTGCGGGTTCAAGAATATATTTATCAAGAAAAATTAACGGTTCCGAACCACTTACATCCTGCCTGGTGATGGATGTTATAAGAGTTAATAACAGGTAAGGAATTTCCATTGAACTTTCACCGCTCTAATTTTGTTTAATAAAATCAAAAAGGTATAAGTATGATAATTAAAATATTCTCATTTGTCCTGTTTTTATTAGTTACTCTATTAATAGGACAGGATAATTCAACAACTAACATTAAAGGTGATGGCTTGAAGGATAATATAAGCGATATTAAAGTTTTAGATATGAACAATAAAGAAGTTAACCTTTCCGATTACAACGGCAGTGTATTATTGATAGTAAACGTTGCCAGTGAGTGCGGTTCCACTCCACAGTACAAAGGATTAGAAGAGATTTATAAAGAGTATAATCCAAAGGGATTTGAGATACTCGCTTTCCCGTGCAATGATTTTGGAGGACAGGAACCAGGTACGAATGAGCAGATACAGAATTTCTGCAGCTCAAAATATAATGTGACATTTAAATTGTTCGATAAAATTAAAGTGCTCGGGAAAGACAAATCCCCTCTTTATGAAAGGCTTATAAACAACAGCGTTACAGAAAAAGGCGATGTAAAGTGGAATTTTGAAAAGTTTCTTATTTCAAAAGATGGAAAAATTGTCAAAAGATTCCGAACCAAAGTTGAACCAACGAGTGCAGAAATAATTGGTGCTATTGAAAGTGAGTTGAAAAAGTAAAAAGACTTAAACCTTCGAGGTTAAAACCCGAAATTCGTATCTCTAACCTCGAAGGTTGCTCAATTATTTCCCCATTTCTTGCTTCACGAACAGCTTTGCATTGATAATCTCTTTATGTTCAAGATTCAAAGTGCTGCCGATTATTTTTATCAAGCGATCCTCGTGACTATCGAGATTGCCATCTTCATAAATTATTCGCCAAAGGTTTTTCATAAGTTCAATTTTTTCCTGCTGAGTGAAACTCTCATTTATTACTGAAGAAAACTCATAGACACTTATGCTGTCTTTTACTTTTTGTTCAGACAGTTCGAGCAATTCATCTACACATTCATCATCTAAATCAAAATCGCTTTTCATCAAATCAATTATTCGTTTTCTTTCATCTTCAGAAAAATCACCATCGGCTTTGGCTATCTCAATAAATAGAGCTGCAGTTGCAACCTGGTATTTCTTAGTAGTCGTTTTAGAAGATGAAATAGCAGTCTTTATCGAAGTCTGCTCGGTCGAAAGAACTTTTCTTAAATATTCAAACATTATGAAATTTCAATTTGGTATAGAGATGACATCTTTATTTATTTATAAACTATAAAACAATAATAACTTTCTCATTCCGATTTGAATAATGATTTAAGTATTTAAAAGATGTCATCTCTCCATTTTGTATAATGTGAGTTAATAGTTATTCAATTCTGAAAGCAAGCCGGGAAGATCCAACGCCTTTGTAATCATCACAACATTACCCTCTTCATCAACAGGCCATTCTTCCTGCGGTCTGTCGCAATAAAGCTCAATCCCGTTTCCATCAGGATCTTTAAGATAGATTGATTCTGAAACACCGTGATCCGAAGCACCTTCGATCGGATATTTGTTTTCCCATAAAACTTTAAATGCCTTTGCCAGTTCTTCCCTGCTCGGATAAAGTATAGCGAAGTGATATAATCCAGTATGTCCTGAAGGAGGAGGAACAGCTTTCTCACCTGCCCAGGTGTTTAATCCGATATGATGATGATAGTTTCCTGAAGATAAAAATATAGCTGACTCTCCAAACCTTGCAGTCACAGAAAATCCAAGCATTTCAGTATAAAACTTTACTGCTCTTTCAAGATTTCCAACGGTTAAATGTATATGTCCGATTCTTGTTTTGGGATGTATTTCGTAACTCATTCGTTTTTATTTCACTTTCCTGTTTGATTAATTTTAACCGGTTCAACTTTCCAGATTTTTTCTGCATATTCTTTTATTGAACGATCACTTGAAAATTTCCCTACTCTTGCAACATTAAGAATTGCCATCTTCGTCCATTCATCAGCATTCAGATACAGCTTGCTGACTTTATCCTGAGCATCAATATATGCCTGGTAATCAGCAAGAAGACAGTAGAAGTCAGCACCTAACAATCCATCAACAATAGATTTAAATATCCCGGGTTCACTTTTGTTGAAGTAATCTGATGCAATCATATCTATCACTCTCTTCAACATCGCGTTTGATTCATAATATTTTCTCGGGTTATAACCACTGCTCTTCAGTTTTAAAACTTCATCCGCAAGTAATCCGAAGATGAAAATATTTTCCTCTCCGACTTCTTCACGAATTTCAATATTTGCTCCATCCATCGTACCGATTGTTAAAGCACCATTCAACGTAAACTTCATATTTCCTGTTCCTGATGCTTCTAAGCCAGCCATAGAAATTTGTTCAGATAGATCAGCAGCGGGAATAATCTTTTCCGCAAGAGTTACTGAATAATTCGGGATGAAGACAACTTTCAGCTTATCGCCAACCTCAGGGTCGTTGTTAACAATACTTCCGACTGAATTAATGAGCTTGATTATAAGTTTTGCCATAAAGTAAGCCGGTGCAGCTTTTCCGGCAAAGATGATTGTACGGGGAATTACTTCCACTTTCGGATTATCTTTAATCCTGTTGTACAGTGTGATGATATGAAGAACATTCAGAAGCTGACGTTTATATTCATGAAATCTTTTGATTTGCACATCAAACATTGAGTCGGGATTGATTTTTATTCCATTATTCTCTTCAATCATTGAAATCAACAATTTCTTATTAAGCCATTTTGCATTTCTGAATTCTTCCCTTAAATCAGGATTATCAACATATTTTTCCAGCTTACGAAGGTCATAAAGATCATAAACCCAGTTCTCACCAATTCTATCACTAATAATTTTCGAAAGGAAAGGATTTGCTGTCTTTAACCATCTTCTTGGAGTAATACCATTAGTTATGTTGATAAACTTCCCGGGATACATTTTATGAAAATGAGAAAAAATTTTCGTTTTCAAAATTTCTGTGTGCAATGCAGCAACCCCATTAACAGCATAGCTCCCAACAATCGCCAGGTTTGCCATACGAACCGATCTGCCATTAGTTTCATTAATTATAGACATCACTGATAAAATACCGGGATCGGTTGTATAATTTTGCTTGACATCTTCAATAAATCTCCGGTTAATCTCATAAATAATCTGGATATGACGCGGCAGCAATTCTTCAAAGAGAGGCAGAGACCACTCCTCCAATGCCTCCGGAACAACTGTGTGATTAGTGTATGCAAAAGTTTTCCTTGCAATACTCCAGGATTTGTCCCAGCTTAATCCTTCCTGATCAATTAAAATTCTCATCAGTTCCGGAATAGCAATTACAGGGTGTGTATCGTTTAATTGAATAGCATTTTTCTCAGAGAATTTATCAAAAGTCTTATGATTGATCTTGTATTTTCTAATTATATCCTGTAGCGTAGCTGAAACAAAAAAGTACTGCTGCTTAAGTCTTAAGAATTTCCCTTCGACATAAGAATCATTTGGATATAAAACTTTCGAAATAGTTTCAGAACCCGTTTTCGAAGCTACAGCAGCAACATAATCTCCGGCATTAAAATCTTTAAAGCTGAAATCAGCGCACGCTTTTGCCTGCCAAAGTCTTAAATTATTTACCGTATTATTTTTATATCCCGGCACAGGAATATCATAACCAACTGCAAGAACATCTTCTGTATCTGTCCAATCGAACCGGTAAGTTCCATCCAGGCTCTGAACTTTTACGGCTTTCCCATAAAACTTAACACGGTATTCCAAATCTCTTCTGAATATATCCCAGGGATTTCCATTCTGAAGCCAGCTATCAGGGTACTCAACCTGGTAACCTTTTTCAATATCTTGTTTAAAAATTCCGTATTCATATCGAATCCCGTAACCAAACGCAGGTAATTCAAGTGTTGCCATAGAATCAAGATAACAAGCCGCAAGTCTTCCCAATCCCCCATTACCCAATCCCATATCGTGTTCAATCTCTCTTATTTCTTCAAGACTATAACCATCTTCTTTCAAAATGTGGGAACATTCTTCGTAGTATTCCATATTTATAAGAGAATTACCCAGCAGTCTCCCCATTAAATATTCTAATGAAAGATAATAAACCCTTTTTACGTCCTTTTGAAAATATTGATGCTGAGTTCTGAGCCATTTACGAACAAGCCTATCACGAATAGCCAGAGACAAAGCAAAATACGCATCGGATCCGGTTGCTGTTATTCTATCCTTTATTAATCTGAATTCCAGATTTTCAGCAAATTGGTTTGACAGTGAATATGAAGAGGGAGTTTCAGTATCTGTAAAAAATATTGAGGTCTTTCCATTTAGAGATTTACGAGTTCCTTTTTCCATTAAACTTCTTATTTCTTAATAATAAAAATTTGGGAGATAATTTAAGATGGACTGTATTCTTAACAAAATGATAATAAATCTCTCCGATTCAATTTAGTAACTTTGCAAGTGAAAATTCTAACTACCAGAGATATAAAATGCTTATTAAAATATTTATAACTTTTTTAAAACTACTCACCATAGTCAGTATTTTATTAACTTCTGCAATATCATGTCAGGATAACAAAAAAATAAAAACTGGAAACGTGATTTTTTTCCATCCCGATGGAACAGCTTTGGCTGGATGGAATGCAATCAGAGTTTTATTTTATGGACCTGATGGCGAATTAAACTGGGATCGGCTATCAAATATCGGTTTGTACCTGGGTCATACCACAAACACTCTTACCTCATCATCTGAAGCTGGTGCAACTGTTCACTCATATGGTGTTAAAGTGCCGCTGCTATCTTATGGAATGGACGGAACAAAACCTTTAACGTCAAGATCTGGCAGCAATTTGAGTATTATGATGGAAGCAAAAGCCAAAGGAATAAATATTGGTATTATAAACAGTGGGAAAATTGTTGAACCAGGAACGGGAGTCTTTGTAGCCAGTGATGTTTCAAGAGCAAATGAAGAGGCAATTTCAAAAAAAATAATTGAATCCGGTGCAGATTTAATTTTTTCAGGCGGAGAAGAAAATTTATTGCCTGTCGGAGTTGATGGTAAATTCGGACCGGGAAAAAGAAAAGATGGATTGAACATAATAGAGCTTGCTCAACAGTTAGGCTATAAAGTTATTTACACAAAAGAAGATCTTGCTTCTCTTTCCTATCATACAGAAAAAGTGCTTGGGATTTTTGGACGCAGTCATACTTTTAATGATAAGTCTGAAGAAGATTTACAAAAACTTGGGCTTGTAAACTATCAGCCAGAAGCACCAACTTTGGCTGAGATGACCGATGCTGCCATCAAATTTCTATCAGGGAAAAAAGGAAATTTCTTCCTCGTTGTTGAGGAAGAAGGAACAGATAATTTTGGCAATTGCAATAATGCAAACGGATACTTTGAAGCACTCAAACGGGCAGATGATGCCATAGGTGTTGCTTTAAATTTCTATCAAAATAATCAAAACACTTTAATCATTACGGCAGCGGATAGCGAGGCCGGAGGAATGGAGATTTATGGCTTCCTTGAAAAAGATATGATGCCCGATAAGCCTTTACCGGATACATCAAAAAACGGTGCGCCTCTTGATGGAGTTAATGGAACAGGAACTTATCCATTTCTAACTGCCAAAGACAGATTTGGGAATCGGTTTCAGTTTGCCGTTGCCTGGTCAACTTCTGACGATGTTTATGGTTCAGTTATCGCCAGAGCTGAAGGATTAAACTCCGGTATGATGAAAGGAAAAATTGATAACACAGAAATCTACCGTATAATGTACGCAACACTATTTGGAATAATTCTGGAGTAAATTAATCTTCGCTTAAATACGCAGTTGCTTCAATTTCAACAACGAAATTTGGGTCGATTAAAGATTTCACTTCAACCATTGTCGTAACTGGTTTAATATCTCTGAAGAACTCACCGTGGGCTCTTCCAACTGAATCCCAGTCCTTAATGTTTGTCACATACATTCTTGTGCGTATAACATCTTTTAAAGAGCCTCCTGCATCATTCAAAGCTTTTTCAATTTTTTGAATAATGAATCTGGTTTGCTGATACGGATCTCCGGGTGCAACAATCCGGTCCCGATCAATGGCAGCAGTTCCGGAGACTTCAATCAATCGACCGATTCTGACTGCCCGTGAGTAACCTATTCTGTCCTCCCAGTTTGTTCCGCTTTGAACATTTATTCTTTTTTCCATACTTACCTCTAAATTTTTCCTTGAAGATATTTTTTCCTTTTTGTTTCCGGGAACTTCTCTATTGCATAACGAAGCATTGTTCTTGGCATTTTATTATAATGAATTTTTAGAAAACTTTCTTCAGCCATTAAATTTCTATTACCGATTTCTCTAAGCATCCATCCCACGGCTTTGTGAATTAAGTCGTGATTATCCTCTAATAATATTTCCGCAATCCTTAAAGTAGTATCATAATCTTCGTTTCTGATAAATTCATAAGTTGATAATATTGCTATTCTACGTTCCCAGAGATTTTTAGATGATGCAAATTTAAATAACAAACTTTTATCTTTTTCAAGAAGATACTTCCCCATAATTTTCGGAGCAGAAAGGTCAACGAGATCCCAGTTATTAACTCCCTTTCTGTTTTTGAGATAAAAACTGAAAATCAGTTGTTTCTCTTTTTCAGAACTTTTTGCGAACCTATCAACTAAAATAAAAAGTGAAATTAATCTCTCTTCGTGAACCGGAGAACTTAACAGCATCTTCAAATCAATAACGGATAAATCTCTAAACTCATGTGCCAGCTTTCTCTGAGTGGGAACTTTGAGTCCGACAAAAACATCCCCTTCTCCATAATCTCCCTTGCCTGTTTTGAAGAACCACTTCATTGTCTTCGAAATTTCAGGGTTTCCGAGCGATTTTATTTTTTTTCGTAATTCGATTAATCTCTTAGTCACTTGCACAAATCATATTGGTAAACAGGATAGTAAATATTTTTATTAATCATAATTCAAAAAATAATTAATAATCTTTAGAGTTTCGAGTCTTATGAGATAGAAAGGATACTAATCGAACCAGGAAGGTCTGTTAATGAGCTGATATTTTGTTAACAAGAGAAACTAACTCACCCTTTGCAAAAGGTTTAACTAAAAACTCATCAGCACCGGCAGTACGGAACTGCTGAATTTTTTCTTGAAGAAACTCACTTGATAAAATTAATATCGGGATATTATTGTTTTTATTTTTTCTGACTTTACGAACTATATCAAGTCCTCTGTTCCAATAGTTAACTGTCACATCAAAAATAATCGCACTAAAACTTTCATCTGTAACCAAACCAGAGCTGAATTCCTGCGACGGCACAAGGTTTACCTCATAATTGTCTTTTAAAAATGCTTTGATCAATGGGTAAGAATCGCCGCTATCATCAAGCATTAATATTTTTAAAACACCATTGCTTTTCCCGGCAACTTTTTTCATCTGTTCAACCTTACCAACTTTTGCAAGCGGAAGTGTGAACGTAAAAGTACTTCCAACGCCTTTAATGCTATCTACAATTAAAGAGCCACCCATTTTTTCAATATACTTTTTTGAGATTGCAAGACCTAAACCGTTTCCCTCAAAATTCCTTCCTATATCCAACTCCTCCTGACTGAACGGTCTGTAAAGATGGTCGAGATATTCAGTTGAGATACCAACTCCGGTATCTTTAAGCTTACAAACGGCAAGATCCCTATCATTAAAAGATTCAACTTCAAATTCTATATACCCTTGCCTGGTAAACTTAATTGAATTATCAACCAAATTATTTATTATCGCCTCCACACACTGTATATCAACATCAACAAAAATATTTTCAGTTCCAATTTTCAGAGAGAAGTCTAGTTTTTTTTCTGCAGCTTTGATTTTAAAAGGCTCTATGCAATTCTTAATTACATGAACAAGATTTAATGTTTCAATGTTCATTTTGAAATTGCCGGCCTCTATCTGAGCAAATTCCAGCATTTGAGTTATGCTTTTAAATAACCTCTCACTACCAGTTTGAAGATTATCAAGATATACTTTTTCTTCGTTACCAATTTTATCTTTAAGATTTTCTTTAATGATTGTAGAATATCCAAGAATAATATTCAGAGGTGTCCGGAGTTCGTGGGAAAGAACATTTAGGAAAGTACTTTTAAGCCTGTCAGCTTCTTTGCTGGCATCTCTGGCTTTTCTAACTTCCTGTTCTGCAAGAATAACATCAGTCTGGTCTTCGTGAAACAAAACTATAAATGATTTGTCACCAAGACTAACAGGAAAAATTGTTGTCTTTAGAAATGGAACTGCTTTATCAGAACCGAGTAATCTTGTATCTACGTAGTTTTGGATTTGTATGGTTTTCTTTTTCTGAAAAACACTACTGATTTTTTTTACTATATCTCTCTTCTGAAGCTCTTTATCGGTAGCATAAGAATATCCGCTAAGCTCAGCCAAAGAGTAACCCCATCTCTTCAAGAAAGCAGAATTAATGTAAACAACAAATCCATTTTCATCAAAAACTTCAACCGGGAATGGAAGAGGTTCGTAGCAGATTTCAAAATATTTTAGATTGAGTGATATCACTTCTAATTAACCGGCAATGAAAAATGAATTAAAGCACCCTTTTCGCTATTAAGTATTTTAATTTCTCCTCTGTGCTTATCGATAACATTTTTACACAGGAATAAACCATAACCTCCGTTTGACAAATTAAAAATAGCAGATGGATTTGTTTTATACTTTTCAGTAAAACCCGGACCGTCATCCAGAACATCAACACAATTTTTATTTTCTTTCACATATGAACGAATTGTGATAGTAGCATTTTTACTTGCATTTACTGAATTAGTAAACAAATGTACGAGGAGATGTTGTATTTGCTCGGGATCGAAGTCGCAAAGCGGTAAAGTGTTCAATTCAGTTTTAAATGTCACCGAACTAAACTTCTTTAATGGAGAAAGGTATTTAATTACCGACTGAATCGTTCTGTTCAAATCGTTGTTATCTTTATGCAAGTCAGTAATTGAAGTTTCAAGCAGCACCTGTGCATATTTCTGAATGTTTCGAATGCTATCAGCTGCAACTTTGGATTTCAATTTTAGCCTATCAAAGAGCAGATCATCGAGTTCGTGATTTGCATCAAATTCTGATTGTGATTTTTCGATTGTACGTAAAAGACTTTCAGTCTCCAGTAAAGCAAGATGAACTAAGCCTTGCAATGCCTGCCCAATTTCGGTATCAATTCCGGATTTTAATACCCGTCGTTCTGCCTGAATGAGTTGTGCATTTGCTTCCTGTAAGGCATTGTAAGCATTAATCTGATTATCGTACAATTGAGCATTTCTAATAGCAGTGGCTGCCTGCCCGGCAAGTATCTCAAAAGTGCCTGTTATTTCTCTAACTTTTATTTTATGAAGATGTTTGCTGTCAACATAAATCACACCTATTTTTTTCCCATTGGTGATTAGCGGAGAACATAATATAGTTTGAAGATCAAGCTTTAAAATACTCTTTGTTGTATCATAGGCTGTATCACTCTGTGCCCCTTCTAAAAAAATTGACTGGCCATTCTTGAAAACATCTTCAACAACTGTATTGCTGACTTCAAAGAGTTGTTTGGGAAGATTTTCATTTTGTTCATTCATTCCCAGTTTAAACTCTAAATCACCTGAATCATTTTGAAGTACAATAAAACCTCTTTCAGATTGAGTAAGTCTGATTGCATTTTTTAATACGAGTTCAAGTACGTCTTCTAAAATTAGGGATCTGTTAATCGTATTAACGATGTTGAGAATTGCTTCAAGACTTTTCATCCTATCAGATGATTCACTATCGGCAATCACATTTTTGATTCCATCATCTATATTTTTTTTGAATTCAGAAAATTTCATAACACTTTAATCTTTAACTAACTAGTCCTTTAATAGTTTAATTGATAAGAACCATTCCCAATCAGTTGTGCCCGTTGGAAGAACCCAGGCTTTTGCAATACCGGCAGAAAAAGTAGATTCGAGATTGTACCAATGTTTAAGTCGAATGTCCATTTGAGCTCCAGCATTAACCAAATAATTTCCTAAGTATGATTGAGTAATTAATCCTTGTGAATAAACAGAAAAATCAAAATGATTAATAAATTGATCAAACAACAACCAATCAGAAACCCTAATGGGCGGAAAATCATTTTCGAGCATTAATTTTCCAAATTCTTCAACATCAAGGCTATAGATTGAAATTCCGGGAAATCTGAATACTCTTCTAAATTGTCTGACTTCGTCATTATCAACCGGCCTGTTTCCAAAACCACCAAAATAAAACTTAGATTGCACAATATTCTCATTATACCAAAGGTAACCGCCTGCAATTTTTACGTGCAAAACATTGTGGCTCCACAACCATGTTCTAAAATTGCTGAGATCAATATAAGTATTGACATCAAACTCTGGTTGGTCAAATTCTGTACCGTAAAGCGCTACTGTCCAATTAATTTCGTTTCCATACTCATAATCTGAACTTCCGATAGTTTTTCTTAAATTTTTTGAGTTCAAATTTGTCGCCAGAACCGCAAAATCCGGCTGCGATACTCTTACAAGATTGTCATATACAAAATCAACATCTCTGTAGAATGTTAGTGTGGTAGCTTGTTTAATCTTGTGAGGATTATCATACATCCAATAGTATGTATGACCCATCTTAATTTGTGTTCCCAACATACTTCTTTTCAGCTTATTAAATAAATCAAAGAAATCATCTCCATTGTAAAGGACTTCTAAAAATAAAAGCTGCTTGTAATCATATTTAAATCTTAAATGCCATAATGGATAACTAGGATTTTCACTTAACGGTGAAACACCAGCTGACAAATAAAAATCGTGAATCAATAATGGATCAGATACTCTTGCAAATAATCCAAATACAACCTGATTCTGAAAACCACTGACCATTGGATAAAGAGCTTGAAGTTGTAAGTTTTCAAATGCATTATAACTTGTTTCCAAAGAGAAATCCATTGGATTAATTTCTGTCGTATCACTGGATAAATTCCAGGAATAAAGTTCTGGATTTTCTTCGATTACTCTTTGCCCAAGGTAATTAATAGCGGGAAGAAAACTTGCCGGCTTGTTTTCAAAAATGACCGGTCTGAAACCATTCGTAAAATATTCGAAGGCAAATATCGAGTCAGGTGATATCTCTAAAGGACGGAATAAACCGGTCATACAGTTTGTAAGTGCCTTGCTTGATAAATTATTAAAATCGTATCTGTAAATATTTGATACTCCATTAGTGTAAGCATTCCAAAAAAGAATTTTACCATCTCTGCTCCAGGACGGATTTTCAGGGGAACCGCTGCTGGAAATTACCTGGTACTGAAATAAGGAATCAGTAAGAATAGATTCTGTATTAATGATAACTATAGATTGCAGACCACTGGATTTTTTTATGACAGCAGCCAGTTTTTTTCCGGAATCATCAATTGAAAGATTAAAGATTTCATCCCCAATCTCAAAAGCCTTAAGGCGAATAATTTCCTTATAGGGATAAGGTGAATAAACTAAAGTAGCAAAGCCGGCATCGTGCTGAACACCCCACAAATCATGTGTTACGGGTGAAACTGCTAAATCACCAACCCTTGCATTCTCGAAGAGCATCTTCTCATCACCTGATTCCATATGATACACCCAAATATCTCTGAACAACAGATTATTATTGGTTGTATAAAAGAGTAATCCATTAACTTCATCAAGTGCAATTGAGGAAACTTGTAACATACTTGGAGTAGCAATTGAAATTAATTTTTTAGAAACACCCGATGTTAAATCAAGCGATTGAAGTGTACATAGCTCGCCAGGTTTGTGATAAACATAAATTATTGAATTTGTAGGGCTGTCAAAACAAGGTTTTGAAACCCATCCAAAATTTTCTGAAGTTATTTTTTTTAATTCTGTCTGCTCGGATTTTTCTAAAACGCTGATATTTTCTTCCTGAAACTTTATTTCATAAGCTATAAAATCACCCCAGGCATCATAGAAACCTTTATTAAATACCTGTTTGAATTTTCCCTCGAAGCCTGAATATGCATCACCCCCAATAGTTTTGAACCAGTCTACTACTTTTTCAGAGCCGTATATTGTTGATAAATAAGCTAGAAATCTTCCTCCATAGATATAGTGAATATTTTCCAGAAGAATTGAGTTGTGACTTAAAAGAGTTTCCAAATCTAATTGAGAGGGAAACGACATTCCTTCAAATACCAAAGTTCGAAAATACATTTCATCAAAACTACCCAGCTCTCTTCCAAAACCACCACTAAGCCAGGTTTCAAAAAAAACAGCAATTCCTTCCTGATGCCAGCGAGGTGAGTAACGGTTATAATTCGTTAGCAAACTATAGAATGCAGAAAGAGGCTGGATCTTTTCCGGAGGAACTTTGCCAAAGATGGTTCTATAAAAAGTCTCCGGTTGAACTTCCGCATCATTTACCATAACATGAACCAACTCATGACTCAGAAGCCATTGAATTCTTTCGTTGTAAGGTACAAACTCGTAACCGGGTTCCATTGGTTCAATCTCTAGCCTAATAAAATTCTGAGGTGTAGTACTTGCAGCAGCAAATCCATAATCACTCACATCATAAGTATTAATAATGATTTTGTCTTTAGGTAAGTAATTGAAAATCTTTGAAAGAAGGCTAAATGCTCTCTCAGCACTAACAAGAATATTATTAATCAGATCTGAATGATGTGTTCTGTAAATCACTTTAAAATGTTCACTTTCTCTTTCAAGCCAAGGAGAATCTGTTCGCTCAAAAAGATGAACTACTAACTCCTTGTTATTATCATCATAAAAAAACTCATTGGCAACAGCTGCATTTTTCTTTTTTATTTTGATTTCAACATTTTGATTTACGGTTGAGACTCCAATATGTCTTACATAGCCAACAGGATTAATGTTATCGAAGCTATTCCCGAAAGTTGATGAATTTTTTATTGTCAGAATAAAAGAATCTTGGTCATCGCGTGTTAATTGAGATGTAAGTTCAATATTACCTTTAATTTGGATATAGGTGCCTTTAGCTCCATGTTCAAGATTTATACTCTGGATCTTGCTGATTCTTTGCTGATCTTTTTCAAGAACGATGACTTTACTGGGACTGATTACTATAAGCGATTTATCATAGTGCTTATTAAGAAGTTCAATGGTTTCATTTAGCGGCACAAAAATTAAATTATTAATAAAATGTGATGACGTAGGAAACTGGTATATGTTTGATTCGCCGGTGTCATGCGACGTAATTATAACAAATGGATTTTTAGATTTGAACCCAAGAGTAACATTTTGAAAATTTATTTCTAGAGAATTTCCTGCATCTAATGTTCTACTACTTAAATGAATAGCATCGGCTAAATGCTTCAACGATACGTAGATCGTACCCTGGTAATTATAAGAGGGTATAGATTGACTGTTTTCATCTTCAACTACAGTAATCCGAGTGATTTCCTGCGCATATAGAAAGGAAAACATAAGAATTAACAGGAGAGATATTCTGAGCATATAAACAGAAAGCAAGATTATTCTTTAAAATTTAGAAGCAAAAAACTTTTAAGAAAATGAGGAAAATTAATCACCACCATTTGCAAAGCACATCAGAAAAATAAAGACTTATACTAAATAATAAAAAAGCCTTCAATAAAGATTGAAGGCTTAACAAAGTATACTTTGGAGAACTAATTCACTCTACCTGACCCAACCGTACTTACCGCCGAGTTCTTCTAGCTGTGAAGCTGATCTGACCCAACCGTACTTACCGCCGAGTTCTTCTAGCTGTGAAGCTGATCTGACCCAACCGTACTTACCGCCGAGTTCTTCTAGCTGCGAAGCTGATCTGACCCAACCGTACTTACCGCCGAGTTCTTCTAGCTGCGAAGCTGATCTGACCCAACCGTACTTACCGCCGAGTTCTTCTAGCTGCGAAGCTGATCTGACCCAACCGTACTTACCGCCGAGTTCTTCTAGCTGCGAAGCTGATCTGACCCAACCGTACTTACCGCCGAGTTCTTCTAGCTGCGAAGCTGATCTGACCCAACCGTACTTACCGCCGAGTTCTTCTAGCTGCGAAGCTGATCTGACCCAACCGTACTTACCGCCGAGTTCTTCTAGCTGCGAAGCTGATCTGACCCAACCGTACTTACCGCCGAGTTCTTCTAGCTGCGAAGCTGATCTGACCCAACCGTACTTACTGCCGAGTTCTTCAAGCTGTGAGCTGATCTTACCCAACCGTATTTACTGCCGAGCTCTTCAGCTGCGAAGCTGATCTGACCCAACCGTACTTACCGCCGAGTTCTTCTAGCTGCGAAGCTGATCTGACCCAACCGTACTTACCGCCGAGTTCTTCTAGCTGCGAAGCTGATCTGACCCAACCGTACTTACCGCCGAGCTCTTCTAGCTGTGAGCTTGATCTGTTCTCAAGAAACTTGAGTTCAGATTGAGAGACTTCGGAAGTATAAGACGTGTGGTTATCAGCTAAGGTAGTTATATTATCCTGATTGACTCTATATCTGGTCGCTTCTTGAACATTGTCAGCAACCTGAGCGAATCCGGATATGAATAGTCCCCAAATAAGGGCTATGGATAATATAGTTCGCATAGTACCACTCAGTTATATAATATGACACACTACTAGTAGTTTGACATACACTTCACCCATGAACTGCATGTACGCAGCACCAATTTCAAACCCAATGCTTGTGCCATGGAAAATGTTGTCGTTTCAGGTATTAGCTTAAATTAGATAGCAAATTCAAGTAACAATTACGGAATTGTATGGGGATACATTACTATTTGTAAAAATATGTTACAAAAAAGAGTGATAAATTTGGAATGCAAAATCCATTAGTGTCGTCAATAGAGAACATAAAATATCTGCAAAAATTCATTAGTCCTTTAGTAGGATATCGAGTTTTGGTCTTGAAATTCCTAAAATTTTGGCTGTTTGCGTTTTATTTCCGCCCATCTTAATTAAAACCTTTCTGGCATACTCTTTATCAACATTTCTAAGAGAAGTTATACCATAATTAACATCCATTCTTACAATATTAAACGGAGTATCATCTGCCTTGGCAACTTCCTGAGTTTTGTTATGAACTTTGTCGATCAGGCTGGAAAAATCTTTAATCTGTAATTTATGATCATCACATAACAGGACGGCTCTTTCCATTGCATTCCTTAATTCACGAACATTTCCAGGCCAGGAATATCCCATTAAAAGGTGCTGCAAATCTTTATCAAGTTTTTTAATTGATTTATCAAATTGCTGATTGAACTCTTCAATAAAATGATTCGCCAAGAAAGTAATATCTTCCCCCCTCTCTCTTAAAGGCGGTATTTCAATTGAGACTACATTTAACCTATGAAAAAGATCTCTTCTAAATAAATTTTGTTCTACCATTGATTCCAGATCCCGGTTAGTTGCCGAAATTATCCGTGCATTAACTGGAATATCAACTACACCTCCTAATCTTTTTATTACTTTTTTTTCAACAGCTCTTAACAACTTGGTCTGGATACTAAAACTCAGATCACCAATTTCATCGAGAAAAAGTGTACCTCTTTCAGCGAGTTCAAATAAACCGACCTTTCTCGTTCTAGCATCTGTGAATGCACCCGCTTCATATCCAAAAAGTTCGGACTCCAACAAATTTTCAGGAATGGCAGTGCAGACGATATCAATAAATGGAAACTGATTTGCTGGACCATTATTATGGATAGCTCTTGCAAACAATCCTTTACCTGTACCAGTTTCACCAAGTATTAAAACATTTGAATTACTTTTTTCTGAAACTTTGCTTGCCAACTCTAAAGCTCTTATAAGATTTTCTGAATCGCCGATGATTGATTTAATGCCGTGGCGACTCATTCCAAATGTTCCGATACGACTAACTTCAGTAATGTATGATTTGTTGGTAATTACTTCAGCGAGATATGAAGTGAATTTTAGAACCTCGTAAGGAAAGACAAAAATATCTAAAAATCCCTGCTTTAATAGAGAAGTCACAAGTAAAGCATCTGAATTGTTTATGACTATAATAAATTTATTTGTTTTTCCTCTTCTTGCCTTTAGTACATTTTTATATAAAGTTGAGTCGAGAGATTGAATTTTTAGAATTATTATATCATTATTATCTAAATCAAGTTCTGAGGGAAAAGATATGTTCAGTTGAAATCCTTTTAGCTCCAATTGCTTAAGAGCAGAAGTAATGGAAACCAGATCTTCTGAATCTGAAAATATTTTTATATTATATTGCCCTTCTGACATAGTTTACTTTGAAGGATAAAAACTTTCTAATTTCTTTAAAGTGTGCATTCTTTCACCATTGCGTAAATAAGCTGCCCGTAAGTGTGGTGATTCTATCTTTTCCGCTATAAAATAGATCAATTCCCTGGTATACGTAACAAAATATTTTGCTTTAGTGAGGTTGCCCCTTTCAATGTATAATTCTGAAATTTCAAATAAAACTTTCCAGGTCAATTCATTTATATACTCATCTTTTATCAAATCATATGCTTTTTCAAAATATACCAATGGCTGATAAAAGTTTATCTGATTTTATGTTTTTGGAAATAATTCCTAAAAAATATTCTCTTTGTGCTTCCAATATAGAATTTTGTGAGCATAATTCAATAAGTTCGAATTTTGTTAAATTGGTTAAGAGCCTCTGAGTATTATCTTTTGATATCTATAAGTGCTTTAATAATAAGAAATGAAGTTTCAATATAAGTTATGAGTGTCATTCTGAATATGAAACTCATAATCGAATTAATGATTAGCTTCTTTACTGACACTGACCCAGATTTTCTAAAGAATAACATTTGATTTAAAAGTGATTCATGAAATCCTTGATACGTTCTTTAGTCCATTTTTTTTATAGTTTTCCTTATAACTTTTCAATTGTCTCTTCCAACATTTGATTAATGATCCGATCCTAAAAAATAACTTACATAGCAAGAAAATTACGTCAGATAATTCTTTATAATTTTTAATGCGTTCAAAAAATACTTTTGCTTTATTCAAAGAGTTATAGGCTTCTTGATAATCGCAAAGTGTTATATAAACCTCAGAAAGATTCCAAAGATTTTGTCCCTGCACCAATTTCATTTCCAAGGCTTAAAAATATCATTTCGTGCTTTTAGATAGGACTCTAGTGCTAGACTCATGTTTCCCTCGATTAAAATAAAAGACACCCAAGCTTTGACGCAGCATGCCTTCATGTTCGAGATTGCCTATGGATTGGTTAATCTGCGATGCACTTTGCCAATGTTCCTCAGCCTTTTCATAATTTGAAAGTATGTTATATACATTTCCAATATTCACTTCAGCACCTGCAATACGAACAGGCTGATTTGATTCAACAAATTGAGATTTTGCTTTTATAAAATTTTCAAGTGCTGAATTCAAATCATTACTTTGATATATATTAATCATTCCTTTTAAATTATAACACCGCCCTTTTAATTCTGGGAAAAGACTTTTTCCGTTGAGAAGATGATCACACTGTTGGTTGGCTTCACTATACATCTTAAGCTCAAAATCAGCGTAAGCTAATTCTACTTTTAAACGGTTCTTTTCATCAACATCCTTTATTTTCTTAAGAAGTTCAGACATTACTCGTTTACCAGCCTCATACTCACCGGAAGCAATTAGTGCGCTGCCTTCTATAAAGTATAATTTACTATTGATTTTTGTTTCAGGAAGTGAACTTTTTAATTCTTTAATCGTATTCAGAGATGACTGAACATCACCAAGTTTCAAGTAGACTTCACTCAGTTTAATTTTTGCTGAATCTATCAATTCTTTTTTAACAGGAAGCTCCACCAAATGATTGAGTAACTTTTGCATATAAGTAGAATGTTGAGTGCTTCTCAGCATCCTTAATCTCTTCCATAGTTATTTTGTAGCATATTTCAAATTCGTCAGCTAATTCGTATTGCCTTGCAGACTCCAGGCGATTAAAAGAAGGAAGTTTCTTGGTGAGTTTTACGGCAATATTGTGATGCAGCTTTTTCTTGTTTTCAATCGATGCATAAATGTATTTCTTGATCGCCTCAGATGTAAAAATCAGTGTCTGTCCGGAAATAAATTTTTGTATTATGTTATTGAATTGTAGATCGAAAATAATTTTTTCAACTTCGTCTTTGCTTAAACTAAGAAGTATTGATAAGGTATGAGAATCAACATATACGTCAAATGCTGAAAGAATCTGGACAGCAATCAGTTCCTTCCTGGAAAGGTTAGCTAATCTTAAATCATAAACAGCAAAATGTGCTTCAGTTATGGATGAAAGTTTATCCTCGTCATCAGAAAAGATTACACCTGATTCTGAAAATTTCATTATTCCGAAAAGAATTAAATCTTTAATAAATGATTTGATATTTCCAGGAATCAGATCAGCGTTTTTAATTATAAGGTCTCTAATTGTTTCTCTGGGGAAATCCGAACTGTAACTCTCTTCTAAAAATGTTACTAATTCCTGACCGACAAAGGGACCTAACGTAAGTTCTTTTCTGTTGTTTATCTTAGCTGACAAAAATTCACGTTCTGAAGATTCGCTTACAACAATTTTGATATTATTTACCTGCAGAATTGGAATAATATCCAACAGCAGGTTACTGACGAGCTGATCATATAAATTCAAATCATCAATGATTAGAATGAATTTACAATTTGAAGAAATTATTGCTACGGAAGTTTTGAACTCATTAATGATATCCTTCGGACCTAATTCAATCTGTTGCTGGAGGTATAATTTATCTTTTTCTGAAAGTTTCGGATAAACAGATTCTGAAAAAATAATTTGTCTTAGAACGTAACGAATTAATTCTTCAACGGATTTTCCCTGAACATCAGAAATCAGAATCGCTTGACGGTAAAGTTCGTGTATCTTATTTAGTAATGAAGATTTGCCAACACCTTCAAACCCTTTAACTGTGAATACTTCTGTACTATCTTGATCTTTAATGTATGCAGACAATTCATTAATAACGGAATCCCGGCAAGAATAAATTTTAGCAGGTAAAAATTCTTTGCTAATTTCTATACTTAGCGGAAAGCCCAAGTCCTTGATTATTGCTAAAGCTGATGAATATCTTTGATTAACATTTTTCTCCAACAACTTTTTATTAACACTAATTAACTCCGGCGAAAAACCCGGTGTAGGTGGAAAATCGAATTCGTCTTCTATTGCAGATTTATAAATATCCAGCTCACTTTTAGCATCAAACGGGAATCGCTTGTAAATAATCTGGTATAGTATAACACCAAGCGAATAAAAATCAACCGAATGATTGTGTTTTTCCTTTTTTAGCAGTTCAGGAGCAATGTAGTGTGCAGTCCCTTTGATTTCATAGTCTGATGGAGATGGAGAGTACTCGGCAAGGCCAAGGTCAATCAATCTTACCTGTGGGATATTCTCTTTCGAGGAAACAAGAATGTTCTCCGGCTTAAGATCATAATAAATATATTTCGACTGGTGAAGGTAATATAGAACAGCACAAATTTGTTTAACAATTTCTTTGAGATTAGGCTCATTGCTGATTGCTTTTGAGGAAAGTAATTCTTCGCCTTCAAAATATTCTAGTACAATAAAAATTGAACCAGCCTTTATTCCCTCTTCGTTATCAGTTTTAAAGACTGTACCTAATTCGTACGCTTTTATAATGTTTGGATGCTCCACTCTTTGTAGAGTAAAATATTCCTTTTTAAAAACCTCTTTTTCGTATTTGTCTGCCGTTGATGGAAGAATTTTAATAGCATATTCTTTTTCAGGAAATTCAATATCCCGGCAAAGATATACTGAGCTTCTTCCTTCTCCGAGTTTTTTAATTATTTCGTAACGAGTATTTATCATTGCTTTAACCTTGGATTCAATAATTTGCCAAGCATCTTACCTGAAGAATTAACAGAATAAAGAGTTAATATCAATCCCAGACCTGGGAAAGCGATCAACCACCAGGCTTTGGTAATGTACTCCTGACCTGAACTTATCATTGAACCCCATGATGGATAAGCACTACCAGATCCCAAACCGAGATAACTGAGCGCAGCTTCAGCTAACACTACGTTACTGAAAAGAAACACAAGGTTAACCAACACAGGAGCAACAATCACCGGTAAAACCTCTTTAATAAGAAGCTGCGATTTATGTAAACCTACCAGTTCAGCAGTTGAAAAAAAATCTTTTTGCTTTATTGAAAGAACTTCGCTCTTCACAATTTTGAATAAGCTCATCCAGCCGGAGATTCCTAAAACTACAATAACCGACAGAAGCGAACTACCAAACAAAGCTAAAATTAAAACAATAAGATAAATTACCGGGAATGCTAAGAAGATTTCTGTAAAACGATTAAACACAACATCCAGTAAACCGCCTCGATACCCAGCGATGAATCCTAAAATAATGCCTATAATAAAGGATAGAACAACCGCTCCCAAACCGACAGTTATAGAAATGCGTGTACCATAAATTAGCCGGACAAATAAATCTCTTCCAAACTCATCCGTGCCAAGTAAATAAAATTTTTCATCGATAACAGGAATTCCGGTTTTATTAATCAACGATTCTCTTTCAATTTCATAAGCTTCATTTTTTTGATAATAGATAACTTTATCTGATAACCTGAAACTATCTGCAAGAATATAGTGATCGTTAAATGATGGTTTGATAACTTCTTCCGATTCCTCTCTGAAAACTTCTGCATCTGATAAATTATTGTCAATATCAGATTTTAACTCAAACTGTTTTACAGAACTGAATGGTGGAAGCAATTTTGTTACAGATAGATTTTTCGAGAATTCAGGATTTTCATTTGAGATAATTGGTGCAAACAGAAAAACAAAACCAAGAAGGATCAGAAAGCCAAATGAAAAATTAAGTTTGCTTTCGACCATGGGTAATTTTTTTCTAAAAAAGAAAACCACTGGAAGCATCAAAATAAAAAGTATAGCAGATATGCTTGCATCAATGAAGCTGAAATTCAAAACTGCAACTGCTGCCGCTGAATCTTTTAACAATAATCCTATGTAGTTAAAGATTAAAGAGAGATAATCAATTATCAATTCAAAACGGATAATGACTAATAACAGCCAAAGAAAAATTATCCAGTGAATTATTTTTAATCCGGATTTCAATTCAGAATTCCTTTAACCAATCTTTTATCAATCTTCAGCTTAATAATATCAGCTAAAAAGTTTGCCAGAATCATCACAGCACCTGCAGTAAAAACACAGCCAATCACTAATGGATAATCACGTGAAAAGATAGAATCAACTGTCAATCTGCCCATACCGGGAAGACTAAATATTACTTCAGTAATTAACGCTCCGCCTAAAAGTATTCCAAGTTCAACACCGGCAACAGATATTAATGGTCTTAATGCATTCGGGATAACATGCTTTCGAAGAATAATATTTTCATTCACGCCCGGACGCTCTGAGGTTAATTACAAAAGTTTGATGAAGCACATCGTCCATACTTTCTTTAATATATTTGTAAAACAAGGCAACACCCGCCGCCGTGAGAGTTA
>CAVUCF010000010.1:0-6070 GCA_963739915.1 uncultured Ignavibacteriaceae bacterium
GTCTCCCCTTCTGATTTAAATTTAGAACAGATTATTAATCTGTTCCACAAACATTAAAATATTTATCACAAAGCGAAACTTAAACCAACCATTAATCTAACTACAAAATCTGGCTGACCGATTGCTTGATCAGCCTCATCATAAGTGTAGTCAAGCCTGCCACTAATCTCAGTACCATCAGGACTATAAAAAGTATCGTGTCCTCCAATTTCACTATCGAAGAAATAATCAACTCCACCGGAAATAATAAAACTTAAGTTCTGGCTCATACCAAGATGTACTTCCAATCCGGCACCTAAACCAAATTGAGTTGTTTGGATATCAAAAAATTCGTTGCCTCCGACAAACTCGAAAGTTGCAGTATAAAAGGAAAGTCTGGGACCAGCATAAAGATAAGTTCTTCTGACAGGGAATAAATTAACCGGATAAGCAAAATCCAATCTTAAGTTAAAACTATGTCCTGACTTTGTAGGATCTCCGTCCGTATTATCATTAATAAAGATTTTTCTTGCAGCCCATGGATCGCCGGCATTATTTATATTATAACTGATTCCGAATTTTATTGCGAGCGGTACGTCGTATGTAAAGTCTGCAATAGTTCCTGAAGCACTAATACTAAAGTAATCAGCATAACCCGTTTGAATATCCAGAAAATATTTCGGTGCTGCTGAAAACGAAGGTGCATTTTGACCAACGGATAAGTTCGCATTAAATGCCAACAAGATTGTAATTAGTATTAATTTGTGCATCATTTTTCTACCCTTTGATATTAACATGTTATTTAGGTCAGGACTTCAAATATTGTGCAACGGATAGATAAATTCTGATTGGTTTTTTTAAGAATTTAGCTTTAATCTTTTAGCATTTAGATATTTTTTACAAGTAAAAAGAGTTTTTTACGCTATACTGAATAATGGCAATATTTTAACTGGGGTTATAGTCTTCATGCAACTATTACTACCTATTCCCGGCAAATTCATATTTTAACAGCAGCATTTCATACATTTAATTTCAAGAGCAATGGAAGAAAAACTAAATCCTTTAAAAATAGCTGGTAGCATTTTAGATAATATTTTTTCGATCGCTGATAAATTTATAACCGCTTTGACTTCATTCGGAAAAAAGGATTTGAGCGAACAGCTTGAAAGCTTTGCTGAAACATTGAAGCAAATTCCCCTGGAAAAAAGAAGCCTGAGAAGCGACGAAGCGGAAGCACTGATGAGAATTTTCATCGCTGCTGCAAAGCCAGACTTTGCAAAACAATTTATGGGTGAAGTTGATAAAGATGTCTTTTTCTCTTTCGGTACATTCCTGAATGACCAGCTAACAAAAAACGAGAAATTGGAAAAGCTCACTCACGAGTATTTAAATCTATTTCGCTTTCCTTCCTTTCTGCGAAGAATTTATGAACAGCAAAAGTGGGAACCACTGGTTCACGAATTGATACTAAAGAGCAATTACAACACACGGATTCTTTTCAACCAGAGATTAAGAGATTACGGCAAGAAAACTTTGTTTAAGATAATTAATGGGAATACAGTTACAGAGTATAGCTGGGAAAAATCTGCAAACCTGGTTCAAAGCTACCGTAACGCCTTCTATTCACTTATCACCAAGGATACAAAAGTAGCCTTCTTATTAGAGAATTGTCTTGAAATGGCTTTGCTCGATCTTGCCTGCCTTACTGGTGGAATTGTAAATGTGATGATTCCGGGAAATTCTGTTACTGAGCATATTCGTTTTATTCTTCAACAGAGCAAGGCTTCTGTTCTGATAACTCATAATGAAAAACAGCTTTCAAAAATAAAGTCATTGAAAAATGAACTCCCCGAATTGAAAACCGTAATTCTTCTTGAAGGAAATTCGAGTGAAGATTGGGTAATTAATTTTGATAAATTTGTCAATTCAGGAAAAGAAGGTCAAAACGAATTTGAAATCGGAATCGATGATCTCGCCACAATTATGTACACATCCGGAACAACCGGTGAGCCAAAAGGAATAATGTTTTCACAGATGAATATTGTTTATAAAAGATTTTGCCGTGCTATGGCAATTCCTGAAATCGGCGATGAAGACAGATTCATTTCCTTCCTTCCGCTTTATCACACATTCGGCAGATACCTTGAAATGACTGGATGTGTTTTCTGGGCTGCAGAATATTGTTTCCTCGAAAATCCATCTGTTGAAGCTATGATTTCGAATATGCAGCTCGTTAAACCGACTGTCTTCATCAGCATTCCGAAAAAATGGATGCAGCTTTATGAATACATCACAAGCAAAGTTGATATTGAAGTAGATGAACATCAAAAAATAAAAAATGAATTAGACAGAGCAACCGGAGGTGAACTTAAATGGGGATTATCTGCCGCTGGTTATCTGCCGCCTGATATTTTTCAGTTCTTCCAAAAATACGGAGTCGAACTGATGAGTGGCTTTGGAATGACCGAAGCAACCGGCGGAATAACGATGACTCCGTGGAAAAGATACAGACCAAACTCACTTGGCAAAGCGTTGCCCGGCATTGAAATTAAACTTGGTGACGACGGAGAAATTCTTGTTAAAGGTCCTTATGTAATGCTTGGTTATTACGATACAGAAAATTCAGAAACGTTTACAGAAGATGGATGGCTTCCAACCGGCGATGTTATGAAAATGGATGAAGATGGTTTCATTCAGATCATCGACAGGAAAAAAGAAATTTATAAGAACATCAAAGGCGAGACCATCGCCCCGCAGAAAATTGAAAATCTTTTCAGAGACTTTGAAAATATTAAACAGGTTTTTCTGGTTGGCGATCACCGGTCATTCAATACAGTGCTCATTTATCCAAACTACGAAGATCATAATTCTATTCTTTTCAATATGGATGATAAGCAAAAGCAGGAATATTTTTCTTCCCTCATAGTAACTGTAAATAAATTCCTTGCACCATTTGAACGGATTCTCGATTTCCGGTTAATTGACAGAGCATTCGATGACCAGCATGGCGAATTAACTCCAAAGCATACTTACAAGCGAAAAGTCATAGAGAAGAATTTTGCGGAACTGGTTGACTCGATGTATGTTAAAAATGATACGAGCGTATATGTTGGCACCACAGAAGTAAAATTTCCAAACTGGTTTTTGAGAGAGAAAGGCTGTCTTGGAAGAGATGTGGTTGCAAATGATAAAAGCATCGCCATTCCAAAACTCGATCTTTTGTTAACATTCTCTAAGACAAAAGAAAAAAATGTATTTCAGATTGGTAGTTTTAATTATTCTATAACTGCGCACTTCATTGATTTCCAGTTGATTCTGATTGACCCATTATTATGGATTGGCAACAATGAGCTGACTTCCTTCACAGGAAATTCAATCGTTCAGTGGCACAGACAAATAAAGGAATCATTCCAAATAAGGTTTCATTCAATTGCTGATAAAATTACGTTGAAAGAAAACGATCTCATCCAATTTCATAAGATTGTAAAATCATCTGAATTCTCTCTTCAAGGAGTTCATCTTGCTTACGGCATATTCTTATCTGAAGATCTTAACATTTCAAGCAAGGCAATAGAATATTTTAACAAACTTCTCGATGACCCGAAGAATGCTCATTATCATTTGGTTTTTAATCTCCTTTCCAGAATAAATCTTGTTACCAACACAGATCTTAAGCGGAAACAATTTGCATCAATTATCAAGGGTGCTGACGAAAGAAAATTTGGCGAACTAATTTCTTCGTTTTTTAGTACTGATAAATTTCTACTTAACTCAGAACTCGCTCATCATATAGCAGTCAATTCTAAAGGTGAAAAAAGATTAGATCATATTGAACAATTCACTTCAAATGAAGTTGAGCAGTTAACCAAAGATGATTTGATCGAAAAAACAAATTTTGTTCATTACTTTGAGCTGATAACTGCTTACGGTGTAACACATCCGCAGTTATTCAGACGAATCAGAAGATATTTGATGCGCATTTCGGCTCTCGAAGAAAATTACGAACTTAAAAAGTTTGCGGATTCAAGTCTTGATGCATTGATAGTGGGCTTTAGAGAATGGCTCGGAGCCAACCAGAAGATAGCTGTTGACCTGGAAACAGGTGAAGAGTATAATTGGGAAGATGTGATTTCTTTTGAGGAAGGTACCGATCCGGAAGACAGACAACGATTAAAAAACGCCATTTCCAAAACTGCAGTTTTAAAAGAAGCCGTGTTCATGTTCTCTAAAGGATTTCTGATAAGGCTTGATGACATTTTGCCGGGCGGAATCTGGGTGAGCAGGCTTGAATCAAGATCAGATAAATCAATTTACAGAATAACTGTGCAGACAAGATTTCAGGGTGCATTTGATTTGACAATTCATCTTAACAGAAATCTTCCGCCGGCTAAAGTAAAGGAAGAAATTAAATGGCTCATCCTTGGTGGAATGAACAAAAGCGGAGAAAGACTTCTACCTCACTTTGGCGGATACTGGGAAGAATATGAATTATGGACTGAGGCTTTTGTAACAAGAGACAGCGTTGCCCGTTTCCTTGAAAAAGAAAATAAGAAAAACGATGAAGAAGCCAGACAGCGTTTGCGTGAACTCTGGCCTCACTTTGTATGGAATACTTCCTCTGCCTATATGAACTTCTGGACCACTACAAATTATAAAATACAGCTTGCTAATCCTCGTCCGGAAAACATTACTGTTCCAACTCACGATTATCAAACAGGTACCTTGCTTTACTCAGTTTCGAAAAGAATAAATTCTGATTCGCCAAAAAATTTCTTCCTGAACTTTCACAATCTTTTTATTAAAGACACTCTTGAGAAATATTATTTCCTCGATAAAAAGTCAATCTGGAATTATATTTTTTCCGGAGTAACCGAGTGTGAGGGAGAAGAAAAAGCAATCGAGATTATAAAAAAATTTATTGAAGAAGTTAAGTCAGATAAAGAGATTGAAAATAAAGCTGAGATTCTTTTCAGAGCAGAAGAATTTGTGAAGAGTGTTACAAGCGATGGATTCATCCCGAAAAATTTATTCTTTGCAATAAAAAGATTTCACCGTTGGAAAACAGTGAATCCGGATTCAGACAGAAATGCACAAGCTCAAATGCTTTTTGAATTATACGAGACGTACCAGTTGTTTGATTTTGAAAAAGAATACATAACCACCAGACCTAAATTCTTTCTGAATACAGCTTTTGTTGAATCATCGGATACGATAAAGAATGCCTTAAATGATATAATCAAAAAATTGCGATCAGGAGATATTGGAGTCGAAAAATCTCAACAGTTATATTCAGAGCTGCTCTCCCTTCCAAATCTTACTGAAGAAGAAACATTCTTTCTGACAAGGCTAATTTATCCTCATCTGAAACCAAAAGATACGGCCGCCTTAATACGTGCAGAAAGTTTTGGAGGGGAACCATCTAATCTCGTCGTTCAGCTTTCAGATGAAGATGGTAATCCATTCCTGATACGAAGTCCGATTTCGCCAAAAGAAATATCAAGGCTGCATTCATTGTTTTTAGATTCTAACCTGATAGTCAACTTCAGACCAGAACACAGATTTCTTGTTGCGCTTTCTGAAAGAGGATTTATTATCGGCGGTTTGTTTTATGAAATGACTGATGAGCAAACGGTTCACATGGAAAAAATTGTAGTGTCAGCACGTTACAGAAGAACAGGTATAAGCGAAAGTTTGATGAGTGAATTTCTTAAAAGATTAAAGAGTGAGCATATCAGGCACGTAACAACAGGATTCTTCAGACCGGAATATTTTTACAAATTCGGATTTAAGGTTGAGAAAAAATATTCGGGGTTAGTGAAAGAATTATAATCAGTTTTTTCATTGTCAATCAAGTCCCGGGTTTTCTTGCATAAAGTTTGGTGAATAATAGTTTTAATTTTGTAAAACTGAAGATGAAATAAAGTAGAGGTGAATTTGAGGATCACCTCCACTTTGATCATCCACAAATTAGTTTATTATCGAAGTTTAAACACAACCGGAAGATTCATTCTTGTTATTACTGGATTACCATTTTGTTTACCTGGAATCCAACGTGACATAATTTTAAGAACTCTCATTGCTTCTTCATCAC
>CAVUCF010000011.1:0-12418 GCA_963739915.1 uncultured Ignavibacteriaceae bacterium
TAAGCAATGAGAGAATATTTGCAATTGGGAAAAAGTTGTGAGCGTAATAACGGACTAAGATATTGTTTTATTCAGAAGTGTTTAATACTTTTTTTCTATTATGCTTGTGATCAAAATCTTCAGTGGGCAGGTAACCTGGGATTACTAACAATATTTCTCAAAGCAAAGGGTAATTCGCAAATTTAAAACCTGCATCACGATGACATTTCGCTGACATTTTAAAATCCAGGCTTGCCCCTTTCAGATCTCCACTGCGAACTTTTAAAGTTGCCCGGTTGAAGTAGGCGGCAGCATCTTTAGGATTTATTTCAATTGCTGCGGTAAATTCATTAAGTGCCTCTTTGTATCTGCCTTTGTCAGCTTTATCCACACCTAAAATATTATGAAAAACCTTCTTTACTCCATTAAGCAGTAAAGTTTGCTGCATCTTATCTATTATACTTACTTTGTTCATCATTCGTAGCACCTTATAAAAAACTGATATCAAAAAATTTAATATAGATTCACCGGTAAATTATATTCACTGTAAAGAGATGTATTTAAAAACCTGGTACTCTACGCCTTTGAGGGGAAGGAATAGGAAAGAATATTAAAAAGAATTTCTGTTGCCCACTCTGAAACTTCTCCTTAAAGTGATAATAATTATCCTGGCTACAATGTCACCTATTATCTGACCAAATACAAGTAGGATAAAATTCCTGCTTCACGTGAGAGGGGCTTTTGACTGTGTTATATGCGGTTTGGGCGAGATTTAAAGAAAATCGGTTCCACCGAATCTTTTAAGATTCTCAAAACGGTTAATGCGGCTGTTAATGAGTATAAAGATTAGTTGAGGTATTGAAATGGCTTTTAGTAAGTAGTTAGTAGTAAAAATGAGGGGGCACTTGGTGCCCCCTTAAATTTATTCTTTATGTGTTTTTATCTTGCAACCGCTTTGCTACGGACTAGTTTTGGTTGTAAAATTAAAAACCTCAGAACTAGCTTGTCCTCCTTCTGTACCTCCACTTGTCTGCTGCAAGAAAGTAGCGCTTGCTGCATCATCAATAGACGACACAGGAAATACCTGTGTTACACTCCATAAATAAGATATGTTTGATGGCAGCCCCATCCCTTGTGGGGCCAGGTTCGGAATTGAAGCAGAGTTAGTTGCTGTAAAAATCCAGAATGATGGCCCGGTTCCCCACATAGTAGGTCTAGCGTAAAGCAAACATATGCCTCCTCCGCTTCCCTTCGTCCAGAGGAACTGAGTTGTTGTATCAATACCGGAACCATTATGTGCAGGGATATTGAGCTGCGGCGAACTTGCAAGGTTTATAGTGACACCACTCGATCCACCTGTAATTCCCCTTTTACCATAATAAGTATTTCGATCAGTTGGTGTGGCGTTCAATGATGCACTTGCATCAACTCCAAATGTGGCGCCAGTTATAGATGGAACAACATAACTAAAATTGTCCGAAAGACCGGCTCCCCACTCTTCACCTAAGTAAATTTCGGCACTCCCAAAAAACAAGTATAGAGTCTTCCTATATAATTCATAGCTTGATGATGGGCGTACAATTGAACCGCTGATATTTTGTTCCGGAGGATCTGTAAGATTAGCTGCGGCAAAATTATTATCAGGAAAGGTTCCACCAGCACTAACTGTAAGATTGTCTTCAAAACCATAGGCATCATATTGATTGGGCATTCCGCTCGCATTTTGTGTCCAACGCAGAACCTGTAGTTTACCGGACACAGAATTTGCACTTCCTTTCCAGTAAATGTCCAAAGTATATAATCCAGTTCCCTGATCTGCATCTATATACCAGGACATTGTGCCACTAGTAAAAAATACTCTGGTAATTTTTCCTGCGGCAGGAGGTACAGATCCGCTGATGGTTGCTGACTTACCGGTTGAAGTCACATCCAAATAAATCAGGGTTGGATCTGTTCGTGTCAATCCTTGATAAACTATTGCAGTTTGATCTGTACTAAAGATAACCCTTGCCTCGTATGGTTTACTAACGTTGGAGATTGTAAATCCTCCATTTGCATCTGTAGTTACAGGTGCTTTCCCTTTTATTATTACCGGAGCTCCTGCAACCGGTTCACCATCAAAATCTTTCACAAATCCGTTCACTGTTATAGTTTGATTGTTACCGTTTGGTTCGTTCGGTGAGTCTTCCTCGCAACTCACAACAATTAGTAGAATAAGAAATGCGGAAAGTAAAATCGCAATTCGTTTTAAATGCAGAATGAACATAAATGCCTCCGTGTTTATTGATGGAAAATTACTTGTTAAGAATTTGAAAAGATCTTTCTCTCGTGAACTTTGAATCTGCTTTGTTTTCTGAATAGCCAGAACTTATGAAAAGAAAACATCCGGGAAGTAAAAACTTTCCTAAAACTTGCACAATAGCCTCAATCGAAAGAATGATAGTTCTTGGAAATCTTACTTCGGGAGAGTACGGAGGGGCAGTTTTCAGTAAGAAATCATTGGCTGTACTCGTGCCCTCCAGAAGTAAAGCATAATTTTGAAAACAAATTTATAATTTTAATTGACATAAGCAACTATTCTTGTGGGTTAGGAATTGTTGGTGATTATCATGCTAATGAGATCATTTTCTTTTTATAGAGCCTTAAAATGTCAGCTGTAAGTATGAAGATTCGCTGAATTATTGAAATAAATTTTTAATTATTGTAGTGTGAGGACGTTTAATATGAAGAATCTAAGGGGCAAAAGAAGAGAACGAAGAAATAATCACATTCGGACGAAACATTTTTGTTGGTATATATAAAGAATCTATCTAATTAATAATAGTTATATCTACACCGGCTGAAGTAATTTCTGCAACTATTTCGATGGGTGTTGATCCATCGTTGCCAAGTTCCCTGCCAAGAGCAGTTATAGTTGCACTCAAGTCTGTGCAAGTCAGACTATACATTCCGTTTGAAGTTGTATCAAGTTCCCCCGGAATTGTCCAGGATTTGAATGATAAGCCTCCTCCACCATATGGAGGTGATTTTCTATAGTATTGAAGTGCTAAAGTACCCAGGTTGTTAAGTTCCGAAACTATACTGTCCCTGTTGCTGGATTGAGCATTTGCACCAAACATATCGATTCCAATCGTAATTGCTATTACTACAACAATTGCTGCCACGACTAATAAAAGAATTTGCTGCTGGCCCATTTATTATTTACTGTTCATTTCTTCTTTTAATACAACGCTACTATTCATTTGTTCTGCCCGATAAGCATCTAACGCTTCGTCTGCGCTATCATAACATTTCAATATTTTTGTTATTCCTATAACACGAAACGAATCAACGATTGAGAGCTGGGGAAATACCAGCTTTAACTGACCTTTATTCTCACTTACTTTCTTAAATATTTTTACTATCATTCCGATGAATGTGGAATCAATGTGAGAACAGCTTGTAAGGTCAATAAATATTTTGCTGCCGTCAAAAAGCAGGTATCTCTCAAATATTTCCAGCAAAGTTTTCGCTTCTTTGTCGGTAGCATTAATGAGATCAACTTTTATTACTACTACGCCTTCTGTCTGATTTATATAGAAGTGTTCCATTACCCTTCAAATTAAGTTTTATAGTATTTTCTTAAAGAATTTCACTCGTCCCTACTCCATAATAATGCCAGTGCAAATTGATGATACACGCATATTTTAAATAAATATCAGATTAAGAATGAGATTAATGTTTATTTTGAAACAGAATAAGGCTTATGATGAATAGTGAAAAATGGATTGGGATCAGAAAAGAAACCGCAGAACACTTAAGATCACAACTGCCAAACACAAGTTTTAACGGCGTTAATATTTACCAGAAAGTCCAAATACGTTAATTTTTTCAACTTTTTATTTGTTAATTGCCAAACTAATCTTTAGCTTTGAATCACTCTCCCACAACTCGGGCAGCATTAATAAATTTTCCCCCATTTTATTTTTTTAGAAAACAGATGAGGAATATTATCATTTCTATCACTGTAATCTGACTTTCATTTGCTTTTTTAACAAATGTATTTGCGGGTGATAAGGAAAATGTTGTAGAAAGCTTTTTTTGAAGAAACTGGATCGCTCGTCTATGTAAATTATTATGGACGGGCTTTTCAAATTCAAATTTACAATGACAATTAAACGGTTGTAATAAGCTACTATACTTTTACGTGGATAGAAAGGGGAGGACAGATGAATTACCAAAGCGGCAGAGCAAGTATGGTTTTAGTAAAACAAGATAGTAAGTGGCTCACGGTTCATATGCACTTTTCAAAAATGTTTTAATCTAATCACAAAAAACCGGATTACCGGTAAGGAGATATAAATGAACCCATTAATAAAAATTTTTTCCGCACTCTTGATAACATATGTTTTTATAGCAGGGTGCCAGCAGAAGTCTGATAGTTCTGAAACGCAGAACACTCAAACTGAAACACCAGAGTATTTCAGTCTTCGACCCGAAACTGAAAGGGCATATGGTTACACACATGCAGTAAAGATTGGTAACGATATTAAAATTTCAGGTGCCGTTAGTATGGATGATGCCGGTAATCCTACTGCAATTGGTGATTTAGCACAACAAATGAAAAATTGTTATTCCGATCTGGATAAGGTGCTGAAACATTACGGTTGTACTTTCGATGATGTTGTGGTTGAAAATATTTTTACAACAAATATGCCCGAGTTCCTTAAACAGTCTGGATATCGAAATACAATTTACACCAAGCAATTTCCAACCGGCTCCTGGCTGGGAGTAAAAGAACTGGCTTTGCCGGAGTTCATGATAGAAATTGAACTGGAAGCGCATAAAACCAAATAAAATATTATTAATGATAACAAGAAAGTGAAAGGATGCTTTTTGTAAAATCTGATAAACTGAAATTAAAAACTTTACCTGCATTATCTGAAAATACATTTCTGAGATATTTTTCTTTTGCTGCACTTTATGTTGCGCAAGGAATTCCCGAAGGATTGTTATGGTATGGTCTACCTGCCTGGCTGGCAATGAACGGTAAAAGTCCTGCTGAGATAGGTTCATACGTTGCAGTCATAGCTATTCCATGGAGCTTAAAAATTATCAACGCTCCAATTATGGATAGGTTTACATATTTATCTATGGGTCGAAGAAGACCATGGGTATTATTCGGTCAGTTCGGTTTAATATTAAGTTTTTTATCAATGTCGTTAATTGCAGATCCACTGAACAATATGTCTGCCTTAATGATACTTGGTTTTATAGTTAGCTTTTTTGAAGTATCACAGGATATTGCCGTGGATGGAATGGCTATTGATATTTTACCTGTCGATCAGCAGGCTAGAGCAAATGGTTTAATGTGGGGTTCAAAAACCTTGGGAATTTCTGCGTCAGTAGCTGCTGGCAGCTGGATAATGAGCCATTATGGGTACTTCTATGCAATAGTAGCATTCTCATTAATTGTTTCTATGATTATTCTTATTCCTTTGTTGCTTAGGGAAAGACCCGGTGAAAAATTGCTGCCCTGGACAAAAGGAGAAGCCTCAAAAGTCGCTGAGAAAATTCAATTGCACAGCTGGAAAAGTATTTTTAAAAGTTTATACAAAGTTTTCTTTTTACCCGTGAGCTTTATGATGGGTCTTGCCGCTTTTAGTTATTCAATTGGAAGAGGTTTGATAGACACTGTATTACCCGTTTTCACTGTTCAGGAACTTGGATGGGCCGATACTGATTATTCACAAATCTTTGCAACAGCAAATCTTATTTCTGGTGTGCTTGGAATGATTATCGGCGGATTTCTTATAGATTATTTTGGCAAGGTTAAAATGATATCTATCTATATGAGTCTCTTAATTTTGCTCGCTGCTGCAATGGCCTTCTTGAAAAGTTTTTGGCAGAATGACATTTTTGTAACGGGTTTTATCATCTGTTTTTATATTCTGTTAACCTTTACAAACATTGCAATCTTTGCTTCTGCAATGCAGCTTTGCTGGAAAAGAATTTCTGTAACCCAGTTTACTCTATATATGGCAATATCAAATCTAGGTTTGGCGGCAGGTGCTGCTTTGATGGGACAACTAAAAGATTTCTTTAATTGGGAATATGTAATTCTTTGTTATATAATTTTTGCGGGAGTAATGTTAGTGCTTATCAGATTCATCAATTTTGAAAAACATCAAGTTCGCGTAGATGAATTAGAGCTTCAGTATCTAGAAAAGTAATGGGAATAAAACTGGGCGAGTCAAACTCGCCCTTAAGATTCAATAAAATAAAAGCTAATCATCATCTTCGGTTTCACCACCGTGATCACCAACAAGCATCCACTTGTCACCTTTCTTCATTAGAATATCTGTCCAGCGTCCTTTCTCGGTACTGGGTTTACCATCGGCACTTTCAGTAACCTGTGTGTAATAGTAATGGACATAGGCAAAGTTACCATTCACCCAAATCCTTGACGGGGTTATTATATAATAAACGACTTTACCTTTTGCTGTCCAGTAACCTAACGATTTCTGCGCATCTGCTTTTGTGCTCGGTGCTTCATTGTCATAAGACCACCCTAAGTAAGAATCGTCAAAGTATGACAGAAAATCCATTGGTTTATCAGTCATACTCACTTTCCAGTATGCGTCAACGCCAGCCCAAACAGCTTTCTGCTCGTCAGTCCATTGCTGAGCTGACACATTTGCGACAAAAAGAAAGACAAAAAGAACAGACAAAGAAATACCAAATAGGTGTTTCATAATAACCTCCATAGTAATTTGATTATTAAAGAATTGATTTAAGTACACCTTAAGATTGGGAAAAAAATTTTAATAAACAAACAGTAATAATTCTTGTTGCGTGATTTAATAGATGGGTGTGTTTAGCCGTTATTTTCTACTTTGGCAGATTGATAATCTTCCCGAAGTTTTTCCAATATAATTTGATGGCGAGCTTCTTCACCCGATAATTCCTTTAATTCTTCCTGTGCAATTTTTCTTAATAGGGTTCGATCTATTTTGCCGCTTTCCAGCTTAGGTATCGCGGGAAGGAAAATCAGTTCATCCGGTTTTGCAATTGCACTGATTTTCTCAGCGACAAAATTTCTTAACTCTTCTTTAAGAAGAGGAGTAGCTTCTTCATTGTTGAGGGAAACAAAAGCAACAATTGCATTTTCGATAATTTCGTCAGCTCTTTTTACAACTGCGATTTCTTTCACAGATGGATGCAACAGCAAGACTTTTTCAATTTCCGATCCGCCAACTCTGTTACCTGCTGTTTTAATAACATCATCAACTCTACCGAGAATTTTGATGAAACCATCTTTTTCTCTAATTGCAGCATCTCCGGTAAAATAATTTCCTTTAAACTGCTTCCAGCAATTAAGTGTCGCTTCTTCTTTTTCTTCTTTACCCGAAGTAAACATTGAAGGCCAGCTATCTTTAACAATTAAATATCCTCCTTCACCTTCTTTAACTGAATTACCATTAATATCAACGATATCAATTTCAACTCCGGGAAATGGACAGGAGGTATAACCGGGTTTAAATTCCGAAGCGCCCGGCAGTGGAGAAATTAATGCTGTGCCTGTTTCAGTTTGCAGCCAGGTATATATAACTGGACATTTTCGCTTACCAATATTTTCATAAAGCCATAACCAGGTATCATCTTTAATCGTCTCACTTTTTATTCCCAGTAACCTCAGGCTTGAAATATCGTGTTTGAAAACCCACTCGTTTCCGAGCTTTAATAATGCGCGGATTGTAGTCGGATTTATATATAAAATATTAATTCTATACTTTGAAATTAATTGCCAGTACTTATCTGGTTCCGGAAATATCGGAACGCCTTCATAAAGAAATGTAGTTACACCATTCAGCAGCGGGCCATAAATACTATAAGTGTGTCCCGATATCCAGCTAATATCAGAAACAGACCAGATGATATCGTTTCCTTTAAGATCAAAAATCCATTTAGCTGTTAGATATGACTGAACCATATAACCGCCGGTCATGTGAAGTATGTTTACTAAATCTCCTTTCGGACCATTTGTGAACATGCTGAAGAGAGGATGCTGAGAAAGAAGCGGAACTGCATCACAATCATCTGAAACTTTTTCAATTTCGTTTTGCCAGATAATTTCTTTTTCGGAAATCGCTTTTATATCTTCTTTAGATCTTTTATAAACTACTACTTTTTCAACGGAGTTTGAATTTTGTAATGCGTTATCAACTTTGCTTTTGAGATTTACCTGGTTTCCTTTTTTTAAAACATAATCTTGTGTGATTAAAAACTTGCACGAGAGATTATTTATCCTTTCAGAGAGAGCAGGACCGCTGAGATCACTATTAACAACCGAGTGAACTGCCCCGATCCGGCTGCAAGCCAGCATTGCAATAATTGCTTCGGGGATTATCCCCATATAGATAATAACGTAGTCGCCTTTCGTAACTCCGATTTTCTTCAACACGTTGGCAAACTTACAAACCTGAGTAAAAAGAAGCTGGTAGGTTAGTATTTTGCTTTCACCGGATTCGCTCTCCCAGATAATTGCGGCTTTATTTCTTTTTTCTGTTGGCAAATGCTTGTCGAGACAATTGAAGCTGATGTTGGTTTTCCCTCCAACAAACCACTTTGAGTTGAATGCTTTGCCTTGTTTTATTTCTTTCCACAAGTTAAACCAGTGCAACTCTCTTGCTTCACCACTCCAGAATCGCTCTTTATCTGCAATAGAATAATCATAAACGTTTTTATACTGATTGAAAGAAGAAAAATGTGCGTCATCTCTAAATTCATCCGTCGCTATGAATATATCTTCGGTGTTTTGATGGTTTTGAAAAGTGTCCCCTTTATTTTTTTCAGTTTGATTTGACATTATGCTGCTAAAATGGATTCTATTTCTTGTGATGAAAAATTAGATATTGAGTAGCGCAAAAGCAATTGAGCAAAAATCAAACCCAAAATAATTCTTAAATTGCAGATAAAATAGATTTTATTGTTTACAATTGAATTAAGTTTAAAAGGAGTCTGAAAACCATGCAAGAATTTCTTAACCAAACCTACTTTGGTAACACACTGTTAAATTATGCAATAGCGCTCGGTTCATCTTTAGTCGGGGCTATTATTATTTTCATAATTAATAAAGTTGTCCTTGTCAGACTTCAGAAATGGGCTAAGGCTACTAAAACAAAGATAGATGATTTCCTATTACGTGGATTGGAGAAAGCAGTTGTTCCGATTTTATATGTAATCATCTTTTACTTATCAGTAAAAACGCTCACGCTTCATCCAAAGGTCGAAAGATCAATTGACGTGATTACTGTTATTCTTGCTACCTACTTCATAATAAAAATGATCACTTCGGCATTAAGGTTTGGATTACATTCTTATATAAAAATAAAAGCCGAAGTTGAGGAGGATGCGGAAAGAAGAATTAAGCAAATACGAGGTATAACTGCCATTGTAAGCTTTTTTATCTGGGTTATTGGATTTGTTTTCCTGCTTGATAATCTTGGCTTTGAAATCACTACAGTAATTGCAGGTCTTGGTATAGGCGGTATTGCTATTGCTCTTGCCGCACAAGCAATACTTGGCGATCTCTTTAGCTACTTTGTAATTTTCTTTGACAGACCGTTTGAGATAGGCGACTTTATAGTTACCGGCGAGTTTAAAGGAAATATCGAGCACATAGGAATAAAAACAACACGCGTAAGAAGCCTGGGCGGTGAACAACTTATTTTTGCCAATTCAGATTTAACCAACTCAAGAATTCAGAATTTTAAAAGAATGGATAGAAGGAGAGTTGTATTTAAATTAGCAGTGATATATCAAACACCGGCAAAAAAGCTTGAAGAAATTGTAGACGTTGTAAAAAAAATTGTTGTGGACCACCCTGATGTTACTTACGACCGTGGTCATTTTGCAAACTTTGGTTCATTTAGTCTTGATTTTGAATTTGTTTACTTTGTTTTAAGCTCCGATTATAACTACTACATGGATATTCAGCAGGATATTAATCTGAAGATTTACTGTGAGTTTGAAAACAGAGGAATTGAGTTCGCTTATCCAACGCAAACTTTATATTTGAATAAAGAAGAAAAAGTACCGAACTAAAAGTTATTTTTTCGTAAAAGGATTTGACGGGAATATCTTTTTCAAAATCGATTCCCATTTTAATTCTTTCCTGATTATCGGCTCAAGAAAATCTGCAATTTTTTTATGACCGAACCTGTTCGGATGTTTTTCACATCCAAAGTCTCTTTGCGGATTAAATTTGACATCAACTTTAACAAAATGAATCTTCTTATCACCATTTTTACCTTTCAGTTCGTTCACCACGCTGTTGATGTAATCGCAATGCGGATCCTTTCGCATTGGGCTACAGAGTGCAAAGATGTGAGTGTTCGGATAATGTTTTCGAATGTCCCTTATTAACTTCAGATAAGCTGTTCTGAACATTTCTCTTTTAGGATGAGGTTTCTGCCAGTAATCATTTCTGCCAAGACGAACCACAACTACGTCTGGCTGCCATAGTGTAAAATCCCATAATAAAGAATCATTCATACAAGATCTCTCATAATAATGAGGCAGGGGATATTCGGAAGTTCTGAGTGAATCACCATAATTTTTTGTAACCCCCGATCCTGAAATTGCAACAATGGAATAATCGGCATTCAGCTTTCGTGCAAGCTGGGGACCAAATGACAAGTAACTGTTTTCTGTTTCGCGGCTAAAAATACAATCGGAAGAATCGCCCTCGCTTCCAAAACCGGTAAAGTAAGAGTCGCCGACAAACTCAATTCTTCTTTTTCTCTTTATTATTTCGATTGACTTAACAAGATCTTTGCCGCCATCAAGAATAAATCCTTCGAATGTTGCAATGCCGAAAAGTGCTTCGGTGCGTTTTGTAATTAATAATGTGTGAGTTTTATTTTCAAGTCCGCTTGCCAGAACATAAATTGTATCCGAGGTGGTTCTGATAATTTTGTGTAATCTTCCATCCAGAAAAACATTGTAGTCGTTATTTCCATCTTTCAATTTAATTGCGCATGAAGTTCCTTCGAACTTTGTTCTTATCTGCACACCGGGCCAGTCAAACCTAACACTCTTTGGATTCGAAAAATCAAACCTGCCGATATATTCAATAAATGGATCATCGGCATCAATGTGAGACGAGCCCTCGAAAAACTCACAGGAAGTCATCAATTGAAAACCCAGCAAGATGGTGAGATAAAAAAATATTCTTTTCATTGATTTGAAAGATAGCGAAGCAGGAAATGTATACCAGCAGAAAATTTTATATTTTTAATCAACCGATAAATCCAACAATTCAGAAACTGCAATGAAAATAAATTCAGACATACCAAAAAATATATTAGATGTACCTGTAAACCTGATAAAGCAGCTTACTCCTAAAATCAGAAAGAAAACTTCTGCCAAGGTAGGATTACCTCCTGGCTCAATTATCCACGTTGGTGAACAGAAAATTGAAAAAGTAAAAATAACATTAACTGAATACGATGAAAAGAATGTTGAGATCTGTGAAATAAATTCGGTGGAAGAGATAGATCCGTACACCGATACACCACAGGTAACCTGGGTAAACGTTTGTGGTTTGCATGATACCGAACTGATAAAGCAAATCGGGGAGAAGTTTAACATCCATCCATTAGTTCTTGAAGATATACTCAACACCGAAACGCGTCCCAAAATTGAAATAACCGACAGCTATATTTTTATTGCGATGAAGATGCTTTCATATAACAAATCCGAAGACCAGGTTGATACTGAACAGGTAAGCTTCATTCTCGGAAACAGTTTTGTATTCAGCTTCCTGGAAAAATCCGATAGTGTTTTCAAACCTATTAAAGACCGCATAACCGAACAGTTTGGAAGAGTAAGAAAGCAGCCATCGGATTATTTATTTTATGCACTGATGGATGTGGTTGTTGATCAGTATTATCTTGTGCTCGAACAGATTGAGCAAAACATTGAGTCGCTAGATGATGAAGTAACCACAAATAGCGACAGATCACAGATTGAGAAAATCTATACCCTTAAAAATAAAATACTGCTTACGCGGAGATCTCTCTGGCCATTACGGGATATTTTTACCCGTTTAACACGTGAGGAAACAAAGCTGATTAACAAAAAAATAGTGCCTTACCTTAGAGACCTTCTGGACCACACAATGCACATTACTGAAACAATCGAGTTTCAGCGTGAAATTACAATCAGTTTAATGGAAACGCATCTTTCAATGATGAGCTATAAGATGAATGAGGTGATGAAAGTGCTAACTGTAATTGCTACGATATTCATTCCTCTCACTTTCATCGTTGGCATTTACGGAATGAACTTTCCTAATATGCCCGAGATGAAATGGCCGTGGGCATACTTTGCTTTATGGGGAGTAATGATCTCTGTGGTGCTTTTTATGCTTTTTTATTTCAGAAGGAAGAAGTGG
>CAVUCF010000012.1:0-97486 GCA_963739915.1 uncultured Ignavibacteriaceae bacterium
TTATCAGGGTGTTCAGTCGGGAATGAATACTATATGACTGAGCAATCTAATTATGTTTTATAATTCGGGCGAGTCAGCAACTCGCCCGTTCTGAATGCTGTCTCCTGACTACAGTGATTTTTATTTCAGCAATAGCATTTTTTTCGTGACTACAAAATCTCCTGCATTCAGCTGATAGAAATAAACTCCGCTCGGCAGGTTAGCTGCATTGAACTCAACTGTGTGATATCCTGGTTCTCTTTCTTCATTTAATACAACCGCTACTTCTTCTCCAATTGAATTCAGTACTATGATTTTTACATCACTTCTTTCTTTTATACCAAAACCAATTGTTGTGGTTGGGTTAAACGGATTTGGATAATTCTGCTCCAGCAGGTATGAGTTAAATGCACGCCAATCTACTTCTACAACATTTGAGTACTCATAGGTACCGCTGAAATCAACTTGCTTTAATCTGTAGAAGTACTTTCCATCATCTAGTTTCCTGTCTGCATAGCTATAAGTTTGCGGTTCAGTTGTAGTCCCATGACCTTCGACAAATCCAACCGAGTAAAATTCTCTTGCATCCGAGCTTCTTTGTACTTCAAAACCCAGATTGTTTAACTCAGTTGCTGTTGTCCAGCTGAGAATGACTTCTTTACCATTTGCAGTTGCAGTGAACGATGTAAGCTCGACTGGAACGATCCCATCAAACTCATCTGCACCAATATCAGGCGTGCTGACATTTCTCAAATCTCCTTCAAAGTCGGTATCTATTCCGCTAATAGGAGTTCCACCTGATTCAATGAATATCGGAATATGATGGTTCATATGAAGGTATGGTGCAACAAAAACGGGCCTTACTGATCCGCTATGTAAATCTTGCCCTGTTGCCTGCCATTCTGCTAATGTGTGATAATCAGAAACACCATAGTCAACTAAACAATTAATTTGGTTTGCGTTATAATAAAGATCATTATGATCTGATGTTATAGTTGTAGGTGTATAAAAACAAACAGATGAAGCGCAATTTGGTGAATCATCTCTAATGTTCACAAAGATATTGTTCTTCATACTAATATTTGAACAACCTCCCCAGACTAATAATGCTGAAGAACCTTCAGGATTTGCTCCATTTCCGTTGCCATTTAGAAACACTGAGTTATAATAAATTTTTGGAGCATACTGGTTCCACATCTGTATTCCACTGACGCAGGCTCCGGCCTCCATCGATGAACTTTGTATATCAAATATCATATTATTATATACAAGATGATTACTGCCTTGCACACCTGGACCAGAAGATCCGGATAATAAAATTCCACAGCCGCCGTATATACCGCCATCTGCAGAAATATTATGAACTAAATTGTTCCGAATGATATTACCATAACCGCCATAAACATTAATACCTGGATTTATGTTATTATTATAATATCTAATATTCTGGACGATATTATTTTCAATGATTGTATTGAGAGTAATTTCTGACTGTATTCCCCAGGCTATTAAATTGTCAGTATCCGATCCTATTTTGTTCCCTTTAATAATATTACCATTCGGACTGGTACCGGCAAGTCCATAACCCAGGATACATATTCCTATTCCCGCCTCTTTAATAAAGTTATTGATAATCAGGTTGTGATTTGGCGGCGTTAAAGAATTTGGCTGGTTCCAGATTAATATTCCGCAGCCATATCTCGTATAATCTTCGCTGATGAAGGTTATATTTTGAACGACGTTGTAGCAGGAATTATTCCAGAATTGAACACAGTCATTGGCCGCATAAATGTTTTTGTAAAGAGCATGTATGGTGAGTGTAGTGGCCCCTGTCAAGCCGACACCATTTAATGTGAGATAGCTGGTATTCAGAAAGACCAGAGAATACCTTGAATTACACACAATAATGACATTTTTATTTTCAGCAGGTTTAATAGTAACTCTGCTGTTTGGCCCGGCTCCGGGTATTGGTCCATTAAGAAAGAAACCATATTCAGATGGAGGAGTGATATAAACATTGTTGATCAGTTCCAGAATTACTTCTCCGGCAACACCGTCCGTACTTAGCTTGCTAAATGCAGCTCCAATCGTCGCAAAATATCCCCCCGAACCAATTGAATAAGTTCCCGCTGGTAAAGGTGGTTCACCATGCAGACTCTGAATTTTTTCAGGGATTGTAATCTCATAGCTCTTCCTAATTGAGCCTAATTCCTGTGCAACAACAGTGTAAGAAAACAACACTGTGAAAAGAAAAACGAATAGAACATCTAACCGTTTCATAAGAACCTCCTAATAAATTGTTAATAAATTATCAGGGTGTTCAGTCGCTATAGATGCAATATGATTGAGCACTCGATACCATTTAGTATTTTTTTATGCACCGTAACCCTCGAGGTACCCAATTGATTCAGATTTTATTTCCTCGAAGGTTTAGTTATATACAGTTTTTATTTCTCCACATATAATTCTCCTCAAATTTTGATTTTTATGTTGGGCGAGCCATCGACCCTGCCTGCCGGTAGGTAGGTCGCCCTTACAATTTTTTATTCTCACATTCATTTGTAGGGACACAATATATTGTGTCCCTACTACAATGATTTTTACTTTATCAAGAATCATCTTCTTCGTGTTCACATAAACTTGTCCTGAGCCTGGCGAAGGATCGACTGCCTTATTTACTGCCAGTGGAAGTCTGTTCTTTAGTAACGGTGATTCCGTTACTCTTAGTAGATCACAATCATAAGCTACACTATTTTCAACCACATAACCGTCAATGTGGTTATCATTTATTAATGTTTCATGATAATTAATATCATAGAATCCACTCTTCTTACAGAGCAAACGAATCTGGGGATTATTGTTGGAGCCTGTAAAATTATAAATGAGCTTAGAGCCAGTATTTAATGTGGCAATCATTTTACCTTTGAGGTCTATTTCGAACGGGTCAGGTTGTTCAATTTCAAAGGTTACTAAATATTGTTCACTTTCCCAGGTACCTGTTAAATCCGGTTCAATAGGAATTCCGAATACAACACTAATATTTTTTTGACCATCCATTACCAAAGTCAATGGATTTGTCTTTGAAGATGGTGTGCTTCCTTCCCATTTTCTAAATCTCCAGCCGCTATCAGCGATTGCCGTAATGGTTACAGTTTCTCCTTCTTCGTATTCATTTTTTTCAGGAACTATTTTGTAAGCACCACTTCCGCTGATTGAAACTGTCATCTTATATTGTTCCGGCTCACAACTGATGAAGCTTAAACTTAAGCATGCTAGTAATAGTAATAATAATTTCATCACTCCTCCCTATAAAAATATTTTTTTTATTTCGGGCGAGACATCGTCCCGCCCTTACAATTTATATTCTCACATTTCATTTGTAGGGACACAATATATTGTGTCCCTACTACAATGATTTTTATTTTATTTCAATAACATCTTCTTCGTATCTGATATAGTCACCTGCTTTAAGTTGATAGAAATACACACCACTTGGGAGCGATGATGCATTGTATTCAACTTCATATCTCCCTGCAGGTTTGAATTCATCAATCAATGTTGCCATCTCGTTGCCGAGGATATCATAGATTTAAACATTACATCTCCACCAACCGGTAACTGATAACTGATCATTGTTCATGGATTGAATGGATTGGGATAATTCTGCTCAAGTGCAAATTCTGTTGGAAGAGTTGTTTCATCTTCAACACCTGTAGGTTTGTAAATCCCATCAAACTCATCTGCACCAATGTCAGGAGTTGTAGCATTACGAGTATCGTCGTCAATGTCCGTGTCTATTCCTGCAATTGGAGTTCCGCGTGATTCCAGATAAGTCGCAATGCTTTCATCAATGTGCAAATACGGATCAACAAATTCCGGCATTTCAACATAACTATGTAGATCTTTTCCAGTTGCTGCTTGCCAATCTGCAAGTGTATGATAATTAGTTACTCCAATTCTTGTCAGACAATTGTATTGATTAGTCTCGTCATAGTAAAGATCATTATAATCCGATGTAAGATTATAAATATTGTAATCATAAATTGCTGAAGCACAATACGGTGATTCATCTCTTGTGTTTACAAAAATGTTGTTCTTGAGATCAACACCTGGTGAGCCGCTAAATCCACCATAGATATATAACGCAGCTGAACCCGCGGGATTCGCTCCATTACCCGTCCCTGATAGATATACATTGTTATAATAAATTTTAGGATTGGTTTGATTCCATATCTGTATCCCAGCTACTCTGCTGTTACCTTGTGTTGATGCACTTTGAATATCATATACCATGTTATTATAAACCATATTGTTCGAACCGTCGCCACCTGATAATAAAATACCAATTGCGGAATAACCACTGCTTGATCTGACTCCATGAACAACATTGTTTCTTATTATATCTCCCAGACCGGAATAAGAATTTATTCCGACATTGATAATATTAGAAACATTTGTAGGTGTGTGCTTCAAATTCTGAATAATATTATTTTCAACTATCGTACTCTGTGCATGCTCTATTTGTATTCCCCACCCAAGCACACTATCTGTTTCAGAGCCAATGAAGTTACTTCTTATAATATTTCCCGTACCACGAATATTTGAATTATCAAAAGCAAGGTAAATTCCTCCAACACCACATTTTTTTATGAAGTTATTTTCAATAAGATTACTATCCGCTACGGCACTAATACCCGCCCGTGTATACAACGAAGGACCACCTCCACCTCTATTAATATCATCGCTGATAAATGTTATGTCCCGGATAATATTATGGTCTGAATTATCAATAAAATTGATGCAGGCATTCCACGAGAATTGATTATTGTAAAGTGCATGAACCGATAAAGTTGTGGGCCCCGTCAAACTGACACCATCGATTGTTACAAAACTTGTATTAATTGCAGATAATTGATCCCTTGCGCTGCCCTGAATTAACACATTATTATTTTCTGCTGGTTTAATAGTAACTCTGCTGTTTGGACCGGCTCCGGGGATTGGGCCGACTAATTTAAATCCGAATGAGTCTGTTGGTGCTGTGTAAAGATTATCAATCAGTTCAAGAGTAACATTTCCGGCAACTCCATCTGTGCTTAGTTTATCAAAGCACTTTGGATTGATGAGAAATAACCACCAGAACCTACTGTGTAAGCACCTTCAGAAAGCGGATCTCCAGTTGAAAATTCATAAATCCCGGAACTACCTATCAGTGGATGTAAAGTGCTCGAGCCTCCAAATACTTGAATTTTGCCATCAAGAACAATACTTGCTAGTAATGCACGGGCTACTGGCATTGGTGTTTCAGTATACCAAGTATCGTTTTCAGGATTATAGACTTCAACTTTATCATATATAGGACCATAATCACTGCTTAGCCACCCATCAATGGCATATATAAGATTATCCAATAAACAGGTAGTAAGTTAATATCTTGTAGTTGGCATATTATGAATTGACCATCCAGGTATTTGTTTGAGGATCATATACCTGTACGGATGCATAGACTGTTGCTCCTATACCTGTTGTACCACCAAAAACATATATCTTCCCATCAAAAGCAACAGCACTTAAACCCCATCGCCCTGTTGGCATATCTGCTTTTGTTGTGTCCCACGTGTCTGTAGATACATCATACACTTCCATTGTTTTTAGTCCGGTATAGTTAACTACGCCCCCTACAGTGCGTAACCCACCCATTACGTAAATCTTCCCATCAATTAAAGCAGAAGCAATATTTGCTCTATGCGTTGGCATTGGGTTTTTAGAAGTCCATAAACCAGTATTAGGATCATACATATCTACTTTAGAAGAAGTGACATAATTGGGACCATCAGTTGTCCAACCACCAATTACATATAAGTTTACCATTCGCAACACAACTTGTATGTGCGGTTCTGAATTCATTATTCAGAAGCGGAATTGTTGTCCAAGTTCCTAACGATCTATCGTATATTAACGCGGTGGTTGGCAGCTGACCTTGCTCAGTATTCATCCCACCGACAATATAAATTTTCCCATCTAACTCATTAGCAGTATGTGCAAGTCGAATCTCAGGCATATCACCGATATGAGTCCAAGATCCTTGCGCAAAAGATATTTGCGTTACCAGACAAAAAGAAAAACAAAGTTTGTAATAGTTTATTCATTTTTGACTCCCGTTAAATTTTTAATTCGGGCGAGTCAGTGACCCGCCCTAACAATTTGTATTCTCACATTTCATTTGTAGGGACAGGTTGCGACCTGTCCCTACAATTTCTTTTTTTACTTCAACAAAATCATCTTCTTCACTGATACAAACTTGTCAGTTCTCAATTCATAGATATACATTCCTGTTGCTACATTCTGTGCATTCCATTGATACTGATACTTTCCAGCTACCAATGCTGCGTTGACCAGTTCTGCAACCTTCTCACCCAATGTATTGTAGATTGAAAGTTTTACATTACCGACATTTTCTGGTAATGAGAATTCAATCACTGTATATGGGTTGAATGGATTCGGATAATTCTGTTCCAAGCGCATATACCATAGGAATCATCTCTCCTGAAACCATCAGCTTCTGTATTGTTGCATCACTGATCACTACATTTTCACCTGACTTCAGGTTTGCATTTATCTGCTTGCCTGTTTCATCCATCAATCTGATATCTATTCCCTCTACTCTTACTGTTAATCGGATATGTTATCCCATTCATCTCTATTGATCTGAATTACTACTACTTAAATCTTCAGCTATCCTTCCGCTACCAAACCTGATGTCAAACATTCCTGCCATTGGTTCTGGTGGTAGTTCATACTGACTTAAGTCTACTTTTCCCGTTACTGCATACAGTGTATAATTTCTTCCTGCTGCATCTGTTATTATTATTCTTCCCCAATCTTCAGAAAAGCTATTCTACTTCTCCACTTCCTTTTTCTAAAGCATTGGGTATTATTATCTGTCCTGCACCTGTTAGCTTAACCCAGTATCCATATCCCGGATCTAATGTTGTTGCTATCTGATATCCAGTTGAATATTTATATACTGGTCCATGTTATCAATCCCGGAGGATTTGTTGTTAATCCTGCTGTCGCCACACTCTGTTCATATCCTCCGATCAGATTCCATCCTGAATTACCAGCAATTGGATTATGCGTGACTATCTGTATTGCTGGCCATTCTTCTCCTGTATTATATACATTTGCTCCTAAATGTTTCATCCAGTATCCTGTGCCAGGTGTTGCAGTGTTACTAACACTGTATCCTATACCACCATACTTAAATACTTCAGCTAACGGATCTTTACCCGGCCACCACGTAAGTACATTCTGATTGACAGGATGCAAACCTGGTATTGATACCATATTCCAACCATTAGCAACTGATACAGCCAACTGGAATGTTGGTTTCTACTTGCATTGAGTCTGTCCAGTATGGTCCATCCATCACCCATTACTTCAACTTTGAAATTGAAATAACCTGGGAATATTGAATTATTTACAGTAACTGTAAACGATACTGTGGGACTGACTATAGCACCCGGAGGAATGTCTGGTAAGGCTGTGATGGTTGGTGTAATAGATATTACCCAGGGATCATTGCAAATAAGACTCACTGATGCATTTGTTATTGTTGTAACAGTTGATTGATTCTTTAAGAAAGGTTTTACTGAATAATAGGTTGACGTTTTTGTCCAAGAAATATTATCCAACACAACCGGGCCAACGGTTGTAAATCTTGTTGCATTTGGTACATTGAAATGATCTGAAGTTATTTCATCAAAAACAGTAAGTGCGATTTTATAAAATTCTTCTGATGGAGAAAGATTCAAATTTGCTGTCCAATTTTCTCCCGCTAAATCTAATACTTGTTTGGCAAGATCCACAGAATCAATCAACACTCCTTCAATTGTTTTGAGATATGCACGAGCTGATAGTTGGTGAGCGTTTGGATTTTCAATAATTGTAGAAAGATGAACTGAATCTTCCCCCGGTGAATAATAAGTTTTATCCGTTGACAGTATTATGCGGATAAACCAAATTATTAATCCAGTCCAAGGCTTTTTCAACGACGGCATCTTTCCCTATTGCTACATCATCACGATTATGCCAAACAGGAAAATCGATCGGGAACTCTCTTCTATTTAAGTAATAGCCGGGATTATTAGTATGAAACATATCGGCTGAAGAGACACGCATATCCCAGCCCGAGTAAGTCGGATATACACTACTTCCAAGACTTGACCACGTAGGTCTACCAAATGTCCTTACATTATACAGGTACTTTAATCTATATGCATTGCGATCACCGGTGCTTAACAGTTGGGACCAAGTAACACTGCTATTGGTCTATCATATGCACCAGTACCCGATCCATTAACGAAACAAGTTCCTACATCACCATTTGGACACAAAGTGAAGTCCAAGGAATTACATCTAGGGGCAAATTCAAGAGTGGGGAAACTTTCATTTGCTAAAATCTTAAAAGCCCCGGTCCATCCCGTTGGACCGCCTGTATTCCAACGCATATCGATTATTAGTGCATCAGTGTTCTGTAATGAAGCTACAGCTTGATCAAATTGCGAATTACCCGAACCACCTTCTGAATAAGTGAATATGTAACCTATATTTGTATTGTTAAGAATTCCATAAGAAACGTACTGACCACTAGAGAAATTTGGAAAGGGAATGTTGGATATTTCCATCTGCTCATTATTTGCCATTGCTGGAACATTTAAGTTTACCATAGGAGCAACAGATAAATGCACCGTATCTCCGCTCGAGTATTTTAATACATCAATTATATCGAACAGATGCCAGTTCATTCCGGCACCAATAAATAAGTGATCAGTAAAAGTTCCATCGTAGCCACCCCACCAATCGAAATTTGGAAGTTCAGCTTCCATTAATTCAACAATTAAATCTTTCCACGGAACGCCTTCATATCCAAGGATAATATCTCCCGGCTCGAGATTTAGCGGATGATTATTAACAACACGTAATATCAAAACTGAACTATCGGGTAAAACGGTTGTCACTGCACCAAAATGATTTGCATTTATAATTAATCCACCAAACATAAAAAATGGAACTCCAGGATTTAATGGTGTTGCATATAGCTGTATATCATCACAATATGTATGACCATCTCTCATTTTTGAACACACTTGATTCATAATTGCAGCAAATCTTCCGCGGCTGGTTGAAGAGTTAATCTGAGAGTAATAATAATTTTTTATAGAATCCCAAGTCGCCAAACTCATCCCAAGTGATTGGAATCCATCAAATGAGTTTCTGATATTTGTCGTAAATGTATTAAAGATTTGCTGTTTTTGTGCAAGGGGTAAACCCGCTCCCCAGGTAGTATCGATTATATATTGCCAATCTGCTTTCTGTTTATAAAAAGATTTTTCTGGAAAGGATTTAAGATTAGGATCGTGGGTATTTATTATTACTTTTCTCGGCTCATTGTCCCGATATGACTCTGTATCATAATCCTGAGCAAGAATTTTCGGGTCGCAAAAAACTACCAGGATTAAAAGAAATAAAAACTTCATTCCCGAGTTGCCTGCCTTTTTAGCTAACGAACGGGATTTTCCCGAATTAACGGGACAAGCTGTAGAACTTAACATACGAACCTCATAATTATGGAATAGTTTATTAATGAAATTATTTAAGTGTTAAAGTTTAGGCGAGCCAACCCTCGGGCAACTCTAGCAAATATCGGAGCGGCCGAAGGTAGTTTATAGAAAGGCTTTATTTGGTCTAGGAATTTTATTAAATAATTACACATAGTTTGTTAGTTAAGATTTAATTTTCTCTTTTTTATTTTAGGGCGAGAGTTTTTCTCGCCCGTTTAATTTATTAGTCCTGAATTCTCACCACTTTCAGTGAAATTACTGTACTGAATAATTATTCTTGGAGGTGCATCTGGCCAACTATTATTGGAAATACAGTAAATATTAAATTCATCTTTATATTCTTTAATACCTCTAACAATAAATTTATCACTTTGTGGATTTGTTGAGCTATCAAGGCGTATTTTTAGATCATCTTCTTTTATCTTAAGAAATTTATAAGCATCAGTTATTAAAATGTCAAAATCACCATTGATGGATACAAATTGAAGAGTATCTCCAGGAGACAAACCAACATCTGATGGGATTGCTAATGAAGCATTACCCTGATCTAATATTACTATCAACTACCTGTGCGACAGCAATGTACAAAAACAAATAATGAAAAGAGTGGAGAGAAATAGTAACCGTTTCATAGAACCTCCTATTTATGGATTGTTAATAATTAATTAGTTAGAGAGATAATTCATTTTATAAAGAACACTTTTTTCCAAATCCCCTCCTCAGGCAGGAGGGGAAAAGCAAATTATTATTTTTTTATTCCACAACCTGCAATGTAACCCGGTGTTTTCCCTTTGCACCCAACAGCTGTTATTAAAGTCCGCATCGAATTAATATTTCTTCCTTTCTTACCGATGACTTTTCCAATATCGTCTTTATCAACTTCAACTATAATCTCTATTGTATTTTCATTCAGTGTCTTTTCTTCAACTCTTACCTTTCCGGGTTTATCTACAAGCTGTTTTACGATGAATTCTATAAATTCTTTCATTGGAATCACCACATTTTAGTTTTATGTAAAAATATTTCCCATCTACTAAATACTTTGCTAAGAATACAACCTCACTCTATTTCCCTCTCCTTACTAAGGAGAGGGATTAAGGGAGAGGTAAATCCGGGCGGGCTAGTATCCCGCCCGAGCTGTCCTCCCACCCCGGCTCGCCACAAGCGAATCGAGTTGGCTTTCGTGGAGATTGGCCTCCCTATCTTTTGTCAAATTTTAAAACTATATGGTGCCATCTGATAGAAAATCAATCTACCAGCATTGAGTACGAAACACTCAAAACGCCAAATATTAGTTTTGCGTTAGTTAAACCTGAAACGTTTTCGTTGATCCTGTATTCCAATAAATTCATCAGTTTCTTTTCAATATTTGATCAACTTCCCCTTCTAAGAGTTAATCAACGGTTGCGATAATATTTTGTAAGCGTGCTTCCTTCCGATAATAAAAGAGGGCAAAATTGTGTTATCGGGTGCGTAAATTTTAATAAACAATTTCCACCCTCTCTTTTACTGTGCTGTGGGGAAGCTCATATCTTTAAATAATTTTTTCCTTGATGATTTAATAAAACTACCTTACCGCACTTGCTCAGAAAAATAAGAGGGCGAAACTGTGTTATTGGGTGCGTTTATTTTTAATAAACAATTTCCACCCTCTTTTTTACTGTGCTGTGGGGAAGCTCATATCTTCTCTCAATTTTTTCATTTATGTTAAAAAAACTACCTTACTGCATCCTCTCAGAAATAAAAGAGGGCAAAATTGTATTACAAGGTGCGTTATTTTTTTGTATAACAACTTCCACCCTCTCATTCATCCATATAGGAGGTAGGTAGATAATTCATTTTGTTAATTCCATTTCTCTTGATTCCGAAAATTTATCAGCAACTACATGACAGAAATAAGTTCCCTTTGGCAATCCGTCCCCAAAAAATTCAAGTTCATAAGATCCTGCATTGTGTGCACTTGAAATTAATTTATCCACAACCCTTCCGTACGAGTTAGTAATAACAATAGTGACTTTAGCTTGACATGGTAAATTAAATTTGATCGTGGTCAGTTTATTAAATGGATTCGGATTGTTCTGCTCGAGGCAAAATCCTGAAGGAATAATATTTTTCTGTTGATGTGCTGCAATTACATTCACTTCAATTTTCTCCTTTTGATGGTGCAGTATTATTAAAATTCCGGATGCACCAACCCAATGCCCAGCCTTCAGTTGGACTGCGGTAATATTCTGCACATTGCTGTGGGTGATCTATCAGAGAATTAATTTCATTGTTTTTTAAACAAAGGAAAACCTTTGTTGATACCTTGTTTAAAAATTGACTGGCTATATCGTGTCCGGTGTTTTCATCTTCATGATAAACTCCGCAAAAATGTTCCTGTCTATCTTTATCGTACTGAACCCAGGTTTCTCCTCCGTCTGTTGACTGCATAACAGAACAGTAAACATCAGCTTTCCAGTAAAGCTTTTCATTATTGTTTATCGTTTCTGTGTTTTTTGTATCCAACTTCCAGCTGGAACCTCCATCCTGGGTAAGTAATACATCTCCTTCAGCAGATATTGCCTCTCCATTTTGTTCATCTATAAAAGAAATTGTGAAGACTTTGGTTGAACCGGTGGATGCATTTGCCCAATAGTTATTATCCTGAGCAATAACGAAACTGATAGCAGCGAATGTCAATAATATTGAAATGAGCGGTATTCTCCCCCGCCATACACCCATGATTTTCACTGGGGATTTATAATTTTCTACCATTCCTACCTCCTAAACAAAAGCGTTGAGAATATTTCTGGATTCGCTCTTCAAATAAACAAAATAGAGGCAGGGGGTGGTTATTAACTATGTTGCAAAAGCTTGCAGCTATGTTGCATTTTTTAGGTTTTTAACTGATTTTTAAGGAATTATTAACTCCGGTGGCTTAATTGAATAGAAAAGTCCGATTGTGAAAGATTAAAAAGCAAGGCTACAAATAGTAGAGAAAAATGGTTGAAACCGTTAACTTTTTGGTTTGGATATCGAGTGTTCCACCGGATAAATCCGGTGGAGACCGAGATTTATATATATATTCAAGGACGTAATGAATTCAAAGGAGAATCATTTCAAATTTCCCATTCTCTACAGGATTTATCCTGTAGAAAATTTAAGCCTAACAAGAAACCTTTACAACCGTTTTACCTGTGCGCCTGTGGCGTAAAGGTTTATAGCTTTTTATTCCCATTCTCACCACGATTTATCGTGGTGGTAATGTTGCTTTCTAAAAAAGGTTTTGAACGGTTTTAACCGTTTTCTTTCGAGTCAATTCCATATTTTTTAATAAACAGCAGATATTCCTCTGTAAAGCTTTTTAATCTGTGATGATCTTCTTGATTCTTCACGTATTCTACAACATTGTTTAATTGAGAAGCAGAAACCGAAAATGTACCATAACCTTTTCCCCAGGAAAATTTACCTGCCGTAATCCTGTATTTATTAATAAAGAATGATGATGATCCTTTTAACAATTTTATACATTCTTCAGCGGAAAGGTCTGTAGGTAAATCGACAACAGCGTGAACATGATCTGCATTTACATAATTGATCTTCATAAATATATTTTTCGATTTGCAGTAATCATACAGAAAATTAGAAATCTTTTTCCTTGCTTCTTTGGAAAGTATTTTTTCTTTACCTGGCGTTTCCCAGATAAAGTGAATCCAAATTTTGTTATAGGAGTGCTTGGACATATCTCTTTTTCTTTTATTTGCAAAATAAGTATTCATTTAAAAGAAATAAACCGTTGAAACGGTTATTTTTTCTCTACTTCTCAGCTTTGAGTATCGGATAAATCCGATACAGAATGAGAAATATTTTTAAGAGATTTTTCCCATTCTCACCACGAATTATCGGGATCGACCTGGATAACAATCGAATGAGCCTTATTTTATCTGAGAAAATTATTACTTTGAAACTTCACTTGGCGTAAAGCCAAATTCTTCTTTGAAACACCGGCTGAAGTAGGCAGGACTGGCGAAACCTACCTGGTAAGAGATTTCTGAAATTGTTCCTTTTTGATTTTCAATCATCTGTTTAGCTTTTGCAAGCCGGACAGTTCTTAAATATAAACTTGTTGATTTACCTGTTAGCGCTTTTAATTTTCTGTGCATCTGCGACCTGCTCATTCCAACATCTTTTCCAAATTCTTCAATGCTGAATTCCTCCTCGGTAATATGCTGATCAATAACCAGCATAACCCTGTCAAGGAATTGTTGATCGAGGCAGCTTAGTTTTTCTTTTTCAGGTTTATGTAATACAACTGTGCCGGCTCCAAATTTTTCCTGCAGTAATCTTCTGGTTTCAATCAGATTTTTTATTCTGGCTAAAAGCTCCTGCGTATCGAATGGCTTAGTAAGATAATCATCGGCACCTAAACCTAATCCTTCAAGTTTGCTGTCTCTATCAGATTTTGCAGTAAGTAGTATTATAGGGATGTGACTGGTTTTTTCATCCTGTCTCAGCTTCCTTGTCATTTCATAACCATCCATCTTTGGCATCATAATATCACTAACAATCAAATCTGGAATGCACTTTTGGGCTTTCCTTAATCCCTGTTCACCGTTTGCAGCTTCCTCGATATGATAGATTTCCTTCAGTTCATCTTTAACATAGTCTCTTACATCAGGGTTATCTTCAACAATAAGAACAATAGTTTTATCAATTAGATTTTCATCTTCATTTTCTTCACATACTGATTCATCAATTGCGAATTCTTTTGTACCATCAAATTTGTGTAGTTCATATTCAGAAGACTCACTAATTTCATCATCAGTCAGATGTTCTCTGCCAAGCGGAAAATAGAGTTTTACTTCAGTCCAATGTCCTTCTTCACTGTCAATTAATATTTGTCCTTGGTGAAGCCCGACAAGTTCTTTAGTTAAGGCTAAGCCAATTCCCGTTCCTTCGTGTTCCCTTGTGTGTGAACCATCAACCTGGTAAAACCTATCAAATATTTTTACAAGTTCGCTTTTAGGAATTCCTATACCTGAGTCCCTCACAATAATTTCAACTTCATTGCGGGGTGTTTCACTAATCTTAACAGTAATCCTTCCGCCTTGCGGAGTAAACTTGATAGCATTTGACATTACATTTGTTATTATCCTCTCCATCTTTTCTTTATCAAAGTAAGCATCGATATTTTCCTTTTCAATAATTAGCTTCAATGAAATATCTCTCTGTTCAGTAATTGATTCAAACTCCCTTACCAGACCTTTAACATAGTGCACAATATTACGCGGTGAAGCATTAAGCTTTAGCTTTTTAGCTTCTAAGCGTGATAGCTCAAGAAGTTGATTGATAAGATTCAGCAGCCTTTTTGCATTCCCTTTTATCAGTCCCGTTTGCTTTTTACTGTCTTCATCGGCTAATTTGGACGCTAGTTTTTCAACCGGACCAAGTATCAGCATAAGAGGAGTACGGAATTCGTGTGAAATGTTTGCGTAAAAGTTGGATTTCATTTTATCAACTTCCTCAAGCTTTTTCGCGTGCTCTTGTTCTAATTCGAGTTGAGTCCTCAATCGCTCACGGTTAAGATAAAATCTTGTTGATCCTGCAAAGAGCAAAACAAATACAAAGACATAAAGTATGTAAGACCACCACGTAGCCCACCATGGTGGACGAATTATTATTTTGAGCGATGTACCTGCTTCATTCCAAACGCCTTCATTATTTGAACCTTTTGCATAAAAAGTATATGTACCTGGATCGAGATTAGTGTAGGTAATGCGTCTGTTGCTTGCGCTTCCGTAAATCCAATTCTTTTCGAATCCCTCCATTTTATAAGTAAACAAGTTTCTCCGAGGATTATGGAATTCCAAAGGTGTAATCTCAAACGTTATTATATTTTCATCATAGCTCAACTCAATTTGCTTTGTTTCGGTAATTGACTTCTCAAGAATTATACGATCCCAGAGAGAATCGTAACCTATCGCAACGGGTTTATGGAGAATGTTAAAATCTGTGATTGCTATTTGTGACTTGTATGGCCTGGTAATGATTTCCTCGGGATAAAAACTGTTAAATCCATTTACACCACCGAAGTACATCCTCCCTGTTTTATCTTTGAAATGTGCCCAATTATTAAAATCATTGTCCTGCAATCCATCTGCTTTGTTATAATTTCTAAATTCCTCCTTTTTAATATTAAATCTGGAAAGGCCATAGTTCGTACTGATCCAGAGATTTCCCTTATCGTCATATTGTATTCCATAGATAAGATCTGCAGCCAATCCTTGTTTTTCACGGTAATGTTTGAACTGATTTTTTGTTTTATCAAACCGGTTGAGACCAGCCCCGGTTGTTCCAATCCACAAAATTCCATTTTCATCTTCGCAAATTGAAGTGATAATGTTATTACTAAGACTGTTTAATCTATTCTTCGGGTCGTGTTTATAATGGGTGAAATTATCCGAATCCCGGTTGTACAGCATCAAGCCGCCATCGTTAGTTCCAATCCATAAATTTTTAAGTCGATCTTCATAAAAACAATATACCAGCTTTGATGATATAGAGCTGGGATTTTCAGGATCATTTTTATAGTGAGTAAATTCTTTTTTGCCTTTCTCTAATCTATCCATTCCACTTCCTCTCGTACCAATCCACAGGTCACCAAAACTGTCAATAAATATTAGTGAGATTGCATCATCACTTAAACTATTTGGATTATCAGGATCATGAGAGAAGCGTTCAAACCTGTTCGACTCTCTATCTAATTTATTCAATCCCGCTTGGTCAGTGGAAACCCAAAGGAAGCCTTGTGTGTCTTCACAAATTGAATAAACATAGTCACTGCTGATACTGAAACGATCATTGGGATTATGCATGAAGCGAGTGATTTTATTATTCCTCTCATCTATCCTGTTTAAACCGCCACCTTCACACCCAACCCAAAGAATTCCTGATTTGTCTTTATAAATAGCATATATGGAGTTACTACCCAGACTATTAGGATCTTTTGGATTGTGCGAGTAGGTTTTAAATTTTAATTCTTCATTATTGAATTTGTTTAATCCTCCGGCCCAGGTGCCAATCCACATTACACCTGTTCGGTCTTTAAAAATTGCAAAAACACCATAGTCACTTAAACTCTTGGGATTGCTGTAATCTTTACTATAAAAAGTAAATGTTTCATTATTACGATCAAACAAATTTAACCCACTATTGATATTTCCGATCCAAAGATTTGCTTCACCGTCATCGTGTATCGCCCAGACATTATTATCGCTTATACTTTCGGGATTTTGTGGATCGTGTATATAACGTTTAAATTTATTAGTGGTTCGGTCTAATTTATTCAGGCCATCGGATGTACCAATCCATAAGTCACCAAAATTATCTTCCCAGATTGATTGGACAGAATTTCCAGTAAGACTTTGTGGGTCATTTTCAGAATGCAAAAATCTAATAAATCGTTTGCTGCTATTTTCAAACTTGTTCAAACCTCCTTTTGAAGTACCACACCACAATGTTCCGGCTTTATCAACATATGTAACGTTAACAGTATTACTACCTAAACTATAAGGATCATCAGGGTTGTTTTTATAATGAGTGAACTTTTCATTAGAAATATCTAAGTAATCCAATCCTCCACCTTCAGTGCCAATCCAGATATTGCCAGAAGGATCTAGGAAAATCGAAAATATACTTTCGGAAGCGATCGTGTTGGGGTCATCGGGATTGTGGTGGAAGCTAATAAATTTTTCCGTATCCCGAATAAATTTATTAAGTCCACCGCCCCAGGTACCAATCCATATGTTGCCATTTTTATCCTCGCACAAGGATCTGATCTTATTATCACTTATGCTGGAAGTATCATCAATTGAGTTTTTGTAAACAGTAAAATTATAACCATCATATTTATTTAGACCATCAAATGTTCCAACCCATAGAAACCCCCGGCTGTCTTGCATAAAACATAAAACACTGTTCAATGAAAACCCTTCGCTGGTGGTAATATGCTCGAATTGGATATCTCGCTTTTGTGCAAAGAGAAATGCAACTTCGAAAATAATGATTAAATATATTTTTGCTTTAAAGGACATTTACTTTTTGTTTATAAAAACATCCAGTTACAAATAATGCTGAACAATCAAGAAAGTTATTTTTCTTAAATCTTATTTTTTTAGACCACACGAATTATTCTTGGTGGTGCATCAACGCCTGGATGTTGTTGCGGTCCAATGATACTGTTTACGCATACATATTATACTTTGTCCTAATATTAATGTTTGGACCTTGCAGTCAATGTACTCATCAGCATTAGTTGCATCTAGCTGCTACAAATTCGCATATTCAGATTTCCATTACTGAAATAAATTAGTCAGTATTATCTAATAGCTATTGAAAAGTTCCATGCCAGTCTACCACATTATATACTTTAACTCATCACCATGTTTTACATCGGTCGCATCTCGAGCATGATAACATTTCCATTCAATAATCTATCTTAATTTGATATTAGCCATTTTACCCTCCTAAAAAATTATTTGTAAAAGATTTGTTTAATTCCCCTGAAGAAAAATTATTTTGAAGAAATTATAATAGTGTGCTTTGCAGATTTGAATATCAGGTAAGTGTGTCAATTGAAGTGCTTGGATTGAAACTAAATTTTGTTTCATCAAATTTTCCCTGTTTATTAATCAGGGAAAAAATGAACTATTTATGTTCATCATTTAAGCTGCCCTCTACTTTATTTTTTTAGCCTCTTTATAAATTGCAAAATGAAAAGTTAAGAAGCAAGAAAAAAATATTAATTAGTACTTACACTTGATAGATGGCAATTTGAGATGATGGTCTTGATTGTTCTCTGATACAATGAAAAGATTTGTTTTTGATAAAAAAAGCCCTGTCCACTAACTGGACAGGGCAATTTTACCGAAGAAAATCTTGAGGAAGTTTCTAAAAAATTATTTCATCAGGATCAATTTCTTTGAAGCTGTAAAGTTTGATGCTTCGATCCTGTATACATACACTCCACTAGACAGTTTGCTTGCGGAGAAGTTTACTTCATACTTGCCTGCTTTCTGTGTATGTGTTAACTATCGTTGCTACTTCTTCTCCAAGCATATTGTATACTGCAAGTTTTACAAATCCATCTTCCGGTATTGAATATTTTATAGTCGTACTTGGATTGAATGGATTCGGATAATTTTGGTACAACTGGTAGTCAGAAGGTATTTGCAGAACCTGTTCATCAACCGGCATTACCTCATCAAATTTATTTGTTAAGATGTATTCTAGTAGTGACTTCGCCTGATCTTTATTCATATAATAAAGCGGGAAACTAAGAGTGATAGATTTAAAATCATTCCCGATATACTCTACACCAACAGGTTGACCTTTTAGAAAACCTTGCTGAGAAGTTGAGTCAAAGTTTGTTTCATAGCTATAGATGTTTGTTCCTTCATTAGAGGCCTTTATCATCTCTATACTTTTAAGATGGTATTGATCTGAAGACAAAGTTTTTAATGAATCAACAAAAATATTGTTGTAACCTGCTGCAATTGTTTTTGCCTGGTTGAATAGTGCGAAGATAGTGCCTTTAGTCTCCTGAATTTTCAGATAATCGAAAATAAAATCACCGCTGCTAAAATTTCCTGTCAGACCAACAATTTTTTCAAAAGCCTTTGAAGGTTTGTAACCGGTGTAGAAAAAATTTCCTCCGAAATCAAGATATTTTTTAATTTCGTTTTTAGAATCAAATGGTGCATTCATATCAGTAATATCATTACCATGCCAGATAACAGTAGAGAACGCACCAATGTCAGCAAGCCCGATTTGAGTTTCTTGAATCATATCATATTTCTGAGTATTAAAATGTAATAGAATATCATCATAATAATTATCTACTTCTGAATCTGTCGGATTCATAAGTGATCCATCTCCATCGGCGGTTTCATCAACTATCAGAATTCCCTGATCCAGTGATACTGCTCTGGATCTTAATGTTGTATTGTTTAAACTCTCATTTAACAGACTATCTACTGCTTTAACTGTATAGTAATAATAAATTCCATTACCAGCTGAAGCGTCTATATAAGATGTATCAGGCAAAATATTCTGATTCAATTTATTACCAAGCTGACCCTCAGTAACTGATCTGTAAATGTTATATCCGAAAAGATCGTACTCTTTATTCTTAAGCCACGAAAACTTCACCTGATGCCATAAAGGACTTGCGGTAAAGTCTTGAGGTGCAAATGGGAACTCAAAAGGTTGTGCTGATCTTTCAACGATCAGGCTTTCAAAACCATCCTGGTCCAGAACTGATACTCCAACGTAATACAAATTTCCTTCTGTTAATCCTCCAACAGTGAAGATGGTATCAGTTGTAGTCAGCACTGTATCATAAATACCTGATTGATTACCAACATAAATTTTGTAGTTAGTAAAAATCAGGAGAGGCATTCGGGCTCCAGGAAAGCAAAAGGGAGCTTCCTGTTCCGGCATCAACAAGTTTATAATTTTGAACCATTGTAGGCATTACAATATTTAATAATAATGCTGCACAGGAAGATTTAATTACTTCCGAACAATACTCCATATTGTAGTTACCGATTGTATCCGCGGGAGAATGGTAATAGGGACTGAAATTAGTTTCTTCAAAATAAACCGAAGGAAAACCACGTTCCCAGAATGAATAACTATCTGAACCCGAACTGTTTTGGCCACCATTGCTCGGTTCAAGAACGGAATAATTCTCGACACAATAAAATGCAAGGTCACGCAGATATTCAAATCCGCTGTATCGGTTTATATCTACCTGGCTTTGATTAGCAGGAGAATATGTATGGCTTATCATGTCATGATTAATCATAATCTTAATATTCATTCCGGCGTTTAAAGCTTTCTGAGCATAATCTACACTACCCCACAAGCCGTATTCCTCTGCTGCAAAAGTTATGAACTTAATTGTTGATTCAGGTTGATAATTATTTGCTTTAATTACTCTGGCAATCTCAAGCACTGCTGCGGTTCCGCTTGCATTATCATCAGCACCGGGCGCAAAGATTAGAGGATTACCTGATGAATAAGAATCGTGATGACCTCCAACAACATTATACACTTCGGGTTCATAGATACCAGTCAGAGTCGCAATAACATTTTTCTGCCAGGTTCCCTGATATTGAAACGAATCAATCACCACATCTGTAATACCTATTTCTAAGAATTTATTTTTTATCCACTCAGCCACAGCATCGCGGGTATCGGCTAGTAGGAATCTGGTTTGAAAATTTTGGAGACTCTGAATTACAAATCTTACACTATCCGGATTTACAGAGGAAGTTATTTGAGTAATTAATGAATCATTTAATTGAAGTTTATCAAAGTTCCAGATTCTTTTCTGATTTTTATAAATACTGCTTCCATTCAGTTCAACAACTTTGAAACCATTCAGCGAAGCCTCTTCAGGTTTGAGAGAATTATTTTTAACTATTACGAAATTAATTCCTTCATAAACTATCTTTTCAAATCCAAGTATTGAAGTCAGATCATCATCTTTCTTTGAGCTGATTATGGAAAACTTATCTGACAATGTGCATTGATCCAGTTCAGAGTAACTTATTCCGAAAGATTCAAGATCAATGAGTTTTTCTGAGGAGATAACAGTTATCAGCTTATCATCATTAAGGTAGATGACAGGAAGATTGAGGCTTTCAATTTTATTGTTAACATAGTCATCTTTTATTGATAAAGAGATTAAATAGGATTCTAAATCCTGCGAAAAAAGTTTGCTAAAAGAAACAATAAGCAGCAAAAAAAGGTAAGCAGAAAATTTCATATATAGACCTCAGCTAAAATATTTATAAGATGATAGGAATACCGAGAATGAAAAACGATTTGATGATGATGGAATTCATAGTATCACCAAAGCATTCCAGTATCTATCTGGTAATGTACTTCATTAATTAAATTACTTTTTAAACTTAGATAATCGCTTACAGATTTTCTAACCCAAATATATAACCATAAAAAAACCCCGGCTATGCGGGGCTTTAAATAATTTAACTAAGATAATTGCTCACTAATTATTTCATCAGGATCAATTTCTTTGAAGCTGTAAAGTTTGATGCTTCGATCCTGTATACATATACTCCACTCGACAGTTTGCTTGCGTTGAAGTTTACTTCATATCTGCCTGCTTTTTGTGTCGTGTTAACTATTGCTGCTACTTCTTCTCCAAGCATATTGTATACTGCAAGCTTTACAAATCCATCTTCAGGTATCGAGTATTTTATTGTTGTACTTGGATTGAATGGATTCGGATAGTTCTGCTCAAGTGAATACTCTAGTGGTATCTCTACCTCAACACTTACTTCATCAGAATATTCATAACTACCATCAAAGTCAATCTGCTTCAATCTGTATGTATAACTTCCTTCTTCAAGCTTTGAATCAACAAATGAATATGCTTTTGGTTCGGTCGTGGTTCCGAATCCTGCTACATATCCAACATTTTCATATATACCACCAACAGTCATTCTTTCAACCTGGAATCCCTGGTTGTTTGTTTCTGTTGCAGTAGCCCATTGAAGTTCTACATCTGCACCATTAGATGCTGCGTTGAAGGATGAAAGTTCTACCGGGACTACATATCCCAAACACAAATTATCCCAATAAATATTATCATTGTTAAAAGAGTTTCCGGTAAATGTTATTTCTACCTGGGTGTTCTGTGCACCTGATGCAGGTGTTGTGAAATTTCCCGCCATTAAACTTGGACCAACATTACCCGTTGCATCAACCTGATTGTATAAAATCAAGCTAGTAGTACCTCCATCATAAGTAACTGCAACTGTAATCGTTCCACTTGGATTTGCATACCAATCAAAATAATAGTTAAACGAATAACTAACTTGCTGATTATTTGGTAATGATATAACTGATGATCGTATCTTTGATCCTCCGTTAAATGGTGGAGTCCAGCTCATTCTTAATTCCGGAGGAGTTCCGCCTGCAGAACTGGAGCTATTTGAAGTCCAGTTTGTTGTACCTAAAGGCCCAATAACAGTCCAGTTGCTAAAGTTTATAAATGCATCGCACCATTGTATTACATTTGGATCTGTTACTGTTATATAATTTGATTTTAATTCTGACGCGGTGTTTGTGCCATCAGATACTGTAAGCTTAACAGAGTAAAAACCAAATGCTGTATAAGTCCAGGATGGATTTTGAGTTGTTGCATCAACGGTTCCGTTATTATCAAAATCCCATTCCCAGGAGGTTATCGGATTTGGCTGTGAGATTGAGAGATCTGTAAACTGAACTGTAAGTGGCGACGGACCTGATGTAACATCGGCAATAAAATCAGGAGTAATTGGTCCAGTAATATATCCTCTCGCGACAAACACTGGAATGATTTGAGCAAGGTGACTGCCAGAATAAAGTAATTGATCAGCAGCGATAAATGCATTTGCAGCATCCACCTGACCGGAAGATCCGTTTGTCATTGATAATGCTTCAAGAAAATTTCTATCAGTTGGAACTCTTCCTATCAAATCATAAATGGACATTAGAGAAGATGACCACATCTGACCATCTGTGTGAATAGTTCCAGTTAATCCTTCAGGATAATGTGCTGTATAGTTTGTTATTCTGCCAGCCCAGAATGGATTATGACCATCCCATATAAATACCCAGTTATAAGCCGGGTAAGCTGGTGTCCAATATCCGGTACTTCTGATATAAGATGTACACCAGTAATCACAACTACCTTCACTAAGTCCTTCAACCTGTGAAAGTCCTCCATTTGTAATCCAGTCATGAATACCATGTCCAAGTTCATGAAGAACTACACCAAGATCTTCAGCATCATCAACACCACCATCACCATAAGCAATGCTACCTGTACTAGTGAGGTAGTGTGAATTATCATCACCATTTAAGCCATGAGGATCGAAACGAACACCGCCTACGTATTGATACGGTGTAAGAGTAAAACCAAGAGAGCTATTTATCCATCGCATCGAATTATCAATATGAAAATATGTGTTGACTGCTTCAAAAGTGTCATGGAATCTTGTAAAAAAGAAATCACTTGTCGGATTTGTATGCAAACCAGTAGAAGGTGATTCAAAATCTCTTATCTCTGCCCAGGGACCTTTTAAAAGGTATACACCTCCTTCAAAAGAAATATCGAATAATGTTCTTAATTCACGATGAGCTGTTAATGAATCAGAGTCTGCATCATTATTATCCAAAAATCCTGTTGATCCATATGTTGCTCGTGCATGTGTTAATGGATCGGGATCAAAAACATAACCAGTTCCATTAACCATCTGAGGATCGTCACCAACAGGATGAAAATAACATGCTTTATCCTCAACTCTGAAAATTTCTCCGGTCTGCGCATCAACCAAGATTTGCCATTCACCAAAAAGTTCTTCAGCAGGAACGATTGTTACAACCTGAGCGAGTCTAAAAGTGCCTTGATTATAATAAATACCTGGTTCACTTTTTTCAAATGCAACTGATCCGGTCAGACTTAAATAATTTTTTGCAGAAATCAACGCCTGTTCTGAACTGATAATAATTTTTTCAAGATCGCTTACTACTTTAATATTATAATTGATCTTAGAACCATTCGTAACGAAAACAACGCGATTATCTCTGCTTATCGTAACATTAACTCTTGAATTCAAAACCGGATATTCACCTATATACTGATCAAAATGAACGTGATATCCACCGGGAGTTTCTTTTGTGGTAATAAATTTTAATTCGGAAAGCTCGGCTGAAAGTTTGAATAATTCGTGATTTTCTGAGAGGAATTGTTTCGCCATTCTCTCCGGAGTATCAGCAATGACAGGGTAATTCGGTTTGTAAAGTGCAATTGGAACACCAGTTAATTCATTTATTCTCATATTATTCTGATTTATACTCGCTTCAGATTCATCAGGGATAATCTGCAATGGAAGATTCGCTGATGGCTTTTGAGCAAATGAAATATTAAACATGAGAACAACAATTAAAAAAGAGAAACAGTGTTGCAAGTAACTATTCCATTTCATTTTTTACTCCTTAAATTCTTTTGAGTTAATAGTTAATTATCTTAAAAAAGAAACCGGTTAAAGTTTGGTGTCAAAACTTACACATTATTTTTAATTACTCTCAATATCAAATAAAGTACTAAATTAAAATAAAAAGCCCCGGCAATTCGGGGCTTTGTTACTTTTGATCCTTTCTTAAGGATTGAATTATTTCATTAACATCAATTTCTTTGAAGCTGTGAAGTTTGCTGCTTCTATTCTGTATACATATACTCCACTCGACAATTTGCTTGCGTTGAAGTTTACTTCATACCTGCCTGCCTTCTGTGTCGTGTTTACTATCGTTGCTACTTCTTCTCCAAGCATATTGTATACTGCCAACTTCACAAATCCATCTTCTGGTATCGAGTATTTTATTGTTGTACTCGGGTTGAATGGATTAGGATAGTTCTGCTCAAGTGAATACTCCAGCGGAATAGTAATATCAACTTCAATTACAATTGAATATTCGAATGTACCGTTGAAGTCAATTTGTTTCAACCTGTAGCTATAAGAACCATCATTTACACTTCTGTCAGAATATGAATAAGCCTGTGGCTCTGTTGTGGTTCCGTGTCCTGCAACAAATGCGATTGTTTCGTATGCATTGCCATTGCTTCTCTGAACTTCAAAACCTCGGTTGTTGGTTTCTGTTGCAGTTATCCAGCTTAACTCAACAACACCATTATCAGCAGTTGCTGCAAATGATGTGAGTTCTACCGGCAATCAAATCAGCAGCATATTATACATAATATTATCTTTAACAGTCCCACCACCAATCCCACGCGGGCTGAATTGTACCTAAATCTGATGCTAAAATTGCTGAGTGCAACTAATGAAGTCAAATCCCATACTTCGTGAGTGTTTCTCACATCGATATCATTCCATGTAAATACATTTTGCCAGGTGGCTCCACCATCAACACTTACATCAACATACGCAAAATCTGCTGTACCAATTGGTTGCCAGTCATTATCAAACTCAAAGCCATACAGTCTGATACATTGATGCATCAATACCGCTATGAGTTGCGGTTGTTCGGGAATTACCACTGGTTCCATTGCAAGCATCAGCATCAGCAGACATTACATTTCCGACTGCTGTTGGTGGTAGAGTATATTCAGATGCCTGGTATATAGACCATACACAACTGGCTGCTCCACCATCATTGGTCTAATATTGTCCAGTTACCTAAACGGTTGTAAAATCATCACAGAAAAGATTTGCTAAATTAGGATCCTGCATTGTCTTAAATGACCATGTAGGTCCTGAAACATTACAAGTATCATTCTTGCCTATTATTTCCATCTATAATCTGTTAATAGGTTAACGGTTCAAATGAGCAAGGAGAACGAGGTAATTAGATTACCAGAATAAACCAATCAAGGTTACATCCACCAAACCATACCTCAATTTGAGTTGCACCTATGCCGTTAGTCCAATTTAAAGTTTCCCTGAAATGGGAAGATCAATGGCACCATTTGCTGGGCTTGGATTTGATGCTGGGTCAATCGGGCAAGGTGGACCAAATGTTACCGAAGCCGTCCAAGCCTGATAATGATCACTACCTAGTCTGTTATCTGCCCAGAATGGATATGCGATATCATCCAGTGCTGCTATTCCAATATAATCGCCGGCATAGCCCCCTGCTAAACCACTGATTGGTGTAGGTGTATGAGGCTGATCGCTCACTTTGAAATTAGTAAAAGTATTTCCTCCATCAAGTGAAGATGCCATATAAACTTCTGCCTGGTTATTCGGAACATTACGGCTATCATAGAATATAAGCATTAACTGACCAGTTACCTGATCTACTGTGCACCATGAATAATATTGATCTTTACCATTATTTAATGCATCGTCATTTACACGAACAGGTGATGTCCATGTAGCACCACCATCAGTGGATCTTATCATTACGATATCGGGGTCACTTCCTGCTGGTGCAACTCCTCTTTGCGGCCAGGTTATATAAATCCATCCATTGCGAGGACCACCAGATCTGTCAACTGCCATTGAAGGGAATGAACTAACTCTTATTCCATTTTTACTTGAGAGGTTTCCTCTGATTCCAAAATTTACCTGATTATATGCTCTGAGGTGAGTCCACGTAGTACCACCATCAGTTGATTTCGAAAAACCAATTGCATCTTCACCGTCAGTCCAGTTAGCATCATAGATAGCATAAATAACATAAAGTTCACCATTCGGACCGGTTTGAATATTGTTACCTTGTGCAAAAGCACTACCAAGCGGTGTAAGAGTACCGGATACATTAATATTTGAGGACCAGGTCTGACCAAAATTTGTTGAATATCGCAAAACGACCTCTCCATCAGTAGCGCCACCAAAATCTGTCCATGCACAATATGATCTGTTTACATAAGGACTGGTTGGTGTCTTATCAACCATATAATGGTTTTTATCTGCAACCTGCCCGGGATTTGGTGCAACTGTATAATTGGTCCAATTAACACCATTATTTGTTGAAGTTGCTACACTCTGTCCATAAGAGTTATTTATGTAGTTTTCATAAAACCTACCATCCTGTCCAATCACTGAAACAGGATCGCCAGAGTTTGAGCCAAAAGGTGGATTATCAAAACCCGTCCAATTAGTTCCTCCATCTAATGACCAGTAAACACCTGTTCCATATAGTGTGGAAACAGGCCAGTTTGTAGAATTAGATGAACCAAAGACGATGTTCGAATTGGTTGGATGTACATCTATACTCAGTTCTGATTGAGTAGTGTTGCCAGGTTTAACCCTGTAATTAGGACCTACGGTTGCATCTGCTATTCCAAAATACCTCGTTATTGGTTCTGCAGGAACCCAATTGCTCTGTTCTTTAACCCATGGAGGGGCAGTTGGATCCATCTTTACTATAGACCAAACCCGCGGATCACCTCCTGTGTTCTGAGCAAATAAAACTGTGCTGCCTGCACTGAATAATATTAACAGTACAAGAAACAATGTTGTGAGATTCTTCATCAGTTCTCCATTTTTAATGAATGATTGGTTAATTATTGATTGAGAAATATTTCGTTTCAATATATTCTGGTTTGAGTGTTATGAATATTAATACTTAGTGAAAAACCTGTCAATTAAGTGACATAGGTAAAAGTGAAGTGCAAATATTTTTTTTATAGAGGTGATTCAATTTTCCCTGAAAAATAACTTAAACAAAATTAAGTAATTCTTATAACAAAAAACTAATTCGATTAATTTTTTTTACCAGATGTTTCAAAATGAAAAGCAGTGTTTGTTTGTAATGTTACGTCCTAAAAAAAAGCCCCTGCAGTGAGGGGCTTTATTCAAATCATTTCAGATAATTGTATTCAATTACTTTAATAACATCAATTTTTTTGAAGCTGTGAAGTTAGAGCTTTCTATCCTGTATAGATATACTCCACTCGATAGTTGGCTTGCGTTAAAGCTTACTTCATACCTGCCTGCCTTCTGGATTGTGTTAACAATCGCTGCTACTTCTTCTCCAAGCATATTGTATACCGCCAACTTCACAAATCCATCTTCCTGTATCGAATACTTTATTGTTGTGCTCGGATTAAATGGATTCGGATAATTTTGAGAAAGATAAAATGATGAAATATTGCCTGGTTCCGGCTGAACATCAGAGGGCTTTTGGTAAACGTACTTTATAATATTACCATTGTTCCCCACACCAAATCCATGAACAGAATCCGGGAAACAGATACTGGTAATGATTGTTGAATCGGGTGTGTCAATAATATTCCAACTTATCCCGGAATCAGACGTAAACAAAAATTTTTGTTGAGTAGCCAGCGGTGCCCAGCCTTCAGTAGCTGTTCGAAAACCTATATCTAAAGTATATCCCAAAATTCCGAGGTTAGTATATTCCCAGGTATCACCTCCATCAGTTGTTACTACCTGACTTGCTCCATATTCAGGATCGCCTCCCATCACAAGTACATGAAGAGAATCAAAAATTTGCAGATCATAAAGTGGTTCAGAGATAAGAGCATCCACAACTGTAGTCCAGTTTTCGCCACCATCTGTGGTTCTCCAGACTACTCCGATAATATCATGTAATCCTCCACAGGCATATCCATATTGAGGAGTATAAAATTTAATTGTGTGAGGTGGAAATCCTGAAGCCACAGAACTATCTAGATTTACTGCTCTCCAGTTTGAACCGCCATCAGTAGTTCTGTGAAAAATTCCAGGAGATCCGAGGACAAAGCCAGTTAAAGTATCCAGGAAGTAAAATGAATTTACAAAAGCTTCTCCAATGCTTAGATATTCAGAATTCCAGTTTATCCCACCATTTGAAGTTGTTAAAACAAAAGTTCCATAAGGACTATAATTATTACTCCAGGCTGAGCCCCAACCATTCTGATCATCCACAAAGAATATGTTTACCACATTTAGAGAATCGTTTGTAAACTGTGTTTCCCAATCCTCTCCACCGTTTGAAGTATGAATAATTAAACCTGAGTCACCCGAAACCCAACCATTTAAACTGTCTGTAAATACAACTGAGTTTAACATATTAGAAGTTGGACTATTGATCTTCTCCCAAAAATTTTGCGGGAATACTGTACTATTAAGAATTGTAACCAAACAAAGGATTAGAATTACTTTATGCATATTGGCTTTTAAGTTTCAGTTGATGCGCTATTCAAAAATATCAATTTATTTCAGATAATTCTATACATCAACCTTTTACTAATTAAGGTTTTTTAAAACATTTTTTCAATTTTAACAAAAACAGATGCTTAACAAAAAGATCAAAAACAGAAATGGATTCTGTAAAAAAGGCTGCTCAGAAGAGCAGCCTTAATAAATAGATATGAGGTCTAAATTATTTTAATAACATCAATTTCTTCGAAGCTGTGAAGTTTGATGCTTCTATTCTGTATACATATACTCCACTCGACAATTTGCTTGCATTGAAGTTTACTTCATACCTGCCTGCTTTTTGTGTTGTGTTTACAATTGCTGCTACTTCTTCTCCAAGCATATTGTATATTGCAAGCTTTACAAACCCATCTTCTGGTATCGAATACTTTATCATCGTACTCGGATTGAATGGATTAGGATAGTTCTGCTCCAGTGAATATTCAAGCGGAAGTTCTATGTCTACATTCACTTCTTCTGAATAAGTAAATGTACCATCGAAATCTATCTGCTTCAATCTATATGTGTAATTTCCAGATTCAAGCTTTGAATCAACAAAAGAATATGCTTTTGGTTCAGTTGTCGTTCCAAATCCAGGTATATATCCTACCTGCTCGAATGAACCACCAACACTCATTCTCTCAACCTGGAATCCCTGATTGTTGGTTTCTGTTGCAGTAGCCCATTTAAGTTCTACATCTGCACCATTGGATGTCGCAGTGAATGATGTTAGTTCTACCGGAACTACGTAAGACAGGCACATTTCATCCCAGTAAACATTATCATTATTAAATGAGTTTCCATTAAAAGTAATTTCTACCTGAATGTTCGATGTGCCTGTTGCCGGAGTTGTGAAATTGCCAGATACTACCAATGGACCGACATTGCCTGTTGGGTCAGTGGAAGTATAAAGTGGAATTGTTGTGGTTCCGCCATCGTATGTAATTGCAACTGTTACTACACCACTTGGAGCTGCATAATAATCAAAGAAATAGTTAAACGAATAACCAACTGACTGATTATTTGGTAAAGGTATAACTGCTGATCTTATCTTTGATACTCCATTAAATTGTGGAGTCCAGCTCATTTCTAACTCAGGAGGAGTTCCACCTGCATTGGAGCTGCCAGCTGCTGACCAGTTTGTTGTGCCCAGTGGTCCTAAAATTGTCCAATTACTTAAGTCTGTAAATGACTCGCAATACTGGAATAAATTAGGATCCTGCATTGTCGTGAAAGACCAAAGAGGCCCGCTAACAGTACAGGTATCATTAAAACCTCTTACCTGCCAGCCATAGGTTGTGTTATAAGTTAAAGGTTCAAATGATGCCAAAGATAAAGATGTAATTGGTGCGCCACTGTAAACTAGATTAAGGGTTGTGCCTACACCAAACCATACTTCGATTGTATTTGCGCCAGTACCATTTGTCCAGCTTGCGGTATTTCCATTCAACGGTAAACCAGTCGCGCCATTTGCAGGACTTGGATTTGATGGTGGGTTGATAGGACATGGTGGACCTAGTAAAATCTTTTCATAATAAACATTAGGATCCTTACGAGGTGCACCACCGGGAAGATCGTCTCTGTTATCGGCCCAAGTAACATGAAAAGCATCGCTTGTGGCATATGCATGCTGATAATCACCCATGTACACAGAATTAACTACATTATCACGACCAAATTCCGGCAGAGATGCAACATCACTAATCGCAATACCTGGGTCGAAATTAACTGTAGAGCCTGAGATAACACCAATGCGGCCATAATATTTGAATAAATTATTAGCAGCATCTTCCTGACGGCTATAGTAGAAAATTCCAATTCTATTACCGTTTGGGGTCACTGCAATTGTCGGTTGCCACTGGTCAGTTGTTGTGATATCATCGTTCACTTTTGTACGTGCACTCCAGGTCGCTCCACCATCAGTAGACATAGTCATATACACATCAGCTTTATCAGTGCCGGCTGGGTTATCGTCGAAAGTACAGTAAAGATGTCCACTGACAGGATTAACAGCTACGTGTGGAAATGCATTACTACGAAAACTCGAAGCAGTGGATGTTCCTTGTCTGATACCTACAAGACCAAGGTCACCGTTGGTTCCTCCGGTTAAACCGGTAAATACCGTTACTGCTGTACCAAAAGTTACCCCAAAGTCTGTTGATTTGCGAACTTGAATACTTGTCGATCCATTATAATAAAAAGCATAGACTGAGTGATCAGGACCGACTGTAACAAAAGCACCCTGACCGCCGGAAAAAATATTTACACCTCCAGAAGGACCGAAAGTATTTCCGTTATCAGTCGAGCGAAACATGTAAATTCCCTGACTACCGCCAAAGCGACGTGAAATCAGATAAACATTTCCGTTACCTGAACCTGCAAAGTTGTCAACAGTAAGCCACTGTTTATCTTCAGAAGATCCTCCCGGTGTACCAACGACCGGTGCCGTATAGGTATGACCGTTATCATCTGAGCGAAAAACCTGAATGGTACCTGAGCCGCTAAAACCAAGTGTGCAAAAGTAAATTCTGCCTGTAATATCATTACGTGCCAGAACTGGATCACCTGCATCACCGATCGTGCTTGTTGGTAAAGTCCCGCCATCTATAAAGGTTGTTCCGCCATCTGTAGAATAAGAAAAACCAGTAAATTTGTTTGCACCACCTGTGTATGAACCGGAATCGTTAAATCCAATTACTACATTGCTACCAAAAGCTACGATGGACATTTCACTTTGAGTGAAATTCGCTGTTCCACTACTGCCCGTATTGTTATTCACCAATGCATCTGCAGCAGCCTGTTGATCAACAAGACCACCCTGAAATGGAATTTCGCCAAGTTTTTCCCTCAGCACAAAATTTTCATAATCGCTTTGAGAATAATTTTCACGTATTCCTTCCTTCATAGGAGGAATCTGCTGCACGTTGTCACTCTGTGCGAAAACTGTGCTAGTTAGGAAAAACATAAAAATGCCAGCAACTAATAGTTGCATACCATTTCTTATATTTCTACACTGCCCTTGCACAGTAGATTTCTTTTCGTTCATTGCGCTTACCTTTCGATATGAATTGATATGAAGTTAATTAATTTTTTCTTTGTACTCCCCTAGTTCAGAAGAGAAAGTGATCTTTTAGATGTTAAAAATCAAATTGGGACTAAATTAAGGAATTATTTTAATAAAATGCTAATATTTTAAAAACATTTTTATTAACTAAGAATTACGCCGACAGTTAGTAATAACAAAATATTCTATGAACACCATTAAATTAAAAATTAGTCCCGTATTATTGGGGCAACCGAAAATCTTGTCGCAGATATCTTTTTAATTATTTTATCATTACTAACTTCTTTGAAACAGAAAAATTAATTACTTCTATATATTAGAAATAAATTCCGATCGAGAACCACTTGAATTGAAACTAACATCGTATCTGTCTCCTTTTTGAAAACCACTTACTAGCTTGGCTACTTCTTCTCCGTGCAGTTTTTAGTTAGCAAGCATCTAAAAACCGTCTTCCGGTTTTGAAAAATTCAATTTAGGTTGTTGCGTAAATAGGAAATTAATATGATAGATTATTTAAGTATTTTTCACGAAGTCGTTTACAAAAAAGTATTTTATTTTTCCCCGAAGCTTAAATGATATTTCTAATTTCATTATCAATTGCCATACTATTTCTGTTAAACCTTTTACTGCTCTTTTCACTTAAAAGATTAAATAGCGGCAGTAAAAATGAAAGTCACGAAGTAAATATTTCCATAGTAATTGCTGCAAAGAATGAAGCAGATAATATTAATGCGTTGATTGAATCAATAAAAAGTTTGGATTATCCTAATGAAATGTTTGAGGTAATTCTCGTTGACGATAGTTCAACTGATGATACATTGAGTAAAATGAGAGAGCAAACAGAGTTTTTAATAAATTTTTCAGTATTCAGTACGAAAACATTAGGTGCAAGCGGTAAAAGAGAAGCTTTGTCTCTCGGAATTAGTAATTCAAAATATCCCTATATATTAATAACTGATGCAGATTGTCGTCCGGAAAGAAACTGGTTAAAATCTTATTCCAAAATATTTGGACAAGGCTACGATATGCTTTTCGGAATTGCCCCCTTTTTTCAAAGCAAAAATTTGGTCAACAAAATATCCTGTTTTGAAAATTTAAGAAGCTCTGTTCTGTCATTTTCTATGGCTTCAATCGGTTTGCCATATACTGCGGCTGCAAGAAATTTTGGATTTAGTAAAAGTACTTTTAATTCACTGCAGGGATATTCAAAAACAAAAAACACAATCAGCGGTGATGATGATCTTCTGATAAGAGAAGCCGTTAAGAAAAAAATGAAAATCGGTACAGTAACCGAATCGGGATCCTTAGTCTATTCTGAAACCAAAAAAACTTTTTCAGAATATTTCCAACAGAAAGCCCGACACACACAAACTTCATTTCACTATCTAATTAAACATCAGGTAATTCTTGGATTTTGGCATTTACTGAATCTTGCGTTTATATTTTCCCCATTATTGATGTTATGTAATCCTCTGTTTGGAATTTTGCTTCCGGCAAAACTATTAATTGATATTTCAGTTGTAAAATCAAATCAAAAGAAATTCAACTATAAATTTTCCACGGTTGAAATTATTTATTTGCAAATATTTTATGAATTACTTTTAATAGTTCATCTCCTGAACGCACGTTTCGCTGATATAAAATGGAATTAGGAAAAGACATTCAGAGAGAATATAATCCTGCGCATCCCAATTATGAACGCTGGGAGAAAGCACGGAAACTTTCTGATGATCGGGCTAAGTTTGTAGAAAGTGTTTTATCAAGTGAACTCATTTCTGAAGGGTTGAATATTCTTGATATCGGTGCCGGTGAAGGAAGCACTTCAAAACTTCTATCACAAAAAAATATTGTCATTAGTCTTGAGCCAAAATCTGAAAGAATAAAAAAAATTCGTAAAACAGATTCTCTGCTAACAATAATGGCTGACAGTTCAGGACTTCCGTTCAAATCTTCTGTTTTCGACATAATCATTTTACAGGATGTGATTGAACATTTGAACATCACCGAAAAACTTATTAATGACTTAAACTATCTACTGAAAGAGAAAGGCATTATTTATTTAAGTACTCCCAACAGGCTATCGATTATAAATATAATTTCAGATCCTCATTGGGGAATGCCACTTTTATGCTTATTCAAAAGAGAACATATAAGAGAGTATTTTTTAAAATATTTCAGAAAGAGTGATTACCACAGAGATGATATTGCAGAGCTATTGTCACTAAAAGATATAATTAATTTATTCAATAAAGATTTTTCAATAAAAATCTGCACAAAATTTTCGGTTGATTATCTACTGAACGGTGGTAAAGGTTTGGTATGGAGTAAATTTCATTTACGTATGGTAAAATATGTTAAACGATTTGGGTCTTGCTAATTTAACAAGAAGAATCGCAAACGATGAAAAAGGAATCGTTAATAAATTTTTCACACCCACATTTTATATCATCCTGAAAAAGAAATAAATCCTTTGATATTAGATGACTAAAAAATTATCTTTAAGTAATTAAATTTTAGCAAAAATGGATTACAAACACTTAGCTGAATCAGCAATCAAAGCCAAACAAAATGCTTTGCCAACCTACTCCAACTTTTTTGTTGGCGCGGCATTGTTAACAACCGAAAGCAAGGTTTACACCGGATGCAATATTGAATCCAGTTCTTACAGTTTAACTATTTGTGCTGAACGGAATGCAATATTCAAGGCTGTTTCAGAAGGTGAAAGGGAATTCAAAGCAATTGCGGTTGCCGGAGATACTGAAGATTATATTTCTCCCTGTGGTGCTTGCAGACAGGTAATCAGTGATTTGTGCGGTGAGATAGATGTTATTCTTGTTAACTCAAACGGAGATTATATTGTAAAAAAAACTTCAGAACTTCTTCCCTTTGCATTTGGGGATAAAGACCTTGAATGAAAAAAGCTTTAATCCTCTTAAATTTATTTTTTAATTTTAATTATGACAGACATTCCTCCACATCAGCTTCCAAAAGATACCGGCTGGATAGAAGTAATAACCGGCTGTATGTTCAGTGGTAAAACAGAAGAACTTATTCGCCGATTAAGAAGAGCTCAGATTGCAAAACAGAAAGTAAAAATTTTTAAACCAAATATTGATTCCAGATATTCTAAGAATTCTATTGTATCACACAATGAGCAATCACTTCCATCTATTTTGATTGATGATATTATGGAAGTTTTTAAACATTCAGACGATGCACAGGTAATCGGGATTGATGAAGCTCAGTTTTTCAGTGAAGATATTGTATCTCTTTGCAATAAACTCGCATCAGAAGGAAAAAGAATAATAGTTGCAGGATTAGATCAGGATTACACAGGCAAACCGTTTGAACCTATGCCTCAATTGCTTGCAATTGCTGAATACATCACCAAGCAGCATGCAATTTGCGTTGTTTGTGGAAATCCAGCAGATAAAACACAGCGGAAAACAACCGAATCAGAAAGGGTTATTGTAGGTGCAGCAGACATTTATGAAGCCCGCTGCCGTAAATGCCATTACATTCCAAAAGAAAGTTAACAAATCATTATGGATTTCATTTCAGTACTTAGAGGCTTTATTGGAATTGTCCTTATTATTGGCTTAGCTTTTCTACTGTCAAACAATAAAAGGAATATTAATTGGAAACTTGTAGGCGGTGGATTATTACTACAAATTATTTTTGCAATTCTGATTATTAAGGGAGATAATCTCGCAGCCTTTTTTTCTCCTTTAAAATGGCCGAAAGTTTTTTTTGAATGGGTTAGCAGCATATTTGTTTTAATTCTAAACTTTACCACCGAAGGGGCTAGATTTGTTTTTGGTAACCTTGCACTTGGCCCAGAATCCGCTGGCAGTATTGGAGTTTTCTTTGCTTTTCAGGTTTTACCAAGCATTATATTTTTTGCAAGCCTTATGTCAATTCTTTATTATCTCGGAATTATGCAAAAAATTGTGCAGGGAATGGCATGGGTAATGGCAAAAGTTATGGGTACAAGCGGCGCTGAATCAATTTCGTGTGCAGCAGAAATTTTTGTCGGTCAAACCGAAGCTCCATTAATGATAAAACCATTTATTAAAGGCATGACGCAAAGCGAACTTCTAACTATTATGACTGGAGGAATGGCAACTATAGCCGGTGGAGTGATGGCAGCTTATATTCAGATTCTTGGACAATCCTTTGCAAGTACGTTTAATGTTTCCTTAGCAGAAGCACAGTTACAATTTGCAACCCATCTTCTTTCAGCAAGTTTTATGTCAGCTCCTGCTGCATTATTAATCTCCAAAATAATCTTCCCTGAAACCGGAAATCCAGAAACGAAAGGGAAAGTAAAAGTAGCAGTAGAAAAAAATTCTTCAAATGTAATAGAAGCCGCTGCTAATGGAGCCAGCGATGGATTGATGCTTTGCTTAAATGTTGGTGCTATGCTAATTGCATTTATCGCTTTAGTCGCACTAATAAATTATTTACTTCAAAGTTTGGGATATGCCCTAGGTATCAATGATTATTTATTAGCGACTTATGGCCAGCCTTTAAACTTTCAATTAATAATTGGATTGATTCTTCAGTATGTCGCATTTGGGATTGGAGTTCCATGGGAAGATGCACTTAATTTTGGAAGCCTTCTTGGGACAAAGGTAGTACTCAATGAATTTGTAGCTTATCTTGATTTAGGAACTTTGATACAGACGAAATCAATGATGAATTCTAAAACTATTCTAATGGCAACTTATGCTCTATGTGGATTTGCAAATTTCAGTTCGATTGCAATTCAAATCGGAGGAACCGGATCCCTTGCTCCTTCAAGAAAATCTGATATTGCAAAGTTAGGTATTAAAGCAGTTATTGGTGGTTCATTAGCAACACTAATGACTGCAACTCTCGCTGGTTCTTTATTTAGCTGAAATGATTGACCTGAATTTTAAATATAAGGATACAATAGCGTTTCTAAAAAAAGAATCTCCTTTTATCCCTGATATAGCTATTGTACTTGGAAGCGGACTTGGGAACTTTGCCGACTCGACAAAAAAAGTCAAAACAATTCCAACCACAGAAATTCCAAAATATCCATCGGCAATGGTGGAAGGACATAAAGGGTTAATTCACTTTTCAAAAATCGGGAACAAAAAATTAATAATTTTTCAGGGAAGGCTTCACTTCTATGAAGGATATAATTTGAGCGATTGTATTCTTCCAATCTTACTGGCAAAAAAGATCGGATGTAATAAAATTGTCTTGACGAATGCTGCCGGTGGAATTAATAATAAATTAAAGCCAGGCGATCTTATGTTGGCTGATTCATTCAATGCAACAAATATTAAAAAAGAATTAACAGAACTTATCGGCATTTCATCTATCGAAGCAAAAAATAATTTTTTCAATTGTCCATCTTCAGGAATGAATGACACTTTCAGAAAGGCTGCTGACAAAACCGGAATCATATTACATAAAGGAAATTACTGGTATACGAAAGGTCCAAATTATGAAACTCCGGCTGAAATTGAGATGATAAGAAGATTTGGTGGAGATGCAGCAGGAATGTCAACTGTTCACGAAGCTGTTTTTGCATCTTCACTAAATATGGAAGTAGCAATAATATCTTGTATTACAAATATGGCATCTGGAATATTGCCACAAAGGCTTTCACACACTGAGGTCACTGAAACAGCAAAAAATTCTTCAGAAAAATTTGCCTTTTTATTAAAAACGGCTATTTCACTGCTGTAGTACCACCAATTAATTACTGTTATTTTTATTGACTTTGTAAGAGGTAACCCCTAATTTTGGCAGTTCATTTTTTATTTTCAAATCACTTCAATTATCAGGTATGAAAGAATTTAGATTAAGATTAATTATCATTGTTGCTGCGATAGCATTGTCAGTCTATCTTTTATATCCTACTTATCTGGATTACCAGAATAGCAGCGATATAAAACAAACTCTTGCCTCTATTAGCAAACAACTTAAGCAAGAAAATCCAGATCTATCAAATACACAGATAGATAAATTTTTAAGAGCCAAGGAAGACAGCATCCTGGCTGCAAACCCGGATATTGTAAAAAACAAAGAAAAGCGTATTAAGCTTGGATTGGATCTTCAGGGTGGTATGCGTGTCGTTCTTGAAGTAAATACCAGTAAGCTTCTCGAAAAACTTGCAAAGAATCCCGATGAAACATTTAAGAATGTCTTGGCCGAAGCACAAGTTGAATCAGAAAGAACTGATGAATCAGTTGTTAATATCGTAGCAAGAAAACTCAGCGAAAAAGGAATAAGATTAAGTAGATATTTTGGTACTATTCGGGATGAGGATAGTCAGATAATATCAAGTCTTAACGAAGCTGCTGAGGATGCTGTTAGCCGTGCTCAGGAAATTATCCGTAACCGTGTCGACCAATATGGAGTAAGTGAACCTTCAATCCAGAGACAAGGCAGCAGAAGAATAATCGTTGAATTACCCGGCGTTGCTCGTGAAGAAGAAGCTAAAAAACTATTACAGGGAACCGCGCTCTTAGAATTTAGAATAGTTCGCGAAGCTGATTTCACTTTTCCCATTATGCAAAAAATTGACGATGTGTTAGCAGGTAAAATGCTGGATTCAGTAAAAGTCGATTCGGTAAAGAAGGAAACTGAGAACACACCTTCCGATACTTCAATGGCATCAACTGATACTACATCTAAAGAAGGCGAACTATCTGAGGAAGAATTTAAGAAAGAGCATCCTTTCTTCGCGATTGCTATTTTAGATCCGCAAGGTAGAAGTGCAGATGCTTATGTAAAGGCTGATGACAGAAATAAATTAGAACTCATACTTGCCAGACCTGATGTTCAGAAGGTAATTCCAAATAATGTTGAATTTAAATTTCATGCAAAAACACAGCAAGATGGTTCGGGTGGTGAATTTTATGTAATGTATTTGGTAAATAAAGAACCTGAGCTTACTGGTGGAGTTATTACAGATGCTAATGCTAATATTGATCCCAACACATCAACACCGATGGTAACTATGACCATGAATTCCGAAGGTGCAACTGAATGGGCAAGAATAACCGGCGCCAATGTTAATAAAAGAATTGCCATTATGCTTGATGGTGCAATTTTCTCTGCGCCAGTTGTTAAAGGTAAAATACCTGGTGGAAGATCTCAGATTGAAGGAATGGCAGATCTAAACGAAGCTAAACTACTTGAAATTGTTCTTAAAGCAGGTGCATTGCCGGCTCCCGTTGATATCATTGAAGAACGTTCTGTTGGCCCTTCACTCGGTGAAGATTCAATCAACAGTGGATTCATTTCAATTCTTCTCGGATACATTGTTGTCGGATTATTTATGATTCTTTATTACAAACAAGCAGGAATGATTGCTTCGGGAGCTTTAATATTCACAGTCCTTTTCACACTGGGAATTCTAGCAGGTTTTAGTGCAACACTTACGTTACCAGGCATTGCAGGTATTATTTTAACAATCGGTATGTCAGTGGATTCAAATGTGCTTATTTATGAGCGAATAAGAGAAGAGTTAGCTACAGGCAAAACCATTAAAGCATCTATAGATAATGGTTTCAAATTAGCCAATTCTGCAATCATTGATTCCAACCTTACTACATTTATAACAGGTATTATACTTTACCAGTTTGGAACGGGACCAGTGCAAGGTTTTGCGTTAACTCTGATGATTGGAATCGCTGCAAGTTTGTTTAGTGCATTGGTGATTGCTCGTGTGGTGTTAGATATAATGATAGCTAAAAATATTCCAGTCAATGTTGGATAAATAAAACAGTTAAAGGGAGTTTTCGATAATTATGAGAATATTTCAAAATTTTCAATTTGATTTTCTTAGCAGAAGAAAGTACGCTTATATGTTATCAAGTGTACTGTTTTTGATCGGCGTAATTAGCGCAATATTCAGGGGTTTTCATTTTGGAGTGGATTTTAATGGTGGCAGCGAAATCGTTTTGCAGTTTGAAAAGCCCATTCAGATTTCCGAAGTCAGAGAATATATGTCAGATATCGGTTTGGGTTATGTTGAAGTTAAGACTTTTGGTGCCGAAACAGACGTGATGATCAGAACTGAACAGCAGGTAATTCCTCCACAAATTTTTCCAAAAGTTTTAGCAGGTTTAGAGAGTGAGATTGAAAAAATTATTCCTGGAGTTCCCAAACAAATAATAGATTCATCTAATAGCTCAATTACTTATTCATTTGAAAATCCGGACACAACAAACAAGATTATTGATGCACTTTTAGCTGCTGGATATCAAGCAGGTAAAGTATCAGAGGAACCAGATAACCGTCAAATGCTTGTAAGTATCAGCCTAGTTGACTGGATAAAAGAAAATCTGCGATCAAAAATATCCGACAATTCCTTCATTGTGCTTAAAGAAGACAGAGTCGGTCCTAAAATAGGCGAAGAATTAAAACGTGATGCAGTTCTTGCATTACTGTTCGCACTTGTAGCGATTCTCTTCTATCTTGGATTAAGGTTTAAATTTATATTTGCTATAGGGGCCGTCGCTGCACTTTTTCACGACGTTTTAATTACACTGGGATTGTACGCTGCTTTGTATGGTTTGATTCCAGGATTAAATCTTGATATTGATCTTACCATTGTCGCAGCTTTCCTTACACTCATCGGTTATTCTGTCAATGATACAGTTGTGGTGTTTGATAGGATTAGAGAGAATATTAAAATACACAAAACCCGACCAATATTTGATATCATCAATTCAAGTATGAGCCAAACAATGAGCCGAACAATTTTAACCGGTGGTGCCACGTTATTAACTCTTCTTGTTCTTCTAATATTCGGCGGTGAAGTGCTTAGAGCTTTTGCATTTACAATGTTCTTTGGAATTATTATCGGAACTTATTCGTCCATATTCGTAGCTAGTTCATTCGTTTATGAGTATGCCCACAAGTTTCATAAAAAAGTTGAATTTTAATTTCATATAAAGCCGGAGATTTTTCTCCGGCTCTTACTTTCAATATCAAACCAAACGATATTCGTAATTTCTTATCTTCAAAAACAAATCAGCTCATTAAAAAAATGATTCATTTGCATTTACTTCAATTAATACTATTTCTATAACAAGCTAAATAACAATATCATTTAACAATAAAAGGGAAATGGTGAGCACGAAATTATATGTTGGAAATCTTCCATGGACGTTTAACAACAGCCAGTTATCGGACATTTTTAAAAATCACGGAAATGTTATTTCGGCAAATGTTGTAACCGACAAAGAAACAGGAAGATCAAAAGGGTTTGGCTTTGTTGAAATGGAAAATGATTCTGATGCTAATAGTGCAATCAAAGCACTTAATGGATCAGAAATTAACGGAAGAAAATGGATTGTTGCTGCCGCTAAAACCAGCTAACGCTAGTTAAAACTTTTTAGCTTTCCTTCCTCAAAAAAAGGTTCACAATTTTTAAACATGATTTAATAATACAAAATCCCGGCAAACATTTAAATTGCTGCAGGGATTTGTTCTCTCCTTAGAATTATGTTAGCAGTTAGGTGGATACAGTTACTAATTCTTCATTGACAGTTTTTTCAACCTTTAACCCGGATTGAATCCAGTTGTTAATGCCGCCACTGAGATTAAAAACATTTTTATATCCATTCCTTAAAAGATAGCTTGCAGCAATAGCTGATCTGTCTCCGCTAGTACAATAAACAACAAGCTTTTCATCAGGGAAAATATTGTTAAGATTTTTTTCAAGATAACCTGCATGAATGTTTAATGCTGTTGGAATATGTACGAGATTAAATTCAGTAAAACTTCTGACATCGATAATTCTATAGGTTGAAAAATCTTCATTTAATTCATCAACGCTTATCTGATTAAGTATCTCCATGTTCAGACCAATGGTTTCCATTTTATCTAATTCAGAAATGTATCCCCTTAAATTATCAAGACCAATTCTTATCAATGCTCTATTCAGAATATCTACTCTGTGTTCAGGAGTGATTAGAATTATCGGCTTTTCATAATCTAGCATCCAACCAGCCCAGGTACTGAATGAATTATTGTCCTGAATGTTAATGCTTCCCAGAATATGTCCACCGGCGAAACTTAATTTATCACGTGTGTCAACAATCTGATTACCTTTTTTAAGCGCGGAGTTAAATTCAGTTACGCTTAATTTTGCCGGATGCTGTAAAGAGCCAAGAATTTTTGGTCCTATTTTATTCAGCTTCTTCATCATTGCGAAATATTTCGGCGGCTCAGGCTGACCTTCAAGTAAAGCCTGTATGAATGTTTCTTCATCTGATATTTTCAGTGCCCAGTTAGATAGCTTTTCGTATCCCACAGTGGAACTTGGAACTGCACCTAGTGCTTTACCACAAGCAGAACCGGCTCCGTGTGCAGGCCAAACCTGAATATGATCCGGCAAAGATCTAAATTTCTTCAAAGACCGGTACATTTGCTTTGCACCTTCTATCATCGTTCCTTCGATGCCTGCTGCTTTCTCCAGTAAATCAGGTCGTCCGACATCACCAACAAAAACAAAATCACCTGTGAAGATCATAACTGGTTCAGGGCTTGCAGGTTGATCTGTTAACATAAATGAAATATGCTCAGGTGTATGACCAGGTGTGTGAAGCACCTTAATTATTAAGTTACCTATTTTAATAACATCACCATCTCTTAAGCCTATGTGATCGAACTGATATTGCCAATCAATTCCACCTTCATCTGATAAAAAAATTTTTGCACCTGTTGCGTTTGCAAGTTCAAGTGAACCACTTAGAAAGTCAGCTTGAATATGGGTCTCTGCGATGTGAGTTATTTTAAAATTTTCTCTCTCAGCAATTTGAAGATATGTATCAATATCCCGCTTTGGATCAATAACTATCGCTTCCTTAGTTGCCTGACATCCGATGATATAACTTGCCTGGGCTAACCCTTTTTCGTATATGCGTTCAAAAAACATTTATCATCCTCCCATATACAATTATAATTTAAATTCCTTTTCACCATGCCAACCGATAATTCCCGGCTCGAGGTTGTATACTTTTTCAAATCCAGCTTTCAGCATATAGTTTCCAGCGTGAAAACTTCTGTTCCCGCTTCGGCAATAAACATAATAACTTTTGTTCTTATCAAGCTTCTCAACTTCCTGAATAAACATTGGATTATTAATATCTATTAAAATTGATTTAGGTATCCTCGCCATTTGGTGTTCAAGAGGAGTGCGAACATCCAATAAAACGGCGTCTTTATCTTCTGCTATTTTTTTCTCGAATGTTTTTGCATCAAGATTTTCAACAATTTGCATAATGCTCATTAATATGTAATTAGAATTTTTATTCATAAAATCAGATGCCTGAAAAGCAAAAGGGTTTCAAATAAAAAAACCCCTGACTTTTTACGCCAGGGGTTTGCGGAGGTCAAGAATTTTTAAGATCTGATTAAATAATGAAGGGAATCACTCATCAAATAATGCTTCCAAAGCAACATAATTGCTATGTACATCTTCAACAGCTTTACCAAGCTGAGTATCATCGGCATCAGAATCTTTCAAAGCCTTTAAATTTTTTGTAGCCTCATACAATTTTTGAGATTGTTCAGTAAATGCTTCTGATTTATCTGCAGCCCACTTGGGTAATACACACTTATTTAATTCTTCGGCAAGTATATCAAGGTCATCAACTGCTTCACCGAACTCAAACATTTCTTTATTCGGCCAATAATGATGATAGATCATATAAAGCACCTTATGGAATTCATCCACTTCCTTTGTAACAGGCCTGATTATACGAACAAGCATTTCATAGCCTGAGTGGAGTTCTTCTGCTGCTTTTAACATTGCTGTTTCATCGACTCCATTCATTGCCAGGTCGTATTGTTCAACCGAAGCACGAAACTTTGCAACACCTTTATCCCACTCTTCCTGCTTATCTCGTAAAATTCCAGGCAACAGTGCCGAGTATATTTTTTCTGCTCCGGAATTTACTTCCGATACCATTTCTTTCAGCATCGCATAATTTTTTTCAGGATAAGCGGTATGCCAGATTGGATAGATAACTTCATGGAAGTCAAATAGTTCCGGGACTGAGCTATCAATTTCTGATGAATCTTGATCTTGTTGAGAAAAGAGTGGGAAAGAAAGTAAAAAAGTGATAACAAAAAATAGAACTTTTGTGTTTTTCATAAGTACCCCATAAATGATGAATTTGTTTATACAAAGTTAGAAAAAATAATTATCATCATCTCTATCAAGTTGGAAGAATAAAGTATAGAAATCATTTGAAAGATAATTTAGAACAGCCTCAAGATAGAAAAATATTGAGCAAGAATCGAAAGGTTTATTAATTCTAATTCTAAAACAGCAATTCCTGTTTGAAAAAATTAGTTTAACCGATCTGAAATTGAATGGTAGAGATTCTTCTCGTTGAAATCTATTTTAGATACAGAAGAATCCGGATTGTAGCTCTCGATAGCATTTGCGAGCGTTTCAAAACACTCTAAAATTTTTGTTATTCCAATTACGCGAAAAGATTCCAGTTCTGTTATCTGAGGAAATACCAATTTCAGGTTGCCGCTGTTTTCATTAACACGTCTGAAAATTTTAACAATCATACCGATGAATGTGGAATCAATAAAGGTACAACCGGAAAGATCAATAATTATCCTTTGCTTTTCGAAAATTGAATCTATATCCATCATATCCCAAAGCGCTTGTGAGTCTCTCAAAGTTGCTGAAACGAGCTCAACTTTAATTATTGCAATATGATCAACGATTTTAAGAGTGAAGTTTTCCATATGTTTTCTCTAATTGGTTCCTGGAAAAAAGTCTTTAATACACTTGTCCCAAAGTCTACAATGATGCCAATCCGATTTTGTAGAAATCAGCGTTTTTCTGAAGGAAAATCATTTAATAATGAGAAAAGAGTTTATTTTGAAACAGTAATTTGGTGTTTCAATGGTGAGACTTCTGTTTGATAATTATGAAAAGTATCGAGTCTATTTAACCTTAACTACAACAATTATGATATTTCGATTACAAATTGAATAAGTAATTTTAGCACACGTGATTAGGAAAATAAGCTGGATAAATACACAACATCATTTAAAATCGTCGCGGAGTCATCATCAAAGGTGAGGTAAATAGATAAAAAATAAAATAAAAAAGCCCTTGCTAATAAAGCAAGAGCTTTGATTAATTCTTTAGAATAGAATTGAGCTAATCATCACCGAGCAATTGATTTGCTTAAACCTGAACTTCTATTTAACTCCCAGAAATTGCAAAGCCTCATTCTTATCAGTAGTAACTTTCAAATTGAGTCCACGATTTCTAGCAACTATTTCACCAAACCTTTCAGGATCAATTATTGGTTCTATTCCATAAACAGAAACAACGATCCTTTTTAATCCTTTTCCCATATATTTCAGAGATTCAAGTGCAGCAAACTCACCGAAATAATATCTATCTATAGTTGTTACTTTTCCCTTCACTTTATAAGCATTAAAAAACAATTTTGAGAAATTATTATCCAAAAGTGATTCCAATGCATCAGTATACATTATCTTTACATCGGAAAGAGAAAAATGTCCCGAGACAGTAACACTTAAATAACTATCTTTTACTACTAATGAATATTTGAGTGGAGTCTTCTTTTGCACGAGAAGATTTTCAGTTAAAAGTTATAAAAAATAAAGAATATGACTTGAATAAATTATAAGAAAATATACTGATTCTGTCAAATTATAATCAAATAAATTATTAAATAGATATAGAATGTTCGTTATGTAACACTGGCTGACAATACCACGTTTAACTGAGTCAAAGAAATATAAGGTGGTTTTGTTATGTTCTTAAGTTTTTTATAAACCTAAGATTTTTCTTATCACTATAACACTGCTCCAAACCGTTACGAAGATAAAATACCACTCTGTTATTATCCTGGCTCTGAATTCAGTTTTTTTCTGATGCGTTCTTGATTTTTAGATTCAAGAATTGATTCGCTCGTTCTCTGAACTCTTTCAGGCGGAAATTGTATTTGATTCTTTTCCGATTCACTGAATGTATTCCCATTGTATTCAGTCTTGTTAACAATAGGTTCTCTAGAAGGATTTTCAGTATTAATGTTTGGTGTGTTAGTTCTGTTAGAATAAACTGTAAGCTTGCCATTTTTCCGGATCACTGCCATCACATAGCCTTTAGTTTTTTATAAAGACTGATGGAAAGAGCAATCAAAATCGTAATGTAGATAATTAGCATAACATCCCTCGACTACTAAGTGGTAATCTGTTTTTTTTGCAACAATAAAGCCATTTTATTTACATTATATTTTAAAATATTACCACGCCAGTTGATAGTTATGCTGTATCTAAACGATATATAGTATCAAAAGTAGCTTGTTATTGACCCACAAGAACCTTAAAGACGACAATTTTTGTGGGAAATTAAAGACATCAGGAGTAGGGTTGTGCCCCGCATCAGCGGGGTTGTGAGGCAAGTTTGTAAAAACTTAACCCGCCAGAGGCGGCTAGGTGAGCAAAGGCGAGCAAGCTTTTATTTGCGATATGTGTAGCTTTGTTTCAAAGTTACACAGCAAACAGAACTTTTAGCGGAGTGTCAATGAAGCTAAATGTAAAAGCGATAAGTGAGACCGGAGCGATTGTTAAAAGTTTTGGCAACTTGCTGAACATTGTTTGTAAAACAAACAGCCAGACTGTAGGTTAACTTGGTTATACCTTCCTCATCTGCGAAGCAGAAAAACCCGAAGGGTTTCTAAAGTACGAATAATAGTGAGCCCAGCTTCGAGGCGAACTTTTATGAGTGTCTTATAACCTTTACCACAACCATTGTCATATCATCGTTCACTTCAGCTTCACCCCGGAAGGATTGTACAGAAGACCAGATTTCGTTTACAATATCTGATGAACGGGCTTTGGATTTGTTTTTAAGAATTGCATTAAGATTTTCATCACCAAACAGTTCATTCTTTTCATTCATTGCTTCTGTTACTCCATCGGTAAAGAAAGCATAGATTTGTCCCGGAGAAAGTGTAACTACTTCTTCTACAAGAGATTTTTCAAAAACAATTCCTTTCTCGATTCCAACACCAAGCCCTTGTGTTCTGTAAGATTGAACAGTTCCGTTTGTTGCCTGAAGAACCGGCATATGACCTGCACGGCAAAATGTTAATCTTTGCTTTTCCAGATCAAACAATGCCAGAGTTATTGTTACAAACCAGCTTTTATCCAGTTCTGTATAAATTCTTTTGTTTATGTCAATCAAAATTTCCTTTGGAGATTTATTGTCAGAGCAACTTAGCTTAATCATTGTCTGAAGCTTGGTCATATAAAGTGAAGCAGATAGCCCTTTGCCTGAAACATCGCCCACAACTACAAATAATTTTGAATCGGAAATTTGAATCAGATCATAATAATCACCGCCAACCTGCATTGCTGGAATCATCTCACCGCAAATATCCAGTCCGTTCATATCGGGAATGCATTGCGGAAGAAGCCCCTGCTGAATTTTTCTTGCAAGGTCAAGGTCTCTTTCAATCTTTTGTTTTTCAACTTCTGATTTGTAAAGACGAGCATTCTCGATTGAAATTGCTGCCTGGTTTGCCGCAGCCCACAAAAGTTCTAAATCTTTTCCTGCGAAATGAGAGCCGGAATGTTTGAGCCCAAAAAGTAATAGTCCTACAATTTTTGATTTAACCATCATCGGTATGATGGTGTAGATACCTTCAGAAATTAATCTTTCAGCTTTTTCATCCTGGAAAACCATTTTAAAGTCGCCTTGCTCAATTGAAGGGTATTTTGTAATAAGATATTTATCTTTTAAGAATTGAACGATTCTTGATTCGGATATCACACATTTTTCATTATTCAATCCAACGCTATCAACAAGAGCCAAGTTGCCATCTTTATCCCTTACCAATATTCCAAAGGTTTTAATCTTTAGAGCATCAATAAAAGTCTTTTTCATCAGCTTGAGAATGTTTTCCAATCCAACTACTATAGAAAGATCATTACTCAAATCTACAAGTACCCGCTGATAAGCAAATTGTTCCGGGTAAAATCTTTTGGTCAGAAAATCCTGAAACTTGTTTTTTGTTGATTGGAATACGAGTGCAAAAATGATAAAGAAAATCCCTGCAACAATTCCCTGATTCTCAACTCCAAAAAAAGAACTAATACTTTGTCCGGCGACATAAATAATAAAAAAGTAAATAGCAGCAACTGTAACAGTCGCAGTTCCGTAAACAATTGTATTCTTAACTACAACACTTACATCCATTAATTGGTATTTAAAGATGGCATAAGCAAAAATGAGCGGTACAAAAACTATTAATATTATTGGCGTATAATATTCAGGAGAATTAAATAAACTATCAGCTATGGCTGGCGCTATTTGGCGAATATATATAGATATAACTATCGCAACGATAAACGCAATAATAAAAAGCATTAAAGGTTTTTTTTCTGTCTGGGATTTCAGTCTTCGGTATTGAATTATCAGAAAAACAAAAGCTGTAATGTTCCCGGTCATTGATACAAATCCGAATGCATTTACTGTGGAGAAAAGAGTCATTACTGGAAAGAGGTGATAGCGAATTGTTAGTAATACAAAAACAAGTAAAGCTAAAGTAAAAATACCGGGTACTATAAATAATGTTCTTGTGAGCCACTTCTTTTCTAAAAAAAGGAATGGTTTTGGAAAGTTCCAGAAAAAGTAAATTATAACAAACGGGGAAAAACAGATTCCAATTAGCCAGGTTGTACCTATCATGGTTGCTATCAAGGTATTATCTCTAAAGAATCCTTCAAAGTTTGTGCGGAATGGAATCAAAACTTCTAGAGAGCCAAATACTATGAGTACGGAAAGTGAATAAAAAATTTTCTGAATTTTCCCATCAGGTTTGGCAATAAGAACAATAAAGCCAATCAAAATCCAGAATAGAGCGCTTAAAGAAGAAGCAAGCGAATCGAATTGTATTAATTTCTTAACGTAGACTTTTGTTGTATATATTTTCCCGTCTCTTGAATACTTATACTCAGCATATTCACCGGATTTGAAACTATTAAGTATGCTCTGTAGCTTGAAAGTCTTGGTAGATTGTTTTACCTGCCTATTTCAATAAGCTGATCACCATCTCTTATACCGGCTTTCCAGGTAACACCGTCCACTTTCACTAGCTCAAAGAAATGAGCAACGCTGTCTTGGCTTATTTTTTTCGGTGCCCAAATACATTCATCATTACTTGTCACTCTTACTTCAAGAGAATAATAAATGTTTAAGACTGCTACACCAATCAGAAATATTGAAAAAATAGTAATCAGATTTGTGCGGTATTTTAGCAATAATGATTTTAATGGTCTCATAGATCTACCTTACCTTAATAACTATCATAGTAATATCATCAGATTGAAGATTTCCCTGAGTAAATATCTGCACATCTTCTTTAATTCCATTTAATATTTCATTTGCTGATTTATTCACCAGACTTTTTGCAACTTTTTCCAGCTTCTGTTCAGAGTATTCTTCAAACTCAAGATTTAATGCTTCTGAAACACCATCAGTATAAAGGATAATTACATCATCCTTCATTAACTCAACTTCTTCAAAGATATAAGGAACTATCGTCTTCATCACCCCAAAAATCATCCCGCCCTGGCTTAGTTTGATAATTTTATCGCCTCTGATTATGTAAGGTGGATTGTGACCAGCATTAACATAAGTAAGAGTATTTTTTTTCGTATTAATATATCCCCAAAAGAAAGTTATAAATCTTCCTTCAGATGAGTTAGCCGTAACAAGATCATTTATCATTGCTGTAGCTTTATCAATTTTCAAATCCTGTCTGCAAATAACCTGCAGGAAAGCCTGAATATTCGCCATCATCAGTGATGCCGAAACACCTTTGCCTGACACATCAGCGATAGCGATATAGAATTTTTCATCATCAATAGGAATAACGTCATAATAATCTCCACCAACCTGTTTTGATGAGACATTCAATGCTGCGATATCGTATTTATCGTATTCTGGTAATGTTGAAGGGAGAAGGTTTCTCTGAATATCTCTTGCAATTAAAAGGTCTTCTTCCATTTTTTGTTTTTCAAGAGCTTCAAGAAAGAGTCTGTTATTCTCAAGAGAAATTATCGCAAGGTTTCCGATTGAATAGATGTACTCAATATCACTGTTTTGAAAATCTCTGTTCCCTGCCCGACTGCCAAGTAAAATTAAACCGCGGGTTTTGCTTTGAAGCTGCATCGGTACAATCAACTCAATTCCGAGTTCATACAACTCAGAAAGTTTTTCCATTAAAACACTTTTCTTTATTGAATCCGTAATTTTCTGAAGTTCATATTTCTTAATTGACGAGAGTAATTTCTCATTATCAAATTTTGAATCAAGAATATCCGCCTCATCATTTTCCAAAAGAATAACAGCATACTTCTGGATAAGGAATTGACCAAGAACTGAGAACACTAGGAGTTTTACAACTCTGAAGGACTCAGCAAAAGAACCGAATTCCTTGCTTAGTTCAAACAATGAGCTCAAACGCTGAACTCTTGAATCAAGCTGACGGTTTACTTTTTGAAGTTCATTTATGACCATTGAATTCTGAACTGCAGTTGCGGATATGTTTAAAATGGTACCGAGGAACTCAACATCATCTTCTGTGTATTCTGATTTGTTTAGTTTTTCCCCAAGGCATACGAGCCCAATGCAATCTTCAGAAGCGCTGATTTTTTCGGTAACCTTCAGGTTAGCTATCTGCATATAAGAATTTAACTTTGGATTATCAATACACGTGGGTGAGACTTCAAGTTCGGGGAATTCACGGATTAAATCTACTGTTAAACCTTTTGAACTTTTCAGAACTATCTTGTTATTTTCTTTTAATGCGATGAGGCCACGTGTTGCTAAGAATTTTCCAAGGCAGGTTAGCAGAACATTATTAAGAATAAAATTAAGATCTATACTGGAGTTAATAATCCTGCTAAAATCAACAAGAGCGGTAAGGTTTCTTTTTACTTTTAAACTTTTAGCCTCCAGCATTTTCTCACCCGCTCCTTATGTTTTTTGAAAGGAGCACCTGATTATATTTACCGGGAATAGTAGTATACTCTACATCATCCATTAAAGATTTAATCAAGTACATTCCGAGACCACCAACTCTATGTTCACGGTAATATTTCTGAAGATCAGGAAGCGGAACTCGATCAGGCTCAAATGATTTTCCGTAATCAATTATGGTAATAGTAAATTTTTCTTCATCATAATCTATCTTTATAATAATTTCACCCTGTGGCGACAATTTGTATGCATGCTTAATAATATTTGTGCAGGCTTCGTCAACAGCAAGAATAATATTATCAATAGTGGCAGCTGGTATCCCCGCAGCAAAAGCATTTGTACTAACAAAATCCCTTATCTCAGAAAGGTTTTCTGTTTTGCTTTTAACTCTTAGCTCGCCGGCTTTATTTTTATTACGGACAGACAATTTTAACTCCCGCTAAACTTCTTTATTGCTTCTTCTTCATTTTTATAAATTTCGTAAAGAAGCGGAAAGCCAAGCAGATCAAAAATATTGAACACTTTATCAGTCATATTAGTAAGCTTGATATCTCCTTTATTGTCTCTGATGTTTTCGATATAGGCCATAAAAACTCCCAAACCAGCACTGCTTATGTATGCGAGTTCTTCGAAATTTACTACGATTTTAAACTTGCTATTGTTTATCAACTCAGTAAAATTATTCTCAAGAGTTGGAGCTGTGTGAGCGTCTAGAAAGCCCTTGAGATTAATAATCCTGATATCCCCATTTTCTTTAATTGAAGTGCTAAATTCTGCCATCCTTAATCTCCATCAAATTTTAATTTTTGTTGCCACTTAAAAATAACTAAAGTAATATCATCATACTGCTCGTGGCTACTGGAAAAGACTGAAATTTCCTGAATTATTTTATTTGAAAGTTCTTCCGCGCTTAGTTCGATATTTGACTGAAGCACCTTAAGAAAATGTTTATCTCCAAAATCTTCCAATAGTTCATTTTTTGCCTCAGTTACTCCATCAGTGAAAAGCACTATCGTATCATTTTCTTTTAATTCCATTGAGTATTCTTCAAGCGTGTGACTGAAATAGTCCGTATCACTCAAACCTAATCCTAAACCGGAAGGTTTTATTTCTTTTGAATCGTTATTTCTTAATAAGTATAAAGGACAGTGTCCGGCTCGTGCAAATGTCAGTTTATTTTCTTTCGAGTCAAAATACCCATAAGCTGCACTTACAAAAGATTTAGAATCTAAAGCCTGCCAAAGGATTTCGTTTGCTTTGATTAAAATATCTTTAGGTCTCTCAATTGTTTTGGAAAGTGATTCAAATATTCCTTTAATTTCAGCCATAATAAATGCAGCTGAAATTCCTTTTCCGGAAACATCTGCAATAACAAAACCGAGTTTTGATTCGCTGATTTTAAAAAAATCATAATAGTCACCACCAACCTCAAACGCCGGAATAAATACAGAAGCGATCTGCAGGTTTGGAAAATCAGGAGCTTTCAGCGGAAGAATTTTTCTCTGAATTTCTCTTGCTACATCAAGTTCCTTCTCGAGTCTTTCTTTTTCGATTGATTCTTCCAGCAGCCTGGAATTTTCTATTGCAACTGAGGCGTAATCAGAAAATGTTTCAATAGCGCTGAGATCATCTCTTGTAAATATTTGCCCTTTGTCTTTCGCTGCAACAAGAATCCCCTGAGTTCCTCCACGGGTTTTTATAGGAGATACAGAAACAACTGAGAATAAATTCTCGCCATCACCTTCAACAAACTTCTCTTTGAGGTTAAAAGTTCTTGTGGAGGTTAATTGTTCAAAATTAATTCTCTCCAGTATTTGACTTGAAATTCTATCCAACTCAAGAAAACCTATATTCTTTGCAGCTACCGAATTTTGCTTCGAACCATTTTTCCATATTATCCAGGCGGCTTTTGAACCACTTAGCTTTTGAGCTATGTCAGTAACTGTTTCAGCAAGATCATTAAAATCAAGAACTTCTGTAATCAGCTTACTGAAATATTGCAAAGATGTTACTTCTTGTGCTTTCCTGTCATACGCTTCAGCAGTTGGCAGATGAAAGAGTGTTGTGAAGAAAAGAATTAGAAAATAAATTGACCCGTAAATCATAATTATCTGATTGAACTGCTTAAGCGAAGGAGAAAACCCGACAAGTATCTGGCTGTAGATATTTTCCCCGGAACTATTTACAATATTTACGATAAATAAAGTGGTTATGATAAAGGAAAGCAGCAATAAATAAAGTTTTTCTCTTTTAGTGAGGAAAGCAATCCAGGAAATTCTTATTGAGTTAAAAATCATTAAAAGAACTGAGACAACAAAAAATGTAGTTGTTATGAATGATAGGCTCTCATCCTCGAAAAAATTAAGCGATATGCTTGCAAGAATAAAAAAGACAAGCATTGTATTGAAATATATTCCGGTATTCTTTGCCTGATTCAAATAGAAAAAATGTCTCAGTGTTACTAAAAAGAATGAGATGATAGCCACTAGTACTAAAACATAAATCACAGAAACTAAATTATAAACTAAACCAGGGTTATTCAGTTTAAGGTTGATGTTCTCAAATATGCTGGTCAGAAGATAATCCGAAAACATAATGATGAAAAACATTATCGCCAGTAATATTCCAACATTTAAAACTAAAGATAGCGGTGACGAAGAGCGACTATTTTCAAATCTCATCAACGCCAAAAGGAGGAAGAAAATTGAAATCCCAATTATTAAATCGAACAGCAGTCTTAAATAAAAAGTATCAGGGTTTCCATAAAAAACTTTGAATATGAATATCAGGAACGCAGCCATTAAGAAAAGCTGCATCTGCTTGCTTATAATATTTTTTGAAAATTTACTCATTCAAGACTTTACCGCAGTAATAAGTTATGAGCTACTACCTAAAATAATGTTGCTTAAAGTTAAGGGAAACTACTTAATATTTAAAGATTTCAATTATAAACGGACGATTTCTAGGATGGTAGAAAAAATTGGAGGTCTCAGTAAAAATCCACTGAAGTAGGAAATTTACATATATGCTCTGATTTACGGGAAAAAATATTATTTCCTGCGACTCTTTGTTACTTCCGAATGAACCCTGATTTTCTGATTTTTTACATCTTTGCTTAGCTGTTGAAGTTCTTTTTGCAATTCTTCCATTTGCTTTTTGAACTCATCTTCTGAATAATATCTGTTATAATAATCGCGGTCAAACTGATACTTGATTAACATGGTATCGTCTAAAGGTCTCGCCTTTTTTAATCTATCAAGGTTGTAAAGGTCTGTTCCGGAGTTTGCCTGATCGATAGAATCGATATCAAGAATATTATAGTTGACAACGTAACTATAAACTGAATCGTCATTATAATACTCGATTTTAATTTCGCTTTCTGATTTTTCAATCTTAGGAATTTTGTAAGCGTAAAAGTGAATATTATTTGTAGCTTGTTCAATCAGAGGGTCTATTGCGGCAATTTCCGGAATTGGAATTTCAGGTATTGTGAACTCAGGGACATCAACCCTGCAGATGTTTGAGTCAATTACAATCGTGAAGGGATGTCCATTTTTAGAATCAGCATAATATTTAAATGTTGAATCATATCTGATATTAAGCGTAAACTCTTTAACATTTTCTTCTTTGAATTTAATCTGTTCCTCGGTCCATTTCAGTTCCTTATGAATAAGGACAGGGTCAAATCGATAACTATCTTCAAAAATTGAATCGGGAGTTACGAAGATATATTGATCGCCAGAAGTATTTTTTAATTTTACTATAGCATTGACCACAACTAATTTTTCAGCCTCACTAATACCTTCCGGAACGATTCTGTCAAATTTGATTTTGTTCAATTTCTCAGCTGCGACAAGCAGATCGGCAAAGAGTGCTTTTCTTAAATTCCAAAGGTTTGGATTTATTGCAATCGTATTTTTTTCATTAACAAGTACCTGCGATTCAAGAGCTTTACTGTAACTGCCAATAATTGAATCAACTGTTCGCTTTTGCCTATCATCTAAATTCATAGCAGATATAAATTCATTATAGCTCCCTCTATCTATTTTTTGATCGCTCGATCGAATCTCGAAGAATTCTTTTCCAGCATCATCATATCCTAAAAGCAGATATTGCTTTCGCGTATCATCTAGCGGAAGTTCGTTGTTAAACGCAAAATTGAAAATATCTTCATTAGTGAGGTTTGCAGCAACCAATACGGGTTGAAGATTTTCCTTATAGAAACCAGCAATTGCTACTTTTTGATTTTCCCACACATCATCTAATAAGCCAGGATTGAACTTCATCACAATCATCACAATAATTGTAATAGCAGCTAATGTAACTGCAGGCATCCATCTTTTGATTCTGGATGATTCATTTTTTTGACCTTCAATTGATGCCATCAGACGGGTTTCAAAGAAAGGAGATTCAGGAACCCGTTTAATATTATTAGCAAACCGTTTAACTTTTTTCAGGTCATCCAGTTTTTTCTGCAATTCAAGGGAAGTCGCAAGAAGCTTTTCAACTTCAGTTTTTTCTGAATGAGATAATTCATCATCAAGATAAGCGGAGAGTAATTCAATAATTCGTAAATCTTTATTCATTCCATAAGCTCCTTCTCCAGAGGCTGTAAAATTTCCTTCAGCTTTTCCCTTCCTCTGAAAATTCTTGATTTGACCGTACCCATTTCACACTTTAAAGTTTCGGATATTTCCTGATAACTAAATCCTTCTATATCTTTTAGAATTAATGGCATCCTTAGTTTCACCGGAAGTTTTGAGATAGCATCCATTACAATTTTTGAAATGTCATTATTTTCTACAGGAGTTGAATATTCGGATACGTCATAACCATCTTCAATCGGCGAGAAAATTTTCCTTACATTTATTCTTCTTAAATAATCTTTGCATCTGTTAACAGTAATCCTGTAAAGCCAGGTAGTAAATTGAGATTCAAACCGGAAGTGTTTAAGATTTCTAAATACAGTTATAAAAACATCCTGGGCAATATCATCAACAAGAGCACTGTTATTCATTGTTATGTATATAATATTTCTAACTTTTTCTTTATGTCTTTTAACAAGGACCTGAAAGGCTGACTGATCACCATCAATAAATTGCCTGATTATTGAATAATCGTCGTCTATCGATAGTATTTGGGGTTGCTGCAAGTCCTTTTCTTTATCGTTTGAATTCATTTTTTTAGACGCAATATTTACAATGTTGTTCCAAATTATTAAATAAATATCTAATCAGAAAGCTAAGTATTTAATTTCCATAAACTGTTTGCAAAAGTATGCTTATCTGATTAAATTTCGATGAAAATTTAAAGGAATCATTTATGAAAATTAAAACCACCGAAAAATATGGAGCAGTAATAGTTGAATTAAAAGGAAATGTGATGGGCGGTGACGACACCAAAGAATTCAACGATCTGCTGCACAAGTTAATTGACGAAAAAAAGATAAGAGTTATTATCGATCTTAGCGACATTAAGTTTATGAACAGCTCGGGACTTGGTATGTTAATTGGCGGCTTAACTACAATGAAAAAAGCAAATGGTTATTACAAACTTGCAAACGTCACTGATAAAATTGAAAGCTTACTTATTATAACAAAACTGATAACGATATTTGAGCATTACGAATCAGTTGAAAAAGCAATCGAATCTTTACCAAAATAAATCAGATAAAATTATTTTATGAACAGAAACTCCGGATTGAAAGATTCGGAGTTTTTGTTTGCTTAAACTAAAATCAATCCTAAAGAAAAAATCAAACTATGAGTGTTACAGTTCTTGTCGGAAGCCAGTGGGGCGATGAAGGCAAAGGAAAAATTGTTGATATACTTAGCGAAAAGTATAAAATAGTTGCGCGATACCAGGGTGGTGCGAATGCAGGTCATACAGTTATAATCGGCGATAAAAAATATATTCTTCACTTAATTCCATCCGGAATTTTAAGAGACGATGTTATTTGTGTTATCGGTAACGGCGTTGTTATTGACCCGACTGCTTTGCTCGAAGAAATTGAGCTTCTCAAAAAAAACGGAATCAAGGTGGAAGGCAGATTATACATCAGTCATAATGCTCATCTTATTATGCCTTACCATAAATTGCTGGACTCGATAAGTGAAAGTGGTGACTCAAAAATAGGTACAACCGGAAGAGGAATTGGTCCCTGTTACATTGATAAGTTTGCACGCAAAGGAATAAGAATTGTTGATCTCCTCGACAGAGTTGAGCTTGAAAAGAAAATCAGGATGAATCTAAAAGAAAAGAATGAACTGCTTAAAAAAGTTTACGAGCATGAAGGACTTGATGTTGATGCAATCGTAAAAGAATACCTTGAGTTCGATAGAACGATTGATAAGTATATTAAAGATGTTCCTTCTTTTCTTAATAACGCAATAGCAGAGGGCAAGTCTGTTTTGCTTGAAGGCGCACAAGGAGCGTTACTCGATGTAGATCACGGAACATATCCATTCGTTACTTCCAGCAGCCCGACTTCTGGCGGCGCGTGTACAGGAACCGGAATACCACCGACAAAAATTGATTCTGTAATAGGAATAGTTAAAGCTTACACTACTCGGGTAGGAAATGGTCCATTTCCTACTGAATTACTTGATGATGATGGTGAAAAACTAAGAAAGATAGGTGCTGAATTTGGTGCAACCACAGGAAGACCAAGAAGGTGCGGATGGTACGATGCTTTTCTTGTTGCATACTCGCAAATGATAAATGGAATTACTTCCGTTGCAATTACAAAGCTTGATGTACTTAAGCAGCTTTGCAAAAATAAAAGTTTGATGTGAGTTATGAACTGAACGGTAAAACGAATCAGATACTTCCCTACTTCAGCTGAACAGTTATCTGCAGTGAAACCAATTTATGAGGAACTCGATGGCTGGAATAAAGACATTAGCAATTGCCTGGCTTACGACCAGCTTCCGGCAAAAACAAAAGATTATCTTAACTTCATCGCAAAACATTCCGGAATTAAGATCGATATTATTTCCGTGGGACCAAAGCGAGGACAAACGTTTTATGTGGAGAGATAACCTCAACTATCTCTAAATATTCTAACAATACTTTTGTAGGGACAGGTCGCGACCTGTCCCTACTTTTTTTTACTTCAATAAAATCATCTTCTTAGTTTCAATAAAACCGTCTGTTTGCAATTTGTAGTAATAAATCCCGCTCGATAAGCCCGCTGCGTTGAATTCAACTTCATAACTTCCTGCTGGTTTTTCTTCATTCACTAGTGTTGCCACTTCGTTTCCTAATGCATCATAAACTTTGAGGGTTACAAGTTGAGATTGCTTCAATACGTTCGCAATGACTTGGGGAATAGTATACCTTATTTTTGTTGATGGATTGAATGGATTAGGATAGTTTTGCTCAAGTACAAATTCTGTAAGAGATGTTCCTTCATCTTCAGCTATGGAAACGATTACTTCAAATTCATCTGCACCAATATCCGGATTTACAGCATTTCTCAAGTCACCATCAATGTCATAACTTATTCCTCCGATAGGTGTTCCGTTTAATTCAAGAATTGTATCAAAAGTTCTATCTATATGTAAGTCGGGATTTATAAAATGTGGCATTTCCGTATAACTCTGCATGTCTTTGCCTGTTGACTGCCATTCTGAAAGTAAATGATAATCCGTACCACCAGCCCTAACCAGACAATTATACTGGGTTGGTTCATTGTAAAGATTATTATAATCTGAAGTAAGGTTTGAAAATGATAAATCATAAATTGCGGAAGCACAATATGGGGCTTCGTTCCTGGTGTTAACTAAAATATTATTCTTTGCATAGTTAATTGAACAGCCATCACCGATATACAATGAAGCTGAGCCTTTCTGATTAGCACCTGTACCGCTTAAATATACCGAGTTGAAATAGATTTTGGCGTAAGTCTGATTTTTTAATTCAATTCCAGTTACTTTTGCACTCGGTTCTGGTGATGAACTTCGAATATCATACACCATATTGTTATAAACGGAATTGATAATTCCAGCATGGCCTGCAGTTCCATTTAAAAATATTCCCATTCCGCCATAATTACCATCATCTACATTTACATTGTGAATCACATTATTTCGTATTATTTCTCCCGTACCACCCACTGAGACTATACCAGGACAGTATGGAAGCTGAGAATTGTTTCTTAGATTCTGAATTATATTATCCTCAACAATCGTGTATTGATCTAATACTAAATTTATCCCCATAGAAATCAAGCTGTCGGTTTCAGAACCAATTATATTACCACGGATAGTATTTCTAGTTGCTTTATAAAAAAATGAAGACACACAAATTCCCATTGCAGCTTTCTTAATAAAATTATTTTGAATCAGGTTGCTATCAGGAGTGAAATTTCCTGATTGATGAATAAATACAATACCGCATGCTAGCCTTGTGTAGTCTTCACATTCAATAATTACATTCTGAACTACATTCTGTCTGGAATTATTTAAGAATGAAATCCCATCATTAAAAGGGCAACTAATATTTTGATTTGCATGAATTTTGAGTGTGGTAGATCCTGTTAAACTGATTCCATCCACAGTAAGATAACTTATATTTCTAAAGTTAAATACAGCTTCACCATTACCTTCAATCGTAACATTTTTGTTAAGAGCAGGTTTGATTGTCACGCGGCTTCCTGGTCCAGAGCCGGGAATCGGACCATCTAATAAAAAACCAAAAGTATCTGAGGTTGCTGTATATAAATTATCAATCAGCTCCAGAGTAACATTACCTTCAATTCCATCAATGCTGAGTTTATTCAATGCTGATTGAAGTGTAGTGAAAAACCCGACACTGCCTACCGAATACGTGCCTGCTTGAAGGCGGCTGGAAACGGGTCCTTCCATTTTTTCTGGAATAGAATACTCAAATCTCTTTCTGAAAAATTCATTCTCCTGTGAAAATATTTCAGTGGAGAGTAAAATGAGAAAAGAAACTGCGAGAAGTTTTGATAAGTTTTTCATTGGTGCACTCCTTAAAAAATTGATTGAAAATGGTTTTAAAGTCGCACCACAAATAAAATAGAAAGAGGTGGGGAGGAGTTATCAACACTGTTGCAAAGGTTTGTACTATCAATTCAATTGCTATTACTTATGTTGCATTGATTTGCACTCCTATCGAAGGTATGTACAATCAATTGAATTGCTATTACTTATGTTGTATTGATTTGCACTATTGTAGCATACAATAAAAACGATCAATTTTGGGCAGTATTTAAAAGGTTACAGTGACATTCAGCAATATATTTTTTTATTATGATTTCACCTGAATTTTACCCACCTTTTCTCTAATTTTGTTTAAGTTAAATGTTCATTTCTTAAGGTATATATGAAAATGTCTGGTGGACCCGCTTCAGTCAATATTAAAATTATTCTTCTGACAATAGCTGTGCTAATTGTTATAGGCACACTTTACTACACACAAACTCTCGTTACAAAATTGCAGGAGAAAGAAAGGCAGATTGTTGAACTTTACGCAAAAGGAATAGAATATTTGGCTAACACGACTAATCCTGATGTCGATATTACTTTTTTGTTTGATAATATTATCAAACCAATAGACTTTCCGTTGATTCAATCGGATGCCGATAACAATGTTTACAGTAGAACTGATATCAGAAATGTTGAAATAGACTCAAGCCTCACACCTGAACAGTTTAAAGATTTCATTGCAAAGTACATTTCCGAAATGGATGCAACCCATTCGCCAATCGAAGTTAAATATGAAGGAATGATCATCAATAAAATTCACTATGGTGATTCCGAACAGATCAAGCAACTTCGATTTTATCCCTACATCCAATTATTAATTGCCGCAACGTTCATTGTGCTGGGTTACATTGGTTTCAGCAGCATTAAGCGAAGCGAACAAAGTAATATCTGGGTTGGAATGGCAAAAGAAACCGCTCACCAGTTTGGAACTCCTATTTCCAGTTTGATGGGTTGGCTTGAAATGTTGAAGATGAATTATGCACAACCGGATAAGGTGCTTGACATTACAGAAGAAATAACTGATGATGTTGAAAAACTAAATAAAATCACTTACAGATTTTCAAAAATCGGTGCCAAACCAGAGTTGACCAAACAGAATGTTATTGATGAAATAAAGCAAGTTACAAATTATTTTGAAAGACGATTACCTCAAACCGGTAAATTGGTAGAGTTGAAAATATCAGGCGATGAACAGGCTTACGCAGAAATCAATTCTGAACTTTTTGGATGGGTAATTGAAAACCTTATAAAGAATGCACTTGATGCTATTGAAGGAACAACAGGTAAAATTGAAATATCTGTCAAAGAAGCCAGGAACTGTGTTGAAGTTGAAGTAACTGACAGCGGAAAAGGAATTGAAATGAAAAGAAGAAAAGATGTATTCCGACCAGGTTACAGCACAAAGAAAAGAGGCTGGGGATTGGGACTTAGTTTATCCAAAAGAATTATTGAAGGATACCATGGCGGGAAAATTTTTGTTAAAAGTTCAAAGCCTGGTGAAGGAACAACATTCAAAATAATTCTTAAAAGAAGTTAGAACATTTCAAGCATTTGATTGAATGGTATAAAACTTTTTTAACTAATGGAATAATGATTAGCTAAGCAAAATTGTTTTGCATACTTAAATCGGCAAGTAATTCTTGTGCTTTCCAAGCAAGTTCAATGCTATCCCCCACATAATCATCTTTATCCTGAATTTCAGATTCTTTTTAATAATCATCTAAAATTACTGCGTTTAGCTCAACCTACCTTTTTAGAATTTTCTTAGTCAAATCTGTCGTTATTTCTAAATCATTCATTGCATTCACTACTTATTCGGATTTAAAGGAATTGCTGCTACTATTTTACAGGTAAATATTTCCTGCTTTTTTATTACTTCGTTAATAAGCTTAATACTCACAGAATTGCAATACAAAAACCAATGGCACCGATGTTGAGAAGTATATAACGAAATAGTTTAAGCATAGCATCCCTCCAAATATGACACACAAAACTGCCGGATTTCGCCCTCACAATCCGGCAGTTGCCCTTTTAAACCAAATCTTTTCTGTTTTTTCCAGTGATTTAATGACGGATTTTTTATCCACGGAAACATCTACTAAAATTTCACCAAAATTTTTAATAAGTACGAATTGGATTTTACCATCTCTATTCTTCTTATCATAAGCCATCAGGCTGAAAATCGATTTAGAATTCATCTTATTAGTATTAATAGTTGATTTAAATTTCATAGCAAGCTGAAGCATATAATGAAGTTGAAATTCATCAATAAATTTTTTCTCGTATGACAGTATGAGAGCACTAACAATCCCGGCAATTACCGCTTTTCCGTGAGAAAGTTTGTATGATGATCCGCTTTCAAAAGCATGGGCAAAAGTATGACCAAAGTTCAGAATTTTTCTTAAACCTGTAATTTCTTTTTCGTCCTTTGAGACAATTGCAGCTTTAATCTTGACGCTCTCATAAATAATTTTATTTATGAAGTTAAAATCTTTTTTCAAAAATAACTTATAATCAGAAAGTAGAGTTGAGTAGAATATTTTATCAGTCAGAAAAGAATATTTAATCACTTCCCCAAACCCGGAAATCAGTTCTTCTTCCGGAAGTGACTTAATAAAGCTTGTGTCAATTAAAACCATATCCGGATAATAAAAAGTACCAATAAGATTTTTAGCTTCCTGAAAGTTGATTCCTGTCTTTCCACCGATTGAACTGTCAACTGCGGAGAGTAGAGTTGTGGGAATATGAATTAATGAAATTCCTCGCATATAAGTCGAAGCTATAAAACCGGCAACATCGCCGATAGTTCCTCCGCCGATTGCAATCAGCAGGGTATCTCTACCAAATTCTTCTTTGTATAGCTTGCTAAAGATCTGATTTGCAGAATTGAATGACTTGATTTTTTCGGAAGAGATTAGAGTTAGATAAAACTTTTTAACTGAAAAACTGTTTATTACCTTATTAATTGAGCGACCATAAATCTGCTCAACATTTTTATCAAGAATTATAAAAACACGCTTTGGCAAATTGTGCTTTGCAATGAATTCTGGCAGTAACTTAAAAATATCGTTACCGATGTAAACTGGATAACTTTTTGTCTCTGTATTTATTAAAACTGATTTCAAAAGAACCACTAACCTTTCAATAAATCTTTGTTAATATAATTTGCAATAATATCCACTGTTTTCCCAACAGTTTGATTATCGGTATCGACTATAAAATCGCACTGCTCATAATATTTTTTTCTTGAATCGAGAAGCTGATTTATCCGTTCCAGGAACTGTTCTCTAGTTGGAACTTCAACTCCATCAAAAACAAATGCAGGACGATCCTTTTTAAACCTTAATCTTTTATAAGCCATTTCAGGGGAGGATTTAAGATAAATAATTTTTCCGGTTGATTTAATAATACTAAAGTTCACATCAGAAGCTATTGCTCCGCCTCCGAGAGAAATAATTGACTCATCATTCTCCGAAAGATTTTTCAAGATCGTGGTTTCAATCTTACGAAAATAATCCTCTCCTTTCCGTTCAAACAATTCAATTATTTTCATGCCTTCGTGTTTTTCAATTTCTTTATCAAGATCGAAAAAACTCCAGCCAAGAGTATTTGCTAAAATAGGACCAATAGTGCTCTTACCGGCTGCCATAAATCCTGTCAGATAATAGATTTTTTTCTTCATAACTGTTCAGGTCAAAAATATGTTTTATTAATTGAATATTAAAGAAAAAGAGATGTGATAATATATTTTCAGATGTGAACCACTACGCCGAACCCAAAAGTTAAGCCGTTAATATCTACTTTAGTTTCGAAAGGATTTTCAGAAAGCTGGATTTGATTTCCCTGATATTCTACTTCGGTTTTTGTGTATTTGCTGGTGACAGTATACTGAGGATTTCTGAATTTCATTTCAAACCTTGCTGAAAGATTATCAAATATCATGTAGTCCAACGAAGCTGCAACCAATACACCAAGCGTAATTTTTCTTTGAGTTACTTCAAGATCAACATCACTAAACTTTCTTATGAACTGACCATAGTAATAACCTAAACCACCACCCATCACAAACTTGAAATGATCATGTATCTGATATCGATACCGGGATTCCAAATATTTTCGAGTAAGAATGATCTGTTTCTTGCTTCTAAATCTGAAGAGTTAGGGTTTAGAAAAACTTCCGCAGAAGTGGTATATACAGCATTCACTGCAATACCAATCCTTCTTGCTGTGTATTGTGCAAACGAACCGATAGATGATATAATGAAAATGATTATGAATAAAAATAATTTGGACTTTATTTCAGAAGTTAAATTCTGCAATTGAACTTGAGTAAAATTCTTTAAAAAGAAAACCCCCGATTCATAACTTATGATTATGAAAAGGGGGCTATAAAACAGAATTTCTTCTAATAACCGTAGAACATATATCGCTTATCTTCAATATTTGCTTTGTCTTTGATCTCAGTAATCCAGGTGCTCAATGCGGTAGATTTCTTCTCCTGGTATAAGCTATTTCTCAGTGTAGGGAGCTGAGCCTGAAAAGCAGTTGAGTCAAAGGGAGTTCTTTCCATAAGATGAATTATGTAATAACCTCTTAATCCTCTAACCGGTTCAGATGTTCCTCCGACTTTCATACTAAGTGCGGTATAGATAACAGCGTTATCCTTTCCTATCATAGGTATAGATGCCACGGAATTAAATCTTCCTGTATTACCAACCTGTATCCTTGAATCAATTTGTTTTAGCTTATTCAAATCATCGCCAGCCTTTTTCATATCTTCTAATGCAAGCTGTTGTGCCTTTTCATACTGACTTTCAACTACAAGCAGCTGTCGAACTTTTGGCTGAATATCCTCAAATTTTTCGAGACCATCAGAAATAACTTCCGAAACCAGTGCAACAACATAGCCGGTTGGCATTCTATGAACTTCACTAACAGAGTTCAAACTATTTTCAAAAGCAAAGTTTACTAGTCTTTTATTTGCTCCGAGTCCCGGAATTGATGCGCTCTTCAGAGCAAAATTTCCGCTTTCCTGAATTGTATAACTCATCAGCTCGGCTTCTTTTTCAAAACCATTATTCTGAGCGAGATATGCAAAGTCATTAGCAGCAGTGAACTTTGCGTCACGTGTTGTGGCTGATTCCTGTACAGCATTAAGAATTTTCTCGACAATGTATTTGCTTGTTGATACATCGGTAACAAGAATAATATGGTAACCAAAAGATGTTTTGATCGGCTTTTGAACTTCGCCAACTTTGCCAGTAAAACAGGCATCCTCGAATTCTTTAACCATCATTCCTTTGCCGAACCATCCAAGATCTCCACCATTTTTTCCAGAACCGGGATCCTTGGAATATTCGATTGCCATCTTAGAAAAATCGGCACCATTTTTAAGTTCCTGATAAATTCGATTGGCCTCAGCAAGATTTGCTGCATCGTCCCCCATTTGGGAAATTAAGATATGTGATGCCTTTACAAATTTTTCACCTGAGGGAATGATATTTAGCAAGTGGTATAAATCAAAGCCGCCCGTCATCGATGGAAAAGGACCGACTATTGCACCTTTATTAGCATCTCTAAATCCTTTTAGTGCATCCTTTGAAAGTTGAACAACAGTAAATGTATCAACTGAATAAGGAGCCTCGGAATAAATATCAACAAAATATTTAAAGTCGGATGTATCGCTTTCTGCCATCTGTTTAACGTTTTCCAAATTATTGATAACAAGCATGCTATCTGCGTGAGAAGGTTCATTCTTGAAAAACACGTACTTCAGTTTTCTTTGTGCATTTACTTTAAACTTATCCGGGTTATCGTCATAAAATTTTCTTAAATCATTGTCGGTGATATTCAAAACAGAATCGGGGAAAAGCGCATTTGCAAAAAGAGCGTACTGAGCATCCATATAAGTATTCTGCTCAATAAATTTTCTTTTTATTTCATCTTCGCCAATAGTAATACCTGCTTCTAATAAACTTTGGAGTTTTTCTCTGTATCTGCTCTGTTTTACATATTCTTCAGCCTGTAAAAGTATTTTTTCATTCTGTGGATTGAAAATTGCTTCTTCATACATCTGGCGGTTAAATCTGCCGAGAGAATCAATGAAATTTTGTTTTAGAAATGCAGGAGGATCTTCGCCTAAAATTATATCCTTTACTTCCTGATCACTTACAGTAATTCCGAGTCTTTGCACTTCCTGTTCAATTAATTTTTCAGTAATAAGACTTTCCCAAACCTGATCTCTGAATTGATCGAATTGTTCTTCCGGAATGTCATTACCGGTTTGCTGCTTTTGTGTTTCTCTCTGTCTTTCAACAGCTCCCTGAAATTCCTGATACGAAACTTCTACGCCATTAATTGAACCAACGTAATTAGTCTTGCCACCAAGTGCCTCAAGCACGTTAGAGTCAGAAATAACCATAAAAAGTACAAATAAAGCACCAACTGTTATTATAAATGCAGGGGCTAAACTTCTCATTCTGGCCATCATCGCCATATCGTAAAAATCTCCGTTTTTAATTCAAAAATAAGGATACAAACATAGAGACAGACTGGTTAAAAATCAATTAAATTTGCTGTAACTGTTAAGACTATGAATTATCAATAGGTGGTTGACTTCTTAAGAAATGCGGTACTATTTAAATCAATGAGCTTATTTGATTTTCAGATTACTGAAACCTATTTTTCATAACATCAATTATAGATAAATTAGTAAAAAGCTTGGAAAAAGTTGAATTTTTAAAGAGTGTCCCGATATTTTCGGAACTTAAGGATGAAACCCTCTCCCAGTTATCAAAAACAGGATCAGTTCAGAGTTTTTCAAAAGATTCTATCATCCTGTCTGAGAAAGAAGCGGGTTCTGCTTTGTTCTTAATTATTTCGGGGAAGGTTAAAATCTCAAGGATAAGTTCGGAAGATAATGACAAGGAAGTTATACTCTCAATTCTGAATCCTTCCGATTTTTTTGGCGAGATGTCCCTTCTTGATGGTTTGGAAAGATCGGCCACAGCTACTGCAATGGACAATTCAAAAATATTTATCATCCAGAGACATGATTTCCTTCAACTTCTGCATGACCATCCTGAGGTTTCAATTGCGTTATTGCAGGAGCTTACACAGAGGCTGAGAGCAGCAGGAATGAAAATAAAGGCTCTCTCGCTAAAAGATGCTGAAGGAAAAGTTGCAACTGTTCTTCTTCAGTTGGCAGACGATATTGGAAAGATAAAGCATGGTGTTGTTGAAATTGAAAAATTACCCTTCCAGCATGAATTGGCAAATATGGCTGGAACTTCAAGAGAAACTATATCTCGCACTTTGCATGCGTTTGCAAAAAAAGGCCTTATTGAATTAGAAGGATCAAAGTTAAGAATAGTTGAGTATGAAAAATTCAAAGAACTATTCAGTCTGTAACAAAAATTACCTGCGATGACAAATAAAACAGATTTACATATGCACTCCTACTTCTCCGATGGCTATAACTCACCTGAAAAGTTAGTCGAGAAAGCAAAAGATCGAGGAATAAAAATTTTAAGCCTCACAGACCACGATAATGTAAATGGTATTTTTGAGGCAGTTGAATACGCAAAGAAATTCGATATTGAAATTATACCCGGAGTTGAAATCAGTACAGACATTCGAGATACTGAAGTTCACATTCTCGGTTATTTTGTTGATCCTAGAAACAAAGATTTTCAGCACTATCTGAATTTTTTCAGAGAAGAAAGATTAAAGCGTGCAATTAGGATGGTAAAGAAACTTAACATTTTAGGTTTGGATATAACTATCGATGATGTTATGGTATTCGCTAAAAATTCTGCAATTGGAAGACCACATCTTGCACAGGCATTGCTCGCTAAAGGACAGGTCAAATCTTTCTTCGAAGCATTTTATAAGTTTATCGGAAACCACGCACCAGCATATGAACGCAAAGTTCACCTTTCCCCTCAAAGTGCATTCAAAATTATCAGCGACGCTGGTGGATTATCGTTTATCGCCCATCCAGGGAATATGCCTGAAATTCTCATCAAAGAACTAATCGATGCCGGAGTTGACGGAATAGAAGTAATTCATCCCTCTCATTCACCTCAGCAGGTAAAGTTTTACAGAGGAATTGTAAACGAATATTTTCTGCTTGAATCAGGAGGTTCTGATTTTCATGGCGGCAAAAGAGAAGATGATGAAAATCTCGGTAAATACTATACTTCTTCCAAGGTTGTTGATACGATGAGAACGAGACTCATTGGGAATATTGACTAAATCCGGAGCTATTTTTTAGACTTTCAAACCTGATTATTTTGCTTAAGTTTCACTGGCCACAAAACTAAAATTTTAAGAGGTACGATAAGCATATTTCTACGCTTAACACACAATTTGGGAGAAGGAAAATGAGAATTTTATTTTATTTGTTAATCGTACCGACCATAATCTCAACTACGATTGCGCAGCAATTCACCAACTGGCAAAATTATACTGCACTAAAAAATGTTACTGATATTGCAATTATCAACGATGGATTTTGGAGCGCAGCTAATGGCGGCGCTTTTCAATATTCAAATAAGACAAACCAATTTAACACTCTTCACAAATCAGATGGTTTAGAAGGTAGCTCTCTTACTTCTGTAACTGAAGATAAACTCGGAAGAACCTGGTTCGGAAGTATTGAGGGAATAATTGATATTTATAACATCGATGATAACAGCTTTGATGTAATTCTCGACATCTACAATTCAAATCAAATTAATAAAAAAATTAATGACCTCACCTCTTCCGGCGATACGATAATTGTTTCTTCAGATTTTGGAGTGTCTCTTATAAATGTGAACAATTTTTTGTTTTACGATACATACTTCAAATTTGGTTCCTTCCCTTCAAACACTGGAGTCAATAGCACATTAAAGACTGATATATTCTATGTTTGCACTGATGCCGGAATTGCCATTCAAAAAGCCGGTGCTGTTAACCTCTCCGCACCTGAATCCTGGGATGTGTACTCAATTGCTCAAGGGCTTCCGTCAAATAAAACTTTAAAAGCGAGAGTTTATCAGAACAGTATTATAGTCGGCACAGATAAAGGATTTTCACAATTTGTTAATAATACCTGGAACAATTTTATTGTGGAATTTCCAATAAAAATATCAATGATTTTCAGGTGAGCGGTGACTCAATTCTAATTCTATCTGAAAAAAATATTTATCTTTATCTCAACGGCATCCTAAGCTTATTATATAATTCAACAGTTAATCTCTCAACGATTGAATTCAAAGAAAATTTTGGAATAGTTTGTGCAAGCAACAACGGAACACTTTATTTAGATACTCAGCTTAATGGAAATTTTCTCTCACCAAATGCTCCGCCGGTAAATCAATTTCCAAGTATGAGTGTTGATGAAAACAGCACACTTTGGTCAGCAAGCGGAAAAGATGTTACGGGTGTTGGTTATTATACTTATCAAGGAGACACCTGGAATTTTTTCAACACTTCAAATACACCTGAATTACCTACTAATGCTGTTTATCATGCATACAGTTATGGCACAACTACATACTTAGGTGGTTGGGGATACGGATTTCTTGAAGTCAATGGTAATGATAAAAAACTTTTCAACGGTGCAAATACTGGTATGCAGGGAATGTCCGATGAAAATCCAAATTTCCTCGTGATAACAGGTTTCGGTAATAGATTCCCGTAACAATTTATGGGTGCTGAATCTTGGTGCAGTCGATAGAAAACACATCTTAGCGATGAAAACACCGAATAGTGATTGGTATCATTTCATTATACCTGCAGAAGATAATGTTTACATGGAATCGCATTACAACCTTGCTGTTGATTTGTATGATACTAAATGGTACAACTGCGCTCAATCAAGACAAGGGCTATTTTATTTCAATGAAAATAAAACTTATGATGATCCATCTGATGATAAATCAGATTACCTGACAACTTCAGATGGTCTGAATACTAATGATATACGCGACGTTGTAGTTGACAAAAGAGGAGATGTATGGGTTGCTACAAGCCTTGGAGTAAACATTATAACAAACACAAGCGGCATACCAACTTCCGGAAGTGCTTCACTTAGAATCTCAAGTGTTTTTACTTTGCGCCAGCAGTCTGTTAATGCAATTGCAGTTGATCCTTTGAATCAAAAATGGATAGGCACAAACGAAGGATTGTTGTTAGTAAATTCTGATGGCTCAAGACTTCTGGCAACTTTTACGGCTCAAAACAGTGCACTGTCTGTCCAACCAGATTAGAAGTATTGCAATTGATGCGGACAAGGGAATTGTATATATTGGAACAGATGAAGGGCTTACATCGTTTGAGACACCATATATAAAACCGGTTGAGAGTTATGAAGAACTTTTTATTTATCCGAATCCTTTCTATGTAAACAGCGGGAACAATATTTTAACTATCGATGGATTGGTACAAGATACAAACATCAAAATACTTTCGATAAGCGGAGCTCTCATCGCAGAATTTTCTTCACCGGGTGGACGAACAGCATACTGGGATGGTAAAGATAGTAACGGGGAATTGGTAAGCACCGGAGTTTATATAATTGTTGCTTACCAATCAGAGAGCAACGACGTTGTAACTGGTAAAGTCGCCGTGCTGCGTGAATAAACAATTTTCTTTTTATGATTGATTTTTCCAACATTTCACTTCAATTCACAGGGGAATATCTCTTCCAGAATGTTAATTTAAAAATTAGTTCGGGCGATAAGATCTGTCTCGTTGGTTCAAACGGCACCGGCAAGTCGTCTCTTCTTAAAATGTTAGTTGGCGGGCTTGAACCTGAAAGCGGATCAATCCATAAGCAAAAAAATATTGCCATCGGTTATCTTCCTCAGGATCACGTTGTTCATAGAGGAAAGACTTTAATTGATGAAGTCTTTACTGCCCTTTCGGATATCAAATATCTTCATCAAAAAGAAAAAGAAATTCTTACTCAGCTTGGGTCAATTTCACTTAGTGATGAAGAAAAAGAAGACCTTGTTAATCAGCTTGGTGAAGTTCATCTGCGTTTGGAAGAGCTTGAATCATACAGCGCTGAATATAAAATTGAAAAAATTCTCACCGGACTTGGATTTGCCGAAAAGGATTTCAGAAGACTTACTGATGAATTCTCAGGCGGATGGCAGATGCGAATAGCAATGGCAAAACTTCTCATAGCTCAGAACGATTTGCTCTTGTTTGACGAGCCTACAAACCATCTTGATCTCGATTCACTGCAATGGCTGATTGGTTACATTCAAAGTTTCAAAGGCGCGATGATAATCGTTTCGCACGATAAGAATTTTGTAAATCTGACCACTAACCGTACGTGGGAAATCTTTCTTAGAAAAATAAATCCATACAACGGTAAGCTGAATGATTATCTGAAGTACAAAGAAGAGAGAGATCAGCAGCTAATAAATCAAAGAGAAAACCAGCAGAAAAAAATAAAAGATACTCAAAGATTTATTGAAAGATTCCGTTACAAATCTACGAAGGCGCGACAAGTTCAAAGCAGAATAAAACAGCTTGAAAAAGTTGAACTGATTGAAATTCCTGATGACGAAGGACACGTAAACATAAGATTTCCAAAACCCCCGCCGAGCGGAGTTTTTAATGTTGAGCTGAATGGAATTCATAAATCTTTTGGTGAGATGAAGCTGTTTGAAGGAATTGATTTCAGAGTGAACCGCGGTGATAAGATTGCATTTGTCGGACCGAACGGTGCTGGTAAAACTACTCTCGCTAAAATTATCTCTGGCAAAATTGATTTTAATAAAGGTGAAAGATTATCCGGGCATAACAACATCATTTCTTATTACTCACAGGATGTTGCTGATTCGTTAAATCCCGAATTCGATTTAATTGAAACACTTGATTCAATTGGTACAGACAAATCAATTGGACAGTTGAGAACTCTTCTCGGTGCATTTCTTTTTACAGGTGATGATGTTTTTAAGAAAGTCGGGGTGCTTTCCGGCGGAGAAAAAAGCCGGCTGGCACTTGCAAAGATCTTACTCTCCCCTTCCAATTTTATAATTCTCGATGAGCCGACAAACCATCTCGATTACTCATCTAAAAAAGTTTTGCAGCAGGCGTTGGTTAATTTTTCCGGTTCGCTGATACTTGTTTCTCACGATGTGGAATTTCTCAAACCGATTGCAAACAGAGTCGTTGATATTCGCGCGGGCAAATTAAAAATATTCGAGGGTGATATTGAATACTACCTGTACAAACGAAACGATGAAACAGAACAAATTTCACCAATTAAAGTTGAACAGCAAAGCGAGAGTTCTTCCCGTAAAGAGCAGAAGCGAATTGAAGCTGAAAAAAGACAGCAGAGATATAAAGCAACAAAAGATTTGAAGGAAAGACTTGCAAAGCTTGAAAAAGAAATTCACAAGCTTGAGCAGGAGCTTGAAAAAATAAACGCAGTTCTTATCAACCAGGATTCATACAACAATCCAAATCAAATTAAAGAGTTGAATGAGAAGCACAAAGAGATCAAAGTATCGCTTGATGAAAAAGTAAAGGAATGGGAAGAAGTGAGTTTGAGTTTGGAAGAAATTGAGAGAGAGTTTAATTAAAGTTTAGTTGAAGAAGACATACTACATATCATGATGCATCTTGATAAAATAGTTTTAATCATTATCTGATCAGAACATAAAACTCAACCAAAATGATTACAATAATTGACACCATAGCTGTTTCTTTAGGGAAAGAGAGTAATAATAATTTTCCATATTTATTTTTTAGTTCTTTATGCACTTTACTAGTAAAATGAACTCAAGGAAATAAATGCTAACCAAATAATGATTCCAAATATTTTTTCTAATAAAGTTAAAGAAATATTCAGATCGACATTCATTTTAAATAACGAAGCAATTGCAACTCTCAATATTATATATAAAAAGAAAACTTCAAGTTGAATCTCTTAATGTAATAATATATTTTCTCTTTATTTGTTAATGCGACCTTTTCCGATTAATCTTTCACTTTGGTTTTAAAAGCTACCACAATTAGTTCTAAACCCTCACACCCAAAAACTCTTCAGCAAGTGCAATACCACCGTAAACTGCAGCATCATCGGCAAGCTTGCTGGCAACAATCTTCAAACCTTTGGCAGAATCATTAAGCACGTGTTCAGAAAAAGATTTTTTAATTAAAGGAAGCATATAAAAATCCAGCGCTTCAATCATTCCGCCGCCGAGAACAATCATATCGAGATTTAAAAGATTAGCAATGCTTGCAAGCGTTTCTCCAATAACTTCGCATCCTTCTTTTATTCTTCTTCGGACAACTTTATCACCTGACTTCACAGCAGAAGAAAGCGACTTGCTTCTTATCCTCTCACCGGATTTAACCAGCTTTGAAAGCTTGCTTCGCTTGCCTGATTTAATATCCTTAATAATTTTATTTACGATAGCCGTTCTGCTTGCAATTGCTTCAAAGCATCCTTTTCTTCCGCAGCCGCATTTTGGTCCGTTCTTTTCAACAAGCATATGTCCAATTTCTCCTGCAACATAATTTGAACCGCGGTACAGCTTTCCGTCAATTATCAATCCTCCGCCGATTCCTGTTCCGACAAACACTGCGAGCATATTCTTTGCTTTCTTCCCGACTCCAAAAGTTTTTATTCCAAGTGCACCGAGGTTAACATCATTCTCAATTAAAACAGGAAAAGGAATTTCAGCTTCGAGAGATTTTTTTATGTTAAAATTTTTCAATCCGAGATTGGGAGCTAGTCCGATAACTCCGGTATGTAGGATTAACCAAACCGGGAACTCCGAGACAAACAGCTTTTATTTTTTTCTTGTTGATGTGAACTTCTTCAATCAACTCATAAACAATTTCTGCAAGCTGGTGAACATATTTTTTTCGTGAGACGGTTGGATCGGTTGGTTTTTTTACGCTGGCTATTATTCCCTCTTTTGAATTTACCACACAGCCGAGAACTTTCGTCCCGCCCATATCTATGCTGATAACTGAATCTCTGTGCATTTGGGAATAATCCTATTTTGTTTTTGAAAAACTAAAGAGTTTTGGGTTTTTATCAAAAGAATTGAAGAACATTTTAGAGAATTTACTGTCTGTAATTCATTTAAGAGTTGTCATTCCGGACTTGATCCGGAATCCACGTCCCAATCGACTATCACAGAATTGTCAGTCTGAGCCCTTCGATAAACTCAGGGCAAGCCTTGTCGATGACTGACGGTTTTTAGTTTAGTCACACTTCGACAAGCTCAGTGTGACAGCTAAGATTATATTTGAGACGACTTCAGCAACAAATAATTTCCTATTTTTGACTTGATGAAATTTCAGCAAAAACCCAAAAAACGTTTCGGGCAAAACTTTCTTCAGGATGAAAACATCCTCAATAAAATTGTGAGGGAAATAAATCCTCAGCCTGAAGATTTGATTGTTGAAATAGGTCCCGGTTATGGTGCATTAACTCAAAAATTACTTTCAGCCACCGAAAATCTCATCGCAATTGAAATCGATAATGGACTTGCTGCAAGTTTGAAGGAAAGATTTCCTCATCTTCAACTGATCAACGAAGATTTTTTGGGAACTAACTTATCTAAAGTTATTAAAGGAGGAAAGAAATTGCGAGTTGTTGGGAACATTCCATACAACATTACTTCTCCAATTCTCTTCAAGCTCATTGAGAATAACAAGCTGATCAAGGATGCAGTTTTTATGGTTCAGCTTGAGGTTGCAAAACGGATGACTGCTGACAGAGGCATAAAAGATTATGGTATACTCGCAGTTATTCTCAAATATTTTTCTGAGACTGAACTATGCTTCAAAATCTCACCCAATGTTTTCTACCCAAAGCCAAAAGTGTTTTCAGCATTAGTCAATATTCATTTTAAAGAAATGAAGCAGCCTGAAGAGGAGCAGAAATTGTTCATAGCAATTGTGAAAGCGGCATTCGGGAACAGAAGAAAAATCCTAAAAAATTCCTTTAGTAATAGTATATTTCACGAAATTGATTTTTCAAATTCGGGTATAGACCTGTCGCTTCGTGCAGAAAATCTGACTGTTGATGATTTCATCATACTTACCAGATTCGCAATGAAGTTTTCTTCAGGTTTAGCCGAAGAATAATTCGCAAAAAAATTTTAATGGATAAGTTCAAGCAGTTTGTAAAACATCTCAAAGCTTTTGATGTCATTGTAATTGTATTCTACATCATCTTGTCTGTTATGCATATCATCTACCATGATAGAATTGAAACGTGGTTCATGTGGATAACTGTAAATCTCTTAATAATTATTATCGGCTTCTTACTCGCATCCCTTGAATCAAAATATGATAATGAATTCTGGAATGCAGTTCACTATTGGTACATTGTTCCCGTTGTCCTTATCACTTTTAAAGAGCTTTACTTTATGATAAAGCCAATCAGGATATATGACCACGATGCAATGTTTATTGCAATTGACAGATGGTTGTTCGGAACTGATCCGACACATTTACTCTGGCAGATTTCTAATCCGGTATTAACGGAAATTCTGCAAATCGTTTACGGAATGTTTTATCTTCTGCCAATTCTACTGGGTTTATTTCTTCTTAAAAAGAAAAGATATTTTGCTATGGATTTTTCGGTATTCATAGTAATCTATGGCTTCTATTTATCATACCTGGGATATTTTATCTGGCCAGGAATCGGTCCGCGATTTACTCTTCATAATTTCGAAACAATAAACCAGGATCTACCGGGACTTTTCCTGACAAACTTTCTCCGTGATTTAACGAACTCAGGCGAATCAATACCGCGGGGTACACCAAACCCTGCTGATATTGTTCAACGAGATATTTTCCCAAGCGGACACACAATGATAACTCTTATTGTGATGTATCTTTCGTTCCGTTTGAAAAGCAGATCAAAATTTTTCTTTATTCCTGTCGGCGCTTTACTGATCTTTTCAACCGTTTACCTTTGGTATCATTATGTAATTGATCTTATCGGCGGATTATTGTTTATGATATTTGCTCTTTGGTCCGGTAAATTTATTTTTAACTGGTGGCAAAGAATAATTGGCAAGCCGGAGTTTGAGTATGAAGCAGATCAAATCGAATGATTGAGTGAGTGTATGATTGTATGGATGAAAAGAAAAACAAGGTAAAAAATATTTTCGATTCGATTGCCTTTAGGTACGATTTTCTAAATCATCTTTTAAGTTTCGGAGTTGATAATTACTGGAGAAGAAAAGCGCTCCAGCTAACAAGAGTTGATAGTGATACAGTTTTACTTGATGTTGCCTGCGGTACCGGGGATGTTGCGATTGAAGCTTACAAACAAGGAGTGAGAAGAATTGTGGGTGTTGATTTCTCTCACAACATGCTTGGCTTCTTTAAAAAGAAAAGTAAATGGATTGATGGCAAAGTTGTCCAAACAACCGCTGAGCAATTACCTTTCAGAGATAATAGTTTTACAAATATTTCAGTTGCTTTCGGTGTGCGTAACTTCTATGATATAAAAGAAGGTTTCAGATCATTTCATCGTGTTCTCAAGCAAAATGGAAAGGCAACGGTGATTGAATTTCAGATGCCGGAGAATAAAGTTTTCAAAAGCCTCTACAAGTTTTATTTTAAGAAAATACTTCCTCTTGTTGGCGGCATCGTATCCAAAAATAGAAGTGCTTATAAATACTTACCTGATTCAGTTGAAGAGTTTGATGAGAAAATATTGCTTGTTGATTTGCTAAAAGAGGTTGGATTCAAATCAGTAAGAAAATACAAACTCACTTTCGGAATTGTTCAGGTAGTGATTGCTGAAAAGTAGCTAGTTAGTATCGTATTCAATTAGTTCTTGCGTAAGAATATTTGGAGAAGGTTCGAAAGTAATTCCGCCACCACCTATACTAACGATAAATTGATTTCCCTGATACTTTATCAAACCAATATTTTCTACATACCACATATAAGCCGTATATGTCTCAGGCGCAGAACCGATTTCTGTAAAAAGTTCGAGAGTATATTTTACTTTTCGAGACGGAACAACGACATTTATTGAGTCTAAATTTAATTGGACATATTCGGTCCCATCAAAATTTGCAACTATATCTAAAATCTTCACTTCAATTCCAGGCTGCACTTCTGCTGTTACCCGATATAAGCTCCATGAACTTCCAGTGGTTAGTGGATAGAACAGCAATTGCATTTCAGTTCTAAGTGTAACAAACTGCTTAAGAGTGTCAGGAATTATAAGTGCGATCTGACTTGTATCAACTGCATAGAATACACCAGTATTAGATTTACGGAAAAGATATGTGCTCACAGAACTTTGACTGCCAAAATCCAATGAGTCTTCCTGGGTTGTATAATCTATTCCATTCAAATTATAAGAGCCGGAGAAACGAATATTTCTTGTTCCACTCTGAAGAAGATTTCCTGCTGAGTCTTTTTCAGTAATCGAATATTTAAATGTTGAACCGATGCCTGAAGGATAATAATCTGGAAAATCTTGTGCCGGCGGATCGGTCGGAGTGTCCTCATCACAGCCGATGAAAATTGCTAAGAGAGAAAAGCAAAAATTAACGTCTTCAAAATAAAATCATCAATTATATCTCCATCAAGTATTTTTTTAATTGATCAAACGCTTTGAACCTGTGACTAATTTTATTTTTTATTTCTGGCGGCAATTCAGCCGTTGTTTTATCATAACCATCAGGAAGAACAAAGGATCGTATCCAAATCCATTCGTGCCGCGAGGTTCCTTAATTATTCTTCCTGCAATTTCTCCCAGTGCAACAATAAAATCAGCACCAAAATAATAGACCGCTGCACAAACAAATTTTCCTTCGTGTGGTTCGGGAAATGATTTTAATCTTTCCAGAAGCTTGTGGTTATTTTTTTCATCGGTTGCGTTTTCGCCAGCATAGCGTGCAGAAAAAACTCCAGGTTCATTTCCCAATTGCATAGCCACAATTCCTGAATCATCTGCAATAGTGGGAAGCTTGAATTTATGATAAATTAATTCAGCTTTTATTTTAGCATTCCCTTCAAATGAATCTGCTGTTTCAGGTATTTCATCTTTGAATCCCACATCGTTCAAAGAAAGAATTTCAGCATTGATTCCATTCAGAATATGACGAACTTCTCTTACTTTCCCTTCATTTTTTGATGCGAATAATATCTGTTTCATTAAACTCTTTTCAACAAGTTTTGCAATTCTTCTTTGCCACTTGAGAGTAGCTTATTCTGATCGTAAACCAATGATTCTCTATTTTTAATTAACCACTTGCCATCGATCATTACACTTTTAACATTTTCAGTTGTTGAGGAAAAAACAATATTGGAATAAACAGATTCATCGGAATCCGAATAGGAGTTGGAGTATGAATCAAGATCTATCAGAACAAGATCAGCTTTCTTTCCAATTTCAATGCTGCCAACTTCATCCTGAAGATGGAGAGCCTTTGCGCCTTCAATCGTTGCCATTCTAAAAATTGTTTTTGCATCAAGAACTTCTGCACCATGAATTGGTTTCTGAATTAATGAAGCCAATCTCATTTCATTGAATATGCTCAGATTGTTATTACACGATGCACCGTCTGAGCCAAGTGTAACTGAGATTCCTTCTTTTAAATATTGAGGAATCGGTGCAATGCCCGAACCAAGCTTGAGGTTTGCCGAAGGACAGTGAGCAATTCTTGTGTTTCTATCTTTTAACATTTTTCTTTCGTTATCAGAAGTATGAACACAATGAGCAAGAACTGTGTGATCATCAAGCACACCGATGGAATTAAAGTATTCGATATTTTCTTTGTGAAACCTTTTTCTGACTTCATCAATTTCCTGCAAGCTTTCGGATGAATGAGTATGATAAATACTTCCTGGAAAATCTTTCATTATCTCTTTTGTTTCTTTCAATAGCTTTTCGCTGCAGGAAAGAACGAATCTTGGAGAGAAAGAATATTTAATTCTACGATTACCGGTATTGTGAAAAGCTCCAGCAAGCGTTTTGATATTACTTAATTCATCCTTTGAAGAAGATTTGAAATCAGGATAAAGGTCATTTAAATCAATTAAACATTTTCCTGAAAAGCCACGAATACCCGAGTTCAACATCTCTTCTAAAACAACATCTCCGAATCTCAAAGTTCCCATATCAAGAAAGGTTGTTGTTCCTCCCAGAAGCAATTCATTAATACTTAGCCGAGCAGTAACCTTAAGTGAATTTTCATTATGCCCATTTTCAAAAGGAAAAATCTTCAAGCGAAGCCAGTCAAGCAGTGGTAAATCGTCCGCTAATCCCCTGAATAGTGTTTGGCTGAGATGCACGTGAGTTTGTACGAAACCCGGAATGAGAGTCAGATTAAGTGCATCATAAACTTCATCGTAACTATCTTTTTGAATTTCATCGATCGGTACAAATGAAGAAATTTTATCATCAACTATTTCAACAGCCTGATTTATTATAATTGAATTCGTTGCATCTGCTGTTACCATTCGTTTAGGGATTATAAGAATTTTCTTCCTGTTCTTACTCATACTCTTAATCTGATTTTTCCCCGTAAATCTCTTCCATCACTTCAAATGCATACCGAAGGTGCGGGATTACAATCGAGCCGCCTACAATTAATGCAATGTTGAACGCCTCGTGAAGTTCTTCTTTTGTTGCACCTTCAGATATTGAGCGATCAATATGATAGAAAATGCAATCGTTACAACGAAGCACCATTGATCCCACAAGACCCATGAGTTCTTTCATTTTAACAGAAAGTGAACCTTCCAAGTAAGCTTTATTATCGAGTGCAAAAAACCTATTGAAATCTTTGAAACCCGCATTTAAGATTTTATCATTCATCTCAAGCCGGTATTTTCTTGTTTCGGGTACGTTCTTCTTCATCTAACTCCTAGGATTATAAATTATTAAATTTATTTTTTTCGGGATCGTACGAAACTTCGAGCTTATCCACATCAAAATCATCCGGTTCATCTTCCCAATCGTATTTCTTTGAAGGTGGATCAATCTTCCTGAACATATATGCAGCTAGTAGTCCAGTGATTGCACCAAAGAGATGGGACTCCCACGATATCCCCTTCCAGCCGGGAATCATTCCCCAAACTAATCCGCCATAAAGAAATGTAATCACCAATGCAAGCGCTATTGACGTATTATCTCTCCTGAATATTCCGCTGAAAAACAGAAAGCTTACAAAACCATAAACGATACCGCTTGCACCAATATGATATACCTGTCGTGCGAATATCCAAACCAGCAAGCCGGTTAATAAATAAATGAATACAAAAAGCAGATAAGATAGTTTTGGATAAAAAGAAAAAATTATCCAACCAAGGATAATAAGTGGAATTGTGTTTGAGATTAAATGAGAAAAATCTGCATGGATAAGCGGAGAAGTAATTATTCCAAGAAGACCCACTAAATTACTTGGCAGCAATCCCAGTTTGCTGAGATCTTCATTCAAAAGCAATGAGAGTAAATGAACAATCCAAATAACCACTGGGAAAAGCAATGGTGTAAGCAGATTAGATATGTTCTGTTTGCGCTCGTTTAATTTATTTGAATCCATTGATCAGAAAATTTATCATTCAAAAGCAAATATAATTATACGCTGAACATATCTGGATACCTATAAAAAGGGACAAGTCACGACTTGTCCCTACAAACTTAAACAGATTTCGGCTTTCGCCGGAATGGCAAATATATAATTCTTGTTGTTTTATTTAGCACTTAACTGCGCTAAGGTTCCCTTTATTCTTTCTTTCTGATTTTCAGGCGCCATTCCAAGTGCTTTTGTAAAATTTTCAATAGCAAGTTGCTTATCACCTTTGTTCATATAACCTTCGGCAAGACTATCCCAAACATTCCAGCTTTCTGGAAATAGTTCAGTATTTTTCTTGAAGACTTCGATTGCATCATCAATTTTTCCGCCACCGAGCAGTTGATAACCGAGATTGTTAACATCAACCTCTGCAGCATTTGTAAAGGCTTCTTTCTTCAATTCGGCAGATTCCAATCCTTTATCAAGGTCTGCTAATATCAAAGCTTTCGTATAAGTGTTGGCAACATTCTGTGTAATGCTTATAGAACGTTCTGCCCATTTCAAACCCTGCTCAAGGTCGATTGTGTTAACATAACAATACATTGCTGCCTGGTTCCAGCCTTCCCAGAAAAAACCCGGGATGCCTGTTAACTGAACAGCCATTTCATCGAGCATCTGCTCGTGCAAATCAATTTCAATTTTGAAAGGTACTTTTAATTTTTCCCAATTGAGCGAAGCTGTAACTGAATTTGGTGTCACTTCATCGAAAGTATAAACCAGCCATTCCTGGAAATCAGCAGATTGAGGTTTGACAGTGAATCTCATCAGATCGTTGGCTTCGACGTAAAAGAAACTGCCCCAGGCTCTGTAGTCTCTGCTGAGAATTATTGTCCAATCTGTTTCAGTTGGAATCATATGCAAACCATATGTTCCAGTCGGAACTTTCTGACCAGCAATGATTACATCTTTTGAAAAAGAAATTGTTGTGTTCTCATTCGCACCGGCTCTCCACACCTGGTCGTAAGGAACAAGGACACCCCATACTTGTCTTCCCTTTACACCGGGCCGGTGATAATCGATTTTAATTTCAGTTAAACCAACTTGCTGCATGACGGTTGCGTGTTGACTGGCATCAGGAAGAGTTAAATTTTGCTGTGCAAAGAGAGAGATACTAAATAGAAGTAAAAGACTTCCAATGAGGAAATGTAATTGATGTTTCATTTGAACCTACGGATAATTATTTAATATTGATCAAATTAATCTAAGAAATGAAATGTTTGAAAACTCAATTAAATGATTAACGGTAGAAGTAATTGATCAGGTGCAATTAGAGAGTAAAAAGATGGGAAAAACTCTGCTCAGCAACACGCAAGTAAGATTAGGCATTAATAACTTCTTAAAGTACTTAAACAGTACTGTGTTCTTTTTCCCGAAAAGTTATCGGTATTCGGTAAGAATAGTTAGTATCAATATGAATAACTATGATTATGCTTTTCTCGGATTCTGAGTTCATCAATAGCTTCGGCTAAAAGCATTTGAAAAGCGCCAAGCTCTTTCATTTCATCAAATGTGTATTTATACTTGTAAGAATCGGGGCCCAGTGTAAGCAACCCAACTAATTTTTTTTCTGTATTCTGAAATTCAAATTTTACTGACGGATACCACATTGAAGCATCAAGCGAATTAATTTTTTCATCTTCAGGCCCATAATAAAATTCGTAATACATACCTTCAACAGAAGAAGTTTTGTTCGACCACTTCCTAAGTATTTTATCAAGTTCTTGAGCAAGATATTCTAAATCGTTCACAGACACCGGAGATGCATAAGCTATTCTTAGGTCAGAGATTTCTTTGACAGTAGACCCTGCCGGAACAAATAGCGCATAGCTGCTTAACGAACTATCAGAAGTGTTTCGATCTGTTGCCACCACTACTCCAAATGAATAACGAACGTCTTCAGGCCATTTTAAGAGTATTGCTTCAGTTAGTATGCTTTTAGAATATTCTGAAAAATCTGCTGATGAATTGTAATAAGTTAGTGGTGAACCACATCCAGCTATGATCAAAAGAAAGAATAAAATGCAGGGTATGAAAATTATTTTCATCATTTATACCTTAATTAATTAACGCTCATTTACAACAAATTTCATTCCTACAATTTTATTGCTTTGAACATACTAATTCTTAATTTATTCAGAGTTTAGTGTCTGCAATCTGCTTGATAATGAGTCATTTCTTTTATTTTTGGAAAGTGGTTTCCGAGTTCAAAATTTCTGGTAATAAAATAAAAAACCCTCGCTGTCAGTCCAGCCGGAGGGTTTTTGTTTGATCCACTTTCTTGATATTATTTCGTGCTAACTGGTGAGCAATCTTTGATTGTTTAATTGATAAAACTTAAGTTTCGATTGCATTTATTCAGTTTAATAGTAAATTATTTTTTTCAGCTTCAAAACTTTCCTGGGGAAATAAATCCATTTCATTGCAAAATATTATAATAAGAAGTATTTTACGGAATAAAATCGCCTAACTATCGCCTTAATCCAATTGGTTAAGCGAAATACAGTTTAGTAAAACCAGACTAAGAAAGATAAATATGACTCTCAATAACCGAAACCATCTTCTATTGAAAGTAAGCACACTCGTTGCTGCTGTAGTAGCTGCAAAATTTTTTGTTCATTTTCTTGGTTGGGAGATTATCTCTGTTAACCCATTATTCTCAGGCATCGTTGCAGCAAATGTTTTCTTAATGGGATTTCTTTTAAGCGGAGTCCTGTCGGACTTCAAGGAAAGCGAGCGCCTCCCAGGTGAACTGAGTGCTTGCCTGGAGAATTTAGCACAAGAAGTAAGCGGTATTAAGATGGCAAAACCTGAAGCTAATGTAGGCTCATGTCTGACTCTTCTATCACAATTGAGCAAGGACATTCTAAGTTGGTTCCATAAGAAACACCGTACTGCAGAGCTGTTAGATCACGTGAACGAACTAACTCCTCAGTTCGCATTGATGGAACAATGGACTCAGGCGACACTAGTGGCTAGATTGAAGCAGGAACAGAGTAATCTTCGGCGTACGCTAATTCGTATTCATACAATTCGGGAAACCTCTTTCGTTTCCACTGGCTATTTGCTTGCCGACCTAGTTACTTTCCTTCTTTGCGCAGGACTCATATTAGCTAAGATTGAACCGTTTTACGAATCCTTATTCTTTGTAAGTGTTATTTCATATCTTATGATTTATCTGTTGATGTTAATCAGGGATCTTGATAATCCCTTTGGGTACTATGAGCGTTATTCAGGTGAAGACGTATCCCTCAAGCCGTTAGTAGACACAGCGATCCGGCTTGCGAAGATCGCCAATGTCGAAATTTCTTAAATCAAAGGGAGTAGCGAATAATAAGTAAAAATGTAAATGTATTTAGATTATGATAAACATTGTTCTAAGATTTTTTAAGTAATAGATAACAAAAATTTCAAGTTCTACAGTTACTGGAGATATACTATGGCTCTAAAGTTTGTATTTTCTAAAATAGTTCCCTCAATGTTTCTTTTTATTTCACTTCTACTTTTAACAATACTAATTGATTACTTGCTTCATCTATCTGGGTTTGTTTGGGTTGGTAAGTATCTTGGAATTGTTGGAACTCTAATCATTATATCTTCATTTATTTATTCGCTCAGAAAAAGAAAATTAATTCAGATCGGTACACCCAAGCGATTACTTCAGAACCACGAACTATTTGGCTGGTCCGGAGCTTTAATGATCCTCGTTCATGGTGGAATTCATTTTAATGCGATTATTCCTTGGTTAGCACTATTAGCAATGATTGTTGTGGTTGCCAGCGGACTTACAGGAAAATATCTACTCAAAGAAGCAAAAGAAAGTTTAAAGGAGAAGCAGATTGAATTAAAATCAAAAAATCTTTCTCCTGATGAAATTGAAAAAGAACTGTTTTATAATTCACTTCTGGTTGATACAATGCAAAAGTGGCGTAAAGTTCATATGCCACTTACAATGATCTTTGCTGCATTAGCAATGCTCCACATCATCATTACTTTGCTATTGTGGAGGTGGTAATGAGAAGAACTATAATATTTTTTCTTGTCACTGTTCTAATTGGGCTAACTGCAGTTTTTCTTTTCCCATACTATGCAATAAATCCCGGTGTACTTGTTAAAGGACACAAAAATCTTCGTAATAATTGTTTTGCTTGTCACTCTATTGGAAGTGGAGCACCAACAGAAAATTGTATTGCTTGTCATAATCTTTCTGAAATTGGAATAAAAACTTCTGCAGGCGCTTTAATAGAAAAGCCAAACAGTAAAACAAATCAGCTTCATAAATCGGTTGCTGATATAAAATGCTACAACTGCCATACCGAACATAACGGATTGTCAAGGGAAAAAGCAACGATGAATTTTACTCATTCCGTGCTACCAAAACAGATGCTGAATAATTGTGGCGGATGTCATTCAGATAAAAAACCTGCTAATTACCTCCATCACTCTGTTTCGTCTGATTGTTCTGCTTGTCACAGAATCGAAAGCTGGAAGCAAGCAGAGTTTAAACACGAACTTCTTGGTGAAAAGAATATTGATTGTAGAAACTGTCATACAAATAAAATTCCCGATGATGGAATCCACAAAGGATTAGCAAATAATATCCAGTGCTTACAATGTCATAGCACAAATGCCTGGAAACCATCTACTTTTGATCATGCAAAATATTTTAGGTTTGATAACAATCATCCATCAGATTGTTCAAGCTGTCATAATCTGAAAGAAAATTTTAAGTTGTATACTTGTTATAATTGTCACGAACATAAACCGTCCGAGATTTCAAATAAACATTTAGAAGAAGGAATTAAAGATTTTAACAATTGTGTTAAGTGTCACCGCTCAGGCGATGAGGATGAGTTAAAAAGAAAAGAGAATAGGAATAAAAGAGACAGAGGAGACGACGATGACTAAATTGACTAATACTCTTTATGAAATATTTTAGAGGATTAATATGAATAAAGATAAATCAACTCAAATGTTTGCTATTAGACTTTCCTTTGCATTTGGGATTTTAATGTTAACCATCAAATGGTACGCATACTATCTGACAGGATCTACTGCTATACTCTCTGATGCCGCTGAATCGGTAATACATATCATAGGTGTTGGTTTTGCAGTATTTAGTCTGTGGTATAGTTTTCAACCTGCAGATGAAGAACATACTTATGGGCATCACAAGATAAATTACTTTTCTGCAGGTTTTGAAGGTGCATTAATTATACTTGCTGCAATTTATATTATTTACATATCTATAAATCGATTAATAGTTGGCATTGAAATTTCAAATCTTGGTCAAGGTACTTTATTTACATTTGCTGCATCTGTAATAAACCTAATCCTTGGAGGATACATAGTATGGAAAGGGAAAAAAACAAATTCTATTATTCTCATCGCTAATGGCAAGCATGTTCTTACTGATTCGTGGACTAGTTTTGGGGTTGTTGGTGGATTATTACTTACGTGGCTAACCGGTTGGCTACCATTCGATCCGATTGTTGCTATTGCAGTAGCTTTAAATATTTTGTGGTCGGGAGGAAAGTTAGTTAGACAGTCCATCGGAGGGCTAATGGATGAAGTAGATAAAAATACTGCGAATTCCATCAGGACAATTCTGAATAAAGAAGTTGTTGGAAAAAATATGGAATATCACCAACTAAGACTTAGAGAGAGTGGAAATATTGTATGGATAGAGTTTCATCTTTTGTTTCCAAAAGGAACCCTTCTTGATGATGCTCATAATATTGCTACGGAATTAGAAAGCACTATTAAAAAGAACTTGAAAACACAAGCAAATATTATTACACATTTAGAGCCGCTTGAGTTACATGATGAGATTCATATTGAATCTCATAAATGATTATGAATAGCGTACGTATAAGTTTTATTTCAATGGTTTTTTCCAAAAAATAAAAAAGCCGGACTTAGTTCCGGCTTATTAATTAAAACATAGCAAATCGCTAGTAGATTATTTTTTGTAAGCTATAGTATAAACTTAAAATATTTCCTTTCTTTAAAAATTCTTTGCACCGTTAGAAAGCAAAATCAAGCGCTATGGCAACGAAGTCCTCCTTAAATTTATTTTCTTTACCCGTTTCCCGGTGAGTGTATTCTAAATGCATTGCTATATTTACTGCGGACCAATCACCAAGATAATAGCGTAACAATGCAGAATAAGCATTCATTTGACGATCAGGATCATAAGATGGCGTTATAATCCAATTAAACATTATTGATGCAACTAACCGATCATTAAAGAGGCCAACATAATCTAATTCTACAAAACCACCATTATATTTGTAATCTGTTGTTGCGGTTGTGTCCAATGTATTAAATGCTTTATCATCAATCCCAAGCATATAAAGTGCCTGAAGATTAAATGAATTCCAGTTGAAACTACCGGTGGCACCCATTCTATAAAATGTATTGTTGTCGCTTCCGTTTGTTTCCCCCATTGGACCAATGACCGTGCCCGGAACTACCACTGGTTGCCAACCGTAGTAACCAAATGCACCCAAACTCTGCCCGGCACTTCGCCCATCGCCCTTACCGAATGTTTGCACAATATTAGCGTAGACATCTTTTTGATTGTTATTATCCGGATTTGCCCCATTACCATTTAATACTCCGGCAGCATATTTAAAACCGGATCTGAAGTGCCCGGTCAACTCAATTCCAAGCTGATTGTCATCAAACACATAGCTATTATTAGGGGTGGTGAGGGTATATATTTCATAAGGTTGAAAAAGATAATAAGAACGTTTTGAACTAAATTGATGATATGCCGGTTCATATCTGCCTACACGAATGTTAAGAGCATCCTGAATAATATTACTGAATACAAGATTGGCGGATTCTAAAGCACCCAATTGCGATGGATAACTTTGAAGACTATCTGGGACGAAATAATTACTGGCAGGTTCGTCGATTCGCGGTGTAAAAATTAATAAAAAAGATATATTTTTATGCAGAACACCAGCGGCAAGAATATCCAGACCGTAAAGATTAAAAGTAGATGTAGTCCCCTCATCAATATTATAAGCGGTGTAACCAAATGTTGTTCTCATTGCAATTGGTGGAGGAGTTTCAAACACATTCTTTTCTGTTCCCTCCTGACCAGGAATTTGGTAACCATTATCTCTAAAACGCTGTCCCCAGTCATTTAACTTCGCATACCCAGAGTGACACATATTGCAATTGAATCCATATTTTCGTGTGAAGGCTGGAATTGCCAGAGTATCGATTGGAAGAATAATCTCTATAAGAAATATTATGCACAGAAAACTATAAAACTTTTTCATTTCAACCTCCTTCATTTAGGGAATTCTGAAGTCGTAACAGGTTTTACATTTGCGACTTCCGGGTTTGTACTGATTAAAGCTCTGGTCATAAATGCAACAAGTGCTTTTTTCTCGTCTTCATTTAATCCTAGCGGGACTATTAATGGATCGAGGTTTGGATCATCCAGCCTTCCTCCAACATCATAAAACTCAACAACCTCTTCTAAAGTTTTTTCTGAACCATTGTGCATATAGGGTGCTCTTAACGATGCATCTCTTACTGTAGGTGTTTTAAACGCACCCATATCTTTAGGATCTTTTGTAATAACATATCTGCCTTCATCCGGCTTAGCGTGATCAGTTGGGTTTACACCAAGATTATGAAACCGTCCATCACTGAAATTACCACCATAGTGGCAGGAAGTGCAATGACCTTTTCCATTAAAAATTTCCAATCCTTCTTTCTCGAGACAAGTTAAAGATTGATCATCACCTTTAACAAACCGATCAAAAGGTGAGTCTGTTGTAACAACAGTCCGTTCAAACGAAGCAATTGCATCGGCTATCATATCTATACTTAATTTGGAATCATTAAATACTTTCTTGAAGATTTCAACATATCCGGGAATATCTTCTACGGTCCGGATCATAACTTCATGCGTGTTACCCATCTCGATAGGATTTTGTATCGGACCTTTTGCTTGTTCTTCAAGGCTTGGAGCTCTGCCATCCCAAAATTGTAATGGATTATAGGCTGCATTTGATACTGGGGGAGATCTACGTCCACCCATTTGACCATCAATACCTTTGCTGGTGGGGCCTGCATCAGACCAACCCATTGCTGGATCATGGCAGGTTGCGCAGCTAACAGTATTATCCTTTGATAGTCTGGTATCAAAATAAAGTAATTTCCCCAGCCGAATCTTCTGGCTAGTTTGAGGGTTATTTGGTGGTATGGTTACTGGGGGAAGACTACTTAATTTTTGAGGTCCAAGATAATGTACATTTATTTCAGTAATTGGTTTTACCGATTGATCCTGGGCAAGTAGTAATACCGGTAGTAATATCAGAATAATTGTTACTAGTTGTATCAACTTTCTCATTTTACCTCCTTGATATAGGTTTGTTTTTAAGTTGTCCCTGCTATTTATGCCAGGGTTTATAAACATCAGTTAAGTATAAACGTATTTAGACTTCGCATTATATCAAAGAAAGAATCAGTTAACGATGGTCAAGTGATTCCATCAACATAGGTTGATAAAAATATTTGAGGTGTGAAAAAATAATTCTTATCAACATCTATATTTCGGGAGAGTAACTTTAAGTAATCTTCTGCTATTATCAGTAAATAGACTCTAAAACTCTTGCTCTTCCGAAGTAAATAAAATTTACTATATGTAATTAGCGAATAATCTAATTGATAGTCAAGAAAAATAAGTTTGATAATTAGCGAGCAAATAAAAACCCCCACCAAATCGCTTTGGCAGGGGCCAGCTCCGGCATCTACTCCGAGAGAGAGGTATTTACCAGAGACTGAAAATTAGGATTAATATGAATAAAGATAAATCAACTCAAATGTTTGCCATTAGACTTTCCTTTGCATTTGGGATTTTAATGTTAGCCATCAAATGGTACGCATACTATCTTACAGGATCTACTGCTATACTCTCTGATGCCGCTGAATCGGTAATACATATCATAGGTGTTGGTTTTGCAGTATTTAGTCTGTGGTATAGTTTTCAACCTGCAGATGAAGAACATACTTATGGGCATCACAAGATAAATTACTTTTCTGCAGGTTTTGAAGGTGCATTAATTATACTTGCTGCAATTTATATTATTTACATATCTATAAATCGATTAATAGTTGGCATTGAAATTTCAAATCTTGGTCAAGGTACTTTATTTACATTTGCTGCATCTGTAATAAACCTAATCCTTGGAGGATACATAGTATGGAAAGGGAAAAAAACAAATTCTATTATTCTCATCGCTAATGGCAAGCATGTTCTTACTGATTCGTGGACTAGTTTTGGGGTTGTTGGTGGATTATTACTTACGTGGCTAACCGGTTGGCTACCATTCGATCCGATTGTTGCTATTGCAGTAGCTTTAAATATTTTGTGGTCGGGAGGAAAGTTAGTTAGACAGTCCATCGGAGGGCTAATGGATGAAGTAGATAAAAATACTGCGAATTCCATCAGGACAATTCTGAATAAAGAAGTTGTTGGAAAAAATATGGAATATCACCAACTAAGACTTAGAGAGAGTGGAAATATTGTATGGATAGAGTTTCATCTTTTGTTTCCAAAAGGAACCCTTCTGGATGATGCTCATAATATTGCTACGGAATTAGAAAGCACTATTAAAAAGAACTTGAAAACACAAGCAAATATTATTACACATTTAGAGCCGCTTGAGTTACATGATGAGATTCATATTGAATCTCATAAATGATTATGAATAGCGTACGTATAAGTTTTATTTCAATGGTTTTTTCCAAACAATAAAAAAGCCGGACTTAGTTCCGGCTTATTAATTAAAACATAGCAAATCGCTAGTAGATTATTTTTTGTAAGCTATAGTATAAACTTAAAATATTTCCTTTCTTTAAAAATTCTTTGCACCGTTAGAAAGCAAAATCAAGCGCTATGGCAACGAAGTCCTCCTTAAATTTATTTTCTTTACCCGTTTCCCGGTGAGTGTATTCTAAATGCATTGCTATATTTACTGCGGACCAATCACCAAGATAATAGCGTAACAATGCAGAATAAGCATTCATTTGACGATCAGGATCATAAGATGGCGTTATAATCCAATTAAACATTATTGATGCAACTAACCGATCATTAAAGAGGCCAACATAATCTAATTCTACAAAACCACCATTATATTTGTAATCTGTTGTTGCGGTTGTGTCCAATGTATTAAATGCTTTATCATCAATCCCAAGCATATAAAGTGCCTGAAGATTAAATGAATTCCAGTTGAAACTACCGGTGGCACCCATTCTATAAAATGTATTGTTGTCGCTTCCGTTTGTTTCCCCCATTGGACCAATGACCGTGCCTGGAACTACCACTGGTTGCCAACCGTAGTAACCAAATGCACCCAAACTCTGCCCGGCACTTCGCCCATCGCCCTTACCGAATGTTTGCACAATATTAGCGTAGACATCTTTTTGATTGTTATTATCCGGATTTGCTCCATTACCATTTAAAACTCCGGCAGCATATTTAAAACCGGATCTGAAGTGCCCGGTCAACTCAATTCCAAGCTGATTGTCATCAAACACATAGCTATTATTAGGAGTGGTGAGGGTATATATTTCATAAGGTTGAAAAAGATAATAAGAACGTTTTGAACTAAATTGATGATATGCCGGTTCATATCTGCCTACACGAATGTTAAGAGCATCCTGAATAATATTACTGAATACAAGATTGGCGGATTCTAAAGCACCCAATTGCGATGGATAACTTTGAAGACTATCTGGGACGAAATAATTACTGGCAGGTTCGTCGATTCGCGGTGTAAAAATTAATAAAAAAGATATATTTTTATGCAGAACACCAGCGGCAAGAATATCCAGACCGTAAAGATTAAAAGTAGATGTAGTCCCCTCATCAATATTATAAGCGGTGTAACCAAATGTTGTTCTCATTGCAATTGGTGGAGGAGTTTCAAATACATTCTTTTCTGTTCCCTCTTGACCAGGAATTTGGTAACCATTATCTCTAAAACGCTGTCCCCAGTCATTTAACTTCGCATACCCAGAGTGACACATATTGCAATTGAATCCATATTTTCGTGTGAAGGCTGGAATTGCCAGAGTATCGATTGGAAGAATAATCTCTATAAGAAATATTATGCACAGAAAACTATAAAACTTTTTCATTTCAACCTCCTTCATTTAGGGAATTCTGAAGTCGTAACAGGTTTTACATTTGCGACTTCCGGGTTTGTACTGATTAAAGCTCTGGTCATAAATGCAACAAGTGCTTTTTTCTCGTCTTCATTTAATCCTAGCGGGACTATTAATGGATCGAGGTTTGGATCATCCAGCCTTCCTCCAACATCATAAAACTCAACAACCTCTTCTAAAGTTTTTTCTGAACCATTGTGCATATAGGGTGCTCTTAACGATGCATCTCTTACTGTAGGTGTTTTAAACGCACCCATATCTTTAGGATCTTTTGTAATAACATATCTGCCTTCATCCGGCTTAGCGTTATCAGTTGGATTTACACCAAGATTATGAAACCGTCCATCACTGAAATTACCACCATAGTGGCAGGAAGTGCAATGACCTTTTCCATTAAAAATTTCCAACCCTTCTTTCTCGAGACAAGTTAACGATTGATCATCACCTTTAACAAACCGATCGAATGGTGAATCTGTTGTAACAACAGTCCGTTCAAACGAAGCAATTGCATCGGCTATCATATCTATACTTAATTTAGAATCATTAAATACTTTCTTGAAGATTTCAACGTATCCGGGAATATCTTCTACGGTCCGGATCATAACTTCATGCGTGTTACCCATCTCGATAGGATTTTGTATCGGACCTTTTGCTTGTTCTTCAAGGCTTGGAGCTCTGCCATCCCAAAATTGTAATGGATTATAGGCTGCATTTGATACTGGGGGAGATCTACGTCCACCCATTTGACCATCAATACCTTTGCTGGTGGGGCCTGCATCAGACCAACCCATTGCTGGATCATGGCAGGTTGCGCAGCTAACAGTATTATCCTTTGATAGTCTGGTATCAAAATAAAGTAATTTCCCCAGCCGAATCTTCTGGCTAGTTTGAGGGTTATTTGGTGGTATGGTTACTGGGGGAAGACTACTTAATTTTTGAGGTCCAAGATAATGTACATTTATTTCAGTAATTGGTTTTACCGATTGATCTTGGGCAAGTAGTAATACCGGTAGTAATATCAGAATAATTGTTACTAGTTGTATCAACTTTCTCATTTTACCTCCTTGATATAGGTTTGTTTTTAAGTTGTCCCTGCTATTTATGCCAGGGTTTATAAACATCAGTTAAGTATAAACGTATTTAGACTTCGCATTATATCAAAGAAAGAATCAGTTAACGATGGTCAAGTGATTCCATCAACATAGGTTGATAAAAATATTTGAGGTGTGAAAAAATAATTCTTATCAACATCTATATTTCGGGAGAGTAACTTTAAGTAATCTTCTGAAATTATCAGTAGATAAACTCTAAAATTCTTGCTCTTCCAAAGTAAATAAAATTTACTATATGTAATTAGCGAATAATCTAATTGATAGTCAAGAAAAATAAGTTTGATATTTAGCGAGCAAATAAAAACCCCCACCAAATCGCTTTGGCAGGGGCCAGCTCCGGCATCTACTCCGAGAGAGAGGTATTTACCAGAGACTGAAAATTATACCTGCTATTTTATCTCGCCACCATGATCACCTACCATTATCCATTTATTTTCCTTCTTCATTAAGATATCTGTCCATCTGCCTTTTTCCCATTCTCTTTTGCCATCTTTAGCTTCACTCAGCATTGTGTAATAGTAGTGAACATAAGCAAAATTTCCATCCACCCAGATTGTTGCTGGTATAAGCGTGTAATAAATAATTTTGAAATTTGGATCTCGATTACTGATGATTTTTTTTACATTTTCCTTAGTATCAGGTGCATCATAACTGTATTCCCAACCACGATATGAATCATCGAAGTAATTTATAAATCCTTCATCTCTGTTTGCTGATAATTCATTGTAGGTCTCAACTGACTTCCATACTTCTTTTTGTTCAGCAGACCATTGTTGTGCTTGCACATTAACCAGAAATAAAAATGGCATAATTAAAACGAATAGAACCAGTAACTTTTTCATATAGAACCTCCAAATAAATTAATGTTGATTTATTTAATCGGGACATAGCCCTTTGTGTTTCCACTATAATTTCTTAGCTAAGCGAAATCATCTTATAAATTTCTACAAAGGAACCTCCTTTTATTTTTTCTATACACCTTTATGCACTCTTAACTATAGGCGGCTTAACCAAGAAGTAGCCAAAGCCTATTGTAAAGAACAAATAGACAAAAACAACAAACCAGCCCAAAGGATTAAGAACTCCTGCAATTACAGTTATTGTTGTTGCAACAAAGCCTATAAGGTCGTAAACAAACAGTGCAATTATGATTGCTTTTCTTGCATCAGATTCTCCTGCATTTTTTGCAAACCAGCTAAGAAATAAATTGCCAAATAATGCCGCACCATATTCCCTTGCCGTAAACATTCCACCATCACTTAGTGTTGCCCCAAATATTGAAAGTAATTGATATGGTACTGCAAGCATTAGAATACCAAATGTAAGACAAACTAATGCCTTAATAACCATTAGATTTTTGAAGCTCATATCTCAATCCTCCATTTAAATTTCGAAAAAAGTTTCATTTTTCATTATCAGCATTTCTGCTTCGGGAGAGAAGGTCTGTAGTCTGTAGAGAAGTGTGAGCAATCAGTAATCCGAATTCTTACTCTTCCGGAGTAAAATAAAATTACTAATTGAATAGTGCAATTAATTTTTCAGAAAGTCAAGCGGGTTCAGTTTGTAATTGGCAAATGAAAACCCCTGCCAGCCAATATTGACAGGGGTTTGATTGATAGAAAATATTTTTTTAATTACTTCAACAAAATCATCTTCTTCGCCTCGAAGAATTTATCTTTAACGTTTAATACATATAAGTAGATTCCGCTTGCCAAATTGCTTCCATTAAACAGCACTTCATAATTGCCGGCTGCAAACTCAGAATTTATTAACTGAACAACACGTTCGCCAAGAATATTATAAACTTCAAGCTTAACCAAAGCTTGCTGAGGTAAGGCGAACCTTATCTTAGTTGATGGATTAAATGGATTCGGATAATTCTGAAAAACCTGGAACCTGGTTGGAATTGCTTCATCTTCAACTGATACTACGCCTTCTGGTGTAGTAAATGTAAATTTATCATCGGACGTTACGGGACCGAGATAGATTGTTTCAATGAAATCGCCAGTAGTCCATTGTGATAGGTACCATACATTATTCCATGTATAAAAATCAGTATCCGAACCTCCTATTTCTCCATTTGCAATATGTGTGGGATCGTAAGAAGTATTTAATATTTCGCCGTAAGTTCTATTGTCATTGTACCATACCTTAAAATAGTTTGCCGTTGGATCAACCTGACTTCGATCGTAAAATTGATAATTAACCTGTTCACCAGTTGTAGTATTCCAAACTTCAAATGGAATTCTTACAAGAAATGGATCACTTGAGCCAGGATTTGGATTAAGCGGATGATTTGCAATATCAAATAGTCTTGCTCCATACAAAGTTGCCATTGATCCTGTTCCATCTTGTGTTATGTACACCAATTGACCATTAATGTTCACTAATTCTTCAATGCCAGTCCATCTGAATTCATAGTCCTGTTGCAATATTTCTTGATTCTGTGTCCCATATCCTTTAGCATCATATGCAGTACCCGTTGGCATACCAAAGTAAGTAAAATCAGTGATAGACCAGAAACCATTTGCCCAACGAGCACCGGGTTTACCAGCCGTTCCATCAACAACAGTTAATTCGGTTCCATTGAGTCTGACCGAGCCATAAGTCTTAACACTATCATAGTTAACATCAACGGAAATTTTAAATCCTTCAACAACCGGGTCTCCTACATATTCTCCTGTATAAATATCATAACCCATTATTACCGTCTGGTCCGCAAGCACAGTATCCTGGGTCGTGAGATTAAGAACATTCCAGTGATCTTCAGTTTTAAATGCATAGCCTATTTCATTAATTATAGTTTCACCTTCTGCATTAAGAACACCTCCAGAGTAACCATCATCAAAAATAATCCAATCAACAGTAATTGGTAGTTGATAAGGTGAGATTACGACCGTCCATTCTTCACCACCAATGAAAGCACCATTTCCTGTCAGAGCACCAGTGACAATGCCTAAATTCAAGGTATTACCTATTATCTCAGGATAATATTGATCCATTACCTGCATCAAAAGGTGGAGCTTCAATAATAGTAGTTCCTATTGGAAATGTCATTGAAATACCATCAGCCCAGTTGAAATCGGGACTTTCAAGATTTAAATGACAGGTTAATTCAAGACTACCGCCTACAGGTCCATAGACTGCTCCTATGTCAATTGTGGATCCGGTCAAAGTGTCCGGGCCATTGGGTCTTCCCGGAGGGATCGGTATCCACTCACCATTTTGATTACGATAATAAGTTTGCTTATCGAAAAATACTTCATAGTCATCACCGGTTAGTTGGGTTGGATCATCTACAACCACATAGACTTTCCCATCACCGATTCCTTGCGAGTGAGTTACCAAAATTGAGTCGCCATAATTCGCTCCGCCAAGGCTGTCATAAAATACAGCTTCAATTACTTCCATTAAGCTTTCAGAATTATTTGGAACGGCCAAGGGGTCAGAATTATAAGTATATGCAGTTACAGCAAAATAATATTTCTTACCGACTCTCATATAAGTATCCTCAATGTAGTCATAGTTAGTAAGTAATGATCTTTCAATCCCTGAATCAGATCCGTACTGTTGAATACCATTTACAGGTAAGCCAGTAACCGGATCCATCACTATACCTTCAATTTCAGTTATTCCATCTACCTTATCATAGGTTGCAAACCTTACAGCATTCTCCTTAATTGGTAAAGGACTGGCTAACTGATAAACATTATAGCCCTGGAATGTATAACCACTCTGATTAAAGTTTTCTATGGAAGAAACTGCAGAAGAATCCAAGCCCCAGTTAAGTTTTATCTTCCAGGTCGTTCCTGTAACAACTGTATTTGGGACTTCTGTCCTGGGAGGTAAAGGTGACATTGTTTCAAGTCCATTATCAAAAGCATTTTGTGCAAGTGCATCATAATATTTTAATATTCTGTAGGCTTGTAGTCTGTCAAAACCGATAGCTGCTATCTCTGCAACAACAACTTCCTGAGTATCTCCAACAGCCATATTAAATGGACCAGAAGCCAAGCCAACTCTTCTATCACCGGGCCCATATTGATCTCCATCAATCCATCCTTCACCTGTTAATGGATCACCAGACAAAGCATAAGACGTTGGGAGTCCAGTAACCGGGTTAATAAAGGGTTCACCAGTTAAACCTATTTGCCCTTGC
>CAVUCF010000013.1:0-103193 GCA_963739915.1 uncultured Ignavibacteriaceae bacterium
TCATTTGAATAAAAAAACTCAAAAAATATTAATCCTCTTTACAGATATTATCTTTATCAACTTAGCCTGGATTATTTATAGTTATATAAGAATTGAGACGGGTTGGTTTCAATTAAGATCAGAACCAGATATTTATGGTACTATGCCATTAATGTACATTTACTGGCTGGTCATTTTTACATTCTTTGGAATGTACCGAACCTGGTTTGCTTCATCTCGTTTCGATGAAATATCAACTTTATTTAAAACGACATTTATCGGAATCTTCATTTTATTCTTCTTGATTTTCATCAGTGATTTTTTAGAAGGGGTTGAATCTAGCAGTAGAATTGTGATTTTTATATACTGGATAGTGATCTTTGTTTTTGTTTCCGTTGGAAGATTGTCTATAAGAAGTTTCCAGCGCTCTCTTTTAATTAAGGGAATCGGAAGAAAGGGAACAGTCATTGTCGGTTATAATACAAAAGCCAAAGAAGTGTATGATCAGATTCTTGAACATCCGGCGTTGGGGTTGGATGTTGTAGCGTATGTATGTGTGTATCCGGATAATGTTGGTAAAGCATATAAAGATATCAGTGTGCAAGGTTCACTCGATCAGCTCTTGGAAATCATTAATAAAACTCAGGCATCAGAAGTAATTATTGCCTTGGAAAAAGAAGACCATGATCTTCTTGTTGATATTATTTCAAAAGTTGAAAATAAAGGTATTGGTCTTAAAATAGTTCCTGATCTTTATGAAATTCTTAGTGGTCAGGCAAGGACTTCGCAGCTGTATGGAATTCCTTTAATTGACATTATGCCGGAGCTGATGCCCGAATGGGAAAAAAAATTAAAAAGAATTTCTGATGTAATTATTTCTTTGATTATACTTATCATAACCTTTCCGCTAAATATTTTAGTTTCGATATTCATCAAACTTGATAGTAAAGGTCCTATTCTATTTAAACAGGACAGAATCGGAATGAACAATAAAGTATTTAGGATTTATAAATTCCGTTCAATGTACCAGGATGCTGAAAAGCACACCGGTCCGGTTTGGTCAATAAGGGACGATCCCAGAGTTACGCGAGTTGGGAGAATAATGAGACAACTTCGCATTGATGAAATACCACAATTTTTCAATGTGCTTAAAGGAGAAATGAGCTTAGTTGGTCCTCGTCCTGAAAGACCATATTTTGTTGAGATGCTTGCACAGCAGTTGCCTTATTATAGAAGAAGATTGAAAGTCAGACCCGGCATTACAGGCTGGGCGCAGGTCAAACATAAATACGATGAAAGTATTGAAGATGTGAAAGTAAAATTGCGATACGATCTTTTTTACATTGAAAATATGTCCTTCAGGATGGATATTAAGATACTTGCCCGAACAATTCTTGTAGTTTTATTTGGCAAAGGACATTATAGTTAATTAGTGGCTTTTGAAAACATACATAATTAAACTGAATATGAAAACACTTGTAATCATTCCTACATATAACGAGCTTGAGAATATGCCAAGGCTCTTACCCGAGGTTCTTTCCAAGAATGATGAAATTAATGTACTGATCGTAGATGATAATTCGCCAGATGGCACTGCTGCTTTTGTTGAAAATGAAATGAAGAATAATGATCGCATCCATCTTATTAAAAGAGCATCAAAGCAAGGGCTGGGGACCGCATACATTGCTGGATTTAAGTATGCAATTCAGAATGGATACGATTTCGTATTTGAAATGGATGCAGACTTCTCTCACGATCCAAAAGAGATTCCAAGATTCCTGGATGAAATAAAAAACTCAGATCTTGTTCTGGGAAGCAGATATATAAACGGAGTTAACGTAATCAATTGGCCGATGCGAAGATTGCTGCTAAGCTCGTTTGCAAATCTTTATACTCGTTTTATAACCGGTATGCCGGTGCATGATGCAACAGGAGGTTTCAAGTGTTTTAGAAGAAAAGTTCTGGAAGCGATTGACTTAGATCGGGTAAGATCAAATGGATATGCATTTCAGATTGAAATGAACTTTAAAGCCTGGAAAAAAGGATTTAAGGTTAAGGAAATTCCAATCATTTTTGTTGATCGCGTAAAAGGAAAATCTAAAATGTCTAGAAAGATTGTCCGTGAAGCAGTAACGATGGTTTGGAAGCTGAGAATAAAAAGTATTTTCGGAATGCAAAAGTAGGATATTAATTGGACCTTTCGATAATCATAGTAAACTATAACGTAAAAGAATTCCTGCAGAACCTTCTCCACTCAATTGAAAAAGCCTCTTCAAACATATTAAAAGAAATTATTGTAATTGATAATGCTTCCGACGATGGAAGCGTTGAAGTCATCAAAGAAAAATTTCCTTCTGTAAAACTAGTAGAAAATAAAATTAATGTTGGGTTTGGTAGAGCGAACAATCAGGGTTTAGCAATTGCAAAAGGGAAATATATTCTTTTCATTAATCCTGACTGCATCGTTAGTGAGGATACTCTTGATAAAATGATCTCTTTTTTTGAGAGCCATTCTGATTGCGGACTTGCCGGTTGTAAAATATTAAACTCAGACGGAACTCTGCAGCTAGCTTGCAGAAGAAGTTTTCCTGGTCCATGGACATCCTTCACAAAAGTAACTGGTCTCAGTAATATTTTTCCAAATAGCAGAATTTTTGCCCGATACAATCTTACTTATTTAGATGAAAACAAAACTTACGAGGTCGATGCAGTCTCTGGTTCCTTTATGATGATCAGAAAAGAAGTATACGAAAAAACGGGTGGATTTGATGAACAATTTTTTATGTACGGTGAAGATCTTGATCTCTGCTATCGTGTGCAGAAGAACAGCTACAAAGTTTTTTATGTCCACGATACGCAAATAATCCATTACAAAGGAGAAAGCACCAAAAGAAGCAACCTTGATGAAACAAAGTTGTTCTATGATGCAATGCATTTGTTCGTTAAAAAACATCTTTCAAGTTTTCCTCTTGTTGAGTTAATACTCAGATCAGCAATAGGGCTCAGAAAACTTTTTGCATTTTTAGGGAAAAGAAAATTATCGCTTTACACTGCATTTGCTGATTTTATAATTTTTGATTTATCACTATTTGCTGCAGAAAAGTTTTACAAAAGTATAACTGAATGGGTTGGCTTTGATCCGGATGCTTACCTGATAATTTATACCGTTCCGGCACTAATAAACATTTTCGTTGGAATCCTGTCTGGTGTATATAGAAAGGACGAAGTCTCTGTACTCAGAAATTTTGGTGCTATCATTATAAGCTTTCTGATTGTTACATCAGCAACATTTTTCTTTAAGCAATATGCATTCAGCAGAGCGGTCGTATTAATTGCATTTATTCTCTTTCTGATTCTTACAACTTTATTTCGAATATTCCTGAAATTAATTTTCAAAGTTGGAATTAAACTTGGCGGATCATTGAACCGGCGAACTGTGATTGTGGGGACAGATGATGAAGCCGTTCTGATTGCTGAAAAAATTAAATCACAAAAAACTGATTTACATAGCTTCATCGGATTGATAGGCAAAACTCATTCTGAAATTGGAAAACAAGTAGATGGTTTTAAAGTTGTTGGCAGTATTGGCAATATTAAAAATGTGTTTTCGGAAAAGAAGATTAATGAAGTGATTTTTTCTTCAGAAGAAATATCTTATGCACATATGATGTCCATAGTTTCTGCAAGTAAAAATATCAATGTTGATTTCAAGATCGTGGGTTCGGACATGAACTTTGTTGTTGGAAAGAGTTCTGTTTCAATGCTTGATGATATTCCTTTGGTTGAAGTTAATTACAACATTTCCAATCCAACTGTTCAAATGATAAAGTTAATCTTCGATTATACACTGGCTTTCTTGGTTTTGTTTTCCTTTTATCCTTTTATATATTTCATAACGAAGCTATCAGGTAAAGAAACAGATTTCAGGAAACTTGTTCTATCAGTTCCATCTGTGATTTCCGGTAAAAATAGTTTTGTTGGTCCCAAGAAACCACTTACATTCGAGAATGAAGCGCTTGGGAAAACCGGACTGACCGGGTTGTGGTACATTGATGAGGGAACATTCACAGATTCTCAAAAACTTGATTTCTACTATGTGAAAAACCAGAATATCTGGCTGGATCTGGAAATACTGGGTAAAACTCTGAACAAAATGTGGAGTAAATAGAATTACTTATGGGAAAAACAATTTTAGATTTTGAAAAACCTGTCTTTGAACTTGAGCAGAAGCTTGAGGAGATGAAAAAATCTTCGGACAGACTTGGTATTGAAAAAGAAATTGCACGAATTGAATCCAAAGTTTCACAACTTAAAGAAGAACTTTACAGAGACCTTTCACGCTGGCAACGTGTTCAATTAGCCCGGCATCCTGATCGTCCGTATACTCTCGATTTTATAGATCTGATGACCACAAATTTTACTGAGTTACACGGCGATAGGCATTACCGTGATGATAAAGCAATTGTTGGAGGATTCGCTCAGCTTAATGATTATAAAGTTATGATTATCGGTCATCAAAAAGGAAGAGATACCAAGTCGAATGTTTACAGAAATTTTGGCATGGCAAATCCTGAAGGTTACAGGAAAGCTTTACGTTTGATGAAACTTGCAGAAAAATTCGATAAGCCTGTCATTACTATGCTCGATACTCCTGGTGCTTACCCCGGACTTGAAGCTGAGGAAAGAGGGCAAGCAGAGGCAATTGCCAGAAACCTGTTTGAGATGAGCAGACTTCGCGTCCCTATTATTGTTTGTATTATCGGTGAAGGTGCAAGCGGCGGAGCTTTGGGAATTGGTGTTGGTGATAGAATATTAATGTTTGAAAATTGCTGGTATTCAGTTATTAGTCCCGAATCTTGTTCAAGTATTTTGTGGAGAAGCTGGGATTATAAAGAACAAGCTGCCGAAGCACTCAAGCTAACAGCAACTGATCTCCTCGAACAGAAAATTGTTGATAGGATTATTCCCGAACCATTAGGTGGTGCGCATAATAATCCCAAGAAGGCTGCAGATAATCTTAAAGCTGCCTTGCTTGAAGAGTTAGCTGAATTGGTTAAAATTAAGAAAGATAAACTTGTTCAAAGCAGAATTGATAAATTCGGAAGTATGGGCCCATACACCGAATAATTTATGCAATCCGATCGAGAGACATTATTAATATTTCAATCCCGATGTGTTCGGGATTTTTTATTTTAAGGCTACAAATTTTGAAAGTTTCTTTTAATGCTGATACATAAAACTACACTAAGGGTTCGTTATGCCGATACTGATCAGATGCATTATGCATATAACGGAAAATATTTTGAATATTTTGAAGTCGGCAGAACTGAAATGATGAGAGAACAGGGATTAACTTACCGAACGATTGAAGCTAATGGATACCAAATGCCTGTGTATGAAGCATTCCTGCAATTTAAAAATCCCGCATTTTATGATGAGCTGCTCGAAGTGGAAACCCGTGTTGAAAAACCGCCTCAAGCTAAAGTGCACATTGACCACACCATTCGTAGTACAGAAAGAAACATTGTAATTGCTGAAGGTTATATTGAACTTGCTTTCATAAAATCTGATACAAAAAAAATAACACGTGCACCTGAGTTTTTTACAAGCGCATTAAAAAAGTATTTCGGGGAATAGTGCAAAAATATGTTAACAAAATTATTCGTAGTACGCCAAATTCTTCACTTACACTTAAAGTAAGGATTTAAATTTCCGGATGTTTGATAAATTAAAGGAACTAACAAAAGACACGGCCATTTATGGTATAAGTACCATGGTTGGCAGGTTTTTAAATTTTATTCTTGTTCCGCTTTACACAAATATTTTTCTTCCAGCGGACTATGGAATTATTCAGCTTATTTACGCTTACACGGCAATTCTAAATATTGTATTTATTTACGGACTCGATTCTGCTTACCTCAAGTTTGCGTCGTTCAAAGATATAGGTGAAGAGAAAGATAATTTTTCAACTCCATATATTTCAATTTTTCTTACCTCACTTCTAATCAGCTTTCTGATAGTAATTAATGCTGAAGCAATTAGTGTTTCTTTAAGAATTCCTTCTGACTACTCATATCTGATTTACCTGGCAGCAGCTATTTTATTTTTAGATGCCAATGTGGTGATTCCCTTCTTGAAACTCAGGTTGGATCGTAGAGCTAAAATATTTTCATTATTTAGAGTCATAAACATTTCTATAAACATTATTCTGAATGTTTATTTAATTTTGATTCTTCATTGGGGAATAGAAGCGATAATAATTAGCAATTTAGTTGCTTCCGCCGTGTCATTGTTGCTTGTGTCAGTCACTATCATAAAAAATTTCAAGTTGAAATTTCACGTCTTGCTTTTCAAAAGAATGCTGAAATTTGGTTTGCCTTTCTTACCTGCAGGGTTTGCTGTAATGCTTGTGCAGGTAATAGATGTACCCATTCTCGAAAAGCTGACTGATCTGCGGACAGTAGGTATTTACAAAGCAAACTACAAGCTTGGTATTTTTATGATGCTGTTTGTTAATATGTTCCAATTCGCATGGCAACCATTCTTTCTTCAAAATGCAAAAGAGCCAAACGCCAAGGAAATGTTTTCCAAAATTTTAACTTATTTTACTTTGGTGGGAAGCGTAATCTTAGTTGTTCTTTCTCTGTTCATAACTGATCTGGCACAATTAAAAATTGCTGGTTTTTCTCTTGTTGGTGCACAGTATTGGGCAGGTCTTCAAATTGTGCCGATTATTTTGCTTGCTTACCTCATTAACGGAATGTATTCCGTCTTTTCAGCAGGGATTTACATTGAAGAAAAAAGTATTTATGTGCCTTTTATTACGGGAACGGGTGCGTTAGTAAACGTAGTTGTAAATTTTCTTTTGATTCCGGTTTTGAGTTTCACAGGTGCAGCAATTGCGACACTGGCAAGCTATTTTGTGATGGCTTTAGGTTACTATTACGTTACGCAAAAGTTTTTCAAGGTTAAGTATGAATTAAAAAGAATCGGTCATATTTTTATAGCAATCATTCTTGTTGGAGTTTTATATTATTACCTGCATTCAACAGGTAACTTATTATTTCCATTTAAGCTGATATTATTAATATTATTCACACTCTATATTTATTTTGTAGCTGTAAATCGTGATGAAATTAATTTGATAAAGAAAAAGTTTGCGGAAAGTCGCAGAAAGAAAAATTGATGGAAGCTCAGATAGAGATTAAATTTAAGAGACTTCGTAAAGAATTGAACCACATCCCGTTGCCTTCTTACGCAACAAAAGGCAGTGCAGGAATGGATATTTATGCGGCACTTGAAAAACCAATTACACTGGCACACGGTTCAATTGAAATGGTTCCGACAAATATTTCTGTTGAAATTCCTGATGGATATGAGATTCAAGTTAGACCAAGAAGCGGGCTTGCTGCTAAACATGGAATTGGAATTTTAAACTCCCCCGGAACAATTGATTCTGATTACAGAGGGGAAATAAAAATAATAATTGTTAACTTTGGTAAAGAAGATTTTGAAATTCAACCTGCCGAGAGAATTGCTCAACTAGTCGTGTCAAAAGTCTACACGGCAAAACTTATTGAAACAAACGAATCTAAATAATACTTCAAGAGGCGAGGGAGGCTTCGGGCACACCGGTCGTTGATCTGAATCTTCTGATCATTTGAATTGGATTTTTTTTACATTTGTTCAGTAAAACCTTTTTCAACTCACTGCTGAACAATTTCAATCTTTGATTTTTTAAATAGCCGATGTCAGAATTCATTCATCTTCATAATCATAGTCATTACAGCCTTCAGGATGGTGCCTGCACTGTTGATAGTTTAATTGCTGCAGCAAAAAAATTCAATATGAAATCAGTCGCACTGACAGATCACGGTGTTTTGTACGGAATTATTGAATTTTATAAAAAAGCAGTAAGAGAGGGTATCAAGCCGATACTTGGAATGGAAGCTTATGTTGTTAACGAAGGTAACCGTTTTGAAAGAAAAAGTTCGCAGTCAAATGGCACCGGAAAGAAAAGAAAGAATTACAATCATCTTATTCTTCTTGCAAAAAATAAACAAGGTTACAAAAACCTAACTAAGCTTTCCACACTTGGACACACCGAAGGATTCTACTACCGACCAAGAATTGATCTTGAACTTATACGAAAATACCGTGAAGGTTTGATTTGCACTTCGGCATGTGCTGGCGGTGTTGTTTCAACTCATATTGTTCACGGTGAATACGATAAGGCAAAGGAAGTTGCAAAAACTTACAAAGAAATTTTTAGTGATGATTTCTATCTCGAAATTCAGAATCATAATATGGATGTCGAAAAACCAATTCTTGAACACATGCCAAAGATCGCAAAAGAATTGGGTATTAAGCTCGTGGCAACAAATGATTGTCACTACATCGGTGCTGATCATGCAATTGCTCATAATATTCTCCTGCTTCTCGGAGATAAAATGGGTGAAGACTATACCAAACTTCGATATGGAACTGATCAAGTGTATTTCAAGTCAGCTGAAGAAATGGTAAAGCTTTTCAAGAATTATGGTGAGGCAATAGAAAGTACACTCGAAATTGATTCCAAAATAGATTTAAAACTTAATTTTGATGAATATCATTTTCCTAATTTTCCAATTCCAGAAAATTACTCTTCAAAGACGTCCGACGAATATTTTGAACTGCTTGCCTGGAAAGGGCTGGAGAAAAAGAAGCTTGAGTTAACTAATGAAGTTGAAGAGCGATTCAAGTACGAAATTGATACTATTAAAAAGATGGGATTTTCCGGTTACTTCCTCGTTGTTCAGGATTTTATCAATTCAGCAAAAGAAAAAAATATTCCTGTCGGGCCCGGCAGAGGAAGTGTTGCCGGCAGTCTTGTTGCTTATGCTCTGGGAATAACGAATATCAACCCACTTGAATATAATCTTTTGTTTGAAAGATTTCTTAATCCTGAACGAAAATCAATGCCTGATATTGATGTAGATTTTGCTGATGATCAAAGAGGAGAAGTAATTGATTATGTACGTAAAAAATATGGCGATAACAGTGTGAGTCAGATAATCACATTTAACCGGCTTTCATCAAAAGCGGTTATCAGAGATGTTGCACGAGTTCTGAAAATTCCAATCCCCACAGTAAATAATATTACTAAACACATCCCATCAAAGTTTGGAAAAGTTTATTCGATTGACCAATCGCTAAAGGAAGTTCCTGAACTGAAATGGGTAAAAGATTCTGAAGAACCTCAGATTAAGGAATTAATAAAACACGCTCGCGTTCTCGAAGGAATGAACAGAAACGCTTCAAAACATGCTGCAGGTGTTGTTATTACTCCCGGTGATGTTAGTGAATATGTTCCGTTGGCAAATGCGGTGTCACAACAGGAAATTGTTACGCAGTATAATATGAAAGACATCGAGAATGTCGGTTTGCTGAAAATGGATTTTCTTGGATTAAGAACTCTTACAATAATGCGAGATACGATTGCACTTGTAAAGAAAAATTATGATGTGGAAATTAATATTGATGAGATTCCACTGGATGATCAAAAAACTTATCAGCTTTTTACCAAAGGACAAACGACAGGCATATTTCAGTTTGAATCTCCGCCAATGCGTGAGTATTTAAAGAAGCTTCAGCCGACAAGTTTGAGTGACCTTGCCGCAATGAACGCTCTTTATCGTCCAGGTCCAATGGAATTTATTGATGACTTTATTGATAGAAAATTTGGTAGAAAGAAAGTTGAGTATCTGCATTCTATTCTTGAAGAGATATTAAAAGAAACCTATGGTATAATAGTTTACCAGGAACAGGTAATTCAAATTGCAAACAAAGTTGGAGGTATCAGTCTTGCTGAAGCTGATATCCTAAGAAGAGCAATGGGCAAAAAAGATCTGCTGGCAATGAAAGATCAAAAAACGAAATTCATTAAAGGTGCTATTGAACATGGAATTACTAAAAAAATTGCCGAAGAAATTTTTAATGCCATAGATAAGTTTGCCAATTACGGATTCAATAAAAGTCATGCAGTTGCATACAGTTATATTGCTTATCAAACTGCTTATCTTAAAGCACATTACACAGCAGAATTTCTGGCATCGAACCTGACTAATGAATTCGAAAACACTGTTAAAGTAACAAAGTTTCTTGAGGATTGCCGAAGACTAAAAATAGAGATCCTTCCTCCTGATGTGAACAATCCTTCTGTTAACTTCGATGTAGTGGAAGATAAAATACTTTTTGGTCTCTCAGCTATAAAGAATGTCGGTAAAGGTGCCGTCGAAGAAATCATCAGATCAAGAAATAATATTGAAAGGGATTTTAAAAGCATTTATGATTTTTGCTTGAGTGTTGATATTAGAATTGTTAATAAACGTGCATTAGAAGGTTTAGTAATAGCAGGCGCTTTTGATTCAACAAATAAGAACAGAGCATCATTATTTAATTCGGTTGAGTTAGCACTTGATCATGCACACAAAGTTCAAAACTCAAAACTTGCTTCAGGTGATAGTCTGTTTGGTGAAACTTCTGATATTATTGTACCTGAACCTGCGTTAATAGAAGCTGATGATTGGACTGAAAAAGAAAGATTAGCCAAAGAGCGTGAAGTAGTTGGTTTCTATATAACAGGACATCCTTTGACAAAGTTTGAAGTTGAATATAAATCATTTGCTAATTTCCATATTGGCGAAGTTGAGGAGAACGAAGAGATTGAAAATGTTCGTGCCTGTGGAGTGATCACAGATGTAAGAAAAAAAATTGATAAGGCAGGAAAAGAGATGGCATTTTTCAACATTGACGATTTCACTGGTTCATGTGAATGCCTGATGTTCTCTAAAGTCTTCGCAGATTACGGAAAATATGTTCAGAAAGAAGAGGCAGTTTTTGTTATCGGTAATCTTGAGAGCAGCGGTGACACTGTAAAAATGCACGTCAGTAAACTTTTACCAATAGATGTAGCAAGGAATGAATTATCGGGAAGTATCAGAATAAATATTGTCAAAGAAAAAGTACCTCCCGAAAAATTACACGAGCTTCAATCAATCTTAGAAAATAATTCCGGAAAAATTCCTGTATTCATTCAGCTTTTTTCAAACGGCAGCAGAAGTTCAGTTTACGCTTTGAAGAATAACAGAGTTGATTTATCATCCAAATTGTTTTCTAAATTAACCGAGTTGTTTGGTGAAGATTCTTTTCAATTAATTCCCAAATAAAAACTTTTTATTTACGTCTCTCGTTACTTAACTTATTTGTGAGACTTTTACCTATTTTGTATTATTACATCAGCTATTATTCAATATTTCATCATCTATGGATAAAGAAGAAAATAAAAAACTTTGGGCGCTTATTTTAGGAGCCTCATCAGGTTTTGGTGGTGCTACTGCCATAAAGCTTGCTGAAGACGGATATAATATCATCGGCGTGCACCTTGATCGGCAAGCTACAATGCCCAATGTTGAAAAGATTATAAACCACATTAAGGCCTGTGGCAGAGAACCATTGTTTTATAATGTGAACGCTGCAGATCAATTTAAAAGAAATGAAATTGTAACCGAATTAAAATCTAAATTGAATGGCGAACCCGCAGTAAAAGTAATAATGCATTCATTAGCTTTTGGAACATTGAAAAGCTTTGTGCCCAAAAAAACAGATGAGCAACCAATCACACATGCCCAGATGGAAATGACACTGGATGTAATGGCTCATTCGTTGGTTTATTGGGTTCAGGAAATTTGTATCGCTGGACTTCTTGCCAAGAAAGGAAGAATATTTGCAATGACAAGCTCAGGCGGACATACTGCTATTCCTTATTATGGTGCAGTATCCGCTGCCAAGGCAGCTCTCGAATCACACGTAAGACAATTATCAATTGAACTGGGTCATCTGGATGTCGGAGTTACTTCCATTATGGCTGGAGTAACCGATACTCCCGCACTCCGTAAAATTCCTGGTAACGAGGAGATGATAAAAGTTGCAGAAACAAAAAATCCGAGAGGCAGACTAACAACACCTGAAGACGTCGCTAAAATAATTTCTCTTTTATGCAGAGATGGAGGCGAATGGATCAGCGGAGGAATGATCAACGCTGATGGTGGTGAGGATATAGTTAGCTATACCGGTAAAACAAAATAATTCAATTATAATTTTTTAAAGGACTTTATAATGAAACCAGTTGAAATTACAGATGATAATTTTGAAACTGAAGTAATTAAATCAGATAAACCAGTGCTGATCGATTTTTGGGCTGTGTGGTGCGGGCCTTGCAAACTGATTGCACCAATAGTTGAAGAATTATCAACTGAATATGAAGGCAAAGTAAAAATTGGCAAACTGGATGTCGATTCCAATCAACAAACCTCAATTAAATTTGGTGTGCGCAGTATTCCCACGTTGCTCCTTTTCAAGGATGGAAAACTTAAAGACACCATAATCGGAGCTGTTCCGAAAAGTAAAATAGTTGAAAAGCTTAACGCAGCTCTTTAAGTATCAAATCAATCTGACAAAAATAATTTTTATTGAATGAAGAAAATTCTGATCAGCGATTCAGTCGATGATAAATGTACGGAAATTCTGAAGTCTGCCGGTTTTGATGTAAACTATAAAACCGATCTTTCTAAAGATGAATTATTATCAGTAATCGTTGATTACAATGCACTGGTTGTAAGAAGCTCAACTCAGGTTGATGCTGAATTGATTGAGAAGATGGATAAGATGGAAGTTATTGGAAGAGCTGGTGCCGGTGTTGATAATATTGATGTCAAAGTAGCAACACGCAAAGGTATTCTTGTTATGAACACTCCCGGCGGAAATACAATTTCAGCTGCGGAACATACGATGGCTCTGATGCTTGCAGCAGTAAGAAAAATTCCACAGGCAAATATTTCTCTTCATCTTAAAAAATGGGACCGCAAAAGATTTCAGGGAAGTGAATTATTCGGGAAGACACTTGGATTGATTGGACTGGGCAAAATTGGAAAAGAAGTAGCATTAAGAGCCAGTGCATTTGGAATGAAAGTAATTTCCTTCGATCCGCTTGTTTCTGCTGAAGCAGTATCAGAATTAGAAATACAACTCGTGACTCTTGATGATATCTGGAAAAACGCCGATATAATTTCTGTTCATACTCCGTTGAACGACCGCACAAAAAATTTGATTTCTTATAATGAACTTATTAAGTGCAAATCTAGTGTTGTCATAATTAATTGTGCTCGTGGTGGAATAGTAAATGAGAAAGATCTTCTGAAAGCATTGAAGGAAGGAAAAGTATCAGCGGCAGGTTTAGATGTCTTCGAAACTGAGCCACCTGATTTTGGAATTGGATTAATTCAACATCCTTCTGTGGTCTCTACTCCTCATCTTGGTGCTTCAACTGAAGAAGCACAGCAAAAAGTTGCAATCCAGATAGCCGAACAAATTGTCGATTATTTCAAGAATGAATCACCTTCAGGTGCCGTTAATGCATCAGCCTTAAAAGAAATTTCAAACGACAACCTCAAAGCATTCGTTAAACTTGCAGAAGTATTAGGAAGGCTGCTTTCCCAGGTTAGGAAAGATTCTTTAATAAAAATAAGTATAAGCTATAGCGGGGAATTATTCCGAACATCTACGAAATTATTATCCGCTGCTCTGCTTAAAGGATTTCTTTCAGAAGAGATGGACGCCACAATCAACTTTATTAACTCACATGTTTTAGCTGAAGAAATGGGAATTTTTCTGGAAGAAATTAATTCAACAGATCATCGCGACTATCTCAATCTTATCGAAGCAAGAATTTTTACTAATTCAGGAGAATGGAAATTTGCAGGTACTGTTTTCGGTAACAACGATTTAAGAATAGTTGAAATCAATAATTATAAAGTCGAGTTCAAACCTGAAGGCAACATTTTAATTTATAAAAATATTGATAAGCCCGGAATGCTTGCTTCAGTCAGCAGGGAATTATCGTTGTTAAATATTAACATTGCAAGTCTCTCGCTTGGAAGAAAATCAGAAGGTGATCTTGCTTTAGCAGTTGTAAATATTGACAGCCAACTGAATGAAGAAATCAGAAATACAATTTCCTCAATAGACGGTATCAAAGATGTTTATACGGTTTGTATCTAATTTTAACGGAAAATTACATCTCTTGACATTTTAAACAAAAAAATGTATCTCTTTTATAGAAAATATTTAATTAAGCAACACTTGACTGAGAAAATCAGTAGTGTTATTTTGCACTGTAATTAAAATTTAACAATAAATTAATATAGGTAGCATGTTATTAATTCTTTCTTATTTTTCTAAACAACTCTATTCTTAACTATCATAAAGGAGTAAGTTATGGTCAAAAAAATGACTATTACATTCGTTGTTTTGGCAATGGTTGGTTCTCTATCATTTGCTCAAAGCAGAAACGTCGTTAATGAGAGGTGGGTAATGCCATCCAATTCAAATCCTGTGATTTATTCAAACGGCAATCATGATTCTAAAGCCGTGGCTCCAGGTCAGGAATTATTTAAAACAGAATACGATTATATGCAGAATAATGCCATTGACAATATGATGGCGTTATATGATCTGGATGCTGATGGTGATTTGGATCCTTTGATGACAGGTATGCAGAGATTCAATGCTGGAGCAAGACAGCAAAGATTTGCTTACATTGCTTTCGGCGCGGCACCAGATAATTTTTCAGCTTTTGATGAAACAGTTGGAACCAGTGGAAGTGGTACTTACGGCTTCGGCAATATGCAAGTTTGTGTTGGTGGCGATTTGGACGGAAATGCACTAATGTTCGCTCATAGTAATGGTAATTCTTGGCATTCAGTTATTGATTTAACGAATCTTGTTCCCGTTACACCTTTCCCAACAGTTAATATTGCAGGAAATTTCCCATCTTTTGTTTATTTAACAGATGGCACAATTATAATGAACAACACTAATGCAGTTTATTACTCTTCTTCAGATTACGGGGCAACTTTTGATTCTTTATTCGTAATTGGAGATGGAGATCCTAACTTCGGTTCAGCCTTTGGCGCAAATGCTCCTTCTGAGATACCAATTTGGAAATCTGATGACGATGCGGTAATCGCATCTGTTTGGGCTGGTGATGCTGGCGTTGCTCCTGCAAATCCGGATATTGTATATTGGTACGGCAGTACTGATGGCGGTGCAACCTGGGGAGGTTTAATTGCTGGTGTTGGTTCTGGTACCTTACCAGAATATGGTCAGGTAATTAATAGAAATTATGCACCTTATTTTACGAATTTTTCTCAGCTAAATGCTAATGTTAGTGATGATGGAACAACACATATCGTAATCAACGGTTATGGAGAAGGTGTTCTTCCTTCAACAACAGATACAGTAAATGTATTCCCAGTATTATACTGGAACAGCAATCATCAGGATTGGATTGCAGTTACTGATCCTCTAACAGAAGCTCCGACAGATGGATTTGGAAATTTTGTTACTGGTGGTACAACAACAAGGTTATATTCTGGAAACGGTATTGGTCAGGCATATCCAAACGTTTCTACATCTACAGATGGTAGGATAGTATTTGTTGCATGGCAGGGATTTGAATATACTGGTGCAATCGGTAGCAGTGCCTGGAACATCTATCCAGGTGATGGTGGTGCAGATTCCGGTCCTATCTACTATTTAGATTTATATTATTCATGGTCAAGTGATTTTGGCGTAACCTGGTCAGATCCTGCAATCTTAAAAGGCGACGCTGATGTTATGGAACAAGATGTATATATGGCACGCAGAATAGAATTCCAGGGCACAACGGCAACAGTACATTATATGTATATGGAAGACGTTATACCTGGTGCAGCTATATTCACAGGGCAAGTTGCTGGTCAGAATAGCTACTCACAGGATACCAGATGGTTATATGATAGCTTTAGCTGGACAGTTCCTGGCGTTGGAGATGATAATATTGTTGTTAATGATTTCACATTAGATCAAAATTATCCAAATCCATTCAATCCAAGCACAACAATTAATTACACTCTTGCTGAAAGAAGTGCAATTACTTTGAAGGTTTATGATGTTCTCGGAAACGAAGTTGCTTCATTAGTAAACACAACACAGGAAGCTGGAAAGTATGATGTTAAATTTGATGCTTCCAGTCTTTCATCAGGACTTTATATTTATACACTAAATACAGGTAACTTTACTTCATCCAGAAAGATGATGTTACTAAAGTAATTTAGGCAGGATGTTTTTATGAAAAACGGGTGGGTTTTCCAATTTATTATTTGGTGAATTCGCCCGTTTTTTTACAACTTTTTTTGTTCTTAAAAAAATTGAAATTAATTCAGAAGATTATTTCAAAACATTTCGTGGAGAAGAGATGAAAAAAATATCTACAAATCTTCTGGCATTTTTAGTATTTCTGCTTAGCTCTGCTGCTATGCTTGCTCAATCGGGAGTTGGCAAAATTAGTGGTAAAGTTATAGATGCAGATACTAAAGAACCATTGATTGGTGCAAATATCATTGTAGTGAACACCAACCTTGGGGCTGCCACAGATATCGATGGAAATTATTTTATATTAAATATTACTCCCGGAACCTACGACGTTAAAGTCAGCTACGTAGGTTATGCCCCCAAAACGTATGAGGATGTTAGAATTGTTGCTAACATTACTTATGAATTGAATGGCGAGTTATCTACTGACTTTACTTTACCTGATATCGTAGTCGTCGATAAAAAATTCTTCGAGGCAAAGTCTACTAATACCGTTAAGGTAATTGACTCCGATCAAATTTCAAGATTACCTGTAAGAGGTGTTGCGAATCTTGTTTCGCTGCAATCTGGTGTTGTCGTACAGGAAGGAAGCGGAGGCCAGGATGGTAACGCTTCAATAAACGTACGTGGCGGAAGAAGCAGTGAAGTTGTTTATATAGTAGATGGTGTTGTACAAAACAACCTTTACAACAGGCAGACAGTTTCTCAGGTCAGCAATAATGCAATTGATCAGATTTCTTTTCAGGTGGGTGGATATGAAGCTAAATATGGTCAGGCACAGTCTGGTATAGTTAACGTAACAACCAAATCCGGTCAACCTTACTATAATATATTTGCCGATCTTCAGACTTCCGGCTTTACGGATGATTATGGTACTAATATATATTCTGGTTCTATTAGTGGTCCAATCATTCCAGGCATTCCCGAATATACAATATTCCTCTCCGGTGAAAGAGGATGGTGGCTTGATGCCGATCCTCCTGCAGTTCCTATTGTAATCAATACTAATGAAGCTGGTGATATTTTGACAACTCCGGTAACATTGGATAGGATTCCAAATAACCAGTCAGGTGTTTGGAGATGGAGCGGTAAAATTAGTACCAGGTTTGATAACTGGACTGTTCAGTTATCTACATTGATGAATGATAGAATTTCTAAAAATTCTTTAGGTGGTACGGCTATCAGACAGTATAAAAATGCTTCTCAATTCATTGAAGAAATTGAAGATGAAAATTATTCATATAGTGCAAGAGTATCACAAACTTTAAGCAGCAACACTTTCTGGAACGTAAACTTTGGATACAGGCTCTTCCAGACTCAGCGCTATAATCCATTCCTGAAAGGAGCTGAAAACCAACTTCTATATGGTGACAGCTTATGGTGGGCTAATGAATCTGGAATGGGTGTAGAATTATTAGGCGATGGACAAAGAACAGAGCAAATTGATGCAAATGGTGTCTACAGACCATATGGATGGTCCTAGGGTCTATTTCAGCAGAGAGAAGACGCTTCCTGGGGCTTTGATGCTGATTTAACAACTCAGTTAGATAATCATCTCCTTGAAGTTGGTTTCGGAGGTTCATGGCATACAGTCAGAGGTTATGGCAACTTTGCATATCTTGTGGCTGCAATTGATCCATCACAACCAGATTATATCAGGTTTGCACAAAACCAGCCTTTTGTTTTTGGATATGATGTTACAGGTACAGAAAAAACTGACTCAGATTATCCTGCTTATTTAAGTTGGTTCAGCGATCCAAGCATTGGCTCAGACTCATCGATGGCAATTTTCTTGCGTCCAAGAGAGCCATTTATTGGTTATGTTTATCTGCAGGACAGATTTGAATTAGAAGACCTGGTATTAAACCTTGGTCTCAGAATGGATTATTTTGATATCAAATCATATGAGTTAGTAGATCCATCATTGCCATATTACTGGTGGAAGCAATCCTATTGGATTTGATATAGGTGACTTTAAATTAAAAGACATTGAAGTTCAATTCTCTCCCAGAATTGGTTTAGGATTCCCTGTAACTGAAGGCACTGTATTTCATGCTCAGTATGGAAGATTCATTCAGGTTCCTGAATTGAATGATATGTATGGCGGACCTTTTGACTATAATGATTACATAACAATGTCACCGCAGAGTGGTTTCAATGGAAGTATGCTTAGTGAGCAAACTACTCAGTACGAAGTTGGATTCAGACAATTAATAGGAAATAATTCTGCATTAAACATTACAGCATTTTATAAAAACACAAAAGCTCTGGTTGACCAGACTCAAAGCCAATATCAGCGAGTGCCGGAAGGTGAAGTATTAAATGCAATTGGTCCTCAGAATACAGACTTTGGTACAATTAAAGGGTTTGCCTTTTCATTCGATGTTACAAGGTTAAGCTATTTGAGCTTATCATTGCAATATACTCTTTCGAATGCTGAAGGAACCGGTTCATCAACTTCGTCAAGCTTCACTTCAGTATTCCGTAACCTTGATAATCAGCCTCCAAAAGTTATTGCACCTTTGGGCTATGATGTTAGACATACATCAATTGTAATTGTCGATTTTTATATTCCAGAAGGAGAACTTGGAGGATGGGAATTATTGAATGCAAATTTCATCTTTTCATTCAATAGTGGTAGACCTTATACACCGGTCGATCAATGGAATATTATTGGTGATAATGGATTGACTGCAGATAACACGGGTTATGTTAACTCTGCATACGGGCCGAGCAGTTTCAGAATAGATCTTAAGCTCGAGAAGGGCTTCAAGATCAGCAACTTCTATATTACTCCATATGTATGGATACAAAACCTGCTTGATGCAAACAATGTAAATAACGTTTATAGGTCTACCGGAAGCCCGTACTCCACAGGCTATTTGAACGATCCCGATGCGCAAGGTCAGATTAATACGATTGGTCAAGGCTACGTTGATGACTATCAGTCACTTGAAACAGATCCTCAGAATTTTGGATTTCCGAGACTTATTAATCTAGGACTTAAGTTAAATTTTGATAGAATAAACTTCTAACAAAAATTTGATTTTAATTACAAACAGGATAATAAAAATGAAAATAAATATTAAACACAAGTATAAATTGCTGCTTCTATTTTTAGGTGTGGCATTTATAGCATTTGGTTTTTTAGGAGATGATAAGAACGGTGTTCAACCTCCTAAACCAATTTATAAAATAACAGATGCTCAGGCATCTGGTAAGCAGGGTGATGCTTACGGAATGAACGTAAATAATATCTGGCTGCCTATTAACAGCAAAGGAATAATTGCTGATGTTAATGTTCCTCCAAATGGTAGCGGTGGACAATATGCTGGCGGGACTTTCCTTTTCTCCTCGGGATTTTTCCTTAGCGGATATAGTGCCGGAACTCTATGGGCTAATGCTTGCGCATCTGCAAGTTTGGTCGAAGATTATCTTCCGGGACCTGTAGGACAAACTGGTACTACAAATGCTGTTGTTTATGTCGTAAATTCTCAGGATGAACCTTTCGGACAAAGCTGGCAGGATTGGTCAGACGCTGTTGATCTTGGTGCTGATTTTTACGATGGTAATGGTAATGGAATTTATGATCCCGTTGACGGTGGCGAACCAGGAGTTTGGGAACCCAACGAGGATATGCCTGACCTGATTGGTGACGAGATGGTTTGGTGCATATATAATGATGCACTTCCAGTTGCGCAGAGAAGGTGGAATACAACTATACAGGTTGGCCTTGAAATTAAACAATCTGTATTTGCATTTGCTTCTGCCGGGGCAATCGGAAACTTGATATTTGTCAGATATCGATTCGCATACAAAGGGCTTAATGCTTCTTCCCCGGATACTTTAACAAATGTATATTTTGGTGCCTGGGCTGATCCGGATCTTGGTGATGCTGCGGATGACGTAGTCGGTGTTGATACCGTGAGGAATGCAGGATATACATACAACAATACACCGGATGCTGTTTATGGAAATCAGGTGCCTTGTTTTATGATAGACTTTTTCTCCGGTCCGCGTTCTTACATTGCTGGAGAAACCTATGTTGACATTGATGGAAACAACCGATATGATGAAGGAGTGGATACTCCAATTGATACAGCTACCTCGGTTCAAGGACAAGTAAAGGTGTAGTTTATTATCCGGGTGCAAAAAACCTTCCTATATCTTCATTTATATTCTATGGAAATGGTCTTTCTGGCTTAAGCGATCCAAATAACATAAATGAAGCTCGTAACTATATGCTTGGATTGTATAGCGCAGGTGCGGAAGTTGACCCTTGTACATTTGCCTATGGCGAAGTAAGAGGTGGTGTTGATTGTAATTTAGTTGATGAAAGATTCTGGTTCTCAGGTGATCCCAGTTACTGATATAGGATGGATTTGTAACCAGAATCGTGATGTGAGACAGATGACAAATTCAGGCCCATTTGTATTTAGTAAAGAATGAAGAAAATGAAATAGTACTGGCTTATGTTGCAGGAAGAGGTGTCAACCCATTAGATGGTATTACTGTAGCACGTGCTATTGATGATGGTGCGCAAACTATTTTTGATTTAAACTTTCTTGCACCATCACCGCCGCCGCCAGTTCAGGTTACACTTTCTTCAAGTGATGATTTTATTGATATAAGCTGGGATACGCCTGATCAGGTAACCTATATTAATAGTCAACCCTCCTGGGATCTAAAATTTGAAGGTTACGAGGTTTGGGCATTCAAAACAAATATTGCTGAGGATTTTGTTTCGGGTCAACCGAATTCAGTACTACTTGCAACATATGACCTTGATGATTTTATCGAAAATGTTTATTTAGAGGATTCTCCAAACCGGTGGAATTTTCCTAGTTATTTCCTGTTGGAATTCAACTTGATTCCAACTTTATAAAGACCCTGCGACAGGACGAATAAGACTTAGGATATTTAATGATCCGTTTGAAGCTAATTTACAAGTTACTAAAGGCAAACCATATTACTTTGCAGTAATAAGCTATGCACTTAATTATGATGCATTGATACCTTATAAAGCCGATCCCAGAGTACCTTTGGAAATGAAACTGGGTGATTACTACCTGTCCTCATGCTGCTTTTGCACAGCCAGCAGCGAATATAAGGAGTATAAACTAGTATATTCTGGTCTTGACGAAAGTGCTCTTAATCCTCCGGTACCCCCAGTAGAGGCAAATAAATAAGCGGCGCAATGTCTGGGTGATGTTGCTTATGACGTAATTGATAATGCTGAATTAGTCGGTCAAACTTATGAAGTTTCTTTCTTCAAGGATTCTACGGAAGTTCTTTACACAATGTTCTGGAAATTTACTAACATGACAACAGGAACCGTCTGGAAGATTCATGAGATTACTTATACTTATGGTGAAACCAGTGTTGACCAGCAAGTTACTGATGGATTCATCACTAGAAACTCAGATGCAACAATCGGATTACCAACCTATAATCCTCCCGGTGATGTATGGTATAATTTTAATGGCACTCGGTTATCACTTCAGCAAGAGGAATTTGGTATCTAGGCAATATTGAATTTACAGGTTGTATGACCTCTTACTCCATTGGTGGTCAATTAGGCTTGAACCCCAATCACATCAGTTCTTACATTACCGGCGATATTACGAAAAGTTGAAATAAGATTTGGAATGACGGCGTTGGCAAAGCTTACAGATATATCAATGGATATAAAAGATATGGCCACAAATCACCAGCAAGGAATACTCCTATCAATATGCTGAAGGTGTAACCACTGCTAATCCGGATGAAGGTTATTGGTAAGTGGGATGAATTGGTAAGACTTTTGAAGGATTTGTCGATGTTCCTTTCTCGGTATGGATTGTAGATAACAGTATGGTGAGGAATAATCAATTGGCTGTTGGATTTTTAGAAAGAAAACATGGTAGTGCACAATTTCGGATGGGAATCCGGATGGTAATTGGTATCCGGGAACAAATGTAAGCGAATCAGGGGAATTTATATTTGTCTTTGATCGCCCATATGATGCAACCGGATGAATCAACAGGTGTATAAACGGAAATGATCCAGCGAGCCAAACAGTATGGGCAAAATTACGTGGATATCAAGATATCCACTTGATGCCGATGCTGCAGGGCTCACGGAAGAAAGAACATTTGCCATTCGCCATAGTTTAACACTCTGTATGCATTAGGCGTTCAACAACGTGTTGATTCAACAGCCTTCCACGCAGGTGATATATTCACCATTCCATTTGGATGCTATACGGCTATACAACTGAGAATGTATACCAGTTCTCTACTCTCGATGGTACGACGTTAACTTCAGCAGACGAGCAAGAGATGTGGAATATGGTTAATGTTTACCCAAATCCGCTTTATGGATATAATGAATTAACGAGCTATTATACAAATACTCCTGATGAGCCGTTTATAACGTTTACAAATCTTCCCGAACAAGTAACGGTTAAAATTTATTCATTATCAGGATCTCTGTTAAGAACTCTTACAACAGATGATAAGGCTTCTCCAAGTTCACCATTCCTGAACTGGGATCTTTTAAATCAGTCTGGTTTAAGAGCAGCATCGGGAATGTATCTGGCTATAGTATCATCGCCTATTTATGGTGATAAAACATTGAAGTTCGCAATTATAATGCCTCAGAAGCAGATTCAGAGGTTCTAAAGAAAATTAATGATTGGCAGGTTCATAATAGTTAGCCTGCCAGCTATTTTAAGCTAAAATAGTGGAGTTTAAAAAATGAAAAAAATAATACTAATAATACTACTGATTGCAACTTCAATCTATGCAGGTGATGTTGCAAGAAAAGGTACTTCAGGAGCAGAAGAGGTTCTGATTCCTGTGGGTGCGCGGGGAATTGCAACCGGAGGTTCGTTCCTCGCTAACATAACGGGTCTTGAATCATTGTTTTATAATCCGGCTGGTTTGGATGTATATCCTCAAACCGAAGCGATGTTTAGTTATATCACCTATCTTGCAGATATAGATATATCTTATTTTGCTATTGGTACCAGCCTTGGTGATTTTGGATCGCTTGGCTTTGATTTAAAGACAATTGATTTTGGTGATATCCCCGAAACAACTGTTCAGTTTCCTGATGGTACAGGGAATACTTATTCGCCTTCATTTATAACATTTGGTTTCACTTATTCCAAAGTACTAACTGATAGAATAGCCATAGGAACAAACATGAAGTTAGTAACCGAGAATATTGGAAATACAAATGCAACAGGTTTTGCTGTAGATGCTGGTGTTCAGTACCGATTCTCAAAGGAATTGCAGATTGGTGCAACTGTTAAAAATATAGGAACTAATATGAATTTTTCAGGCGATGATTTAGCTGCCAGAACTACTATACCAGGAACTGTCCCTGGTGCTGCATCGGGTAGTTATGAGATCATCACTGAACCGTTCCTTATTCCAAGCTCATTCCAGCTGAGTTTAACTTATGGGATTGAAATCGATAAGCAAAATAATATTTTATTTGCTGGCGCTTATACTGCAAATAATTCATATGAAGATGTGGCTAATCTTGGTATGGAGTATGGTTTCATGAATAACTTCTTCGTAAGAGGCGGTTATAGCTACCAGGTCGAAAATCAAGATGAATCAATCTATGGTTTGACATTTGGAGCCGGCGTAGATTACAATATCGGCGCAGGAGTTGGAATCGTGTTCGATTACGCATACAGAGCTGTTCAGGAATTTGCAAATGCAAATCAGATATTTACAGTCAAACTGACATTTAAATAGACTGTTAATTTAATTGCCAAAGCGTCTGTTGAATTTTCAATAGACGCTTTTTTATTTTTGAGTTAGAATTATTTCAAATTAGTTATGTCAAAATTCTCACTTATTATATTCGTTTTTTCCTTCCCAGCTCTACTTTTTTCTCAAAAAATAAATTTCGAATTCGACTATGCACAATTTGGCTACGACTCCCTGTCAAATTATATCGAGTTCTACTATTCTTTTACTCAGAGTAGTTTAAACTATGTTGACACAGATACAACTGATTACGTTGGAGGAATTTTACACATTGAAATTATTGACTCCGCTACATCCGAAAAGATCATTGACAAGCACTGGATTGTAAACAGTGAAATATCAGATTCATCAGAATTAAACCGGAACCTGATCGGTATTTTGGGTTTCATTATTAACCATGGTTCATACAAATCCACTATTACCGGATCGGATGCTAATAATCCTTCTAATATCAGAACAATTTCAGAATTTTTATTCGTTGAACCTTTCATAAAAACGAATATTTCTTTGAGCGATATTGAGTTAGCCTCTAACATAATTCCCGGTAGCGAAAATACATCGTCTATTTTTTACAAGAACACTTATGAGATAACACCGCTGCCTGCAGCTCTGTGCGGGGAAAATCAACCTATTCTGTTCTATTATACTGAAGTTTATAATATCCTGTTCAGTCCTTATGAGAATGAGTTAAGGATGGATGAATTAGTAGTTAATAGCAAAGGACAATTGCTCAGCTCAAAATCAAAGAAAATCAAAAAGTCAGTAGATTCCAGAGTTGAAGTTGGAAAGATAAATGTATATAAGTTTCCGACTGACACATATACTTTAATAATAAACTTGATTGATAGTGTTGCAAATTACGGTGTCTCGTCAATGAAAAAGTTTTTTGTTTATAATCCTTCTGTTGCGCCGATTGATACAGTACAGCTGACGACCTCGCCTGTTCTTAGTACCACTTTCGGCTCAATGTCCGAAGAAGAGTTGGATGATCTTTTTGCAAAATCAGTCTACATAGCATCCGAACCTGAGAAAGATAGATATGAAGCTCTCTCAACTGTCGAGGCAAAAAGAGAATTTATGTATACATTTTGGAGAGCCCGTGATGAAAATCCATCCGATGAAAGGAACCAGTATTTCCTGAACTATCTGAAAAGATTAGCGGAGAGTAATGATAAATACACGGCTGCGAAAAAAGATGGTTGGAAGACAGACAGAGGAAGAGTTTATCTTGTCTATGGACCTCCATCCCAAATAGATAGGTATCCAAATGAAACTGAAACTAAACCTTACGAAATCTGGACTTATGAAACTTTAGAGGGGGGGGTAATTTTCGTATTTGGGGACATTTCTGGTTTTAATGATTATCAACTTCTTCATTCTACAAAAAGGGGAGAGTTAAGAGATGATTATTGGCAGAGACGGATAGCTGTTCAATAATAAAAGTGTAATTTATCTCTGCTACCCACAGTATTTTTATTCCTTTCATCTTTGTGACAATCTTTGGTTATTTTTGCATAAAAATTTTCTGCTATAGATGAAAAACAGAATTGAATATATCGTTTTTGTTGTGTTTAGTTTTAGTTTTAGTCTTCTTGGATTAAGCATTTCGAGAAAGATTGCACCGATTTTAGCTTTCGTTTTCTTCTATTTTATACCCGATCAGAAAAAAAGTTGTCATTGAAAATCTTCAGATCGCATTCCCGGAAAATGATCAAGCCTCAAATAAAAAATTAGCCTTCAGAATTTATTCAAGCTTTGCCGTTACACTTGTCGAAATTATGTGTCTTCCATTCCTGAATAAATCAAATTTAAATGATGCGCTTGATTGTAGTAACACCGAGTTTATCATTGAAAAGTATAATCAAGGAAAAGGAGTAATATTACTTTCATCGCACTTTGGAAATTGGGAATTTGGTGCGATCGCAACTGCTATTCAGACACAGTTGCCTTTTTCAGTAGTAGTGAAACCGTTAAGAAACCCATTAGTCGATGAATGGATGAACAAAGCCCGGACAAAGTTCGGTAATGAAATTGTTCCGCTCGGTATTTCAATCCGAAAAACTTATCAGACGCTTAAAGAAAAGAAAATAGTTGCAATGGTAGCTGATCAACGAGGGCCAATGGAAGGAGTAAAAGTAGATTTCTTTGGAAAAAAAGTTTCTATTTATACCGGGCCAGCAACTCTTTCTTTAAAAACCGGTGCACCAATGGTCTGTGGTATTACTATCAGGGGCAAAGATTATAAATATAAAATGGTCTTAGTAGAAATCCCCCAAGATAATCTGCCGGAAAGTGAAGAAGAAAAGATTCTGGAAATTAGTCAGAGGTACACTTCATATCTTGAAAAAGTAATTCGTGAACATCCCGAGCAGTGGTTGTGGATGCATAAAAGATGGAAATACTAAATGAGTTTTGAAAGGAAAATACTTGTTATTCAAACGGCTTTTCCCGGAGATGCGATTTTAACTCTGCCTTTCATACAGGAATTAAAGAAAAAAAATCCCGGTTACTCAATTGATGTACTATGCATCCCTTCAACCGCAGAAATATTTGCTGCTTCTCCTCATGTAAACAATGTAATTTCATTAGATAAAAAAGGAAAGCACAAATCAGTTATTACTTTTCTTAAATTCATAAAAGAGCTGAGATCAAATAAATATGAAATTGTTTACTCACCTCATCGTTCCGTTCGCAGTGCATTGATTGCAATGAATCTTTCAGCAAAGGAGTCATATGGTTTTGATAATAGCAGCTTGAAATTTGCTTTCAAGAATACAGTAAAGTATGATTACTCAGCTCACGAAGTCAAAAGAAATTTGGAATTACTTGGAGATGACTTCAGTGGAGAAAAATGGCGGATAATTCCTGAAATAGTTATACCCAAAGAATCTGAATTAAAAGTTAGAAAGTATTTAAGTGATAATCGCATCAATAAGTTCATAACAGTAGCGCCTGGTTCTGTTTGGGAAACAAAAAAATATCCTGTCTGATTATTTCAGGCAGATAGCAAGTCATTTTATCGACTCGAATTATCAGATTGTTCTGGTTGGAGGAATTACCGATAAAAATTTGTGTGAAACGATAAAAAAAGATTTTGAAAAGAATGTCTTCATAACAGCAGGAGAATTTTCATTTATTGACACAATTAAGTTGTTGAAAAGTTCCTCACTTCTGATTTGCAATGATAGTGCACCAACTCACCTTGGTGTTTGTGCAGATATTCCGGTTCTTACAATTTACTGTTCAACGTCTCCACAATTTGGTTTCTATCCTTACAATGAAAAAAGCAATTACATAAGTTATGATAACCTATATTGCAAGCCTTGTGGGATTCATGGTTTTAAAAATTGTCCGACAGGCACTTTTGATTGTGCAAAATTACTTTCTCCGGAAATGGTGATTCAGAAGGCAGAGAAGATATTAGCAAATGCAGGCTGATCAAAAAAAACTAATCAACATCGAAGAGAATCCGGAATCAGCTTTAATTTGGCTACAGAATTATTTCATTCAGGGAAAGTATTTATTTACCCGACAGATACAATTTATGGAATAGGTGGAAATCCGTTTGATGAATTTGTTGTTAAAAGAATCGCTGACATCAAGGAAAGAGATGAAAAGAAACAGTTCATTTGGCTTTTGTCTGATTTTGAAAATGTAATGAATTATACTGAAATCGTATTTGAAAATCACCTTGAATTCCTACAGAAAATATGGCCAGCTCCGGTTACTGTCATACTTAATCTTAATGAACGGACAAAAAAATTTGCCAATCAGGAAACGGCTGCAATCAGAATTCCACAGAACGATTTCTGTCTAAAATTACTGAAAGAGATTTCGAGACCACTAATTTCAACAAGTGTTAACCGAAGTGGTAATGATCCAGTAAATCAAATTGAACAAATTATCAGTGATTTCTCACAGGATGTTGATGCTATAATTTTTAGCTCGCAAACACAAGAAAAAACTTCCTCAACTATATTAGACTTAACCTCTGAGCAACCAAGGCTGATTCGAGAGGGTTCGATTAAGTTTGTAGAATTGTTGGAGAAGTTCAATTAAATTAGAGTAGTTTTTTATTATTAATTATTATGCAGATTTTAAAATACTTTAAAAACCTGAAAAGCTTTTCAGTAATCATTGTTCCGGATGATACTTCACATGAAGCCAGGTCAAAGAAGATCAACGTAACCCGAATTTTTATTTTCGCTTTTATCTATTCCGTTTTAATAGCTGTTTTAGGGTATTACTTTTTTATTGTCACTGGAATAGGAAACAAAGTTTTACCAGGCAATTATATTCAGAGTACTGATAATATTGAAAAAATGGAGCAGCTCAATTCCAAAGTGATTTTTTTAGCGAAAGAGTTACAGCTCTTAAAATCAAACAATCAGAAATTAAAATATGCTTTAGCTCTTGGTGATTCAGCATTAATAGACTCATTTAAAATTAATTCTGATTCACTTCAAAAACTTTATAAAACGCCCAAAGAAGGCAATATTTTTGGTGTATTGCTTAACTATATTAAGAAAGTTTTTTCTTTTCAGGATAATCCAATTTTTTTCATTCTTCCTGTTAATGGATATATTAGTAGAAGCTTTGATCCTGAAAGAGGACATTATGGTATTGATCTGGTAGTTAAGGATGGAACTCCTGTTTTTGCTTCAGCTGGCGGATTTGTTGTTTTTTCTGGATACACAAATAATTATGGACATATAATAATTCTTATCCATTCAGATGGATATTTAAGTATTTACAAACACTGCTCAGTAATTCTAAAAAAAGAAAGAGAATTTGTAAAACAAGGTGATTTAATTGCTCAAAGTGGAAATAGCGGATTAGCAACCACTGGTCCACATTTACATTTTGAAATCTGGCATAATGGTAAACCAATTGACCCGGAAACTGTTTTAATTAAAAATAAATAAGGAGAAAATAAATTGAAAACTAGACCTATGAATGGAGACTCCGAAGATATTACAATCATCAGTAATGGAGTTAAAGTAGAAGGAAAAGTATCCAGCAACGGAAGTATCAGGCTGGATGGTATAATTCAGGGTGATATTGTCTGTCAAGGAAATATTACCATTGGTGATTCTGGAGAAGTATATGGCAAAGTAAATGGTCAATCAATTACTATTGGTGGCAAAGTTGAAGGAATAATTAATGCTAAAGAAAAACTTATGCTCGAATCCAAAGCAAACCTGAAAGGTGATGTCTTTACAAAAATTTTAGTGGTAGAAGCCGGTGCACGATTCGATGGAAAGAGCAATATGGGTGAGTCAAGAGAAACTTCAGAATCACAACCTTCAAACCCGTAACAGAATATGAAACTGGAACCTGATAAAATAAAAGGTGCCAGCAACTTTTATAGGGATGCTGGCCCTTATATCGGATTAGGGCTTCAGCTAGCTGTTACTGTAACTGTAATGGTTTTTATTGGGATTTGGTTGGATGACCAATTTGAAACTAAACCTATATTAACTATAGTCTTTGCTTTTCTTGGTGTATTTGTAGGTATGTACACGTTCATCAAATCTGTTCTGAAAGACGGAAATGATAAAAAATGAAAAGCATCTGTTAACATTTTGTTTTCTTGTGTCCTTTATTATAATTCTGGTTTTAACAATTCTTCATCTTATCTCTGAAGTTTCAGGTCCGATTTTCAAATCTATTTTACTTGGAACCGGCTTCTCAATATTGAATTTTGCTGTCGGTTTTTTATTGATAAAATTCAGTGTAAATAAATCAGATAGGATATTTTTGCTTACACTTTGGGGAGGTCTTCTTTTAAGGCTTATTTTGGGGTTAACAATAGTATTATTAACCCTCATTTTTTTGGAAATAAACGCTTATGGGTTTATATTTTCCATCCTCTTTTTTTACGTTTTTTACTTATTAATTGAGATTTTTTATTTGAATTTAGGGAGAAAAAGCCGTTTTGGCAGCAAGCAATAATATTGATACTCTGAAAACAGTTGTAGATACACTCAAGAGTTCTGGCGGATCGGATAGCGATTGGATTCTCCATCATGTTATGGATGGTAAAGAGATAGAACTGCCTTTCATCGGATATGTTCATATTCCCCAGTTGCCTCCTGTTTTTGGAATTGATATAACTCCGACAAAGCACGTTGTGTTTATGTGGATTGCAGCCTGTTTAATTTTATTAACTCTTTACTTAGTTGCAAAAAATTATAAAACATCTCTTATCCCGAGAAGATTAGCTAATTTTTTTGAAGTATTAATCATCTTCGTCCGCGATGAGATTGCGGAACCAACTTTGGGTAAAGCTTACAAATCTTTTCTTCCATTTCTGTTGACATTGTTCTTTTTCATTTTGTTTGGAAATTTTTTGGGTTTGATTCCGTTCTCAGCGACATTTACCAGTAACATAGCTGTAACTGCTACACTTGCAATTATTTCTTTTTTAATGGTTCAACTTGGAGGAATAAGACATAACGGATTTTTCGGATACTTCAAAGGTTTGGTTCCGCACGGTATTCCAATGTGGTTGCTTCCACTAATGATACCAGTTGAAATTCTTGGATTGTTCACAAAGCCTTTTGCATTGGCGATACGACTTTTTGCAAATATGATTGCAGGTCACTTTGTAATCCTCGCACTTATAGGATTAATATTTTTCATGGGTACGATTTTTATTGCTCCGGTTTCAGTCGCTTTTGCAGTTTTCATTTATATTTTAGAAATCTTAGTAGCGTTAATTCAAGCTTATATTTTTACAATGCTCACTTCCTTGTTTATAGGAATGGCAGTACATCAAGAACATTAATTTATCAACAAATATTAAAGGAGTACTTAAATGGATTTAGCATGGTTAGCAGCAGGTATTGGCGCCGGATTAGTTGTAATCGGCGGTGGACTTGGTATCGGTAAACTTGCAAGCTCTGCAATGGATGCAAGCGGAAGACAGCCGGAAGCTGCAGGCGCAATCAGAACATCAATGATTATTGCTGCCGCACTTATCGAAGGAATGTCATTCTTCGGATTAGTTATCTGCATCCTTCTTGCTCTTAAAGCATAAATTAAAAATTATTTGAGAAAATAAATGCTAACTCAAATTACATTAGCAGTCATCGCTTCTGAAGGTGGTAATGGCGGGCTTCTCGACGTTAATCCTGGCCTGATGATTTGGACTGTTATAACTTTTATAGTTCTTCTTTTTATCCTTAAAAGGGTTGCCTGGAAGCCTATCTTAGCTGCTCTTGATAAACGTGAAAACGATATTAAAGAATCATTAGCGCAAGCTGAGAAAGCTAAGGATGAAGCAAAGATGATACTTGAAGAGAATCAGGCAAACCTGGCCAAAGCTGAAGAAGAATCTAAAAAAATAATTGAACAAAGCCGTTCTTATGCTGAGTCACTCAAAGAACAATTAATGAGAGAAAGCAAAGAGCAGGCAAAGAAAATTGTTGATGAAGCTTCATCTGAAATTCAAAGGAAGAAAGACGCTGCATTTGAAGAATTAAAAGGACAAATAGCAGAGATTGCGGTCGGTGCTGCTGAGAAAATTATCAGAGAATCACTCGATGCTCAGAAGAGTAAACAGGTTATTGACAAATATTTGAATGATGTTGCAAAGAATTAGCAATGGCTGATTTTAGAATTTTACATAGATACGCCACTTCTCTTTTGGAAACTGCCATCGAGAAAAATAATCTTGATGTGGTTACCTCTGATATCAAGCTTTTAGTTGAAACACTTGATCAAAACAGGCAGTTACAGTTAATGCTTGATAGTCCAGTTGTAAGACCTGAATCAAAGCTTAGCGTTATGAAAGAGATCTTCGCTAATAAAATCTCTAAGGATTCAATGGATTTTGTTGAATTCATAATATCAAAAAAAAGAGAGAGTCTTCTTAATTCCATTTGTAAAAGGTTTTTAGAATTGCAGGATGAACATTTAGGAATTGCAAATGTTTTTGTTACAACTTCAACCGAATTCTCTAAAGAACAAAAAAATGTTTTACAGAGCAAACTGGAAAAAATTCTGGATAAAAAAGTTCGCTTGAATTTTAAGACGGATGTAAAACTTGTTGGTGGGTTTATTGCAAAGGTTGACGATACACTTTATGATGCTTCTATCAAACATCAACTGGAATTATTGAAGAAACAATTTTTAACGGGTGATATATCACTCAACTAAATAAAGAAGTTTAAAAGGAAATAAATTATGGCTGAAGTTAGACCTGATGAAATATCAGCGATATTAAGAAAGCAACTTTCCGGGTTTGAAAGTGAAGTAGATATCTATGATGTTGGAACCGTTCTGCAGATTGGTGATGGTATTGCACGGGTTTATGGTTTGAGTAAAGTTATGGCAACTGAACTTGTTGAGTTCCCGAATGACGTAATCGGAATGGTTCTTAACCTTGATGAAGACAGTGTCGGCTGTGTTCTTTTCGGTGAAAGTTCACTTGTTAAAGAAGGTGACACAGTGAAAAGAACCAAGCGAGTTGCTTCAATTCCGGTTGGCAAAGAATTACTTGGTCGCGTGGTAAATCCTCTTGGAAAACCAATTGACGGAAAAGGTGCGATAAACACAGATAAGTTTCTGCCTATTGAAAGAAAAGCCCTTGGTGTAATTCAAAGACAACCTGTTAAAGAACCGGTGCAAACAGGTATTGCGGCAATAGATGCAATGATTCCGATTGGCAGAGGACAGAGAGAATTAATAATCGGTGACAGGCAAACCGGTAAAACTGCAGTTGCTATTGATGCCATCATCAACCAAAAAAATACACACACTGAAGAAGCTAAATCACTCGGCATAAAACCAGTTTATTGTGTTTATGTTGCTATCGGTCAGAAGAGTTCAACAGTTGCACAGGTTGTTGCAAAGTTGCAGGAACATGGAGCTATGGATTTCACAACAGTTGTTGTAGCTTCAGCATGGGAACCGGCTCCACTTCAGTACATAGCACCATATTCAGGTGCCACACTCGGTGAATATTTCCGTGATAATGGGATGCATTCACTTGTGATTTATGATGATTTATCAAAACAGGCTGCTGCTTACCGTGAACTGTCTTTGTTGTTGAGAAGACCTCCAGGAAGAGAAGCTTATCCTGGTGACGTATTTTATCTACACTCAAGATTACTTGAAAGAGCTTCAAAACTTAGTGATGAACTTGGTGGCGGAAGCTTAACTGCTTTACCAATAATTGAAACACAACAAGGAGATGTTTCCGCTTATATTCCGACAAACGTAATTTCAATCACTGATGGACAAATTTATCTTGAATCCAATTTATTTAACTCAGGTGTTCGCCCTGCAATAAACGTTGGTATTTCTGTTTCGCGTGTCGGTGGTAATGCACAGATCAAAGCAATGAAAAAAGTAGCTGGTTCACTCAAACTTGATTTAGCTCAATACAGAGAGCTTGAAGCATTTGCTAAATTCGGATCTGATCTGGACCAATCAACATTAAGAACTCTTAACAAAGGTGCACGTCTTGTTGAGCTATTAAAACAAGGGCAATATGCCCCAATTCCAGTTGAACGACAGATTGTAAGTATCTTTTTAGGAACGAAGGGATATATGGATTCAATTCCTGTTTCTGATGTGAAGAGATTTGAGAAAGAAGCTCTCGAATTCTTTGAAGTAAAGCATAAAGACATATTAGAAACTCTGAAGAAAGAAAAAGATATTTCTAAAGAGCTGGATGAAAAGATTAACAATGCAGCAAAGGAATTTCTTAAAGTTTTTAAAAAGACTGCTTAATTAAATTTTAGATGGCTACACTCAGAGATATAAAAAATAGAATAGTCGGCGTTAAAAGCACCCAGAAAATTACCAGGGCAATGAAAATGATTGCAACGGCAAAGCTGCGTGGTGCTCAGCAGAGAATTGTTGGTGCTCGACCTTATGCAAATAAAATTAGTGAAATGCTCTCGCGTCTCGCTGCCGATGATACGTTGCAGAGTAATATTTTCTTTGCAGTACGGCAGACCAAGAAAATATGCGTGGTTGTTGTTACTGCGGACAGAGGATTATGCGGTGCTTTTAACACTAATATCATCAGGGAATCTACTAACTACATCAACGAAGAACTTAAAAATGATAGTGCGGTTTCGGTTTTTACTTTAGGTAAAAAAGCCACAGAATACTTCAGTAAAAGAAATTACAATATTGAAGGAAAAATGGTTGGTCTTTTCGGTTCGCTGGGATATCAATCAACACTTCAATTGTATAATGATTTGATACCCAAATATTTGAGCGGCGAAATAGATAAGATTGTGTTAGTTTATAATGAATTTGTTTCAATGATTCAACAGAAAATTGTTAAAGTACAATTGCTGCCTATTCCATTTATTGAATCAATTGAAAAAGAAAATGCTCATTCATCAAATTACATTTTTGAACCAGACCAGCTTTCAATTTTTCAATCCTTAATACCAAAGCATTTGAAAGTTCAAATATGGAGAGCACTATTGGAATCTAATGCAGCAGAACTCAGTGCAAGGATGACATCGATGGATAATGCAACTACTAATGCTCAGGAATTGATAAGGTCATTAAATCTCACTTATAATAAGGAAAGACAAGCTGCAATTACCAAAGAAATTCTGGAAATCGTTTCCGGTGCAAACGCCCTTAAAGCTAGTTAATCATTACTTTCTTTGTCTCTCCATGATTATCAGTAAAAATTAATATGTTCGAAGATTTATCACTAAAAATAGAAAACGCTTTAAAGAAGGTCAGAGGACAAGGTCGTTTAAACGAAAAAAATATTTCTGATACTCTTAGAGAAATTCGCCGCATTTTACTTGACGCTGATGTAAACTATAAAGTTGCAAAAGAATTTATTGATAAAGTTTCCGAGAAAGCACTTGGCCAGGAAGTTATCACTTCGATAACTCCCGGTCAGCTAATTACAAAAATTATTTTTGATGAACTTGTAAACCTGCTCGGTTCTTCTCAAACAGAAATTAATCTGAACCCTTCGGGAGTGACTGCAATTATGGTTGTTGGATTGCAGGGATCAGGTAAAACAACTTTTTGTGCGAAGCTTGCTAAAAGATTAAAGGACCACAAAAGAAAAGTTTTACTTGCAGCTGCCGATGTTTACCGACCTGCTGCAGTTGAGCAATTAAAACAACTCGGAGAAAAAATTGAAATCCGCGTTTTTTCTCTCAATGAGCCGGATGCAATAAAAACAGCTACTGATGCTTTAAAGTTTGCCAAAGAAAATAATTTTGATACTCTTATTATAGATACTGCTGGTCGATTACACGTTGATGAGCAGATGATGCAAGAGATTGCTGATATCAAAAAACTTGTTAATCCTTCAGAAATTCTTTTTATTGTCGATTCGATGACCGGGCAGGATGCAGTTAATTCTGCTAAAGCTTTTAATGAGAAGGTAGATTTTGATGGAATCGTTCTTACAAAACTTGATGGGGATGCTCGTGGTGGTGCGGCTTTATCAATAAGATCTGTGGTTGGAAAACCGATTAAATTCATCAGTAATGGTGAGAAAACAGAGGCTTTAGAGGTTTTTTACCCGGACCGGCTTGCTTCCAGAATTCTTGGAAAAGGTGATGTAATCTCACTGGTTGAGAAGGCTCAGCAAAGTTTTGATGATAACGAAGCAGAGCATCTGGAAGAAAAGATGAGAAAAAATCAATTTGATTTTGATGATTTTCTTAAGCAAATTAAAGTCATTAAGAAAATGGGTTCTCTGTCATCGTTGCTCGGAATGATTCCAGGACTGAATGCTCAGATAAAAAATGCACAAGTTGATGAAAAAGCCTTAGTCAGAGTTGAAGCAATAATCAACTCAATGACGAATTCTGAGAGAGGGAATCCGAAAATATTAAATGGAAGCAGAAGAAAAAGAATTGCCCGTGGCAGCGGCACATCAATCCAGGATGTTAACAGGCTGCTAAAGCAATTTGAAGAAATGAAGAAAATGATGAGCAGGTTTTCGGGCAAATCATCATTAGCAAAACTGTCGATGGGCAGGTAATTTTAAATTCACATGATTAAATAACGTATAATAGCGGAGGATAAAATAAATTGGCTGTTAAGTTAAGATTGAGAAGAATGGGTAAGAAGAATCAACCTATATATAAGATGGTTGCTGCAGATTCAAGATCACCCAGAGATGGAAAATTTCTGGAAGCTGTTGGTTTCTATAATCCTTTAACTAATCCTCATACTCTTGAATTGAAAGAGGATAGGATAATGTATTGGTTAAACGTTGGTGCACAACCCACAGACACAGTAAAAAGTCTTTTAAGGCAAAAAGGTATTACTCTAAAAAAAGAACTATTATCTAAAGGTCTTGATGAAGAGAAAGTAAAGTCAGAGCTTGAGAACTGGCAGAAAATTAAAGAGGCTGGTTCAATGAAAAAGTCTGACAAAAAACTATCCAAGAAGGCGAAAGCCAAACAGGAAGCTCAGACTTCTACTGATGTTGCCGAAAATCAAGCACCGGCAGAAGAAACTAAACCGGAAGATAAAACCGAATAAAGTTAAGCAGAAGTTTAAAAAGCGCTACTTCTGTATTCATCACTAAGGATTTAACCCAATTGGCGAATTGGATTAAATACAATTCTGCCCTCAGAGCGCTGGCAGATGGAGGCTGTTACTATGAAAGAGTTCATTGAATACATTGCAAAGTATCTTGTGGATGAACCTGAATCTGTGGTTGTTGAAGAAACAATTGACCAGTACAATAAAATTAATTTGACTTTACGGGTTCAGAAGCAAGATGTGGGAAAAGTTATCGGGAAAAAAGGAAAGACAGCTATCTCAATGAGAATTCTTCTTACTGCAGTTGCTGCAAAAGAAGGTAAGCGTGCTATGCTGGAAATTCTCGATTAGTTTTTTTGATACTGCTTTGGAATACTTATTAATTGCAAAAGTTGAGCAGGTTTACGGTAAAGATGGTTATGTTAAGTTACGATCATTTTCAGATTTCCCGGAACGATTTTTAAGCTTAAAAATAGTTTACATAGATTTTTGGGGAGATAAAAAAACTTTTTACATTGAAGATGTAAAAGATATCAATGGGAAAATTATTATTAAGTTTAAGCGTTTTGATAGCACAAGAGATTCTCAGGTTTTAATAGACAGGGATGTTTATATTGATGAGAAAGATGCAGTAAGTTTACCTGATAATCATTTTTTTGTCCACGATTTGATTGGCAGCGAAGTAATTGTTGAAAAGAAAATTTTGGGGATTGTTACCGATGTTATAAAAGGAAAAGCAAATGATGTTCTTGTGATTTCAACAGATGACGATGAAGAAAAATTGATTCCTTTTGTTCTTAATTTTATTGAAAAATTTGATGCTGCTAACAAGAAATTAATCCTGAATATTTCCAAAGATTTTCTGGAAGAAGATGAGGATTGATATTTTATCAGCTGTTCCGGATTTGCTTGAAAGTCCTTTAAAAACCAGTATAATTAAACGTGCTCAGGATAAAGGAAAACTTTCTTTGTTTATACATAATCTTCGTGATTATGCTTACAATAAGCACAAGCAAATTGATGATAAGCCTTTTGGAGGTGGTCCCGGAATGGTGCTTAAGCCCGAACCGTTCTTTGAATGTATTGAATTGCTTCAGTCGCAACGCAGTTATGATCATGTTATCTTTACCACTGCAAAAGGAAAGATATTCAACCAGAAGATAGCAAATGATCTTTCTCTTTCTCAGAATATTATTGTTATTGCCGGTCATTATAAGGAAGTTGATGACCGTGTAAGGCAGAAGTTTGCAACCGATGAAATTTCAATCGGGAACTTTGTGCTTACCGGAGGAGAACTTCCTGCATTGATTATTATTGATTCGATTGCGAGATTAATTCCGGGTGTTCTTAATGACAGTGAAGCAGCACTTGACGATTCATTCCAGGATGGCGAAATAGTTGAAGCGCCCTATTTTACCAGACCTGCAGAATATAAGGGAATGAAAGTTCCTGAAGTTCTTCTTTCTGGAAATGAGAAAGAAATTAAAAAGTGGAAAGAAGAGCAATCAAAAATTTTAACAGATAAATGGCGTAACATTAATTCAGATAAAGACTAATTTGTCTAAAGTTTAAGAAAGGAGTAAATGATGGATAAAATAACAAGTATATTGAAAGTACAACCCCGTACTGATCTGCAAGATTTCAGTACAGGGGATCACGTAAAAGTATATGTGAGCATTATCGAAGGTGACAAGGAAAGAATCCAGCCTTTTGAAGGTGATGTGATCAGTATCCGCGGTAACGGACTCAACAAATCTTTTACTGTTAGAAAAATTTCAAGCGGTGTTGGCGTTGAAAGAATATTTCGATTTAACTCGCCGAAAATTTCTAAAGTTGAAATATTAAAGAAAGGTAACGTAAGAAGAGCAAAACTTTATTACCTGCGTAACCTTTCCGGTAAAGCTGCTCGTATTAAGGATAAAAAGAGCTAGTAATTTAATATGCCGCCTTAAGGCGGCTTTTTTATGAAAACAAAATTTTATCTCCCTCGGAATATATTCTCTCAAATTCTATTATCTGAGATTGAAGATAAATCCGGTTTTGAATTTGAATTTGTTCCTTCTTCACTTGTTGTAATGAACATTTCGCAAAACGAGGGTTCTTTAGGACTTATTCCGACAATGGATTTGATTTCGAATAAGGATTTGTTCGTATCCTCGGAAATAGGAATCTCATTTGATGCGCTGTTATCAAATGCTTATATCCATTTTAAAGAAGAGCAGGAAACAATTGAAGAATTATTATTAAAAGGTGATGTAACTTCAAACGAGGTTATACTCAGCAAAATACTATTCAAGGAATTTTATGATGTTGAAATCAAAACAACTTTACTGAACAGAGAAACACCTGACTTTAATGATAATATTTTAATTATCGGTGATGAAAATTATGAAAAAGAACTTTTTCTGAATGGATTGAGTTTTGCCGAAGAAATAATTGAACTAATAAATGCACCCTATGTTAACTTCGTTCTTGCAAGCAATTCGGAAGAAACGGTAAAAGATTTTAATTCAAAATATAAAAGCAGCCTCACAAAAGGTCATGCAGATAATTTTGATGATCTGCTCCCAGATTTTCCTCAAACCTCGCTCGATTTTCTTTCGGTCAACATTCAGCATCTGGTTTTTGATTTTGATGAGCAGGACACGGAAGGCATTAATCAACTTCTTCAAATGCCTTATTACCATGGAATGATTAAAGAAATTACAGATGTTAAGTTTGTGTGAATTATTGGTTAGATTTTATTTGTTGAACTAATCCCTTCAAAATTTTTTTGAAAATCATAGAATGTAACTTTGGAATAGGAATTATTTTTGAAAGCAGAATTATGGATTTATCAACTATCTCAAGATCAACTTTATAGCTGACTGAAATTAAATTTTCTTTGCTTTCAATATTCCAGACACCTTCGCCTCTGTAAATTCCTTCGAAATAATTCAACTTGATTTCTTTCTTTGGAACGATGCTCACTACTCTGCAGGAAAATGATTTTCCACCCAGCGGTCTTGCTTGAAATTCAGTTCCAACAATATCTTGAGTTATACTTTAGTACTTTTAGGTTAACTATCTTTGGCCACCATTTATGATATTGCGGAATATCAATAAGAACTTCCCAGACTTTATCAATTGAGGAATTAATTGTTATTTCATCGTAAGCTTTTATTTGAGGCATAAGATAAAGATGAAGATTAAAATGCTGTCACGGTACGACCGTGACAGCTGAATAAGAATATTAAATCTCTACGTGGCTAACACTTATTACATTTGGTTTTCGCTCATCTTCTTAAGCATATCAGCAGTTGCAGCATTCTTTAGTTTCATCGTGCAGCTTGCAGCAATTCCGCCATCAAATATTACGTTCTCTATCTCTTCAATATTAATATTGCCTTCTCTCAGCAGATCAAGCACTCCAGCAAGTACACCCGGTTTATCATAATGCTTTAACAACAAGCTGGTAATGAGCATCGGTTATCTTTGCTCTGTTAACCCAGTGATCAATTACTCCGCTGTGTATGTAATGGTTAATGATATTTATCGTTTCTTCTGCAACAGCGTCCTGTGCTTGTTCTGTTGAAGCACCGATATGATGAGTGACATAAATATTAGGATTGTTCTGCAAGTTTGGAAGTAACCTCACCTGATTTGCCTTCGGGTTCACCTTTGAATACATCACAGGCGTAACGAATATTTTTTTCTTTGATAGCTTCCAATAAATCATCTTCAACTACTATATCCTGCCGCGAAGTATTTATAAGATAAGCTCCATTTTTCATATAGCTAAATATTTGCTTGTTGAATAAACCTTTTGTCTGTGGAGTAGCAGGGAGATGAATTGATATAACATCGCAAAGAGGAAGAAGTTGATCCATCTCAGAAAAATCTTTTATCTGAACTCCTTCAATTCTAGCAATATCTTTTCCATAAACATTCATTTCAAATGCAAGTGCTCTTCTCGCAACTTCTTTTCCAATATTTCCAACGCCGATGAGACCGAGAGTTTTTCCTTTCAATCCTTTTCCTTTTGAATATTTGTCTTTGTTCCAAATACTTTTGTTAAAGTCGCTAATGTTATCGGGGATGAATCTGTCAAGTGAAATCATTAATCCGATTGCAAGCTCGGCAACTGCAACTGCGTTCATTCCGGGACAGTTCGTAACATAAATACCTTTTTTATTCGCTGCGGAATGTTGATGTTATTAACTCCAGAACCGGCGCGGATAATAAGGTTTAGAGATTTAGAAGTGTTGATAGTCTCTTCATTAACCACAGTCGAACGAACGACAAGAATATCAGCTTCTTTCGCTGCTTCGGGGAGATCTTTTTCTCCAAGCTTTGGCTGGTAAATTACATCAAGATCCAGATCCTTCATCTGCTGAATGTATTTATCAGGAAATTTGTCGGCTACTAATACTCTTAATTTCATAATGACCTCTATGTTTTAATTGTTCTTGAATTTGGTGATGATTTTTATTTCCAAATGTCATCCTGAACTTGTCGAAGGATGACGGTCACACTTCGATAAACTCAGTGTGACACAGTTTATTTTTAATATCATGGAATTCCCGGAAACGACTCCACAAACTTGATTTTAATATCTGCGAACGATTCTACAATTTTTACTTTAATATCAGGAAACGAATCAACGATCTGCCACTCACCGCAATCATCTACGAATGAATCAACTATTTTTACTTTCAAATCTGGAAATGATTCAACTACCTGCACAGTCAAATCCGGGAAAGATTCCACAAACTGTATTTTGCCGAGAGAGTTGAATGCCGTTGAATGTGCATTCATCTTCGTTAATTTGATCTTCAGTTTGAGCGAATAAAAAATGTTATTGCAAACAGAATATAGAATTATTTTAAGATATAATAGATCGATTAATTATTCATCTTCATAATCATTTCCGACTAAAGCCTGCCTTGTCGAAGACAATTGGGTATCCATGATTTATAAAATAGATGTCCGTATCTCGCTGCGCTCGTACGAAGTGAATATTACTGATAGCTACTTCAACATTGGAATTTTAACATTCCAGTTTTTTGCATTTTTAATTGCCTGTTTATAACCAGCGTCAGCGTGACGTACAATACCCATTCCGGGGTCATAAGTCAGAACACGTTCTAATCTTTCTTCAGCTTCTTTTGAACCATCGGCGACTACCACCATGCCAGCGTGAATCGATTTACCTATACCAACTCCGCCACCGTGATGAACAGAAACCCAGCTTGCACCACCAATAGCATTCAGCAAAGCGTTTAGAATTGGCCAATCAGCGATTGCATCGCTGCCGTCAATCATTCCTTCAGTTTCACGATTAGGCGAAGCTACAGAACCGCAATCGAGATGATCTCTGCCAATTACAATGGGGGCTTTAACTTTTTTATCTGCTACAAGCTTGTTAAAAATCTTTCCCATCTTAGCCCGTTCGCCAAAACCAAGCCAGCAAATTCTTGCCGGTAATCCCTGGAAGTGAACTTTCTTTTGAGCCATATCAATCCATTTGCAAAGAGCTTTGTTTTCAGGGAAAGTTTCTTTGACTGCTTTATCAGTTTCGTAAATATCATTCGGGTCACCTGATAATGCAGCCCAGCGAAATGGTCCTTTACCGTCACAGAAAAGCGGACGAATAAACTCAGGCACAAAACCGGGAATATCGAAAGCATTGCTAACGCCGTTTTCTTTAGCTTCGCCGCGAATGTTATTTCCATAATCAAATGTAATTGCTCCACGTTTTTGAAATTCAAGCATTGATTCAACGTGTTTTACGATTGTATTTCGTGAAAGCTTAATGTATTTATCAGAATCAGATTTTCTTAATGCAATTGCTTCTTCGAAGCTCATCCCCATTGGTACATAACCGTTTAATACATCGTGAGCGGAGGTCTGATCTGTTAACACATCAGGAATAATATTTCTTTTTAAAATTTCCGGAAGAACTTCACCTGCATTTCCAATTATCGCAACTGAAAGAGCTTCTCCTTTTTCTTTTGCATTAAGAACTTTATCAAGAGCTTCATCGATGTCATCAGTCAGGAAATCAAGATAACCTGTATCAATCCTTTTCTGAGCTCTTGCACGATCAACTTCTACTCCAAGAAAAGCAGCGCCGTTAAAAGTCGCAGCAAGTGGTTGAGCGCCTCCCATTCCTCCCAATCCTGCAGTGAGTACGAATTTGCCTTTTAGAGTTCCGTCAAAATATTTTCTCGCACATTCTGCAAAAGTTTCATAAGTGCCTTGGAGAATTCCTTGAGTTCCGATATAAATCCAGCTTCCTGCTGTCATTTGTCCGTACATTGTTAAGCCAAGCTGTTCGAGTCTGCGGAACTCATCCCAGGTAGCCCAATCAGGAACGAGCATTGAATTGGAAATAATAACTCTTGGAGCGTTTAAATGAGTTTTAAAAATTCCAACGGGTTTGCCTGACTGAACTAATAATGTTTCATCATTTTCAAGATTTTTCAGCGAATCAACGATTGCTTCGAATGCATCCCAGTTGCGGGCAGCTTTTCCACTTCCTCCGTAAACGATTAAGTCTTCCGGTCTTTCTGCTACTTCAGGATCGAGGTTGTTCATTAGCATCCGCATAGCTGCTTCCTGAATCCAACCTTTGCAACTAAGTTTAGTACCGGTAGGTGCTTTAATAATTTTCACATCATTGGTAATCATCATTTATCCTTTAAAATGATTTTCATAAATATCTGCGTATTGATTGTAAAGTGATTTCATCAACCACTTTTTCAGAAACCAGCTTTTATCCATTTGCTTTTTCAGGTAATCAATATTCTGTTTTATGTTGTTAGTAAGCCTGATTTTTTCATCCTTTGTTAGCTTAATGGATTCTGCATTTTCATTCAACTTTTCTAAAATTGAATTGAATGCTTTCACCTCTCCAAAGTATTGATTATCACTACCAATCTGCTTGATTGCCTGTTTACAGAATGAAGTAATAAGTTTTTTTTCATTTTTATTGAATTCGAAATTATAGTTTGTGAAAAGTTTTTTCATTTGCCTTTTTAATTATTGGTTAATTGATTCCGGATCTTTTGATATCCCGGTTTTATAATATCATAAATGTACCGAAGCCTTTCTTTATATGGAATGAAGGCAGATTTCATGGAGTTGATAGTTATCTTTTCCATTTCATCAAAGTTAATGTTGAAATATTCAGCAGCGATTAAAAATTCCTGTGTCATATTTGTAGCACTCATCAACCGGTCATCTGTATTTATTGTAACCCTGAATTTTTCTTTGAACAAGATTCCGAATGGATGATTTTCCAGTTTATCTACTGCGCCTGTGTGGAGATTACTTAAAAGACAAATCTCAAGCGGAATTCTTTTATCGAGTACATATTGAGCGAGTTCACCGAAGCTTACAACTTCGCCGTCATCATTTAAAACAATATCTTCAAGTAATCTTGTTGCATGCCCGATCCTGTGAGCGCCACACCATTGAATAGCCTGCCAGATAGATTCCTTACCAAAAGCTTCTCCAGCGTGAATCGTAATATTAAAATTGGCTCGCTGAATGAATTGAAATGCATCGATATGTTTTTTAGGAGGGAAGCCGCCTTCTTCACCGGCAAGATCAAAACCTACAACTCCATCTTTCCTGAAATTTACTGCGAGCTCGGCTATCTCAAGCGTGTTTGTCGTATTTCTCATTCCGCATAGGATCAAACCATAACCAACTCCAAAATCATTTTTACCTTTTTCTAATCCTTTTAAAACTGCAGTTACGGTGTCTTCGAGGTACAGATCTTTATTGGTATGATACACGGGCGCAAACCTGGTCTCAATGTAAGCAACTCCATCTGCTTTCATATCCTCCATCATTTCGTAGGCAACTCTTTCCAATCCTTCTTTGGTTTGCATAACTGCGGTGGTATGTTCAAAGCCTTTCAGAAATTCAACAAGGTTTCCTTTGTTGGCACCAGCAAAAAACCAATTAGCAAGTTCATCCTTATCACGAGTAGGTAATTTTTTGTAATGCAAGTCATCAGCAAGATCAATTATTGTTTGTGGTCTGAGACCTCCATCAAGATGATCGTGAAGCAGAACTTTCGGAACAGAATTTATTATTTCCCGGGTTAACAAAATTTCCTCGTTTTTCAATTCAAAATTAGCCTTTTAAGCTTCCAAAATCAATTTAAACCACAGTGAGGATAATTTTATATATCTGTCTTTTAAGAAGAATAATTGTATTTTTGGAACACAAAATTCATCTGAAAATAACAAATCAATAACTTTAATTATCCATAAAAATGGAGTTAGTATGAAAAATTCCAAACTGTTTATTTTGGGGATGTTATTTATTGGGATAATGTTCCTCGGATTCCAGTGTGCCTCAACTGAACTAACCAGCGCAAAACTTTATATCCAGCAAAAAAACTGGGATAAGGCATTAGAAACTCTTCAAACAGAAGTTACAAAAAATCCTCAAAGCGATGAGGGATATTATTTGATGGGAACTGTCTATAGCGAATTGGAAAAGACTGATGAAATGATCAATGCATTTGATAAATCAATTGCTATCAGTAACAAGTACGAAAAGAGTATTAAAGAGTATAGAACCTTTCAGTGGGCTAATAATTTTAACAGAGGTGTAAGCCTTTTCCAGAGAGGAAGTAAAACTACAGACAAGGATAGTTCAACTATGTATTACAACATGGCAATTGAATCTTATCAGAGAGCTATTATTCTCGAACCGGATTCAGGTGAAACATACCGGAATCTTGCTTTTGCATATTTAACAACCGGAAAAGCTGAAGAATCAATTGAACCACTGAAAACATTAATTGATCTTGAACAAGCAGAGGAAGGTTACCAATATCTAGGTGAAGTATATTACACGCTTGGTGCTAATAAGATGAGTGATTATCAGAACACTAAAAATGTTGCTGATAGTGTGAAAGCCATGGAATATTTGGAAAGTTCAATTACAACCCTTAATGATGGTTTGCAAAAATTCCCCGAAAATTCTGAAATGCAGATTGCTTTAACAAGCTCATACATAGCGGCAAATAAAATTGACGTTGCGATTATTTCTGCGGAAAAACTCGTAGAGAAAGATCCCCTTAATAAAGTTTACCGATATAATTTTGGAGTTCTTCTTCTTAATGTTGAACGGTATGCTGAAGCAGAAACCCAGTTACTAAAAGCAATAGAGATCGATCCTGAGTATGAGAACGCAATATATAATATAGGAGTTACCTATGTAAAATGGGGAACTGCAATGAATAAAGAAGCTGAAAAGCAAGGCCAAATAAGTGAAGATTATAAAAAGAAATATGAAGCGTCATTACCTTACCTGGAGAAAGTAGTTGAAAAGGATCCAACCAATATTGCAATCTGGGAATTGCTTGGTAAAGTTTATTCAGTTCTTGGAATGACAGATGATGCAAATAATGCATTCAAAAAAGCAGATGAATTAAAGTAAAGTGAAAAAGATGAATCAAAACAATCCTCCTCAGGGACAGCAAATAAACATAGAGCTTGGCGAAAAAGAAGCGGAAGGAATTTATTCCAATCTCGCTATAATAACTCATTCGCCGGCTGAGTTTATAATTGATTTTACGCGCATTGTGCCGGGTGTGCCTAAAGCTAAAGTGTACGCAAGAATTATTACCACACCGCAGCACGCAAAGATGTTGATGAAAGCTTTGAAGGATAATATCGACAAGTTTGAAGCACGCTTTGGCGAAATTAAAATGGAAATGCCGCAGAACCAGCACTTTGGATTTGTTCCTCCGAAAGGTCCTGAGAAGGTGAATTAAGTTTTTTGTAATTGCTTGAAATTAAAAATGCCATCTCATTATGGGATGGCATTTTTTATTTTGTTAGTATTTCATTCTCGGCAGAGTAATAAAAGTACCCGCCACAAAAAGTATATTAGCAAACCACGCAGTGAGAAACGGGATCGAGAGCACCGTTTTTACCAAATGCCTGGCTGATTTTCATAAATACAAGATAGATAAAAGCAATTAGAATGTTTATTCCAACCTGAACAGCCAATCCACTTTTTCTCTTGTTGGCAGAAATAGGAAGTCCAAACAGAACGATAATTACACTCGTCATTGCAAAAGCAAAACGTGAGTGATACTCAATCTGTGCAACAATTGGGTTTGTGCCTGACCGTTTCTGTGAATCAATTAAATCAGAAAGTTCACCAAGATCCATCTCTGCAGGTTTTTGCTGCTTCTTTGAAAGATCAATTGGTTTAAAATTTAGATCAGCTAATTTAAGACTATCGAAATATTCAGCCGATTGGGATTTATCAGTAAAAATTCGTTTGACTCCATTTCTTGCAAACCACAATCCACTCAGTGAATCATACTCAAGTTTTTGTGCATCAATTCTGGTTATCATTTCTGTAAGATTGGCTTCATTAAATTCCTGGATGCTGACTCTGTTTGCCCAGTTTAAATTGCTGTCGAAGTATTGAATGCTGACAATTCTTGTTTTGCTATCCTGGAAATAAATATTGTTGCCGGTAAAGCTTAAACCTTTTTTCAAATATGTCTGTTCGATATAGATTTTTGTTTTATTTGCCATTGGAACAACATATCCGCCAAAGTAAAGAGAGATGACACTTATTAGCAAAGCGGTTACTACGAAGGGAGCCATAAACCTGTAAAGACTTACTCCGCTTGCCCGCATTGCTGTTAGTTCACTTAACGTGGCTACTTTGCCAGTAGTAAATAATGCGCCGAAAAGAACAGCAACAGGAGTTATAAGTTTTATTATTTCAGGAGTGAAGACAAAATAATAGTGCAGGATATTAATCCACGGCACATTCTGATCTATAAAGTCATCCAGGTTTTCCATTGCATCTATCACAAGAAATATCAGGATGAAGGCAAGCAGACTAAAAAATACAGTCTGAAGAAATTGCTTTATGAGATATTTGTCAATAATTTTCATCGGTTGCCTGTTGTAACCTGAATCTCTTTGGAATAAGTTTCTTTAAGAACGTAAATGTTATTGTTACCGTTTCCCTGTTGGTTTTGATGGTCAACAAAATTCCAAGGAAGCCAAGTAAAAAATTTGCTGCCCACATTCCAATGAAAGGGGAAAAGAAACCACGCTCCGCAAGTTTTTCTCCGCCAATTAAAAATGCCCAGTAAATAAGGAAGAAAAGTAAGCTTATGCTTGCGGCAACTCCGAAGCCACCTTTCCTGACCATAACGCCCAAAGGAGCACCAATTAAAATAAAAATAATACAGGCAGCAGGAATAGCATACTTCTTATAAATCTCAACTTCATACTTTTCGGTTTCTCTTTCTGTGTATTCAATGTTTCTTGCTTTTGAAGTTATAATATTTTTTGCAGTTCTTATTTTATCCAGCACTCTTGCAAAAAGCAGCTTGTCGCTTACCACCGGTACCGGATTGTTGTAAGCTGTAATGAAAGATGAATCAGCAAATAAAAATTTATTTGTTTCTTCTTTTAGAAATTTTATCTGTCTTTCTTTCTCTGCCATATAGTTGACAACAATTGCCGTCATAGTATCAACATCCAGCTCTCTTTCGCCTCGTATGCCGCCCTGTGACTGATGAAATGAAAACTGCGAACCATCCATTACAATTCTGTGTTTGTCGAAGATTAGTTTTCTGTAAAGACCGGAGCGTTTAATATCAGACTCATGAATTTCACCACGCCATAAATCCATTACAAGATTTTTCTGATCAGCAGTAAAATAAATTTTTCCCTTATCAGCGGTTACAACATTTATTTTTGCTGGAGTAGTATAATCATAAATTGTAACTCCGCTAAGCACGTTTGATTTTGGATTTATTTCCCTCACCAAAATTGCATAATTAGAAACTTCCTGTGAGAAGAAACCGGGTTCAAGTGAAAGAGTCGGTTTTTGCTGCGATATATCAGACATCAGAATTCTTGCCTGGTGATTTGCATCCGGAAGGACTTTATCATTAAACAGAAAGAGTAAAAAGGCTAATACAATGCTTGCTAAAAAAGGTCCCCTCATCATTCTGTAAAGACTTACACCTGATGACTTTAGAATAGTAACTTCATTATTCTGAGAAAAATTTCCGTATGCCATTAATGTGGCAATAAGGGTTGCCATTGGCACCACTAAAACCAGCATCCACGATAAATTGAAAACAACAAGCTTTATCAACAACCAGGTATCAAGTCCTTTTCCAATAAGCCGGTCAGCAAATTTCATCATAAACTGGAGTAAAAATATTCCCATCAATGTCAGTGTAGAGAAGACAAAGGGTATCAAATGGGCTCTGAGTATATATCTATGTGCAATCATTAAAAGAAAAATAATTAAGCCAGCTTAGTTTAACAACATCCCCGGTATGTGCTAATAGTTATTTGTTTTATATATTTATCACCAAGTTATGATAAATTCATTTTCAATAAGATTTAAGTTAATCCTGCTGCTGATAATTTTATCAGCAAAAACACTCATCTTCTGTGATGGTGACTCTACTAAATTCAGGATTTTTCCCTCAGAGAATTACCCAAGATGGCTTATGAATGAAGCATATCATACCAGCCAAACTTCGGGCATAACTTTTTTAAATGAATCAGATGACCACATCTTGCAATTTCTACTGGCAGATGACATCGGAAAAATTCACAGATTTTTCATAAAAGAAGATACGCTTTTTAGCTTCTCAGAAATAAAATTTAATAAGGAAGTAACTGACTATTTTGCAGATTTTCCCAAGCTTGATTTTGAAGAAATATTTTTTGATAAATTTTCCGGCAACATTTATTTGACAACAGAAGGTAATGGGGAAAATTATTTGCGATATCATGGTATTTATATGTTGAGGTTTAAGGATAATAATGTTTTCCAGGATTCCATTATAGGTTTTCAGAAATTAGTTTTTCAGCCTCAGGAAATATTTAATAAAGATCTTAAAAAAAATATTGGATATGAAGGATTCACCGCTGATGAAAATTACTTTTACCTCGGATTGGAAAATGTGCAGACTGCGGAAGGAAATTTCAGCGGAAACACTGTAATAAGAATTGCAGACAAGAATTCACTTGAAATAATTAAAGAAATTTCAACTCGAGAATATTGGAATTACTTCCATTTGCGGACTTTACTCAGACGAGAACTTTTCACTCTGGGGAATTGACAGGAATAGCAGAAAAGTTTTTAAATTGATCTTTGATGAATATTTTAACATAGCAGAAATAAATTATTTTGAAATAAAAACAGTTATACCCAGGTATAATAAATTTGAATATGTTGGCTCTCTTGAGTCAATTACGATAGCATCTGATAAATTTCTTTTTATGTCTGATGATCCCTGGCAAACATACTTTATACCACCAGATGAAATTTTAAATCAGGTTGACAGAACAACAGCTAATAACTTTAATAATTTTATACCTGTTATTTATAAGTTTGAAATTGAATAAACAGAAGGAGTGAACAAAATGGAAAATGTAGTCAGATATATAAACTCAAACAGAGAAAAATATGTTGAGGAATTAAAAGACTTTTTAAAAATTCCAAGCATAAGCACATTAGCAGTAAATAAAGGTGATATGCTCACTGCAGCAAATTTTGTTGCGAAGAAACTTACCGAAGCAGGTATGGAAAATGTAAAAATTATTGAAACCAAAGGTCACCCATTGGTGTATGCTGATTGGTTACACGCTCCCGGTAAACAAACCTTACTTGTTTACGGTCATTACGATGTTCAACCTGTTGATCCAATTAATCTGTGGGATTCGCCACCATTTGAACCAACGATAAAGGATGGAAATATTTATGCTCGCGGTGCTACTGATGATAAAGGGCAGATGTATATGCATATTAAAAGTGTCGAAGCTTACTTTAAAACTTTGGGCAAACTTCCGCTAAATGTAAAGTTCATCATTGAGGGTGAGGAAGAAATCGGCAGTGGAAACCTTGATGAATTTGTAAATAAAAACCAGGATATGCTTAAATGTGATGCTGTTATGATTTCGGATACTTCACTTTACGGACCGGGCATTCCTACATTAACTTATGGACTGAGAGGTCTTTGCTATATGGAAGTCGTAGTTACAGGACCAAATCGTGATTTACATTCAGGAACTTTTGGTGGTGGAGTTGATAACCCAATAAACGTATTAGCTGAAATGATATCAAAGCTGAAGGATAGCAACGGAAAAATAAAAATTCCTGGTTTTTATAAGGATGTAATTAATCTTACTAAAAAGGAAAGAGAAAATTTTAAAATTCTGCCTTTTTCAGAAAAGCAATATGCAAAGGCTCTCGGTGTAAAAGAATTAAAAGGTGAAAAAGGTTACTCAACTCTCGAAAGAGTTTGGGCAAGACCAACTCTTGATTGTAACGGAATATTCGGCGGCTTTACAGGTGAGGGAGCGAAAACAGTTCTTCCCTCTAAAGCTACCGCAAAGATTAGTATGAGATTAGTCCCAAATCAGGATCCAAAAAAAATTGGTAAACTCTTCAAATCTTATATTAACAAAATTGCGCCTAAGTCTGTAAAAGTAGAAATAACAGATTTGCATGGAGCGTATCCGATAGCAACTTCATTGGATGATAAAGCAACACTTGCGGCAGCAAATGCATTAGCAAAAGTTTTTGGAAAGAAGACTGTGTTTATGAGAGAAGGTGGATCAATTCCAATTGTAGTTACATTTGCAAAAAAATTGAAAGCTGCCCCGGTCCTGATGGGAATGGGACTTAATACTGAAAATCTTCATTCGCCAAATGAACATTTTAATCTGAATCATTTTCATCTGGGTATATTAAGTTCAGCTTACTTTTTTGACGAGTTTTCAAAATAGAATTAGCCATTTATATTTTTAGAGTAACTTTGTTTTTCACTGGCGATTAAATAACAAATAATTTCTGTTTGAAATCCCCTTTGCAAAAAAGTGGTGATCACAAGTCAAAGGCAAATTAAAATTCCCCCGTTTTTTAATCTGCAGGTAAAAATGACTTATTCACTACTATTACCATAGGTTATAGTAAATAGCAAAAAATTAAACCTTATTTGAACTTTTTATTGAGTTTCAGTACTGTATATTTGTAGCACAAATTTTGAAAGACATTTAATTTTTATTGAAACATCTCTACTTATAAATAATATATGATTGTTGCTGACGAGAAAAATTTACAGTTAATTGAATATCTGGAATCTCAGGGATTTTCTTCTTTTCCGATAAATGGATATAAAGTTATAAACAGCTACTCATGTTTAGAAGAAGAAGTAAACTCAATCTACAGTGGTGTTGCACTAAGAAATATTTCACATCAGGGAATAATTGAGCTTAAAGGAAAAGATGCTCTTGATTTAGTTCACAGGATTGGAACAAATAATGTTAAGGATTTACCAAAGGAAGGTGTGAAGAAAACAATCTTTACTTCTGAAAAAGGTAGATTTATTTGTTTATCTACTCTTATGAATTTTGATAATTACCAGCTACTGGTTTGCGACAGAGCAAGTAAATTGAAGGTAATAAGCTGGATTCGAAAATATGTAATTAGTGATGATGTTGAAGTGAATGATGCAAATACAAAATATAATTTGCTCGAATTATGCGGTCCTCAGTCTGAATCATTTGCTAGTTTGGTTTGTGGTAATGTTGCAAATGAAATGCAACCAAATACATTTAAAATTATGCATACCGAAAATATTCTTTTCTTCCTTATAAAACTTCCTGGAGAGAGAGGTAATAATAAATTTTGGTTTCTTGCTGATTTTGAAAACTCCAAACGATTGATCGTTTATATGAAAGAATACAAAGGTGTTTATAATTTTAACATGGTTGGAGAAGAAGCATATAATATTTTTAGAATTGAACAAGGAATGCCAATTGCACCAAATGAAATTAATGATGACTACAATCCACTTGAAGCCGGACTTACTGATTTAATTGATTTTAAAAAGGGTTGTTATATTGGACAGGAAGTAATTGCCCGACTGGAAAGCTACGATAAAGTTCAGAAGAAACTTGTTGGAGTAAAATTCAGTGATCCATTGGAATTAAATAATGGGCAATTTGTTCTTGAAGATAATGGAATTGAGGTTGGGAAAGTCACTTCATTTACTGTCTCACCCAAACTCAAGTCATCAATAGGACTAGCATACATCCGTAACACACATTCAACACCCGGCACACAACTTAGTTTGAAACTTTCCGATAGTAGAATTATTAACGCAGAAGTGCATCCCCTTCCTTTCGTAAAATGAAAATTTATACAAAAACCGGCGACAAGGGAGAAACCGGATTATTTGGCGGCGAACGTGTCAGCAAAGATTCAATTCGAATATCTGCTTATGGAACAATTGATGAATTAAATTCTTTCATAGGATATACTATCACAGAAATTAAAGACGCAAGCGTAAAAGATAATTTAATCAAAATTCAGAATTACCTTTTTACCACTGGTTCTGATTTAGCGACTCCCGAAACTGAAAAAAATGCGAAACTAAATATTCAGAGAACACCGGAATTGTTTATTAATGAAATTGAAAAAATGATAGATCACTACGATGCAAAACTTGATGAGCTTAAAAATTTTATTCTTCCCGGAGGTTCTAAAAGTGCTTCGCTACTTCATATTTGCAGAACTGTTTGCAGAAGAGCGGAAAGGGAAGTTGTGTCATTGAAAAAATCAGTGACAATCGGCGATAATATTATTATCTTTCTCAACAGATTATCAGATCTGTTCTTTGTTCTTTCACGTTATGAGAATAAAGTCTCAAACCATCCTGATACAAAATGGCTTCCTTGATTAGGATTGCCTACTGCCAATTGTGAATTGCTCACTGATTATTGGGGGTGAAATTTTGGTTTCGACGGGATTAAAGAGGCTTAGAACTGCGTACCGTGTTCCCCGAAGACACGTTAAAAAATTGGGAACAAAAATATAACTGGCGAATATAACTACGCCTTAGCTGCGTAAATAAAACGTAGCTCGTTCTCCTTTCTCCCTTTTACCGGGGTTTGGAAGAACGCCGTTTAGGTAAAATAGCTGATGCTGTCGCCTGTGCAGTTGAAGCGAATTAATCAGCAGGCAGACTTTAAGTGATCTTTGTCTGTTTGGCAGCTTAAAGTCCAAATGAAACAGACTATGTATGTAGATGTTCTTTGGATCTTAATTTCGGACCGGGGTTCGACTCCCCGCACCTCCACTCCAGCTTCGTTTTGAGCGAAGCGAAAAATGAAGCCTGCATCGGCGAAATCTCTTTAGAGACGAAACCGTGCGATTAAAAATGAAACGGAGCTTGCTCAAAACTAAGCCCTAATAAATCTTCTTCACTACAGACACGGCGATATAAGAAGCCTGCACCGAGAAGTCTCACTGGAGATGAAGTTGTTTCAATTTATTGAAATTTATCATTTACTCACCGATAAAAATCTACCACTCATCAACCATTGATTGTTATTACTAAACTGATTCTCTAAGTTTATATCAGTAATAAAATTATAATTGCTTAAAATTGAACACGTCAAATTCATATATATTTGAAGAAAAAAGCCCGGTAAAATCTTCATTGAAAAAACTTCAGAAAATTTGGTCAGTAATCGGATTTGAAGCTGTAGTTTGGATACTTGGTTTGTTCTTTCTGATTTTTATTCACATTCCAGGGGAAACACACTTTACAATTTGTCCTTTAGCTAATCTTGGATTCGAATTTTGTCCCGGATGTGGTTTGGGAAATTCAATTTCTTATATCTTTAAAGGTGATTTCATAGCCTCTTTTAACTCTCACCCATTAGGGATTTTTGCTTTGTTAATAATAACACTTAGAATAATCACCATCATAAAAAATAATAGGAGGAAATATGCCTAATGCATTTCAATTAATGCCAAGTCTTGAAGCAGACGAAATGGCTTTCGTACAGATGTTAATAAAAGATATGAGTGAGAACCAGGCTCAGCAATTTGCAATGTCATATATGTCCAGAAGAAAAGACCCAAGCAACATGCTTTTATTTACATTATTAGGATTTCTTTGGATTGCAGGAATTCAAAGATTTGTCTTAGGACAGATTGGATTAGGAATAATTTATCTCATTACAGTTGGTCTGTGTTTTATTGGAACTATAGTTGACTTAATTAATTATAAGAAACTTGCCTTCGAATACAATACCAAGCAAGCTCAGGAAGTAGCCACTATGATGAGAAATTATACTGCTTAACTTTTATGAGGAAGCTTTTACTTAATTGCTTCCTCACCTCAATTCTCTCGTTACGATATTTTATCAGCAATTATTTCTTTGTTTGATACTAGCTCATCGGTTAAATTTCACATCGAAATGGAAAAAATTATTTTTACAAAAATGAGCGGTGCAGGTAACGATTTCGTTGTCATTGATAGAAAACGTAATCACACTCTATTTATTAACGAAAAATTTGTACAGAGAATATGTGATAGACGAAATGGGATAGGTGCAGATGGTCTCATTACTATAGAAGATTCCAGCGACTATAATTTCATAATGAATTATTATAATGCTGATGGTTCAACAGGAAGCCTGTGCGCTAATGGTGCAAGATGTGCAATTCTATTTGCTTCAGAATCTGGTAGATTGAAAGATGACAAAGCTGAATTTGTCTCTAATGATGTTTTGTATAAAGGTGCAATTATCTCAAATTCAGAAATTATATTTTATCTGAACCCACCAAAGAAAATCAAATATAATTTCAAAATTAAAGTTGGTGGTAAACTTATAAATGCTCACTTTGCTGATACTGGATCACCGCACGTTATTATTGATATTCAGGAGAGTGAAGGATTCCTAACATCACTTGATGAAATACCGGTCGAGGCATTAGGAAGAGAAATAAGATATTTAAGTGAATTTGAGCCTGGGGGAACTAATGTTAACTTCATTAACGTTAAAGATGGAGCAATATACATCAGAACTTATGAAAGAGGAGTGGAATTTGAAACTTTAGCTTGCGGAACAGGCTCGGTTGCGGCGGCAATAATATGTTCTATTACTCACAAATTAAATGTTCCGGTAAAAATTATTCCTAAATCCAATGAAAAATTATTAGTAAATTTTGATGTGGAAAATTCAAAAGTAAGAAACTTATCACTCACAGGTCCGGCTAAAGTTATATTTACCGGCGAAATGAAAATCTAAAAATTGGAGAATAAATGTCTAAAGTCCTGTTTACAATAAATTATGAAATTCGAGCTGAAAAAAAAGAAGACTATATAAAGACCATCAGAGAATTAAAGAATTTAATTAAAGCTGAAGGTCTTGAAAGTTATTCCGTTTATGAAGTTAAGGGTAAATCGAATCGCTTTGAAGAACAATACATATTCAGCTCTGATGAAGCATTTGAACATTTTGAAGACGATACTGATGAAAGAATTAATATTCTAATAACTAAAATCAGCGGAATGACGGTAGATCATACGACGAAATACCTGACTTTAACTGAGGTTGAATTATAGCAAGTTCTTAATCTGCAGATAAGGTTAGGATTTCCTCGAAAAAATTCTTTTCCTGCCGATTATCAAAATTTTAAATAATCACTGAATAACCAGGGGAAATTGAACTCCATACCTTAATTACTCATTTTCCTTAGACCTTAATCTTTTTTAATTTCTGACTATCAAAATCTTGAATCTTTATGATTGAATACGTTGGTGTTGCACATGTTCACTCCATCTTTTCGGACGGTACAGGTGAGATACCTGAGATAGCAAAATATGCTGACGAATCAGACCTCGATTTTTTGTTGATCACTGATCATAATACTCTAAGAGGTTTGCAGGAGGGATATGAGAAATGGTATGGAAAAACTCTGTGTCTGGTTGGCTGCGAAATTAATGACAAAGAGAATAAGAATCATTATCTTGCTTTTGGTATTGATGAAGCATATTCGACCCGATTGTCTGCAAAAGAATATGTTAAAAAAGTAAAAGAAGCGGGTGGAATTGGATTTCTTGCTCATCCCCACGAAAAAAGAAATCATATGAAAGAGCATCCACCATATCCATGGATTGATTGGAGTATTGAGGATTTTAATGGAATTGAAATCTGGAACCATATGTCGGAATGGATGGAGAATCTTACAGAACAAAATAAGTACAACTCCTTTTTGCATCCTTTGCGTTCAATCGTTGGTCCTCCGGTGGAAACGCTTAAACTTTGGGATGAGCTCAATTTAAAACGAAAAGTTGTGGGATTGGGTGGTGTTGATGCGCATGCTCACAAACAAAATCTTTTTGGTTTTTTTGAAGTGGAAATTTTTCCATATAAAGTTTTATTTAAATCGATTCACAATCATGTTCTTCTACCAGAACCGTTAATAAAGGGCAACGGAAAGCAAAAAATGGCTAAAGCAAAAGCAGCTATTTATGAAGCGCTTGCTTATGGAAGAAGCTTCATTGCTAATGATTATCACGCCAATTCAAGTGGTTTTCAGTTCTATGCAAAATCAAGTAAAAAGAAATACCAGATGGGTGACTCAATCGATTTTTCTGAAAATGTCACTTTGCGGGTAAATGTGCCTAGCCAAAATACTGACATAAAACTAATTCATAATGGAAAAGAAATTGCAAGTATTCAAGAAGATAAAGCTGAGTTTGAAGTGAAGAAGCCTGGAGTTTATCGGATTGAAGTTTACCATTTCAATAAAGCCTGGATTTATTCAAATCATATTCGTATCGGTATCTAGAAATTCCATATTTTATTTTGGATCAATACTTGGTGATTAATCACGCCATTTTTTTCGTCTTACCAATCAAATAAAATTTTTTTCTAAGAACCTCTTGCTTCTTAATTATAAATATTTAATATTGAAACCATCAAGAGGGCAATTCTTGAGAAACCACATTTCCGAGTACAGATAAGTTTCTTTTTTAGTTACTCTCACTTTTTAAAGTGAGAAAAATTGAAGTTCTTATCATCATATTAAGTGTCATATTTAAATAGCTAATGGAGGGCAAATGAAATTAGCGATGATTATGTGTCTGGTGTTTCTTGAAACAACATACGTTGGTTCCGGAATTGGAACCTGTCTGATTATTTTTGCATTGAGTTAGGAATTTAATTTAAACCTTCTCAAAAATTTTCGGATTATAAAGAGATGAACCAGAGTTTATTCTGTGCCCGTTATAATTTGAGAATAAAATTGAAAAGATATGCTTAATTTTTCAGGAAGTTAGTCTTACCAAATACTTTCCGAATAGTATAAAATAAAAACCTCTTCCAACATACATTGAAAGAGGTTTTTTATATTGTAATATTATCTGACTATTTCAATCTTATAATACTAAATATAATCATCCCAAATTTAATCTTTGATGTTCTGATAATCAGTCATTAGCAACTCTTCGTTGAAGGAGATTTTTCTGGTAGGAATTTTTGAATTAAAGCTATTCACTGCTTCATTTAGCGTGTTAAAACACTCTATAACTTTTATAATTCCAGTTGTCTGGAAATTTATCCTTGCATTTTTTTCTGGAAATATCAACTTCATCTGACCATTATTTCTACTTACAGTCTTAAGGATTTTAACTATCATTCCAACAAAAGTTGAATCTATTAAAGTGCAAAGTGAAAGATCAATTATTACTTTGTCCCATTCTAAAATCGATTTATTCTCCAATTCATTCCAGAATGGTTTTGCATCCCTTTGTGTGGCAACAGGCAGATCCACAATGACAATTGCGATGTCATCAATAATCTTTATTTTAATATCGTCTAAATTCAAGAGACCTCACTCTTATAAGATTTAACTGTTTTTTATGAACTTTAGTCAAGATAAGTGCCAATAAAAAGTTTTCATATCACAAAAATTATTATTAACAAAGTATCATAAATAGATTCTCATCCATTCTGAAACAGGAATTCCATCGATTAATGAACAAATAGTTTGTTTTCTATTCAGTGGATTTTTAAGTCATTTTGAATTGACTAAATTTGGGAGAGGGGAGAAAACTTTGTTTTCAAGCGAAAATTATAGATTTCTGTAATGCGCCCATAGTTCAACTGGATAGAACGTTGGATTCCGGTTCCAAAGGTTGGAGGTTCAAGTCCTCCTGGGCGTACTAATTTGAATGGCAGATTGTGAATAAATGTATTATTTTTGCAAGGTTTTTTAATTAAATAGTTCTTAAACAAAGGATGTTATAATGCTGCAGAAAAAGAAAAAGCTTTCTAGGAAAGAAATTAAAGAAGACAAGCTAATAAATTTTTATAAGTCATCTGTAAATTTCTTTGAAAAATACAAAAACAAAGTATTCACTTATGCCGGTGTGCTGGTGGTGGTGGCTGCCGTAGCTTACTTTTATTTGAATCAAAAATCTGAAAACGATCAGAAAGCCGGACTTGAACTTTCGCGAATAATGTCTCTCTATGATCAAGGTTTATATCTCGAAGCAATTGAAGGAAGACAGGGAACCAATATCATCGGCTTGAAAAGAATCGTTGAAGAATATAGCGGAACAGAGAATGGCGAGACGGCAAAAATTTATCTTGCAAACTGCTATGCTTTCCTTAGTAATTATGATGAAGCATTTAAGTATTATGAAGATTACAGCGGTAGTATAGATTACTTTGAAGCAGCTTCTTTAGCCGGGCAAGCTAGTTATTTTGCAATGAAAGAGGATTATGAGAAAGCTGCAAATTTATATCTCAAGGCATCGAAACAATCAAAAATTAATTCTCAAAATCCTGATTATATGCTCAACGCTGGTATTTATTTCCTGAAAATAGGCGAAATGGAAGAATCGAAGATTCTATTTAATAAAATTAAGGAAGAATATGCTACATCTTTAGCATATAGAGAAGTTGATAAATATCTTTCTATGATTAATTGATAAAATATCAGCATTAATCTTTTTCTTTAATTAACTTGACTGTGTCATATTTCTTATTTCATAAAACAGATATTTTAATTTTAAACAACTTGATTTAATATAACTCTTATTTTTATGGCAGATACTTCGGATTTCAGAAACGGGCTAATAATTAAATTTAAAAATGACTTATACAACATAGTTGAATTTCAGCATGTGAAACCTGGTAAAGGCGGTGCATTCGTTCGTTCTACGCTCAAGAATTTAAGAAACGGTAAAGTACTTGAAAACACTTTCAGAGCTGGTGAAAAAGTTGAAATAGTTCGTGTAGAAAGAAGAAAATATCAATACCTTTACTCTGATGGGGATTCACTGGTTTGTATGGATAATGAATCTTATGAACAGATAAATATTTTAAAAAATTTATTTAGTGATGGTTTAAAGTATCTTAAAGAAAATGAAGAAGTTGAAATACTTTTTAATGGCTCGGAAATAATCTCGGTAGAGATTCCAATCTTCATAAATCTTAAAGTTGTTGAGACAGAGCCGGGTTTTAAAGGCGATACTGCAACCGGTGCGGTTAAATCTGCTAAACTGGAAACCGGAGCTCAAATTAACGTTCCATTATTTATTAATGAAGGTGATGTCCTTAGAGTCGATACCCGAACAGGGGAATATTCAGAAAGAGTTAAATCTTAATTTAAAGGCTAAATATGGATCTTGATCTTATAAAAAAACTTGTAAAAATTGTAGATACGAGCAGCGTGACTGACCTCGAATTAGAAGAGAATGGATTAAAGATAAAGATTGCAAAGAAGGTCAGAAGTCCACAAGTAATTACACAAGCACAATTTCCTGTTGCATCTGCTCAATCTGTAATTCAACCAGTTGCTGCTACTGCAGATGAAAGTGCTAAACATAAGTCCGAAGCTGAGGCTTCAGCCAACCTGCATGAAATCAGGTCACCAATAGTTGGAACATTTTACAGAGCCCCGGCACCTGATGCCGATTCTTATGTTCAGGTTGGTTCAGATGTTTCAGCGGGTGCGGTTTTGTGTATTGTTGAAGCAATGAAATTAATGAATGAGATAGAATCCGATGTAAGTGGGAAGGTAGTAAAGATACTTGTTGAAAACGGAAAACCAGTTGAATATAATCAACCGCTTTTTTTAATTGAGCTGGCTTAAGCATTACTAAACTCTGGAAATAGATTTTGTTTAACAAAATATTAATCGCCAATCGTGGCGAAATTGCACTTCGAATTATCCGTACTTGCAAAGAGTTGGGGATAAACACCGTTGCTGTTTATTCTGAAGCTGATAAAGATTCCTTGCATGTTACCTTTGCGGATGAAGCAGTTTGTATTGGTCCTCCTTTTGGCAAAGATAGTTATCTTAAAATTCCTGCAATAATATCTGCTGCACAGATCACCGGTGCTGATGCAATTCATCCTGGTTATGGATTTCTTGCTGAGAATGCAAACTTTTCTGAAATCTGTCAGGAATCTAACTTAAAGTTTATTGGTCCATCTCCAGAAATGATAAGAGCGATGGGTGATAAAGCCTTTGCAAAAAACACAATGAAAAAAAACGAAGTGCCTGTTATTCCAGGCAGCGATGGTGTAATAGAAAATATTGAAGAGGCGAAAGAACTTGCAAACGGAATTGGTTACCCGGTAATAATTAAAGCTTCTGCCGGTGGTGGTGGAAAAGGAATGAGGATAGTTTGGGAGGAGAGCGAATTTCAAAAAGCATTTCAAACCGCGCGAACTGAAGCGGAAGCCGCTTTTGCAAATGGCGATGTTTACATTGAAAAATTTATTGAGAATCCACGCCATATAGAAATTCAGGTTATGGGTGACCAGCACGGCACTGTTTATCATTACGGAGAAAGAGATTGTTCTATTCAGCGCAGACATCAAAAACTTATTGAGGAATCTCCTTCACCTGCGGTTGATGAAGATTTAAGAAACCGAATGGGTGAAGCAGCCGTAAAAGGTGCCAAATCAGTTAATTATGAAGGTGCCGGTACAATTGAATTTTTACTCGATAAGCACAAGAATTTTTATTTCATGGAAATGAATACAAGAATCCAGGTTGAACATCCTGTTACTGAACTCGTTTACGATGTTGATCTTGTAAGACAACAGATTCTTGTGGCTGCAGGAGAGAAAATAGAGGCAAAACCTAAAAACCCACATGGTCATGCAATCGAATTTAGAATTAATGCTGAAGATCCTGATAATAATTTCAGACCATCGCCAGGTAAAATAACTTCACTGCATTTTCCAGGTGGATTCGGCGTGAGGAATGATTCTCATATTTATCATTCTTACTCTATTCCTCCTTATTACGATTCATTGATTGCAAAGTTGATTGTCTGGGGTACAGACAGAGACCGTGCTATCATGCGTGGTAAAAGGGCACTTAACGAATTTATTATTGAAGGGATAAAAACCACTATACCATTCCATCTGAAAGTTCTGGAAGACAGCAGATTTAAAAGTGGTAATTTTGATACAAGCTTTCTTGAGAAATTTTAATACTCATATTATTCAAATAAAATTTAGATAAGAGGGAAAAATGAAAATACCTGATAATGTTAAATACACTAAAGACCACGAGTGGGTTCGTGTGGATGGAAATATCGGTACTATTGGAGTAACTGATTATGCACAAGGCGAGCTCGGTGATGTTGTGTTCGTTGACATTGATACCGATTTAAAAGAAATTTCAAAGGGAAATTCATTCGGCACAATTGAAGCAGTAAAGACTGTAGGTGATCTTTTCGCACCTTTCAACGGAATAGTGACAGAAATCAACACAAAGCTTGCTGACTCTCCTGAGGTCGTGAATACTGATCCCTATGGTGATGGCTGGATGATCAAAGCCAAGATAAACAATATTGCAGATCTTAACGATTTACTTGATGCTACTTCATATAAAGCATTGATTGGTCAATAATCCTGCCGAGTGTTCCAGATAAAATTGTTTCTTATTTTAAACCCGTGTTTAGCGGGTTTTTATTTTTAATTAAATATTTATTTTTATAACAGATGAAACAGCGAGATTTAATACTCATAATTGATTTCGGATCTCAATACACCCAATTGATTGCACGACGTGTAAGAGAAGTTAAAGTTTATTCTGAAATTCATCCGCACACAATTACTTTTGATGAAGTAAAAAATCTTCAGCCAAAAGGAATAATACTTTCCGGTGGACCAATGAGTGTATATGATGATTCTGCACCTGCAATCGATCCGCAGATATTCAATCTTAAAGTTCCGTTTTTAGGAGTTTGCTATGGTCTTCAGCTGATCTGTAAGAATTTTGGAGGAACTGTTGAGCCTGCTACCAGTCGCGAATATGGAAAATCAATTTTAAGAATTAGAGATAACACAGATATATTTCGTGGAGTTGAGGATGCTTCAATTGTCTGGATGAGTCACGGCGACTATTTGACTGAATTGCCAAAGGGATTCAAGGTTGTGGGTGAGTCAGATCATTCTCCAATCTGTGCTATTTCAAATCCGTCAAGAAGATTTTATGGTTTGCAATTTCATCCTGAAGTTGTTCATACTGAAGAGGGAGAAAAAATTATCAATAATTTCCTTTTTGATATTTGCAAATGTTCCGGAGATTGGACCCCACAAAATTTTATTGACGAGAAGCTTGAAAAAATTAAATCGACTATAGGAAGTTCAAAAGCAATTTGTGCACTTAGTGGAGGTGTGGATTCAACCGTTGCCGCGGTCCTGGTGAGAAAAGCCATCGGTGAGAATTTGATTTGCATACATATAGATAATGGATTGATGCGAAAGAATGAAAGTGAAAAAATCGGCATATTATTCAATGAAAAACTAAAGCTTAATCATATCCACGTTGATGCTTCCGAGAAATTTCTGAATAATCTAAGAGGAGTTTCAGAACCCGAAAAGAAAAGAAAAATAATTGGAAATACATTTATCGAAGTCTTCGAAGATGAAGCAAAGAAAATAAAGGATGCTGAATTTCTGGTTCAGGGAACACTTTACCCTGATGTTATTGAATCAGTTTCAGTCAAAGGAGCTTCAGCTACCATAAAAACTCACCATAATGTAGGCGGTCTTCCTGAAAAAATGCACTTAAAATTGGTTGAGCCATTCCGGGAATTATTTAAAGATGAAGTCAGAAGCGTTGGTAAAAGTTTAAATATTCCAGCTGAATTTATCAATCGCCATCCATTCCCGGGACCAGGTCTTGCTGTGCGTGTGCTTGGTGAAATAACTAAAGAAAAACTTGATATTTTGCGCGAAGCTGACGATATTTTTATAACTTCAATTAAAGAAGCAGGATTGTATAACAGTATCTGGCAGGCATTTACGGTTTTACTTCCTGTAAGCAGCGTGGGAGTTATGGGAGATGCAAGAACTTATGAATTTGTTCTCGCACTCAGGGCAGTTACTTCAGTTGATGGGATGACTGCGGATTGGTACACGTTCGAACACGATTTTCTTTCATCCGTATCAAATAAAATAATAAATAAAGTCAGAGGTGTTAACAGAGTTGTTTACGACATCAGCTCAAAACCACCCGCAACAATCGAATGGGAATAACAAATTGTATAAACTCATTTTAAAACAAGAAAAAATATTTATGTGAGTAATGAAAGAACTCCATATAAACACTAGTTTTATTTTACTCATTATTATTCAATTACTCTTCAGTTTGAATTTAACTTTCTCACAAGGAGTTTCTGAGGAAGAAATTAATAATCGTTTCAATAGTGCACTTTCTCTATTCAATTCAGGTAAATATGAAGAATCATTGGCCAGCTTTAATAAATTTCTTACTGATTATAAATACAACTCAAAGACAACCGCTTCAGAATTTTTCAAAGTTAAAATTCATCTCGAACTTAAGCAGCTTAATCAATTTAAATTTACAGCCGACCAGTTTTTAGAATTATATCCTAAAAGTAATTATGTTGATGAAATTAGATTACTCCTGACTAAATATTATCTTGAAATTGCTAATTACTATAATGCTTTCAAAGAAATATTATTCATCATCGAAAAAACGAACTCTTCTTTATATGAAAAGAAAGCTAAAAGAATTGGCGAAGGCATAGCTGCCAAATATCTTAATGAAACCCAGCTTGAAAAACTCTACTCTTCTTTTAGCAGTGTCAGCGTAAAACCTTATGTTCTTCTTCAACAAGGTAAATATTTAATACGAAATGGTGATTCTTTTAATGCAGAAAATGCATTTGAAGAACTGATTAAAAGCTACCCGGAATCGGATGAGTATAATGAGGCTAAAAAATTAGTGAACTATTCGTACACTCCAGTATCAGCAAATACAATTATTGGAGTTATGCTGCCTCTTGAGAAAAATTCTGTGGGAGAATATACCTCACAATCTGCGATAGAAATTCTGGAGGGGATCAAATTTGCTGTAGATGAGTTCAATAAACTTCGTAGTGACAAAATAGGATTATTAATTCGTGACACAAAACAAGATGTTAATGAAATAAAAAATATCAGAGATGAGTTTGTTACTCTGAATTCGCTCGTTGCCATTTTAGGCCCTATTTTTAGTAATGAAGTCAGAGCCACACTTCAGGAATTTGATGACTATGATATTCCAATTATATCTCCAACTGCAACTGATGATGATTTAACCAGTATTAGCCACAACTTTTTTCAGGCCAATCCTTCTTTTTCTATCAGAGGAAGATTATTTGCACAATATCTCTTTTACTCGAAAAACAGAAGAGTTATGTCTGTACTGAACTCTATTGATGGATACTCTCCGATTCTGGCTTCTTCATTTATTAGTGAGTTTGAAGCGCTGGGAGGTAAAGTGGCAAAAAGAGAATCCTATAAAAATGATTATACTGATTTCAGCGGTCCTATCTCAAAAATCTTTAGTGATTCACTTGTGATAGAAGGCATTTATATTCCATTATCAGATAATTCTGTTACACCATTAATATTTTCAGAGCTTGTTAAAGTATGGAATAAAAATTCCTTTATTTGGAAATCAGGATTGGTTTACCGCAAAGGGATATGAAACTGCTTCTGAAGTTAGTAATAATTTAACTTTCACGTCTGATTATTTTGTTGATTTTAATAGTGAAATTTTTAAAAATTTCAGCGATCAGTTTGGAGCTATCACAGGAAAAGATGTAAACAGAAATGTACTTTATGGATATGATGCCGCGAAATATCTTTTAACCGCGATAAGAAACAGTGAACCAGGAAGAAAAAACCTTGTTGACAAAATGATCTCGGGTATGGTTAGCAGTGGATTGCATAACAACATAACTTTCGATGCGAGAAGGATCAATAAATATTTAAATATTGTTCGTTATAATGCTGGAGTATTCGAGCTTGTTGATAAATTCAAGCTTGGTCAATAATAATTATGAAAGAAAATAAAAAGTACACTGTTAAAGAACTTCCTCTCGATGATCGTCCCCGGGAAAAACTTTTATTAAGAGGATCTCAAAATCTTTCTGACGCAGAGTTGGTTGCCATTCTTTTAAGAACAGGGAAAAAAGGAAAATCAGTTCTAGAAATTTCCAGAGAGTTGATAAGCAACGAAGGAAACCTGGCGATGCTTGCAACAAAAACTGCTGACTCACTTCAAAAGATAAGTGGAATAGGAAAAGATAAAGCAGCAACGCTTGTAGCGGCATTTGAGTTAAGTAGAAGGATATTGTCGCAGGCAAAATGGTTTTCGAATCAAAAAGTAACATCACCACAAGAAATTGCTGATATCTTTATACCTATGTTAAGAGATGATACGAAGGAAAGGTTTATTGTTGTATGCCTGAATTCATCAAATAAAATAATTAAGCATGAAACCATTTCAATCGGAAGTCTGAACTCGAGCGTCGTGCATCCCAGAGAGATATTTAAGGTTGCTATTGATTGTTCTTCTGCCAGTATAATCCTGATCCACAATCACCCAAGTGGCAACCCTGAGCCAAGCAACGAAGATATACGAATAACCAAAAAAGTAGTGGAATCCGGTAAAATTCTGGATATTCCCATATTTGACCATCTGATAATAGCCGGAGACACTTACACCAGTTTTGTTGAAAAGAGACTTATTTAAAAAAAATATCGGCATATTGCAAATATTAACTCAATTAATTATATATTTGTATTGAATTTTATACTACTTTAACAAAGTCGGTAGTTTGTAAATTTATCTTAATTCTAACTCTAATTACAATAAACAATCATTAATAATCGGAGGTTACATATGAACCTATTAAAAAGTTTCAAAACCCCCGTAATAGCTGCAATATTTTTTGTTAGTATTGCATTGCTTGCGGGATGCGGTTTGAGTGACGCTCAGATAGCTGAACTGGATAATCTGCGTGCAGAAGTGAAATCACTTGAAGCAGATGCTAATTCAATGAAAGACACTAAAGCTCAGCTGGAATCTGAAATTCAGACAATTAACAGAAAATTGGCTGAGTGTAATAAACAAAAGGAAGAAACCAAGGCAAACCTTCAAAAATTGCCTCAGTAATTATTAACAGGAATTTTAATAAAAAAATCAAATGGAGAAAAAAATGAAACTTACAAAATCTTTAGTTTATTTTATTTCCCTTCTTTTCCTGTTATCTCTTTCTTCCTTTGCACAAGATGAAAAAGAGATGACTGAAGATGAATGGGAAGCTGAAATGACCAGACTCACTGCTCAGAAGCAATCTTTAGAGTCTGAAATTCAAACCCTGACAACAGACATTGAAAACCTTACTACTGTTAGGAATGGTCTTCAGGATCCTGAAGCATGTATTGATGAACTTTATGCATTAGTTGGTGCAACCAGAAAAGATGTTGACAACTTTAGAAATGCTGTCAACGAACTTGATGGAAAAATCAAAAGAAAAGAAGGTCCAAAAGCTGACAGACAAGTTGACCTTGATGCATTAAAGATGAACAAGATAAGTGCATTGCCAGAATTCTATGATAAAGTTCATAACAAAATGCAGCAAGCTCTTGATGCATGGATTGATGCTCCTCCTGTAATTTCTTATTCAGTTGTAAAAGGCGACTGTCTCTGGAATATTGCCAAGAAAAAAGAGCATTACGGAAACGCTTTTGCTTGGCCGGTTATTTATCAAGCAAACAGAGAAAAAATTAAAAATCCGGATTTAATTTATCCTGCCCAAGTATTCTCAATTCCACCTCTAACTCAGGATGAAAAAGATAAATACGAAAAGCTAAGAGCTAATTACAAACCAGCTCCGGTTCAATAAAATTTATTTAGCTTGTTTGACTTAAATTAATTCGAAAGAACCCTTGTCCTTTTACAGGATAAGGGTTTTTTCTTTTAAAGATTTGAATGACAGCCGTTGAAAAGAAAATAGTAATTGAAAACGTAAATATGCTCGACCTTCTCGGGTTTAATGATTCAAATCTGAGAGTTCTTGAGGATAGATTTAATACTTCCATAACTGTGAGAGGGGATAATGTAATCCTCAAAGGTGTTATGGAGGAAGTAGAATTAATTGAAAAGATACTTAAAGAGATGGCTTATGTTTTAAATACGAGCGGAAGATTAGGAACGAATGATGTGAACACCATCCTTGAACTAACAATTGAAGGCAAGGAAATAGTTGATGAAGAAGAGCTTGATACAATTGTTCTCTATACAAAAAAAGATGTAATTAAAGCCAGGACACCCGGACAAATTAATTATATAAACCTTGCCCGGAAAAATGATATTTGTTTTGCTATCGGACCTGCTGGTACAGGCAAAACTTATCTTGCGGTTGCAATTGCCATCTCATCTCTTAAAGGAGGCCTGGTTAAAAAATTAATTTTAGCAAGGCCGGCGGTTGAAGCAGGCGAAAGTCTTGGATTTCTTCCTGGTGATTTTCGTGAAAAAATTGATCCATACCTTCGTCCTCTATATGATGCACTTGACGATATGATGCCTTCTGAGAAATTAAAAAGTTACATTGAGAAACGAATAATCGAAATTGTTCCACTGGCTTATATGCGTGGTAGAACTTTGAATAATGCTTATGTTATTCTGGATGAAGCTCAAAACTCTACAACAATGCAGATGAAAATGTTCCTAACCAGACTGGGCGGCAACTCAAAAGCTATTATAACAGGTGATATAACACAAATCGATCTTCCTGCTAAACAGGTAAGCGGATTAGTTCAAGCAAGGGAAATATTATCTAAAGTAGAAGGAGTTGCTTTCGTTTATTTTGATAAAGGAGATGTTGTACGCCATAAACTTGTAAAAGATATTATTGATGCATATGAAAAGTTTGGCAACAATAGAAATGGAGATTCTTAAATAATTTTTTTACTCTCCTCCCAATAAAAATCCATCTCTTTAAGATTTGAGTCCGATAACTTTTTTCCGAGAGATTTTATTTTTTCTTCAACGTAACCAAATCTTGTTATAAATTTTGAATTTGTTCTTCTTAATGCATTCTCAGGATTAACGTCCAAAAACCTTGAATAATTTACCAAGGCAAAAAACACATCACCAATTTCATTCTCCAATTGATTATAAAGCTCTTCATCCTTTTTAGCTTTATCTGACTGACGTTTAACTTTTTCAATCTCGTGCATCTCCTCAATTTCTTCAATTACTTTTTTCCAAACGTCTTCTTTCTTTTCCCAATCAAATCCAACTTTTGATGCTTTCTCCTGAAGCCGGTGAGCTCTTTGCAAAGCAGGAAGCATTTCCGGTACACCATCAAGAACAGAATTTCTTCCTTCATCAAGTTTAATTTCTTCCCAATTCTTTTTTACTTCCGCCGATCCTGAAACTTTGACTTCACCGAATACGTGTGGATGCCTTCTAATTAATTTTTCTCGGATTGAATCTATCACATCATCAATTGTAAATCCGTTGGATTCTGAAGCAATAATGGTGTGGAAAACCACGTGAAGCAGCAGATCGCCGAGTTCGTTTCTCAGTTCGTTAAAATTCTTTTTCTCAATTGCTTCAACCACTTCGTATGCTTCTTCAATTGTTGCGGCTTTTATTGAATCGTTAGTTTGTTCACGATCCCACGGACATTCTTTCCTCAATCTTTTAACTATCTCTACGAATTCGTTAAATTTGTTACCGGTCATAAGATAAATCCTTTTCTATATTTCAACTGAATTAAATATTAGAGTCGGATTCAAATTTAATCAAAATAAAACTATCTGAATATAATTCGAGGAAATCATGTTCGAAGAAAAAATTAAACAATTGGGTATTACTATTCCCGAAGCTGTCAAACCTCTCGCAGCTTATATTCCCGCGATGCAAGTTGGAAATCTGGTTATGACATCGGGGCAAGTTCCTATTTCAGCAGGAGTAGTAAAATATCAGGGAAAAGTGGGAAGAGAACTTACGGAAGAGGAAGGAAAAGAAGCTGCAAAACTCTGTGCATTGAACTGTTTGAGCGCAGTAAAAAGTGTAATCGGTAATCTTGATAAAATAAAAAGAGTATTGAAGTTAACAGTTTTTGTTAGTAGTGCTGAAGGATTTACAGCTCAACCAAAAGTTGCGAATGGTGCTTCTGAATTTATTGTCGAGATATTTGGTGAAGCTGGAAAACACGTTCGCAGTGCAGTCGGAGTTAGCGAACTTCCTTTAAACTCTGCTGTTGAAATTGAAATGATTGTTGAAATTCAGAGCTAGTGAAAATTATAGCTTTAACCAGTTCTTTATAATCTGATTGCCTAATGAAGTAAAAATAGATTCCGGATGGAACTGTATTCCTTCTAGAGAATAGATTTTGTGACGTATACCCATAATCTCTCCGGTTGAAGCTTTTGCAGAAATTTCTATTTCATCCGGAATTGTATTTTGCTGAACTACCAATGAATGATAACGCATAGCATCAAAGTTCTGCGGGACATTTTGGAAGATGGTTTTATTATCGTGATTAATTTTAGAAGTTTTTCCATGATAGATAATATCTGCGTTTATTATTTCCGCACCGAATAAATAGCACATTGCCTGCATACCAAGGCAAACTCCAAGTATCGGAATTGAATTTCCAAATTCCTTAATTGTCTCCAGAGATAAACCTGGAATTTTCTGGTCTGCCCGGACCAGGTGAAATTAAAATCTTATCCGGCTGATAATTTCTGGCATAGGAAATACTCTCATCATTCTTCAATATTAAGAGTTTGTTTCGGTATTTACCTAATAATTGAACAAGATTGTAGGTAAATGAGTCAAAATTATCAATAACAAGTATTTTCAAGATAAACTCTGATAAATTATAAAAAATTCAGTTTTTGAAAGCTATTCCTGGTTAAATTGTTCCCTTGAAACTAAGAATTAGCAATCGGTATATTTGATTGCACAAAATTAAAGGAAAAAGTTTTAATGCAAAGAGAAATGTTGAAGTCTAAAATACACCGTGTAACGGTTACTCAAGCTGAACTATATTATGAAGGCAGCATAACGGTTGATAAAGAATTGCTTCAAGCCGCAGATATTTTACCATACGAAAAAGTACAGGTATTGAATTTTAACAACGGTTCCCGATTGGATACATATGCAATTGAAGGACCTGCCGGAAGCGGAATAATTTGTCTTAATGGCCCGGCAGCACGATTTGGTTCTGTAGGAGATGAAATTATTATCGTTAGTTATTTTCACCTTCCTGATGAGAATGCCAGAAAATATAAACCAAAAGTAGTGTTGGTTGATAAAAAAAATAAAATAACCAAGCTTTTATAGTATATTGTCAATGAGTCCTTTGTTGCTTTTTGTAAGTTATTTATATAAAATTGAACAGAAATTTTGGTGATGATGTGAAAAAATTATTATTGATATTTGTTCTAATTGCTGCTTCGGGAATTTATGCCCAGTTTAAAGATACTGGAATTGAACCCACCAGTGTAAAAGAGGGAATAGTAACAGAAAATTCAAACGCTTTGTTCGGATTTCTGAACGCTGATGATTTCATAATGCGTCATTCCTTCAGCCTAAACTATACATCCTTTGCAGGACAGGGTGTTTCATTAACAAGTTATACGAATAGTATGTTTTACCGATTGATGAAAAACTTAAACGTGCAGTTGGATGTTTCTGTAATGTATTCACCTTACAGTACACTTGGAGATCAGTTCCAGAAAGATGTTTCCGGAGTTTATATCAGTAACGCAGCAGTAAACTATTATCCCTGGAATAATTTCTCAGTTCATTTGCAATATAGTGCTATGCCGTATGGATATGGATTTTATAATCCTTATTACGGTTATGGAAATCCTTTCGGTTTTAGTTCAGGAATTAATAGTAATACTTCCGAATCACCATTTGAAAAAAAGTGAATATGGTTTTAAGTTTTAATCATTGAGGGAAAAGAAAATTTCAATCGACAAAAAAGTAGACATTCCGAAAAACCTTATCCTCAACATCTCGATTTTAATCCTGATATTAATCAATACTGTTTTAGCCTATAAAACTTTTGAAGCCGTTTCGCTGAAATTTGAAAATTCTGAAGACGATCTTCTTATCGACAGCACAAAAGCAAGAATTCAAGTTGAAGTTCTGAATGGATGCGGTGTGAGTGGCGTAGCTGATAAACTTACTGATTACCTGAGAGTAAATCATATTGATGTGGTTAACCTTGGAAATTATCGTTCCTTTGAAATTGAAAACAGTATCATTATCAGCAGAAATGAGAAAATTAAAAATGCTGAAAAGTTAGCAGCACTTGTTGGCTTAGATGAGAGCAGCATAATTCAACAAACAAATTCTGACTATTTGTTAGATGTAACATTCATTCTCGGAAAAGATTATAGAAATTTAATTCCATTAATAAAGAGGTAAACTTGAATTCAACAAAATTGGCTCAGCAGATCTCAGAAATTATTTTTACAAAAAAAGGATTTAACGTAGTTGCCATTGATTTAAGAAAACTCGTTACATTTACTGACTATTTTGTAATATGTTCTGCTGATTCGGATACACAGGTTAAAGCAATTGCGGACGAGGTGGATAAGGTTTTATCTGACGATGGAATTAAATGCTGGCATAAAGAAGGTCTCAAAGCGTTAAGCTGGGTTTTACTGGATTATGTTGATGTGGTTGTCCATATTTTTAAGAAAGATGCAAGAGAGTTTTACAATCTTGAAAAACTTTGGGGAGATGCGCCGTCTGAAAAAATGAGTGATCCTGTTGAGCAGAAGGTTGTAAAAACAAAACGATGAATACCTTTTAATCAGTATAGTTTTTTCCGGTCTCCTTCTTTAATAAGTTTGCATATCAGATTTCAATCAAATTTATCCCTGCAGCTTTGAAAAAGTATTTACAAAAAATATTTAAAGAAACATCACAGCAATTACCATATCTTGCTGAAATTGAGCTAACATTCGATACCCCCAAAATTGAAACACACGGCGATCTTTCCTCAAATGCAGCGATGATTCTTTCTAAAAAACTAAAACGAAATCCAAAAGAAATCGCTGCCGAGATTCTTTCAACTCTTCATATCGATAAAAGCGTAATCAGCAAAACTGAAATTGCGGGACCGGGATTCATTAATTTTTATTTTACTCCTTCATTTGTAGCAGAGATTGTTAAGGAAATAAATGAAAAAGTTGATGAGTATGGTAAATCAAATAAATATTCTGGCAAAAGAGCGAATGTTGAATTTGTTTCAGCTAATCCAACAGGACCTTTGACTGTTGGACATGGAAGAAATGCTGTTATTGGTGATACAATTGCAAATCTTCTGGAATGGATTGGATATGAAGTGGATCGCGAATATTATTTCAATGATGCCGGAAGGCAAATGCGTGTTCTTGGCGATTCGGTTAGAATCCGATATTTGAACCTTCTCGAAAGTAATGTTGAATTTCCCGATGATTATTATCAGGGTGAATACATTGTCGATATTGCTAAAAGAATTAAAAATGAATTCGGAGATAAACTTGTCAATGAACCCGCCGAAGGAAAATTCAAAGAAATTGCCGAAGCAGAAATTTTCAATGACATTAAAAAAAGTTTAAATCGGCTGGGAATTCATCATAAAATATTTTTCAATGAGAAATCACTTTATGAAGATGGGAAGATAGACGAACTTCTGAAAGATTTTAAAAAATCAGGATTAACTTACGAGAAAGATGGAGCAATCTGGCTGAAACTTTCAGAACTGACTGGTGGAGAAGATAAAGTTATTGTAAAGTCCACGGGTGAACCAACTTATCGGCTTCCTGATATTGCTTATCATATTATAAAGTATAATCGTGGATATGATTTGTTGGTAGATCTTTTTGGTTCAGACCACAACGCTACTTATCCGGATGTTCTTGCTGGCATTAAAGTTTTAGGCTATGATGTGAACAAAGTGAAAGTATTGATCCACCAATTTGTAACGATATTGAAAGATGGCGAAGTTGTTAAGATGTCTACACGTAAAGCAAACTACATCACTATAGATGAACTGATTGATGAAGTTGGCAGTGATGTTGTCAGATACTTTTTTAATATGAGGACGATCTCTTCTCATATGAATTTCGATATTGACCTTGCAAAAAAACAGAGTGATGAAAACCCGGTTTTCTATTTACAATATGCTCATGCAAGAATCTGCTCAATTATCAGAACGGTTGAATCGGAAAACTTGAAACCTTCAACGGATAAGTTAAATCTGCTGATTGAAGAAGAAGAACAAGCGCTTCTTAAAAAGCTTCACAAGTTTGATGAAGAAGTTTTATACAGCGCAGAAAATTATGAACCGCAGAAAATCTGTGCCTACCTTGAAGATCTTGCTGCTGCATTTCATAAGTTTTATACATTCCGAAGAATACTTGGCAGCGAGAAGAATATTGCTGAAGCTCGATTAGCATTAGCTGTCGCAACGAAAATAGTAATTAAAAATGGGTTATCAATTCTTGGAGTAAGTGCACCGGAAAGAATGTAATTATTATATTATTCTGCAATTGCAATTGAACAGGCATAAACTGAATTAGCACCTGCACCGATCAACACATTCGCACACTCAAGTATAGTGGCTCCAGTTGTACAAACATCATCCACGACAAGAATATTTTTCCCTCTTATTTTTTTCGGGTTTCTGGCTTTAAATGCGTTTGAAACATTCAAGGCTCTCTCTTTCATATTAAGTTTTGTTTGCGAATCAGTGTATTTAATCCGTTTAATTGATTTTCCAGAATAAGGAATATTAAGTGATTTGCTTAATCCTTTAGCGAGATAATCAGATTGATTGTATCCTCTTTCAGCTTTTTTAAGATGATGAATTGGAACGGGAATTATCAAATCAATATGCCAATCTTTCATTTTTATTCCCGCTGCAAGAAGCTCACCTAAAAAAACTCCCAGCTTGAATTGCTTATTATATTTTAATGCGTGAATTATTTGCTGCAGGGTTTTATCAGTTTCAAAAACGTATTTTGAGTAGAAATCTGAAACAACTTTATTAGTGCCGAAATTCTTGTTGTACTCAATAATAATTCTTTCCTCATCAGCAATTAAGATACTGCTGAGGCATTCGACACACACAGGTTTTTCTTCGGTGGATAATTTTTCATTACAACCCGGACAAAATCTCGGAAGGAAAAAATCAAATATGTAGCCTGCTCTAAATTTCATTAATACTTTTGGTGTAAGTATTCCACTTCAAATTGTAAATTTATAAAATCATCCAGCCGTATCTGCACAAAGCGTTATTACAACATTCCGTTTCTTTTACGGATAAACCATTCCATCGAAAATAAAAATATGGCTATCAGCAACATCCAAGTATCAGACCACAAACTAATTTCTGAAGTAACAATTCTTTCCTTTGATGAATTTACTTTCAAATTTTTCAGTTTGTCTAATAAAGGCATATAATTATTGGGAGAATAAAACTCTCCACCTGTATCGTTTGCTATTAGATTAAGTAATGAATAATTCATCACAGGGTTAATCATTTCAATATCTATTTCACCGATATTAAAGCTTCCGTTATCTTTTCCAAGAACCCGACCATTAGTTTCTGCTTGGGCTGAAAATTTGAAATCTCCGGTTTCATTGATAACTATTGAGCCTTCATACAAACCTGAACCAACGTTTTGCATATTGACTTCATATTTGCTTGTGCCAGAAGTAATATTGATTTTTATTTCTGCAGTCTGAAACTGGATTTAATGATTCGTCTAAAACCTCTCCAAAAAATTCAATTCTTTCACCCTGCGAAAAGATTTTCTTTGATGTTTTTATTTTTACAAGCTTTTGTTCTTCGCTTGCTCTTAACCATCTTAATGAATTAACAATAAAATTATCGAATACGTCCAGACCTTTTGGAGCTAACTGAAGTTTCCATTTCCAAATGTCTTTTGCGAGAACTGCAATGGACCTCTTACCGCTAAAATTGTTTGAAAGTATCAAAGGAGATTTAACAATACTATTATTAACATTTATCTGTGCAAGTGTTTTGCTTTCAATCCTGGCACTAAAAATTGAACCTGGCTGTAAAACAGGCGGCAGGTTGTTCCAGATATCGGGAGGATTTTTATCAGAATATTGAAGTATTGGATTAGAACTTTGCTCTGGGAGTATGAATGGCTGCACTTCTCTGAACCCTGCTAAACCCTGAGAAAAAGTAAACGGTAAATCATTACCAAGCTTTGATAATCTATTTAAACTTATACCTGAAGATAATGTAACAAAATAAGGTGTTTTACTGTCTTTGATTTTAGAAAAAACTCGGCTTAGAAGTTCTTCGGGTGTTTGATCTGAAGGAAAACCAATTAGAAATAAAACATCCGCACTGTCGAGCTTTTGATAGTTGAGTTTATCTAAAAATTTGTCTCCCGATATCTGCACGATTGAATAAACTTCAATATTCTCGTCTCGTGTGAGCGCATTTTTTATAAATGATAAATCAGTAGACGGAGTTGAGGCAAGTATTATAACTTTTATTTTATTCGAAAGCACATTCACATAAAATACCTGCTTGTTATTTGCTGTTGTAAACTCATCCTTCAAACTTGATAATTCAATACTCAACTTTTTTTCATCGGAATTCTGCGGAATATAATCAAAAGAAATGTTTTGGATTCCGGCATTACTAAGAACCAAATTTTGTTGCGAGATGAATTTGTTATCTTCGTAAAAAGTAGCTTTTACTGTTTCACCTGCAAATCTATTGTTAGAAATGGTCGCAATAATATTTGTGGGAGTCTCAGTATAAATAAAATCATTATGCAAAACTTTTTTTAACTCAACATCTTTTCTTTGTGTTGTATCTCCAATCCCGATTGTAAAAACCGGAATGCCAATATTAACTGCATCATAATACGGGTTTGCACCAGAGGTAATTACTCCATCAGATATTAAAGTAACGGAGGCAATATTTTTATCAGAGTTCTTCGTGTAATTAAATATTTCCTGAATGTCCGTTGCTCCGTCTGAAAAATTCACATAATCAAGACTATCAACACTGATTGATCTTACTGAATTTCCAAATTCATAAAAAGATAAATTGCCTGCTGAAGCACTACCTGAAAAATCATTCAATATTTGCTTAATCGTCGATGCACGCTCAGTTCCATCATCTATCTTTATTGATCGGGAATTGTCAATAAATATTAAATTATTTGGTTCGAGTATCAACTTGCGGCTGAGATTTAAAATTGGTTCAAAAAGAATTAAACATAAAATTAATAAAGCAAGAACTCTGAGTGATGTTAATAGAATTTTTTTATACTTATCTATTTGAGGAATAGTGTAACGGTAAACGTAGTAGGAGTAAGCAGCAATTAGAAGCAGAGCTAAGAATAAATAAACTCCGGGGTAAGCCAGTGATAAATTAATTTCTTCGTATCCAAACATTAAAAGTTCAACTCCCCTTTAAATATGGTTACTGCTTTTCCTGAAATTATCAATTCATTTTTAGATTGTGAAAAAGAGACGTTTATTCTTCCTTTCCTTCCAAGAACATCTCCTTGTTCGAAAGTATATGTCTTTCCCTCGGTGTTTTCTTTTATCATATTTTAAATACCTTAACACAAGTAACAATGGTCCATTAGCTGAGCCAGTGACAGGATCTTCATCAATACCATAATATGGTGCAAAGAATCTCAGATGAGCATGATTTTCTTTTTCGATAGTTTCTGTTGTGAATAAAGTGAAAGCGTCGTATCCTTTTCGTTTGGATGACAAATCCAATAGTGCTTTGGAATCAGGTTTCAAATTCATTAGTTCACTCAAAGATGAAATATAAATGTAAAGATAACCGCCGTCATCCAGAATAAAAGGGATTTTTTCGGGATTGATTGCTTTTCCTCCATTGAGTGCTTGAATAATTTCTTCTTTATTCCCTTCAAATATTTTTAAATCAGGAATTGGTAGACCAAGTGAGTGAATTCCATTTCGGGTTTGGCACTTAAGGATGCCGGAAAGTGTTTTAAAAGTTATCGAAGAGTTATCCTGAATTATTCCTCTCTGAAGTAAGTAATGAATTGAAGCTATGGTTGCATGACCGCATAACTTTACCTCAACGGTTGGAGTGAACCATCGCAAATTAAAATCTGCTTCGCTGGATTTAGAGATGAACGCTGTTTCAGAGACATTAAACTCCCTTGCAACAAGCTGCATTTCTTCTTTGTTCAGTTCATCCGAGTAAACAACTCCGGCAGGATTTCCTCTGAATGGTTCATCAGTAAATGCATCTATCAGGCAAGCATCAACGTACTTTTTCATTGAAGATTTTCTCTATATCCCAGCTTTTCATTTTTTGGAAAGTATCATAATCAGTTAGATCAAAGTGGATTGGTGTAACTGAGACGAACTTATTTGTTATTGCTAATTGATCGCTGTTCTTTTCATTTTCAATTTCCACAAGTTTTCCCGTAAGCCAGTAATAATCTTTACCGAATGGATCAGTTCGTTTTTCATAAATATCGTCCCATTTTGCTTTGCTCTGCTCCGTTACAAGTATACCTGCAATTTCTTCCTCGGGAAAGTTGGGAATGTTTACATTTAAAAGTGTTCCATTTGGAAGCTTGTGTTCTTTAACTTTTAGTGCTAACATCTTTGCAATTTTACCGGCATATCTGAAATCTTTTGCATCGTGGCTTGTTACAGAAATAGCTATAGCAGGAACATCCATTATGGCAGCCTCTCTTGCTGCAGATACTGTCCCGGAATAAATGATATTGATAGCTGTGTTTGAACCATGGTTAATTCCCGAAATAACGAGGTCCGGAGATTCACCCATAATGTTTCTGATTCCCATTTTAACGCAATCAGCTGGTGTTCCTTCAACTGCATATCCGAAGAAGTTTCCATTCTTAAAGTATTTGGTAACACGAAGAGGATATTTCATGGTTATTCCATGCCCGACTGCACTTTGTTCTTCACTTGGAGCAACAACTATTACTTCCGCAATTTCTTTTAAAGCATCGGCTAATGCTGATATACCAGAAGAGTAGATTCCATCATCATTAGTTACTAAGATTTTCAATATATTTGCCCTAATTGATGTTTTAAATATAACTGTGCTAATATACTATTAAAGCCGTATACTCTCAATTTAACTTTTATTGCATTCACAAATTTATGCTCATTGTCAAACCATTTATTTTCAAACATCATCCGGAAATTGAATGTGGTTTTAGTACTAAGGTTGGTCCGAATGCAAATCCACCTTATTATTTTAATCTTTCTTATAGCGTTGGTGATAGAAAAGAAATTGTTGATATCAACAGGAAGCTATTTTTTAATGAGCTTGGCTTGAATGAAAATATGGTCAGCTATCAAAAGCAGGTTCACGAAGATAATATTAGAGAAGTAAATACTTTTGGAAATTGTGGTGAGAGTGATGCACTTGATTACAAATTCCAAAAATCTTGGGTTGGCAATTAGTAGTGCCGACTGCCCAGCAATATTTATCTATGATCCGGTACAAAAAATAATTGCCGCAGTTCATTCAGGCTGGAGAGGTACCGAGAGAAAGATTGTTCAGAAAACAATCATTAAATTAAAAGAGGAATTCAATTCAAACCCTTCAGATTTAATTTGCTACATTGGACCCTCAATTTCGCAAAAAAATTATGAGGTTGGTGGGGAAGTTGCACACAAATTTGAGGATGAATTCATACTAAAAAATGGAAACAAATTTTATCTAGATCTATCCGGAGCTAATTATAAAATGCTAATTGATGAAGGAGTTAAAGAAATAAATATTCAGGTATCTGGGTTGTGTTCATTTGAATATGAAAATCTTCTTCATTCATACAGACGTGATGGTAAAAAATCCGGCAGAGCACTTGGAGTAATAGCAATGAAGGACAATATATGAGCAGGCTGGCCGTTAAAATATTTCTTGCATATTCTGCGCTTTGTGTAATCTGGGGTTCAACTTGGATTGCAATCCGCTTCGGGCTTGAATCATTAACACCAATGTTTTCTGCTGGAGTTAGATTTTCTTTGGCTTCAATCATAGTCTTTGCTTTGATGAGAATAAAAAATATTCCTCTTCAAACCGATAAGGGTTCAGTAAGATTATATCTGCTGATGGGGTTCTTTTCATTTGTAATTCCATTTGGATTAGTTTACTGGGCACAGCAGTTTATTCCTTCAGGAATGGCTGCAGTTCTTTTTGCAGTTTATCCATTCTGGGTTGTTATCTTTTCTTATATAAGAATGCCAGCAGAGTTTATCGGCTTTTACAAGATTTTTGGAACAATTCTCGGATTTTCCGGCATAGTAATAATTTTTTCTGATTCATTTGCAGGAGATATTACAAATTATTTAATTGGAATGTTTGCAGTTGTCCTTAGCGGAACAATGCAAGCGTGGATAGCCGTCTCAATAAAGAAATTCGGAAATCATTTGCATCCTCTCTCAATGAATTTTATTCCGATGGTAGTTGCAGGAATATCAATGCTGCTAATTGCTTTCTTCACGGAAGATCTTTCCAACTTAAAGTTTAATGAAAATGCTTATCTGTCTATTCTTTATCTGGCTTTTTTCGGAAGTGTAGTTACATTCACCTCATTTTATTGGTTGATTAAGCATGTCAACCTGGTTATACTTTCATTAATAGCTTTTATAACTCCTATAGTTGCCCTCATTCTGGGTTATTTTATTTTCGGAGAAGTACTTTCTACAAGACATTTTATTGGAGCAGCACTAGTTCTGACCGGAGTATTCTGGGCAAATCTTGATAAACTTCTTAAACTAAGAAAAGGCTCAATAATAACAGCAGAAGTCGAACAATGAAAGAATTGAGAATCCTCAAAATTTATTTGGAAACATTTATTTAATTTTAGTGCGGATAAAATTTTATTTAGGAAAATGATTAATATTATTAGAATTAAAAACGCTACTTTCTATGGTTATCATGGAGTGAGTAACGAAGAACAATATGTCGGTGGAAAATTTGAAGCTGATATTGATATCCATACAGATTTTTCTGAAGCAGCTAACGGAGATGATTTAACTAAGACAGTCGATTACTATCAGGTATACTCTTTCCTCAACCAGTTTACAGTTAAACGAAAGTATTATCTAATCGAATCGTTGGCAATTGAAATTGCAACAGAGTTATTAAAAAAATTTGACAGGATAATAAAAGTTGCAGTAAGAGTTCGAAAAAATAACCCACCTCTAGGTGGAGTTGTCGATTGTGTTGAAGCAGAGGTTATAAAGGAAAGAAAAGAACTAAATACTTAAACCGGAATTTAAAATCAGCAATATTGCTTACATAGGAATTGGTTCAAACGTTGGTGTGCAGATCAATAATATTGATTATGCCGTTGAACTGATCGATCAAAATACTTATTGCGAAGTTGAAACTGCCTCCTCAATATATGAATCGTCTCCTTACGGTGATATTGAGCAGGGCGAGTTTTTCAATGCTGTAATTAAAATCAAAACTTATTTTGAACCGAAGGACCTCTTCCACTTTTTGAAATCAGTTGAGATGCAGGTTGGAAGAAAAGTCACTGCTAAATGGGGTCCAAGAGAAATTGACCTCGATATTTTATTCTTCAACGATCTTGTTTACTCCGATGACGAAATTACAATCCCTCACAAAGATCTTGCTGAACAGGGATTTTGTTATAGTGCCTTTGCTTGAGATAGAACCGGAATTTATTCATCCGCAATTGAAAAAAAAGATATCTGAAATTAGTATTTTTAAACACGAGACTGAGCATTCTTCTGCTCAAATAAAAAAAACTAATATTATCAGGAAAATTCCTCATAGAGTTCTGATAAAATGAACGACAAGCCTGAATTAAAAAACGAATTGCGCTACATCGCAATTGAAGGTGTGATTGGTGCCGGCAAAACCAGTCTTGCAAAACGGATAGGTGAACGTCTGAATGCAAAACTAATTTTTGAGCAGTTCGATAATAACCCCTTCCTTGAAAAATTCTATGCTGACAGGAAAAGATTTGCATTTCAAACGCAAATGTTTTTTTTGATCAACAGGTTCAAACAGCAGCAAGAACTTCATCAGGAAGATCTTTTCGCAGAGCATATTGTGTGCGATTATATTTTTGAGAAGGACAGAATCTTTGCATATATGAACCTCAGTAAAGATGAATTAAACCTTTACGAAAGTATTTACCCATTGCTTGCCCGTGCATTACGAAAACCCGATCTCGTTATCTTCCTGCAATCGAGCACTGACAGGTTAATGTTCAACATCAAAAAGAGAAGCCGGAAAGTTGAAAGAGCAATCACAAGAAGTTATCTTGAAGAATTAAGTGAAGCCTACAATCATTATTTCTTCAGGTATAGTTCAACTCCTCTTTTAATTGTTAATTCATCTGACATTGATTTTGTTAATAGTGATAAAGATTTCGATGAACTTTTCAAGCAGATTTTCAGAGAGGACAGAGGTTTTACTGAATATTTTAATCCTGAAATAAGGAGAATACTTTGATAAGAATACTTCTTTACGGAGCAATTGCAGTACTTATCTTTTTTGCATTTAGATTTTTCAAATTACTGTCTAATTATAAATCCGGGTCGCGTCCAGACATTAATGACCTGAAGAGTAGAGCAGAACATTTGAAAAATAAATATAAAAATATTGAGGAAGCAGACTTCCGAGACATTACTTCTTCAGATGAGGGAAGTGACTCATCCAGTAAATAATGGCAAAGAATAATATATCATCAAAAATAGTTTATTCATTTTTCAAAATATTCCTTTCCGTTTTAGAAAACCCTTCCAGGGAAATAAAACCACCCAAAAAAATATTAATCGTTCGACAGCACAATCAGCTTGGTGATCTACTTGCCGGCGTTCCATTATTCAGAGCATTAAAAGAAACTTATCCTGGTTCTTATATCGCACTTGTTGTAAGTCCGATCAATTATCCCGGAATGGTTAAAAATAAATTTCTTGACAGAGTTTATGTCTTCGATAAAAAGAAATTATTCAGCCCGGTATATCTTTATCGTACGATAAAATTTTTCAGAGAAGAATACGATTTGGCAATTGTGCCAGTTATGGTTTCAATTTCTTTTACTAGTAATCTTCTGGCGAGATTATCTAACTCAAAAATACGCATCGGTGCAAATTCATTAAATGGTAAACTAAACCTGAGCTCGTTTTTCTTTGATAGAAGAATAGACCTTGATTGGCGAAATCATCCTGATTCAAATGTTTCAGAAAGAAGTCTGGATATTGTCAGACCTTTCGGAATAAATACAACTGATTACAGGTCGCAGATTAGTTTTGATGAAGCCGATACTACTGCCGCTCAAAATTTTATTGATGAGTTTGCTGATAAGAATAAAAAAGTATTGATAGGTCTGCACGTTGGAGCTGGTAAATACAATAACCGTTGGTCACTTGAAAAATATGCTGTGCTTATAAAAAAAATAGAAAGTAACTATCCGACAAATTTTTATCTTACAGGAGGTTGGGCTGAGAAAGAGGAATTAAATTATCTCACTGAACATGTTGATATTAAATTCGGGAAGTTTATCAACAAACCGATTCCTCAAATTGCAGCTTTAATTTCATTATCCAACCTTTTCATTTCGAATGATACCGGAATTATGCACGTTGCGGGAACAACTGATACTCCGCAAATTAGTATTTTTGGACCAACGAATCCATTTAACTGGGCACCAATTGGAATCAATAAATATTTTATTCGTAAATCTGAACTAATCGATGATGTTTCTGTTGAGGATGTTTTTCATCTATGCGAAATAATTTTACAAAAAAGGGAGTTAGAAAAATGAACAAGTGCATTGCAGCGGTAGATATGGGGACAAACTCATTTCACCTTATAATTGTCCAGGTAAAGAGTGATGGTTCATTTAAAATTGTTGATCGTGAGAGGGAAGTGATTCGTTTAGGTTCTCACAAAGGAAAAGAATTTACGTGGATATCCGAAGGTGAAATGGAAAAGGCAATTGATGTGCTAAGAGATTTTGGAAAAATAGCTCAGTTCTACAAAGCGGAATTAAGAGCGATTGCAACCAGCGCAATAAGGGAAGCAAAAAACAAAAATGAGTTTATTGATCGTGTGTTTGAAGAAACCGGCATTACAGTAGAAGCTGTGGATGGCAGCACCGAGGCAGAATTAATTTACCTTGGCGTTCAGAATGCACTTGATGTAGAGGATAAAAGAATTTTATGTGTTGATATCGGAGGAGGCAGTACCTGAATTTCTCCTTGGTGAAAATGGAATTTCTGAATTTGCTGAAAGCATTAAAATTGGTGCAGTAAGGCTCAGCAAAATGTTCTTTCCTGACTATCATCTTTCCGAATCCGGAATAGATATGTGCAGGCACTACATAAAAGATAAACTTGATACTAACGCTAATCTCCATCCAAATCATCAGTTTCAAATGGCAGTTGGCAGTTCAGGAACCATTGTAGCCGCAGCATCGATAATTTCTTTTAGAAAGTCAGGCAAGTTCAAAAAAACAATGAACGGTTTTACTTTTACATCAAATGAAATATTTGAATTAACCTCCGATGTACTCAAGTGTGAATCACCTGTTGACAGGCTCTTCATTGAAGGAATGGAAATAAAAAGAGCTGATATAATTCCTGCCGGATTGCTGATTCTCAGCGAAGTCTTTAACAAATTTAAACTTAATGAAATGACAGTCTCAGAAAATGCCTTGAGGGAAGGTATAATCATTGACACGATTATGAAAATGAAAGAATTCCAATCGTTTCTGATTTAGCGTTTTTATTGATTGTCTTAGAATTCATTTACCTTTAATAAGAGCCCACCCCTCGCTATATTTGCACACAAATTAAACTCGTGTAATGGAACAAATAAGAAACTTCTGCATAATCGCACATATAGACCACGGTAAATCCACTCTTGCCGACAGGCTTTTGGAAAAAACTGGTGCTGTTACAGAGCGTGAAGCCAAGGCTCAGGTTCTGGATGATATGGATCTGGAAAGGGAAAGAGGAATTACAATTAAATCCCACGCAATCCAGATGCATTACACTGCAAAGGATGGTGAAAAGTATATCCTCAATCTCATTGATACTCCCGGTCACGTTGATTTCAGCTACGAAGTTTCGCGTTCACTTGCTGCCTGCGAAGGTGCCTTGCTTGTTGTAGATGCTGCACAAGGTGTAGAAGCACAAACAATAAGCAATCTTTATCTTGCACTTGATGCTGGACTCGAAATTATACCAGTGCTTAATAAAATAGATTTACCAAGCGCAGAGGTTGATAGAATTTCGCATCAGATAATTGATTTGATTGGCTGCAAAGAAGAAGATATTCTAAAAGTTAGTGCAAAAGCGAATATCGGCATTGACGAGTTACTGGAAGAAATTGTAAAAAGAATTCCTCCACCAAAAGGTAATCCGGCTGCACCGCTTCAGGCTTTAATTTTTGATTCTATATTTGATCCGTACCGAGGTGCTGTTGCATACATCAGAGTATTTAATGGAATACTTCGTACCAATGATAAAATAAAATTCTTCGTTACAGATAAAATTATGGACGCTGAAGAAGTTGGTGTGCTGGGTTTAAGGAAAGAAAAGGTTGATGAACTTTCAGCAGGAAATGTTGGCTATTTGATTGCGGGAATTAAAGATGTCAGGTACACAAAAGTTGGTGATACTGTAACACACTCAAGAAATGGTGCTGAAAAACCATTGCCAGGTTATAAAGAAGTCAAACCAATGGTTTACAGCGGTTTATATCCTACCGATTCAGATGATTATGAAGGATTACGTGATGCTCTTGAAAAATTCAGATTGAATGATTCAGCACTTGTTTATCAACCTGAAACTTCTGCAGCACTCGGATTTGGTTTCAGGTGCGGTTTCCTTGGAATGCTTCATATGGAAATTGTTCAGGAAAGATTGCATAGAGAATATGATCAGACAATTATAACAACTTTGCCAAACGTAGAATATTATGTTTATAATAAAAGAGGAGAAAGGATAGTTGTAGATAATCCCGCTGAAATGCCACACATAGGGGATATTGAAAGAATTGAAGAACCATATATTAAAGCACAGATTGTTACACCAAGTGAGTATGTTGGAAATATTATGAAACTCTCGATGGATAAAAGAGGAACATATAAAAACACAACTTATCTTGATCCGACTAGAGCCGATCTTCAATTTGAATTTCCACTTTCGGAAATAATTTTCGATTTTTACGATAAGCTAAAATCAACTACTCGCGGTTATGCATCTTTTGATTACGAATACATTGGCTACGTTGAGTCTGATCTTGTTAAACTTGACATCTTATTGAATAGTGAACCAGTTGATGCTCTTTCGATGATCGTTCATCGGGATAAAGCATATGATTGGGGAAGGAAAGTTTGCTCGAAATTAAAAGACCTTATCCCGAGACAAATGTTTGAAGTTTCGATTCAGGCAGCGATTGGTTCGAAAGTAATTTCTAAATCTATTGTAAAGGCATTGAGAAAAAATGTGATTGCAAAATGTTATGGCGGTGATATAACAAGAAAAAGAAAATTGCTCGAAAAACAAAAAGAAGGTAAAAAAAGAATGAAACAAGTGGGGAATGTTGAAATACCACAGGAAGCTTTTTTAGCAGTTTTGCAAATAGAGGAATAATATTATGGGAAATTTTTCAAAGAAGCTTGGCAAGTTTTTTAAAATACTTTTTTTAGTAGCTGTCGTAGCCTTAATTATTAAAGCGTTTGCCATCGATGCTTTCCGGATACCAAGCACATCAATGGAAAATACTCTTCAACCTGGAGATTTTATTTTTGCAAATAAATTTGCATACAATATCGCTACCCCACGAGAAATACCGATAGTCGATCTGCCAATATCACAGCACAAATTTTTTGAAGTTGGCAAACCTGAAATAAATGATATTGTTATTTTTGAATTTCCCAAAGACTTTGAAAGTGATCCACTACGGGGAGGATCCAAATATGTAAAAAGAATAGTTGCTCGTCCTCATGATACATTAAAAATAACCGACGGTGTAATTTATATTAATGGAATATCCCTCATACTTCCCGAAACATTCAAAGCTCCCAAATTTTTGAATGAAAAAGATTCTATTCAGAATGAAACTATTTATCCACCCGGAGCTGAATGGAATAGAATTAGTTACGGACCGATAATTATTCCCTCAAAAGGCGATACGATCAAAATAACACCAGAGAATTTTGAAAAGTGGCAATCCGTTATAGTGATGGATCATGGTGAAAGATCATTACTGTCAGAAGGAACATTGGTAACTTTGGATGGCAAAGCAATCTTTGAATATGTCCTTACTCAAGATCATTATTTTGTAATCGGCGATAATTTTGAAGCGAGTATGGATAGCCGTCATTTTGGTTTTATTACTGATAACATGATCGTCGGAAAAGCTATGTTTATTTATTGGTCTTACAATTCCGAAAAAGTAGCACCCGGTCCTCTTGGATTTCTTTCGGCTATCAGAGCTGATAGAATTTTTAAGGGATTTAACTAGTCTTACAACAAACTAAATTTCTAATGAAGAAATTTATCCTCATATTTTTTTTATTATTTGCAACCACAGGTTTTTCCCAGTCAAAGTATTTTATTTACTTTGTTGATAAAGGTATGGCTTCTTCAGAAACTCTGGAAAAGAATAGCAGCGTTTATAGTTCAGCATTGTCTTTACTTTCTGAGAAAAGTATCGCAAGAAGAATTAAGAATATGGGAGAAGATAGTTTTATCACGTACGATGATTTGCCACTTAATTCAGATTATGTTTTTAAGATTGAAGAATTGGGAATTAAAATTGAGAATAAACTTCGTTGGTTTAATGCCGTAACTGCTTACTTAACTGAGGAAGAAAAAATTAAACTATCAAACCTCTCCTTCGTTGATAGAATTGAGCCAGTGAGAAAATTTGTTTTTAAGTCTCCAGAATTAGAATCGCCCTCACAATTATTCAAACAACCAAATAACATCTTTGATTTTGATTATGGACCATCATTTGGTCAGCTTCAACTTTCGGATATTCCTGCAGTTCATTCAAGAGGAATAACAGGGGAAGGAGTACTGCTCGGTCTTTTGGATACAGGATTCAATTGGAAAAATCATGAGTCACTTAAAGATGCAACAGTTGTAAATGAATATGATTTTGTTTTTAAGGATAATTCAACAGCAAACGATTCGCTTGATAACCCAAACCAGCACAATCACGGAACACTGGTTTTTTCTATTGTAGGAGGATTCAAAGAAGGCTCTTTGATTGGATCTGCCTTTGGTTCGGATTTTATTCTTGCAAAAACAGAAGATATCAGAAGTGAAAAGCACATTGAGGAAGACAACTATGCGGCCGCTCTTGAATGGATGGAAAGTTACGGAGTTGATATAACAAGCAGCTCGTTAGGTTACAGCCATTTCGATTCACCCGAATTTTCTTACAATTATTCAGATATGGATGGAAAAACAACTATCGTTACAAAAGCTGCCGAACTTGCTTTCAGAAGAGGTGTAGTTACAATTACTTCAGCAGGTAATGAAGGTGCAAGTTCCTGGTATTACATTACCGCTCCGGCGGATGGAGTAAATACAATTGGTGTTGGAGCAGTAAGTAACGACAATCAGGTGGCGGGGTTCAGCAGTCGTGGTCCATCATATGATGGCAGAATAAAACCTGATGTTGTCACGCAAGGCGTAAGTGTTTATTGTGCTAACGCTGGCAACTTTTCGGGTTATATAACAGCCAGCGGAACTTCTGTAGCAGCACCAATTGCAAGTGGAATTGTTTCACTACTTTTATCAGCATATCCGCATCTTAAAAACACACAAGTAAGAAGTATTTTCTTTGAATCTGCGGATAATAATTTGTCACCTGATAATGAAAGAGGTTATGGATTGGTCTCTGCTGTAAAAGCAATTGAGTTTCCAAATCTTCTTGCTTCTGACGGCACTTACATTCTGAATAAAATATTTATTACGATGGAGAATATTTTCCCTCAAACGGTTTTTGTTCATTATTCAACTAATGGTGTTGATTATACAGAAAAACAAATGGAGTTTGATGGAAATTTAAAATACTCAATCAAGCTGCCTTATTTTTTTAATGATGAACTAATAGATTTTTATTTCACTTATGATGATAATACTGGAGCATCGTTCAGAGAACCGGTCAGCAGTAATTATAAATTTTACTATGGTTCACTTGATATCAGCCTTAATCTGAATACAAAAAAAACATACTCGGACTTCATAGTCAGTGATCCTTATCCTAATCCGTTTTATCCTGATTTAAATACATTCACATCAATTCTTATAAAATCATCAGGAAACGAAAACCTTACGATTAGAATTTATGATCCTCTTGGTCAGCAAGTTGGTTACTACAGCACAGTTACCAATGATGATGAAAATAGATTCAATTGGTATGGAAAAAATATCAACGGCGTTCGTGCTTTCGAGCGGTGTTTATTATTTCATTATTGATTTGAATGGAAAAAGCTTCAGTAGAAATCTGGTATTGCTTAGATAATATTTTTCTCTGAAAGTTAAAGCCTGCATCTTCTGCAACTTTTATTATTGCTTTTTGGCTTATAATTAAGCAGTAATAGTAAATTTAAATGGATTTTCCTTAACTTTCTAAAGACTCCTTCACTATTATTTTAAACGCTATGAATAAAATTATCTTATCAAACCAGCTGGAATACATATCCTCATTTCGAAAAAAATCCGACAGTCTTATTGATGAAATGGAAGAGTTTGCCAGGGAACATAATGTTCCTATTCTTGATTGGCAATCAGCAGAGTTTTTAGAGCAATTAGTTCTAATGAAAAATCCAAGAAGAGTTCTAGAGCTAGGAACAGCAATTGCTTATTCTTCAATAAGAATCGCACGTCATCTTGATGGTAAATCAGTAATACATACAATTGAGAAAAGCGCAGATAACATTTCTGTAGCTAAGGATTTTATTGCAAAATCCGGACTTGGTGCAAGGATAAAGTTACTAGAAGGCGATGCAATAAATGTTATGCCTCAGCTGAAAAAGAAATATGATCTGATATTTCTGGATTCTGATAAAGAAGATTACAAAAGACTTTTTGATTATTCTCTTGTGCTTCTGCGAAAAGGAGGACTTTTAGTCGTCGATAATTTATTATGGCATGGTTACGCTGCTTCAACACGAGTGCCTTTGCAGTATAAAGAATCAACAAATCATATTCGGGAATTCAATTCATTATTTATGAATCAGCCAAACCTAAAATCATCAATAATTCCAATCGGTGATGGTATTGGATTAGGAGTTAAAATTTAGAAGAATATATTGATGTCAATGAATTTATCTGACGAATATTTTTTGGATAAAGTTGAAGAGTATACTTCTAATCCTCTTCAAAGGAAAATAGACCTTAAAAAAATAATTGATTTAGTAAGAGGTAATGGAAAAGAAGAAGATTTTGAAAAATTAATTTTCACTGCTAAATATATTTGCGGAATGATGAGGGTTTTAAAGAACGCACCAGGAATACCGGAAGTAAGCAGCATAGATAATGTGAAAAATGATCTGAACGAAAATATGAAGAAGGGAATAGAGCAATTAAAAGAAATAATTTCTTTTAGTGATGCAAGTAATCGTGAATATTTTGATGGAATATATTTTACCCTCTCACCACAAAATTTCGCTAATCTTTCACAGCTCTTTTCTGATTTAGAATCTGTGAAAAAATATCTCAACCACTTGAAACGTCAATCCTGAAACTATCTTTAGGGTTTCTTCAACCAATTTTCCAGAGCCTCTAATAAATGCTGCATGGCTGTAATCAGAGGTTCGTGTTGTGAAGTCTCAATATCCTGAAGAATTTCATTATGAATCTGCACGTATGCCTTGTTGAGCTGGTTAACAAGTTGTCTGCCTCTTTTCGAAAGCATAACTCTCATGTTTCTTCTATCCTCAGGATCAATTTCCCTGATTATGTATTCCTTCTCTACTAAACCATCAATTATTCTTGTCAGTCGGCTTGGGCTAAGATTCATGCGTTCAGCAATTTTTTTATTGTTAACGCTTTCATCAGTTCCAAACAATCTCAGGCATCTGAATTCTGCCTGTGTCAGATTATGAATTGTAGCTAAGCGAACTTCTTTTTCCTGGCAGTTTGCCAGAAGACTAAAAGTTAAATTGGCAAGGCGTTCTGCTGTTTGGTGAGTTCCCATTGCGTCCCCGGATTTTGTGAAATTGTAAATATTGTCTCACGCAAATATCAGTAATAACGATATTTGAATCAAGTAATATCAACAGTTTTTTTTGACAATAATTCGCAATGCATGAGAGATTTTATCTATAAACAGTTTCGCTATGAATTGTAATAGTGATTTTATTCTTACCAAGCTCTGATATCTTCTTCGAAATTGACTCTATTTCAGTTGATTTTAGAAGACAGGTCAATTTTATGGAATCATCGTATTCAGAATCTTCAACTATTGAATGGTGATTTGACAGAATTCTGTGGATAGAACTAATGTGGTCATATGTTGCAGATATTGTAGCTCTATGGAAAAGTTGTTTTGTAGAGATTGTTGAATCAGTAATTACCTGATAAGCGGACTGATAGTATGCCTTTCCAAGTGGACCTACTCCAAGCTTTATTCCTCCGAATACTCTTGAAACAATAATAAGCAGATTACTCAGATTAAAATGTTCAATTGCATTTTGTATTCTTATTCCTGCAGTTCCGCTCGGTTCGCCTGCATCTGAATAACGAACTGTGCCATCTGCTAATTTGAAAGCATAGCAATGATGGGAAGCATCAAAGTGTTTTTTTTTAGCTTTGATAAGATAATCTTTCGTATCACTTTCTGAGAATATCTGGATATACCTGTGCAATAAAGTTGGATTTATTTATAACGGTAGTTACTTCATTTATTTCATCTATCGTTCTTATTTCTTTAGGTAAATTCATCACAGAAAAGTAGTAAAGTGCAAATCGTTTTTAATTGATTATCAAACCATCAATAGCTAATATAGCTATTTAGAATTTTATTTACCTTTCCTTGGAAAAAGAATTTATAACAATCAGAGGCGCACGAGAGCACAATCTCAAAAACATTGATCTTGAGATTCCGCGCGATACTTTTACCGTAATTACGGGGCTTTCAGGTTCCGGTAAATCTTCTCTGGCATTCGATACAATTTATGCTGAAGGTCAGCGAAGATATATCGAATCACTATCTGCCTATGCCCGCCAGTTTCTTGACATGCTCGAAAAGCCCGATGTTGATCTTATAGAAGGATTAAGTCCTGCAATTTCGATTGAACAGAAATCTACGACCGGTAATCCACGTTCAACAGTTGGAACTGTTACAGAAATTTATGATTATCTCCGACTTTTATTTGCAAGAGTCGGAATCCCTCACTGCTATAATTGCGGAAAGCCTGTAAAAAAGCAGTCGTCTTCGCAGATTATTGATTCAATTATTTCAACATTCAAGAATAAAAAAATTTCTGTTCTCTCTCCATTAATTCGTGGTAGAAAAGGACACTACAAAGAGTTATTTGAAGAAGTTCTTTCAGATGGATTTTTACGTGTAAGAGTAGATGGAGAAGTGGTCGAAATTACCAAAGGATTTCAGGTTGACCGTTATAAAATTCATAATATTGAAATTGTGGTTGATCGGTTTACAGTAAACGAATCAGCAAGATCAAGGATTACAGAATCAGTTGAAGTTGCTCTGAATTATGGTGAAGGAAGTATTATCGTTAATGATGGAAAAGAAGACCACATCTTCAGCAGGCAACTTGCATGCCTGGATTGCGGAATCAGCTACAGTGAACTTGCACCAAATTCATTCTCATTTAATTCACCTTATGGTTCCTGCAAGGATTGCGAAGGGCTTGGTGAAAAGAAAGAACTGGATATTAATCTTATCATTCCTGATTGGGATAAATCTATTAACGATGAAGGACTGGCACCACTCGGCAAGCCAAGAAAAATATGGTTCTTTACTCAGCTTGAAGCTGTAGCAAAGATTTACAAATTTAATTATGACACGCCTTTAAAAAAATTAACTGATATACAAAAGGAAATATTAATCAATGGCAGTAAAGAAAGAATTCCTTTCACCTATACTTATGGAAGCGGCAAACCTGTGCAGTATATGCACCGTTTTTCCGGACTTATAAAATATTTGAAACACTATTACGATACTACATCATCCAACAGCATCAGAGAATGGGTTGAGGCATATATGAATACGATTAATTGCTCAACCTGCAATGGAGGAAGGTTACGAAAAGAATCTCTGGCAGTTAAGTTTAACGGGAAAAATATTAGCGAAATAACATCTCTTTCAATTTTGAGAACAATGGAATTCTTTAAAGGAGTTAAGCTTAAAGGAAATGAAGCATTAATTTCCAAACCAATTCTCAAAGAAGTTAATGAACGTTTGGAATTTCTTCACAATGTTGGATTGGATTATTTATCTCTCGGTCGTTCTGCAAGAACTTTATCTGGAGGTGAATCACAGAGAATTCGTTTAGCAACACAAATCGGGACACAGCTTGCCGGTGTTTTATATGTTCTTGATGAACCATCAATCGGGCTTCATCAAAGTGATAATATTAAGCTCATCAATTCATTAAAAAATCTTAGAGATTTGGGCAATACTATTATTGTGGTTGAGCACGACAGAGAAACAATTGAAAGCTCCGACTATATGGTTGACCTTGGTCCCGGTGCAGGCGAACACGGCGGTAAAGTTGTTATGGAAGGTGAAACAAAAAAATTATTGAATTCAGATAATGGATTTGATTCTCTGACACTTTCTTATTTAAGAAGCAGACAAAAGATAAAAATACCTGAAGTAGAGGAGGAACAGGGAGTGGAAAATTTATTTCGCTGAATGGTGCAAAAGGAAATAATTTACAGAATGTTGATCTTAAAATACCTCTCGGAACTTTGACTTTGATTACAGGAGTCAGCGGTTCAGGTAAATCATCAGTGCTGAACGAAACACTGGTAAAGATTTTAATGAATAAACTTTACAAGTCTAAATCAGTTCCACTTCCTTACAGTAAAATTGAAGGTTTGGAAAATATTGATAAAATAATTGAGATAGATCAGTCGCCAATTGGAAGAACGCCTCGATCAAATCCGGCTACTTACAGTGGTTTATTTACTCACATTCGTGACTTGTTTACTGAACTGCCGGAAGCTAAGATGAGAGGATATAAAACAGGAAGATTCAGTTTTAATGTAGCCGGTGGTAGATGTGAAGAATGCAATGGCGATGGTTTGAAAAAAATTGAGATGAATTTTCTCCCTGATGTTTATGTGCACTGCGATTCCTGTAAAGGAAAAAGGTACAACAGGGAAACTCTCGAAGTGCTTTTTAAAACAAAATCTATAGCCGATGTGTTGGGAATGCGCGTTTCCGAAGCGCTTGATTTTTTTGAAGACCTTCCACGCATTAAAAGAAAAATAAAAGCACTTAACGATGTTGGTTTGGGTTATATTACACTCGGGCAGCAGGCAACAACGCTTTCCGGTGGCGAGGCACAACGAGTTAAACTTGCAACTGAATTAAGCAAAGTTTCGACCGGCAAAACACTTTATGTTCTCGATGAACCCACAACCGGACTTCACTTTGAAGATGTAAGAATTTTACTTGATGTCTTAAACAAACTTGTGGACAAAGGAAACACTATAGTCGTCGTTGAGCATAATATGGATGTAATCAAAATGGCTGACTGGATAATTGATCTCGGTCCCGGAGGTGGTGAGTTCGGTGGAAAAATAGTTGCAGAAGGAACTCCTGAACAAGTAATCAAAAATTCCAAGAGTGTTACAGGGAAGTTTCTTAAGGCTGAATTCAATTAAATTATATTGAAAGAGATTGGTCTCGGGTCTATTTTTGTATTAGTAAAGATTTAATTCAAGAGGAAATCAAATGAAAAGTTCTAAAATATTTTTTATTATGGCATTTATACTCTTTGCAGACATTAATTTTGCACAGTCGTTTTACAGCGACAATCCTCTGGTTGCAACTTACTCAATCGTAGCAAGAGATCCTGAAACAGGAGAAATGGGAGTAGCAGTTCAGTCGCATTGGTTTTCTGTAGGATCAATTGTTTCGTGGGGCGAAGCTGGAGTTGGAGTTGTTGCAACTCAGTCTTTTGTCAATCCTGCTTTCGGACCTAATGGACTTGAATTATTGAAATCCGGAATGACTTCTGAGCAAGTTGTTGATAAACTTATTGCCGAGGATGAAGGTAGAGATGTCCGCCAGCTTGCAATAATTGATGTGAATGGAAATGTGAAAAGTTATACTGGAAAGAATTGTATTCCCGGTGCTGGAAATATTGTTGGAGAAAATTATTCTGTTCAGGCAAACCTTATGCTGAATGATAAAGTACCGGGTGCAATGTCAAAAGCGTTTGAAGAATCAAAAGGTCCGTTAGCTGAAAGATTGATGGCTGCACTTTTTGCTGCTCAGGAAGTCGGTGGAGATATTCGTGGAAAACAATCAGCTGCAATTTTGGTGGTGAAAGGAAGATCAACAGGGCAGGTTTGGGAAGATAGGTTGATTGATTTAAGAGTTGAAGATAATCCGGAACCATTAAAAGAACTGAACAGACTATTAAAGGTTCATCGAGCGTACGGACATATGAATGCCGGCGATCTTGCAGTCGAACATGGTGATATGGAACTTGCGAGGAAAGAATATGCAACGGCTGAGGAGATGTTTCCTGATAATGAAGAAATGAAATACTGGCATGCAGTTACTCTTGCAACGAACGGTGATGTGGAAAGCTCGCTTCCATTATTCAAAGATGTATTTCAGAAAAACAAAAACTGGAAAATTCTTACACCAAGATTAGTCCCGATTGGCTTGCTTAATGTAAGCGAAGCAGATCTTCAAAAGATTTTATCAATCAATGAGTGATTTATGAAACTGATATTATCATTTTTAATACTGGCCTTTTTACTGGTTTTTATTAGTTGTAAGTCTGAAGAAAAAAAGATTGAACCAGATCAAAAGCAGGGGGAGGAATATGTTCTTCCGCCGAAGGTTGAACAACAGCCGCAAACAATGCAAAAGCAGGAAAATATCAATCCTAAAGTTGCAGCAGAAATTATTGCCGTGATTAAAGAAAACATTGCCGCGACTGAAGCAGAAGACAAAGAACGTGTTCTAAAAACAATTCATAAAGATTCGCCTCAGATGCGCTCAACGATGAGTGGAATGGATTATGTGTTTGCAAGTTTTGATATGAAGTTTGAACTTGAGAAAGTTGAAGTTATTGAAGTTAATGGTGATGAAGCTAAGATATATTACGTGCAAACTACACAAGCAATTCGCGGCGAAGGCTTTGCACCAACTCGTGCCAGCGGCATTCACCAGATGAAAAAAGAAAATGGTAAATGGAAAATCTATAAAACAGATTATCTTACCAATGAACCGATGATGTAGCTAAATCAAAAATAATTATGTTAAAATCAACTTTACAAAAAATACAACTTTCAGGTGCCCAATGAAATATTCTCTCGTTTCGATTTTTGTGTTTTCAGTTTTATTATCTCTGGGATATTTTAGTTTCAATTTCTTTTCAGAAAGAATTGAAGAAGCCTCTCAATTTAAAAGCAAAACTGAATCAAAATTGTACCCGTATGAATGGTCATATTTAAAAAAAACGTGGCCCTATCTTGACGCAGATCCTCGAGCATATATTGATGCTTTAGAACAAGCACATAAACTTCATAAAGAAACTGCTGCGCAACGGTTACAAAAAGGTTTAAACGCTGTTTCCTGGAATTTCATCGGACCACTAAATGTTGGTGGAAGAGTTGTTGATATCGAATTCAATCCTGTAAATCCTAACATTATTTATGCTGGATTTGCAACAGGCGGTGTTTTTAAATCAACCGATATGGGAAATAATTGGTCCCCAATTTTCGATTCACTTGCTGTTTTAACTATTGGTGATATTGCAATCGATCCTCAAAATCCTGATGTGGTTTATGTTGGAACAGGAGAGGCAAACGGTGGTCATAATAATTTTCCTGGCGGCGGTGTTTTCAAATCAACGAACGCTGGACTTACCTGGCAATTTCTTGGATTTGGAACAGACAACTTCAATAGGAAGAGTTTTAGTTCATCCCACAAATTCAAATATAGTTTATCTTGCTGCTGTTGGTTCTTACTTTTCACCAAATGCTGAAAGAGGAGTTTATAAATCAACAGATGCCGGTGCAACGTGGAATAAATCTTTATTCATCTCAGATTCAACGGGTGCAATTGACATAATTATGGATCCAACAAATCCCGACAGAATGATGGCTGCAATGTGGGAGAGAGTTAGAAGACCAAATTCATCTCATCTTTATGGACCTTCCAGTGGTATCTATAAAACAATTGATGGAGGAAATAACTGGCAGTTGATACCATCATCAGCAGGTTTACCAAATCCGAACACTCAAAATGTTGGACGAATAGGATTAGCGATCAGTCAAAGTAATCCTGATATTGTTTATACACTATATATTGATGGCACAAACATCATCAGCTTATTTAAATCAATAAATTTTGGAGATAGCTGGATTGATGTTGATCCTGACAATGAATTGAGTGGGGGCACAGGAGGATTTAGCTGGTATTTTGGTCAGGTGCGCGTTCATCCAACAAATCCCGACATAGTTATTGTAATGGATGTTGCATTCATGCGCTCTTCGAACTCGGGAAGTAACTGGTCAGAAAATTATCAAACTCACGTAGATCATCATGCACTTGCGTTTAATCCAAACAATCCTAATCATTTAATCTTAGGCAACGACGGAGGAATAAATATTTCAACAGATGCCGGAATAAACTGGGGACCTCATTTACAGATTCCTGCTACACAATTTTATGAAATTGGTCTCGATGCAAGTAATCCTTTAGCGTATTACGGAGGTACTCAAGACAATGGAACCAATCGTACGCAGGACGGAGGATTGAATAACTGGGATCATATTTATGGCGGTGATGGATTTTATGTATTAGTTGATTTTACAAATTCAAATATTATTTATGCTGAGTCGCAAAATGGAGGCTTGGGCAAATCTACCACCGGTGGGGGGTGGGGCTCTTTTTCCCCAGCAACAAATGGAATCAATGGCAACGAACCTACAAACTGGAGTACACCGGTCATAATGGATCCAAACAACAGTAATATTCTTTATTACGGAACAAATTATTTATACAGAACAACCGATGGTGCAAATAACTGGATGAAGATCAGTCCGCAGTTAACGGATTGGGTTCAGGGAAGAAGATTGGGAACTTTAACCACAATGGCAGTTGCACCAACAAACTCAAATGTAATTTATGTGGGAACCGATGATTCACATGTTTGGGTTTCTTCGGACAATGGTTCATACCTGGAATGAAATATCTGACGGACTTCCAATTAGATGGGTAACTCGTGTTGCCGTTGATCCAACAAATGAAAATATAGTTTATGCAACATTTCAATGGATTGAAGTGGAAAGACCCGCAACCGCACGTTTTCAGAAGTACGAACAAAGGCACAACGTGGAGCGATATAAGCAGTAATTTACCAGATGCACCTGTTAATGCTTTTGCAGTTGATCCCGTTGAGCCATCAAGATTATACCTTGGAAATGATGTTGGAATGTATGTCAGTTTTAATTCAGGACAAAGCTGGTGGGTGCTGGGAGAAGGTTTACCAATTCTTCCAATAGGTGATATTGAGATTCATCCAACCACTCGCGAGCTTGTTGCCGGTACTTACGGCAGATCAATGTATAAAATTGATCTGAACTTAGTGCCAACAAATGTTGAATCATCAGAACCAGTTGTAACAGGATTTTATCTTGAGCAGAATTATCCGAACCCATTCAATCCAACAACAAAAATAAAATATCAAATCCCCCTTAGTCCCCCTTTATTAAAGGGGGAAAGCGAAGCAGGGGGATTCGTAACATTAAAAGTTTACGATATACTTGGAAACGAAATTGCTACACTTGTTAATGAAGAAAAACCAGCAGGCACTTATGAGATAACGTGGTATGCAGAGCAACTGCCAAGCGGAGTTTATTTCTACAAATTACAGGCGGGTACTTTTATTGAAACTAAGAAGATGCTGCTGCTGAAATAAAAAAACTTTTCATCAATCAAACCCCTGTCAATATTGGTTGGCAGGGGTTTTCGTTTGCCAGTTACAAAACGATTCTATTTGACTTTCATAACAATTATTCGCTCATTTGGACAAATAATTTTTCTCTACTCCGAGAGAGCAATAATTTAGAGCCATCTAGTTGTTAAACTCTGGAAGATGACACCCAGAAAAAACTCTCCCGAGGTAGAAATGTAATAAAGCATTTTCTGAAAATTCATCGGATGATACTATGAAAACTTTTCTTCATTCTTTTCTTGTTCTTTTTTTTCTTTGCATCACAACAAATGCACAGTGGACTCTGCAGCACGAGTTCACTGGAGTAACTGGTATAGGACTAACATGGGCAGTTGATGAAAATGTTTACTGGGGTACTCTTACATACTCATCAGGTGCTTTAGGTTACTTTAAAACAACCGACAGCGGAAATACCTGGCAAGAAGGTAGTATGACAATTGCTCCTAAGACAACTTGTATCTATGCAAGAAGTGCTAACACTGCTTATATGGGAGTTTTTTTAGATCCAGATATATGGCGGATAATTAAAACTACCGATGGTGGGACAAGTTGGTTTTTTCAAACCACCGCTGCATTCGGTTACTCTTCATATATAGATTTTATATACTTCTTTGATGATAATAATGGCATTACGCTCGGAGACCCAGTAGATATTTGGGGATCCGTACCAAACTCAACTGGCTATCTGGAAGTTTATACAACAACAAATGGTGGTGATAATTGGGTACGCGTACCCAACTCAAATATACCGCTGAGCGATGTAAATGAATGGCCGATAAAAATGGTTTTCTCAGTTGTCGATAGTACTATTTGGGTTCCAACTTATCAACAGAATCCAAATATTATAAGGATTTATAAAAGTACCGATAGAGGATTAAATTGGTCAATCTCAAGTCAATTTACGGTTTCGACACCAAGTGGTTGGTTTACAACGACATCAATTGCGTTTAAAAATCAATTGGAAGGAATATTGATTGCTTCAGAGTTTTATTCTTCAGGTTACACTAGTTCAACTTATAAATTGCTTAAAACCATTGATGGAGGAAATACTTGGACAGAAATGAATTTCCCGTTATCAATTGATCCAGCATTTATCTGCAATATACCCGAAACGCCGCAAGGATATTTGGTCACAGCACCAATTATTAATAAAGGTTCTGCTTATACTCTTGATGGAGGAAACAGTTGGCAAATGCTTGAAGATAACCTTGATCTATGTATTCCTAAGTGTACTTCGTTATTATCAGCATGGGCAATTAGTTTTATCAATCCTTCTGTATATAAGTGGTCTGGTCCTTCACCTGTTGAGGATGAAACAACTCTGCCAAAAGAATTTTCAATCTCTCAGAATTATCCTAATCCATTCAACCCAAGTACAAAAATAAAATATTCTGTTCCCAACAATCATCGAATGTATGTAAATTAAAGTATATGATATACTCGGCAACGAAATAGAAACACTCGTTAACGAAGAAAAACCAGCAGGCACTTATGAGATAACGTGGTATGCAGAGCAACTGCCAAGCGGAGTATACTTCTATCAAATGCAAGCTGGTAATTATACTGAGACAAAGAAGATGATATTGATGAGATAATATTTATTGCAAGAATAAATTAGCTGAAATTACTGTTTGCACATTTTACCCGCACTTATCGTGCGGGTTCTTTTTTTCGCCAGCAATTCCGGTTGCCAAAATTTATTTAACAAGTTTTTTTGTTAACTTGGAAGAAGAAAGTAAATTATTCTATTCACAAATCAACAATACAATATGAATCAGGAAACTTCTGTAAAAAACTGTCTTAGCTGTAACAGGTCTGAGAATGAAATACCGTTGGTTACATTAACATATTCATCAAAACCAGCATACATATGTTCCCATTGTCTTCCCCTGCTTATTCATCATCCGGAACAGTTAATAGGAAGATTGGAAGGTGCAGATAAAATACCTCCCGCTGAACATAATGACTGATTACATTGAATTAAATGTATGCAGTTTATATCAGATAAAAAATTATTAAAATATTTTTCAGCTTTTCTGGTATTATTCCTTTGTCTTGCATTTTTCAATTTATATTTGAATGTTAAGACAGGTTAAAAACATCAAGAGTTTAAATAATAACTTAAAAATTTCTGAAAGGTGGCTTATGAAAAAAGTAATTACATTTATTTTGTTTCTTTGTTTTTCTTGGAATATCCAATGCTCAGCAGGCAAGTGATTATTTTCCTTCTCAAACTGGTTTTGAATGGAAGTTCAAAGCAACTCCGCTGGATTCATTAAATAATCCTATTCCTTCATTGGCAGTATTCAGAGTTGATTCATTTGCATCAGTCGCAAATTATGAAGGGAAACTTGCAAACATAGTTCCCACAAAAACAGGACCTCTTCAGACAATTCAATTTCAACCTTTTTTGGATTCTTTATTTTACAATACTGAAGGAACTAATGGCTTCGAGTATTTCAGTATCAGGAACATCGAACCATTTTTGTTTGCTCTCGACACTTCCGGTTTAGTCGCTAACTTTAGTTTTCTTGAGTTCTTCACCTCACTTCAGGATTGGTATGATGTTTACAGATTTACCGCTGGTACAAATGAATATACTCTTATACAAAAAGATACAACGATCACTATCAATTCAATTAATGCTTATTTAAGATTTAAGTATTCAGGGAAGCGTCTTCAGGATCAGACAATCTCAACTGTGCAGGGCAATTTTAACTGTAAAAAATTTCTGCTGCAGTTTAAGATAATTTATTACCTTGTTCCCCCGATTATTGGCATTGATCTTTTTACAACTAAAGATACCATCTGGATTGCGCCGGGTAACTGGATAGTTCAGGATATAATTCCTGCAAATAATGTTGATCTTTCTATACTCGGAATCCCTGCTTTTAGTATTCCCGGGCTTGAAACCAAGTTAACAAATGAGATTGTTACTTCAGTCGCAAATGAGGAAACAATTCCAAATACTTTTTCTTTGGAACAGAATTATCCCAATCCATTTAACCCAAGCACAATAATCAGTTGGCAGTTGGCAGTCGGCAGTTGGCAAACATTAAAAGTATATGATGTGCTTGGTAATGAGGTTGTTACATTAGTTGATGAATATAAACCTGCAGGAAGATATGAAGTTGGTTTCGATGCGAATGGATTGCCAAGCGGAATATACTTCTACAAATTACAAGCGAATAGTTTTATTGAAACAAGAAAGATGTTATTACTAAAATAAAAAATAATAATGCCTCTCATTAAGGGAGGCTTTTCTGTCTTTAAATAAAATTTAAAGGAGGAGTTATGAAAAAAATTAAGTATGCGTTTTTCATTTCACTTTTAATTTGTGCAATTATTCCAGCACAGCGAAATGATGATCCTCAATTAGGGAATCCAATTCGTGCTTACCTGAACCTTAACAATATATCAACGATTTTTAAAAACGATGGATTTTCGGATATAAACATAGGTCAAGATGCTTCTGGATTTGTTTTCCCAAAAGGAACAGGCAAAACAGCTGTTTATCAATCAGGATTAATTTGGGGTGCTATTCTTAACCGACCGGGCGAAGATGATCCACACGTAGGAGGATCTGTTTACCGATCAGGTTTACAAGGAGGCAAAATTATATCTCCGGGTGTAGCAGAGGATCCTAATCTTCCGCATGTCAGAATTTATAGAGTGAGACCGGATGTTTATCCAGGAGGTCCCTGGGTTGATCTATCTGTAGAAGCAATAGATGAAGTCAAAACTGAAATCGAAATAAGAACACAATATGAACTGGACTGGATAGAATGGAGAGCAATAGATGGAGCTCCTTTTGATGATGTTGATGCGAACGGTTTTTATGATCCAAATATAGATGTTCCAGGAGTTCCGGGTGCATCTCAAACAATTTGGTTTGTTGCCAATGATTTGGATGCAGCAAAAACTACTTTTATGTATGGAACTCAGCCTATGGGAATCGAATATCAAGCAACTTATTGGGAATACAGGAACGGAACTTTCCTTGATAATTTATTCTTCAGAAAATATAAACTAATTAATAAGAGCAATGTTCCATTCAACGATATGTATATCTCAATGTGGTCCGATCCTGATGTTGGTAAGTCTAATGACGATTTTGTTGGTTGCGATACAACACTCAATATGGTTTATGCTTATAATGCATACGAACTGGATCAAGTGTACGATCCTTATCCACCGCCTGCTATCGGCTTTGATTTATTAAAGGGACCAACTTCACAAGGAAATCAAAATCTATCGATGACTGCGGCTTATTATTTTTTAAGGGATGATCCTACACTAACTGATCCGGTGCTAGGATCCTATACTGAAGGGGCAGTTCGCTTCTATAGATTTA
>CAVUCF010000014.1:0-275590 GCA_963739915.1 uncultured Ignavibacteriaceae bacterium
GAATAGTAAGCCTTTACACTTACCTTTTTTTCTAAACTTTGACCTTAAGTTTTATTTTCTTTACCCTACCTGACTAAAATTTCTTCCTATATTTTATTAGGATTGACTTATTTAAAAATTGAAAATTAGAAGCAAAAAATTAGAAATTAGAAATTAGAAATTAGAAATTAGAAATTAGAAATTAGAAATTTTGGAATAATGCATAAGGATTTAGTATAGAGTGAAACTACTCATTGATTTAAGATCATAAATTACGGACGTTCTGGCGGTATAGAAAATTATGCTTATTATGTTATCGATTGTCTTAAAAACAGAGAAATCGAAATAATACTTGATTTATCGCCTTATTCAAAATCGTTCTATTTAAAAAAGTATAAATCCAGATAAAATATTAAGATTATTTGTGACCCTGTATTAGAGAAATTAAATAAAATAATTCAAGTTGTTTTCCTGTAAATTTAAATCTTTAGGCAGAGAAAGAGTTGGGCTAAAAAGGCTAAAGCTGATGCCGTTTACTCTCCGAATCACCTGGATAAATAACAGCACTTACATTTACCCTGTATTATTACTATTCATGCCTATTTACCGGATGATAATTAAGAATAAAGAAATAATTAGTTATAATGCTGATGTAGCAAAAGCACTTATTACATCCTGGAATTATCCATATCAGGAATTCATTAAAGCTTTTCCACAGCATAAACACAAATGGCATCTAATACCTTATATTGCTGCGCATAATATTGATGTTAATCAACAAGTGCCTGTTAAAAATTTACCAGTTAATTATTTTCTTTATGTTTCTTTTTTTTCCGAACGTAAAAACCATTTAAATCTTGTAAAAGCTTATGCAAATGCTCTAAAAAAGAATTCAGATATACCTAAACTTGTACTTGCCGGCGGTGGTAAAAATGATTACAAACAAAAGGTTAAGGAAACCATAAAAGAATTAAATTTACTAAATGACGTAATTATTTTTGATTATTTACCCAATGAACAAATCTCATATTTATATAATAACCGCATAACAGTTATGATATAAATATGAGATTTGTTCATCGGGTAGATAATCATAAACAAATACATCATTTAGTAAATTTAATTCTTGTATGGTTTCCTTAACCTTTTGTTTGTAATCATTTTTACCTCCGCCAACAAGTACAAGTTTAGGAATATCTGAATTCTTTTTCAGAGCATCCGCATATGCTTTTACTAAATTTAAATGATTTTTCCTTTCAGAAAAAAAAGACACATAGAGCAAATACTTAGCCGGCAAATAATTTACAGGCTCTTGTTTATTAATATCAATATTATGAGCAGCTATATAAGGTATCAAATGCCATTTGTGTTTATGCTGCGGAAAAGCTTCAATGAATTCCTGGTATGGATAATTCCAGGATGTAATAAGCGCTTTTGCTACATCAGCGTTATCCTTAACTATTTTCTTTATTCTGATATTATCATCGGGTAAATAAGCATGTATAGTCATAATGCAGGGTAAATGTAAGTGCTGTAATCTAACCAGGTGGTTAGGGTAGTAAACGAAATCGGCGATTGCCTTTTTAGCCCAGCTCTTTCTACTGCCTAAAGCTCTAAATTTATCTGGAAACAATCTTTGAATCAGCTTGTTTAATTTCTCTAAAAATGGATCACAAATAATGGTGATATTTTTATCGGAATGATACTTTTTTTTATAGAAAGATTTTGAATAAGGGGATACATCAAGTGTGATCTCGATATCAGTGTTTTTAAGACAATCAATAACATAATAAGCATAATTCTCAATACCGCCGGAACGCCCATAATTTTAAAGATCTTAAATCGATCAACAGTTTCATCTTATTTTAAATCTTTGTGCATTATTCCAAAATTTCTAATTTCTAATTTCTAATTTCTAATTTCAATTTCTAATTTCTAATTGGTTACTTCTAATTGTTAATTTCTAATTTTTTAATAAATCAATGATAATAAATATACAGAAGAAATTTATTTAGGAGGGTAGGATATGAAATTTAAGGTCAAAGTTTTTAAAAGATAAAAAAGGTAAGTGTAAAGGCTTACTATTCACTTCTTACTTCTTACTGCTTATGGCTCACAGCTTACTGCTTACTATTCACTTCTTACTACTCACTTCTTACTACTTACTGCTTCTCACTTACTTCTTACTTCTCTCTTCTTCGCTATACTCTTCGAACCTAACCAATCCTTCCACCCACGCATCAATTTCTTCCGGCTTCAATCCGGCATCACGCAGCTCTCTCAGGATTTCTTCATCATCTTCCTGCTCCTCCTCAACACTTGTATAAAAATTAATGAAATTGACAACCACATCAGCTTTCATTATAACTCCTCTAATTATTCAACCACTTTTATTGATTAGCTTATTTGCTTTATTCCTTATCCGTTTTTTGGCATTTTCCACATCTTTTATAGGGATGTTTAAAGTTTTTGCTATTTCTATATTGGATTCCGCCCCCTCAAGTATTTCATCCAGCACAATAGAAGCATAGTCATCATTTTTAAAGTTTTGTTTCAACTTTGTAATAATGATTTCGAGATCAGAGCAAAAGATATTATCCTCATAGTCACTGACGGTTACAATCATTAATGTAGGTTTAAGCGAAGCTTCATTCAGTTCAGGGGTATGTTTATTAATATCCAGCAGCACAGTCTTTTTCTTTCTTCTGATTTCATTGCGGATAAAGCTTTTTATAGCTGCGAACATGAGGGATTTAATATCAGGGATATGCTTTTTATTCCATTTCCGCAAACCTGTAATGAGCTTTTCTATAACAGATCTGAACAACATCCTGTGCTGTAAGCCCATTAATATTATCAGATGAGAAATAGAGCCTTATATTTTTCAGTGCATAATAAACAAGTCTATAGCGCAGGCGAGGTTCATTCACCAATGCTGATGTTATAGCCGCCAGAACCTCATTTGCATCCAACGGATATTCCTGCAGGCAGGCAGTACTTGTTGAGGTTCTTTCATTCAACATCTCATCTTTATTCAACGGGTATTGCATCATAAAAGTCCCCTTTTAGAAATGAGTTTTATGGTACTTTACTCTTTAACGGGCAGGTTTTGCCATCCTGTAAAAATATTTTTTCCCCGGCAAAAGGCTCCCCGAACGTAGTAATTGATGATAAGAAAAAGAGCATTAACAACAATTTAAAAATACGATTACAATGATGTCAATTTCAAGATAAAAATTATAGAAGCTTATAAGATATGATTGGCCTTTGATTAGCCTCTGATTGGCCTCGAAAAATTTTTAATAATTGAATAGGAGACGGTTCCGCATAAATAACATATGTTAAACTAAAATAAGGAGAATCATTATGGCACAGCTAAAAAAAACAGTGCTCGGCAAGGTAAGCGGGGCAGTAGGTGATATAGTTTTCCGTGAAAGAGATGGTTTGAATTATATCGGGTTACGCCCGGGTTCATTTACACCCGGAACAGATCCTGCCTCGGTTGCAAGAAGGGCAAGATTTGCTCTGGCTGCTAAAGCAAGTGTTTCAGTTAACAGGATACCTGCATTAAAGAGTCTCTGGGCAGGTGTTTTAACTAACGGCATCAGCCCATACAATTACATCTTTAAAACAAACTACAAGTATGTTACCTCTTCCACAATATCGGACCTGCTTAAGATTGTGCCGGATAATGGCTTTGGGGTTGCAGTAACTGATAGCAATGTTGACGGGCAAGGGTGTAAGGGCGACCATAGAAGCAATTGGAACCAATGCAGGAATAATATACAGCAAATGAACCGAATATAATGATGGCAAGCCTAGTATTTCTCTCCTCACCTGTGGATGAATCGGTTGGCGCTTATTCAATTCTAAGTTTTGTATCGCCTCCGCAGGTTACCAACCTTGGGTTGGAGTTAATTTTCAATGCTGCATCTACAAATCAGCAGCAAATGTTTTTGATAAGTATCAGGCCACCAAAACATTTGTTGCCTTGATAACATTAGTTCAGCTAATATACCAGTCCATTACTCCAGCACAATGTTGCTCCATTAATATCAGATGCCTCCGCTCTTAACGGGGCGGGGGATTTTTTTTTGGTAGTGGGGAGTTGAGAGTGGGAGGTGGGGAGTGTGTAGTAAATAGTAAGTAGTGAATAATTATTTCAATTCTACATTCTATCTACTAACTTATATCTTCTAACTACTTAATACTCAATACTTACCGAACTTGCTTGCGATATACAACGCCCAGATTCTTGACCAGTGCAACTTACCTGATTCAAATTGATTTAGATTACTCATCAACACTTTTTTATTAAAAGGCATACTACCACTAAGAAGTGAGTCGTTAATTGATTCTTTTATTTTTCCGTGCTTCATCCAGTCCGCAAACGGGAAAGTAAAGCCCTGCTTTGGTCTGTGAACAACTTCGTACGGAAGATCGCCGACTGCATCGACCAGCATTTTTTTCGGGAAAGACTTGTCAAAACCACTATCGAGGTACGGCAGAACTGATCCATAAAGCAGATGATCCACAAACGGTACCCTAAGTTCTAAAGAATGTGTCATACTGAATACATCGCTGTCACGCAGAAGCTGGTTGCGCATATAAAAACAACTCTCGAGAAAGCTAACGTATTGAAGGGGTGTGAGTAGATTGTTTCAGTTCAGTTCGAAGTTCGACGGTGATTGGTCTGATGCTGGATTCCGGATATTCACTGCGTTTTGTCCGGAATGACAAACCATAATCATCAGTTAAATACTTTTTACTTTCTACTTTTATCTTTTTACTTGCTTCTGTCCAACCGAGGGCGTTGAGTTCATCATCGGTGAAGAGTCCGCGGATGAGTTTGTATTCTGCATTTGGTGTATCGGGATTTTTGAAATACTCAATTGCTTTTGCAGGGAGTTGGTTCTTTAATAATACACTTGCAGCTTTAAGCATTTGTCTTGCAAGCGGCAGAGATTTTATTCTTTGGTACTTCGGGATATTTATAAAAGAAGAATAACCGCCGAAAAGCTCATCACCGCCAAGTCCTGAAAGAACAACTTTTAATCCAAAGGATGCAGCAGCTTTGGAAACAAAGTAAGTGTTTATGCCGTCAATTGTTGGCTGGTCCATTGCTTCAATAATTTTATCAAAGTCATCAATCAGTTCTTTCTCCTGCAAGTCTGTATTCAAAGTGATCGGTTTCATATTTCTTTGCAGCAAGATTAGAGTATTTTGATTCATCGAGTTTATTACCGGGAAATGTTACAGAGATAGTTTTTATTTTATCGTGTCCGGCTTGTCTCATCAAAGAAACAATTGCAGTCGAGTCAATTCCGCCGGAAAGAAAAGCACCAACTTCAACATCAGAAACCATATGAGCTTTGATTGTATCGAGTAAGAGAGTTGCGGATCAACTGTTTCGCATTATCATCGTAAGGCAGATTGCTTCGTCGCTTCGCTCCTCGCAATGACAGTCAGTCGCTGTCATACTGAGCCTGTCGAAGTATGACTGTGTTCAACAAATCAAAGAATGACCAGTATTGTTTTACTTTCACATCTTACATCTTACCAATCTTACATCTTACATTCCAACCAGTTCCCGGGTAATAATGCTTTTGTTTCTTCATAGATTGTCAAGGTGCAGGAACAGAACCGGTTTTAAGAAATGCATCCATTCCTTCCATCGAAAGAGTTAGTCCGTTTTTATAATGCTTGATAGCTTTCAGTTCAGAAGAAAAAATAAACTCTTTATTGTTGTGTAGATAGTAAAATGGTTTTATTCCGAAGCGGTCACGAGCAGCGAATAATTTTTTTTCTTTATCATCCCAGATAGCAAATGCAAACATACCGCGGAGCTTTTTCAGGCATTCCGGTCCTTCAAATGCAAATAGTTTAAGGATTACTTCCGTATCACTGTGTGTTTTAAAATCTCTCTGGCTTAAAGCTAAATGCTTACCGCTTACCGCTCCCCTCAATTCTTCGTAATTATAAATCTCCCCATTGAATACAATCGTATACCTTCCATCTTCAGTAGTCATCGGCTGATGCGCAGCAGGGGAGAGGTCGATGATTGATAAGCGGCGGTGAGCAAGAGCGATGTTCGGTTCGTTAGTCTGTTGGTTCGAAGTTGACTGAGTTCGAAGTTGAGAAATAGATACCAGGAGTCATCGGGTCCGCGGTGAGCGAGTATATCCCTTGCAGATAAGACTTTTTCTTTATCTACAGACTGACCATCAAAATTAATTACGCCGAATATTCCGCACATTTTTTTTATAGTTAAAGGTTTTGAAGCTTAAAGTTTGTTTTAGTTTTTGATTAGAATTTGAAGATTTACAAATTAGGATGATTTCACTTATCAGGTTCATTTATGATGTTATTGCTGTAGTTCTTCTAAATCTGCCTGATCTTTTTTTCTTTTACTGCTCGATTTATTCTTGATGAGATCTTCTTTTGAAATGAAATTTGCAGTTATGCTTCCAAAATTAACTTTTTCTATTCGGTTAAAAGCAGTGTTAAATTCAATCCCATCAATACTGTTCATAATATCGATTCTTACCGGACTCACACCAAGCTGAAGAACTCTTCCCTCAGTCATAAAATCTGCTTTAGTAATTTCTAAAGATTCCAGACCGAACTCTATAAGCACCTGCAGTATTGACTTTGCATTATTTTCTGATCTCTCTATAAAAATATCTAAATCACCGGTGTTCCTGGGTTTTGCATAAAGTGCCAAAGCATAAGCACCGACGATCATATACTTTATTTTATGTTTATTTAATAATCCGATAAACTCTTCGAAGTCTTTTTCTGCTTTCAGCATATTCATCCTGTTTATTGAATAGGGAAATATATTGTTCTCTTAAAATTTGTACTGCAGCTAGTTTTTCTTCGAATGTTTTACTTTTCCAGAATCGGATGTCTTCTTTCTCTGTATCTGCTGTGTATATTACTCGGGCTTCCTTAACCATTTCAACTCTTAATTTTTATATTTAAAAATAATGATTATATGATAAAACATCTATTTTATGTCCTGACTCATTGGTCCTTTTGCGCTCAAACCGATATAAATGAAAAAAAGAGGAAGCTGAACACTTCCAACACCAACCCACCATGCTTCGAACTGGGCGTGGAGGAGGAACGCCGCTAAAGCAGCAGTTAGTAGTAGTAGTATGAGCAGGATACTGCTTCCTCGGCATAATGATGAAGTGATGCTGGATGCTGATACCGATTACGGAGGATATTCTGTAGTTCTGAATCTTATTTGGTACTGTAACTTAATCAGCAACAATCATCGGTAGAATAAATAGAACCAACCCAATCAACCCAGCTTCTTCAATTAAAGCGAGCGAGCTGTTTCCTTTTTCTCTTATGAGTCTTCCGTTTTCAAAATGGTCACTGTATTCACCTGATCTTATTTCGGGATGACTAATTCCGTAGCCGAGTCCAACTAATCCACCTTCTTGCGCAGCTTTGTATGACGGTTCCCACATCCACATTCGTGATGAATATATTTCAGGGAAATCTTTTTTGATAACCTTATCTGCAAATTGATTTAAAGATGGTATAAAATAAATTATGAAGAAAAATAGAATTGCAATTGCAATACTGTAAGTGATAATTTTCCATTTTTTAGTTAAGAACTAGAAAAACGATCACACCGAAGATTAAAGAAAGGATAGAAGCGCGGGAGTAGGTTAGTGCAATCACTAACAAGTTCAAAGATAAAAGTGCAAAGAAAAAAACTTTGAGCTTTTGACTTTGGTCTTTAATCTTTACATCGAAGACAGCGGGGAGAGTAAACAGTAACATACTTGCCAGTAAATTCTGATGGCCGAAGAATCCCATAAAGCCTTTTCCGTGGCCGCCCGTCCAGCTATCGGAAGGAATGTTCGTGATTAGTGAAAACAAACAGATAACAACCACAATTACGTTAGCAGGGAGTAGGAACTCAAAAATCTTTTCTCCTGAAAATCGAATCCATAAAATTCCTGCCGACATACAACCAGTAGATATCAAAGTAAAATATAAAGCTCTTGATGCAGAAACTTCCGGGTAAGATGACCAGAATGCAGTGAATAAAAACCAGAGACCGAGGAAGAAGGAAGATGGTTAATGGATAATGTTGAGCGAAGCGAAATCCGCCTTTGGCGGAGAATATGTTGAGCAAAGCGAAATCCGCCTTTGGCGGAGAAGATGGAGGATGGTCGATGGTTGATGGAAGATGGATGCCGGATATCTGAATATCTTTATTCAATTTATCCCGAACCTTGAACTTTGAACTTATTAACAGTAAAACTATAAAAAACACACACATCACCGGAACGGCATAATAGATAAAACTTATCTCAACTATCGCCCGGCTTACAATCGCCAATACAAAAAAAGGTACAGAGTATTTAATTATTTTTTCAAGGCTCAAGGTTTTTAATCTCGGCAATAGGGTTGAGAGTTTCTGCCTCATTAACTTTTCGGAACATAATAATAATTTTAGCTATGAAGAGTGTAAAGAGATAGCTCCAGGTAATTATCAGCAGCCAGATGTAATCAATTAAAATCATTTCCTGGAATATTAAGATATATAGTACAAGGAAACTAAAAATAATAATTGCGAAAGCTATCGAAATTGTCTTTTGTTTTTCTGTACCTGAGAGCTTTAAATAGGTAAGCATTTACCGGGAAGTGAACAATAACATATAGTGAATACCCGATTATCATCAGAGTAAATATTTTTTTAACGGTGGCGTAATCAACTGAAACCGGAATAATCTGAGGGAAAAAATTAATCGCTGATATTGTTGCAAATGCATAAACTATGACAAGTGAAGTAACAAGAATAAAACCACGTCTTAGAATATTTGATTTGCTGGTATTTGTTTCAGAGAATAGATATTGCTCGATCAAAACACCGATATAAAACATAGGCGCAGTCAATCCCCATGCGAATGTGTACGAGTTGGCAATCTCCAATGGAAAAAAATGATTCACAAAATACTTGTCGGCTGCAAGAGCAAGTGACACTGCTGAATTTATGACGAAGGCTGATAGACCAATCTTATAGAATTCTCTTACACTGCTTAAAGACGAATTATTCTGTCTGATATATTTCGGGAATCCTATTAAAAACCATAGCAGCGCAACAACAGGCAAGACACTGAATAAACTTATATGTAAAAAGAGTATTGCAGGTATTATGAGCAGATGAAGTGCCGAATACAACACAGTAAGTAATATGTAATCCTGGTATCTTCCTGTGAACAGAAGCTGAAAGACATAAATGCCTGAGAGAGATATAAATAAACAGTAAACCAGAATTGATAAAATCTCAAAAATATTTTCAAATGGTGCAGAGAAAATCTGAAGGAAAAAATAAGCGAGTACGGTTGTCAATAAAATAGCAGCAGCAACCAGTTTTATACTGATGTTGATTCTTGTAAGGGCAATGTTGAAACCTAGCGAACCAAATAGTATTATAATCGAAGCTGTATAATATATCTGGTTAAACTGGTTGTATGTTTCAGCAGTAAAAAAGTAAGCAAACAATAAAAGCATTACTTTAGTTGATGCAACGGCGAATCCCAGAAAGAACAATTTTTTAATATTTGCGAACTTGTTTAGCATAGGAATTATATTTTATTCTTCACCTCTCCTCGTCAGAGTCCGTTAGACTCTTACGGAGTCTAATGACCTGTCTCCCTCTACTAGATAAGGAGAGGGAAAAGAAGGGTGAGGTTAAAAACTTTCAGTAGTAAAAATAAAGATTAAAATTGTCTTGTTGAATTGCGTTACGTTTTAGAGGGATGCACCAACTTTTATTCTCAGGTTAAAAAAGATGGAAGTCATACCGAAGCCTCCGCTGTTGGTTGTGCCCAGAATAAAGCTTGGACCAATTGCAACGGTGCTGAATGCCCAGTAATCAAAAATCTTTTGAACGAGAATATCACAAACATATTGTGGCTGCCGAACCGGACTGTTCACCATTGCATCAAACCGGAAATCAAACACACTGCCAGCTAACGCAAGTTCGCGACCCTCATAGCCGAAATGGAGTTCATCGATAAACATTGCCGAATAAAATCTACCCCTGGTTGAGCCCAGAACTTTTACAGGGTATCTGAATTCCCAGTTGATATACGATCCCTGAAGCAGGTATGGCTGATATTTTATTGTTCCATCAGGATTATAAACAATATTGTTTTTATTGACAGTCTGGGTAGTGTATTTAAGGATTTGTGTACTTGAAAATGGCTCTGTAGCATCAAGGTATCCTATCTCAAAAAAGTTTCCGAAAGGGATAACGTAGGAAATCAGGAAACCTTCAGTTACAAATAAATTATTCTGATTTTCTGATCCTTTTATTTCAACTAAAGCATCAACTGCAGAATAGTATCCGAATTTAACCCCAAGTATATGAAAGTCAATTTCTGCGAAGTTTGTTTCAAGAGCGCCTGAGTAAGGTGTTCCTAATCCAATTGAAAGACCAATATCGGCTTTTATCGGAATACCAAATCTTTCGCCGCCCTGCATAATTAAAAAAGGATCTATATAACCAAGTGTTGATGAAATCTGGAAGGCTGTCGGCGGCATTAATATTTTATCGAACCTCAGCTTATCAATTACTCTGGTGAAAACACTGCCATAGTTTACAGTTTCTTCCAGATTTAATTTGAAGGGATAGGTTAATATCTTCGCGCGGGTTTCTGCATTTAGTGCAAGAAAAGGATAGAGAGCACCTTTAATAGAAATTGTCTGATTATTTGCATCCCTTACGTCAACCACTATTTCAGCTTTTGGATCCGGTGGTTCAACAAGTAATTGTTCCTGAATGTGGATGAAGAGACTATCATCCAGTGGTTCCATCTGGAAATAATTAATCGGTTCTTCATCTTCTTGTGCTAGAATTGAAGGTACGAATAGCAAAACATAAAGCGATATCAGTATGAGGTATTTTATTTTTATCATCTAAATTGTTTTTTAATTATTGAAGCAAGATAATATTTTACAACGAGATTTATACCAAAAGTGTCCAAAAAGAATCTTAATAAATTTATAACGAAACGATTGTGAGTCTTTAATATGAATGATGGTTAAGTCAATATTACCTTTAAATACTGGACATAATTACTCATTAAATTTAACAACTTTAATTAAATTATGTATATAGAAAAGCAATCATGGGCTAATTACATTCATATCATGATAAAATCAATTATGGTAAATAAAATTTGACAGCATAATTTTTATAACTAAATTTAATCATTGAAAATAAACTTTCGGACATGATGCTTTCACATTCAACTTCTTTTTTTACGCCTCTTATGAATTTCTTATTTGGCGGTTTTCTTTTTATGCTGGCAACGGTCTCCTTTGCACAGGAGGAAGATTACCAGGTTGGATTAAGCCAGAACTATCTCGGACAAAACCAGGGTGCTTATTATGATTACTCCGATCCCGGTGGTCTAAATATTAAAGTATCTGTTTGGGGTTATGTAAAATATCCGGGCAGATACATTATTCCTGAATACAGCAACATTAATGATCTTCTTTCTTATGCCGGAGGTATTTCAGATGATTCATATATTGATGATATGAGAATATTCAGAGTAAGTCCTGACTCGACTCAGGAAATGCTTTTATATAATTATGATGAGCTTTGGTGGAATGAAACTCTTCAGAAAGAATTAATAATTTCCAAACTCCAGCCGGCCGATGTTCTTATAGTACCTGGTAGACCACGCTGGTATTGGGAAAATTATCTCACGCTTACGTTATCAATTGTAGGTGTTTTACTCTCTTTAGCGACCTTAATAATTACGGCAAACAATTAATATGGATGACACGTCACAGGAAACCTCTAATCTACACGAGTCAACGACGCTTAAAGACTATTTAAGATTACTCAGAGCTAATTTGATAGCTGTTTTACTTATAACGGCAGCAGGTTTGGTAGTTGCTATTATCTATGCAGTTGGCGCAATAGATATTTACAAATCGACCGCAACATTGAAAATATCCCGCCCACAGGGTGGAAGTGTTTTAACATCTCCACTTCTTCCCGAATTCCAGGAATGGGGAAATGACAGGTTCATTGCTAATGAAATTGAAATTATGCGTTCCTTTACTGCAAGAAAGTTGGTTGCAGTTACTCTAATTGATAGCTTCTACAGAGATACTGATAAATCAAGATATTTTATTTTACTTGATCAAAAAGCGAAAGCTGAAAATGTTGGAGATAATGTAAAATCAGTTGAGGCACTTGCGGTTACACTTAGTGATGTTGCAATTGATCAGAAACGTGGTCTTGATATAATCGAAATCATTGCAATGTCGCCTTCACCCTATGAAGCTCTGCTTATTGCGAATGTTTACGCTCAGCAATATAAGAATCTTAACCTTGATCAAAACAGAAATCAGCTTACTCTTGTTACTAATTTTCTTGATGAGCAAAGAAAATCAAAATATGATGAACTGAATGCTGCGGAAGAAACTTTAAGGGATTTTCAGGAAAAGGGTGGACTGATTGCCCTTGATGAAAGAGCTTCTACACTGATAAGCGTTCTAGCACAATTTGAATCACAGAAAAGTGTCACTCAAGTTGACCTAATGGCTTCTAATAAAGTTCTCGAGAATTTGAGAAAAGAATTGCAGGCGCAAAATCCCAGGATGGCAGATTATCTGAAAAGCTTAACGTCGCAAACTTATATAAAAGCAATTCAGGAAGAGATTGCAAAACTCGAAGTGAATAAGCAAGTTGTATTATCCAGAAAGGATGGGCTAACTGAAAATTCACCTGTAATTCTGGAATATGATAGAAAAATTAATGACTTAAGAAAGGAGCTCGATAAAGAGCTTGAGGTTTTGAAAGCTGGAATATTTGCCAGCAGTCCTGAAGAAGTCAAAGAGTTAACTCAAAAAATTATTGGTGAGGAAGTTAGAAATCAATCTCTTCAAACTTCTATAAAGGAGCTTGATAAAATAGTTCAGGGATATGAGGCAAGGTTTATGAAGCTTCCTAAAAATGCGATAGAACTTGCAAAACTTAAAAGAAACTCTGAGGCATTGGAAAAATTATATCTGCTTGGTTGAGCAGAGATATCAGGAAGCAATTATTAACGAGCAATCGCAGCCGGGAAATGTATTAATAATTGATGAAGCACGTATTCCAATAAGTCCTTCTAAACCAAATCGCACTTTAATTGTGATAATTGGACTTCTTCTTGGTGCTGGTTTAGCTGTTGGTTACGTTTTCGTGAAAAACTATTTTGATGACACAGTCAAAACACCTGATGATATTGAAAATAGAAAAATTAATGTACTTGCCTGGGTTCCTCATTTTGAAAGTACGCTTGCAGGTGATGAATCAGTTCAATTTATTGTTGATAAGCTTCCGGACTCAGTTCCCAGCGAAGCATTCAGAGCTCTGCGTACACGAATTCAGTTTTCAAGAGTAAACACTGAATCACTTAAAACATTATTGATTACTTCATCGGCTCCACAAGAAGGAAAAACAACTATTGCGGTGAACCTCGCCGGAAGTTTTGCTCATTCAAAAAAGAAAGTGCTTTTAATTGATTGTGATTTGCGAAAACCGTCAGTTCATAAATTATTCGATGCAAACAGAACTCCGGGGTTAATTGATTTCCTTATAGGTAATGCCAAGCTTAATGAGGTGTTAACTGCTTCGTCAATTTCAAACTTAAGTTTTATAACTGCAGGTACTATTCCACCAAATCCTGCAGAGATGCTGGATTCGCTGGAGATGAGGAATTTTCTGAAAAAATTGCGTGATGAATATGATCTTATAATTCTGGATTCTCCTCCAATTATCGCTGTAACAGACAGTGAAATACTCACCAGTATGGTTGATGGAACTTTGCTGGTTGTTTCCTCAGAAAATACTGAGATTGAAATGATGGAAAGATCGGTTGAATTAATTCGAAGAGAGAATACGCAATTTCTCGGTACTGTTCTTAATAATTTCAGTTATAAATCAGGTTACGGATCTTATTACAAATACTACTACTACTACTCAAGACCTGATGGTAAGTCGACGTAATTTTGTTAGCCTAATCTTACTTTTCACACAATTCAGTTAAAACACCAAAAGTATCTTTCGGATGGAGGAAAGCAATATTCAAACCTTCAGCACCTTTACGAGGTTTTTCATCAATCAGTTTTATTCCTTTGCTTTTTAATTCTTCTATAGAAAATTCAAGTTCTTTTGCAGCATAAGCAATGTGATGAATTCCTTCACCTCTCTTTTCAATAAATTTACCTATTGGTCCTTCGGGATCGGTTGATTCAAGCAGTTCAATCTTTGTCTGTCCGATTTGAAAGAATGCTGTTTTTACTTTTTGATCTTTAATCTCTTCAATCGCATAGCATTTTAGTCCGAGTATTTCTTCATAAAATTTTATTGTCTCATCCATATTTTTAACTGCTATCCCAATATGCTCGATGTGTGATAAATTCATTTTAGACCTTAATTGTTCATTCTTAATTTTTAATTAAATAACAACGTGCTCTTTGTACTCTCCAAAAACCGAGCGCATCGTATTACAAATTTCTCCAATGCTTGCATAATTTCTAACTGCCTCAAGGATAGGCGGCATTAAATTGTCTGTTCCCTCTGCAGCCTTTTTTAAAGCAGATAGATTTTTATTTACTATTTCATTATTTCTTTCTGAACGGATTTTTTTTAGGAATTTGATTTGCTCATCCTGAACTTTTATATCGATCTTTAAAAGATCTTTATGTTCTTCTTCTTTAATCTGGTATTTATTTACACCAACAATAATTCTTTCCTGCGCTTCTATTTCCATTTCATATTTGTAAGCTGACTTTTGAATTTCAGTTTGTACGAAACCAGATTCAATTGCCTCTGTCATTCCTCCCATCGCATCAATTCTATCTATATAGTCTGAGGCTTCTTTTTCAATTAAGTCAGTCATCGCCTCAACAAAATAAGAGCCAGCCAGTGGATCGACTGTGTTGGTGATTCCACTTTCTTCTGCAACAATTTGCTGAGTCCGCAATGCTATTCTTACTGATTCTTCCGTTGGAAGTGCAAGTGCCTCATCGCGTGAATTTGTATGAAGACTTTGTGTGCCTCCTAGCACAGCAGCTAAAGTTTGTATTGTTACGCGAACAATGTTGTTGTCAACTTGTTGAGCTGTTAAGGTTGAGCCTGCAGTTTGAGTATGAAATCTCAGCATCATTGACTTTGGATTTTTTGCACCAAATCTTTCTTTCATAATTTTAGCCCATAGTCTTCGGGCAGCTCTAAACTTTGCTACTTCTTCCAGCAAATCATTATGTGAATTGAAAAAAAATGAAAGACGTTGCCCGAATGTATCCACATCTAAACCTGCTTTTATAGCTGCATCTACGTATGCTATGCCATTTGCAAGAGTGAATCCAACTTCCTGTGCTGCTGTAGAACCTGCTTCACGGATGTGATATCCGCTGATCGAAATTGTATTCCATTTAGGAATCTCTTTGGAACAGAATTCAAAAATATTGGTTATCAATCTCATTGACGGCTTCGGTGGATAGATATAAGTTCCTCTCGCAATGTATTCTTTTAAAATGTCATTTTGAATTGTACCGCTTATTTTATCTCTTGTTACACCTTGCTTCTCAGCAACTGCGATATACATTGCAAGCAAAACAGAAGCAGGAGCATTTATAGTCATCGAAGTTGAAACTTTATCGAGAGGGATTTTATCAAAAAGAATTTCCATATCTGCGAGTGTATCAATAGCGACCCCTACTTTGCCAACTTCACCATAAGCAATTGGGTCATCACTATCGTAACCAATCTGAGTGGGGAGATCAAACGCTACTGATAATCCTGACTGACCTTGTTCCAGTAAATATTTGTATCTCTCATTAGATTCTTTGGCATTTCCAAAACCAGCATACTGACGCATTGTCCAGTATCTTCCTCTATACATCGTAGGTTGGATTCCTCTGGTGAATGGATATGCCCCGGGAAAATTTAATTTGTCATCATAATTTCCTGTAATGTCTTCAGGATGATAGAGTTCCTTAACTGGAGTAAATGAGGCCGTAGTGAACTCTTTTTTTCTTTCTGGATTTTTTAATTTGAATTTGTTATAAGTATTAGTTAACCAATCAGCATAATCTTGCATTTATCCAAACTCCTTTCGAATTGATATCTTGCTATTCACAATTTACTTCACCAAACAAATTTATATGCAGTGGTTCAGTTTGGCAAATATGAACTACGAAAAGTAGTAACTCTTTTGCAAATAAACTGTTTTGAAGCGAATCTTAACCAAAGTATTATCGTATTTTAATTACTTTAATTAAAACAATCCTTTTTTTGCAAAATGAGATGGCATTATTTATTTTTACAAGCTCAAAATCAAAGAATTTCGCTTTTTAATTGCTTTTGCCGTGGTGGCGGAATTGGTAGACGCACAGGACTTAAAATCCTGTGGGAACTTGTTCCCGTGCCGGTTCGAGTCCGGCCCTCGGTACTTTAATCAATGAATAATTAAAAATGTATAATTAACAATTCATTCTTAATTGTTAATTGATTCCGGGCTCTTAGCTCAGTTGGTTAGAGCGTCTGCTTGACGTGCAGAAGGTCAAAGGTTCGAATCCTTTAGAGCCCACAATACCTTCCTGAAAAGTAATGAGACGTCTTTAGTAATCAGGCAGGTTTTTTTTATAAAGAATTATGACAAGTATAAAAATAATATTTCCAGATGGTAATGTGAGGGAATTTGAAAAGGGCATAACGCCTTTTCAAATTGCGCAATCAATATCCGAAAGGCTTGCTGATGAGGTACTAGCAGCAAAAGTAAATGGATCTGTGATAGATATGCAGAGACCAATTTACCAGGATACTGATATTCACTTTCTCAAATTTGATGATAAAGAAGGAAAAGAAGTTTATTGGCATTCTACATCACACCTAATGGCTCATGCAATCAAGTCGTTATATCCGGAAGCAAAGTTTGGCGTAGGACCTGCAATTGAAAATGGATTCTATTATGATTTTGATATCAACAAAAAGCTTGATGAGGAAGACCTTAATAGGATTGAACAGAAAATGGAAGTCATCCTAAAAGAAGATCATAAATTTGAAAGAACAGAGTTACAAAAAGCCAAAGCAGTTGATTTTTTCAAGAAGCAGGATGATCAATACAAACTGGAAATTTTAAGTGAGCTTGATGAAAACAATGAAGTTATCAGCATATACAATGAAGGTGATTTTACAGATTTATGCACTGGTCCACATCTCCCTTCTGCAGGAAAAATAAAATATATTAAGCTGTTGAGTGTCTCAGGTTCGTATTGGCGTGGTGATGAACATAACAAACAGATGCAGAGAATTTATGGTATCTCTTTCCCAAAGAAAAAGATGCTTGATGATTATATCCACTTTCTTGAAGAGGCAAAAAGAAGAGATCACAGGAAACTTGGTAAACAGCTTGATTTATTCAGTGTGCACGAAGAAGCCGGGGCAGGATTAATTTACTGGCATCCTAAAGGTGCACGAATCAGAATGGAAATTGAAAATTATTGGCGTAATGCTCATTTACAAAATGGCTATGAGTTATTGTACTCTCCTCATATGGGTAAGAGCTGGCTCTGGGAAACAAGTGGACATTTAGATTTTTACAAAGATAGTATGTATTCCGGAATGAAGATCGATGAACAGGATTATTATATCAAACCGATGAACTGTCCGTTTCACATTATGATTTACAAAGCACATCTTCGTTCTTATCGCGATTTACCTTTGAGATGGGCTGAACTTGGAACTGTTTACAGATACGAAAAAAGCGGTGTGCTTCACGGTTTGTTACGAGTCAGAGGTTTCACTCAGGATGATGCACATATTTTTTGTGCTCACGAACAAATCGAAGCAGAAATACAAAGAACTTTAAATTTTGCCAGAATGATTCTTGGAACATTTGGTTTTAAAGAAATGAATTTTTACCTGGCAACTAAACCTGAAGAGGCAGTTGGTGAAGTTGTGCTTTGGGATAAAGCTATTGAATCATTGAGAAAAGCACTTGAAGCTGAAAAGCTGGATTATGAGATGGATGAAGGCGGCGGAGCATTTTACGGTCCGAAGATAGACATCAAAATTAAGGATGCTCTTGGCAGAGAATGGCAGTTAAGTACTATTCAGTTTGATTTTAATTTGCCGGAAAGATTTGACATCAATTATATTGGTGAAGACGGAAAAGAGCACAGACCTTTTATGGTTCATCGTGCATTGCTTGGTTCAATTGAAAGATTTTTTGGAATCCTGATTGAACATTACGCCGGAGATTTTCCCCTTTGGCTGGCACCAGTTCAAGCTGCAATTATTCCTGTTTCCCAAAACTTTTTCGAATATGCTCAAGGTGTTAATGAGAGTTTTGTTGCTGCTGGAATTCGGACACAATTAGATCAAAGAAATGAAAAAATCGGTTATAAAATTAGGGATTGGGAAACTCAGAAAGTTCCCTACATGATTATCGTAGGTGAAAAAGAGCAAAATGCTACTAATATCTCAGTTCGTCAGCATAAAAAAGGTGACCTCGGGGCATTTAATTTATCCGATTTTATTGATAAACTTGCTGCTGAGATTAAAAACAAAGATTACACAACAAATTAAAGAGGTTATACATCGCTCAAGTAGATAATATTCGTATCAATGAAGAGATTCAAGCTCCTAAAGTGAGAGTAATTGATACAGAGGGAAAACAGCTTGGAGTATTTTTAATTAAAGATGCCAGAAGACTGGCAGGTGAAAGAGGAAAGGACCTCGTGGAAATTGCACCACAGGCCAAACCACCTGTCTGCAAAATTATTGATTATGGAAAATTCAGGTACGAGATTCAGAAGAAAGAAAAAATCCAAAAGAAAAATCAGCAGATTTCAGTTTTAAAAGAAATAAGATTTCATCCAAATACTGATGTTCATGATTTTGACTTCAAGGCAAGACACGCGATTAACTTTTTGGAAGAAGGAAATAAGGTAAAGGCCACTGTTGTATTTAAAGGAAGAGAAATGGCATATGCCGAGCAGGGTGAAAATCTGCTCAGAAGATTTTTGGATAGAGTGCAGGATGTAGCTAAAGTTGAAGTGGAACCCAAAATGGAAGGTAGAAATATGAGCTTGATCGTGGTTCCGAATTTAAAAAAAGGAAAGAAAAAACAATAACAAAATTAGGATTAAGTTATGCCAAAGATGAAGAGTAACCGGGGTGCGTCAAAAACATTTAGAAAGACTGCTTCGGGAAAATTCAAGAGACATAAAGCTTATAAGAGTCATATACTAACCTCAAAATCTACGAAGACAAAAAGACAATTGAGGAAAGCTACTACGGTCTCTAAAGCTGATCAAAAAAGAGTAAGTTTAATGGTTCAATAATGATAAAGGAAAAGTAAAATGCCAAAAGCAAAGAATAACGTTGCATCTCGAAAGAGAAGAAGAAAAATATTAAAGCAGGCAAAAGGCTACTGGGGTAGTCGTGGTAATGTTATGACCGTTGCTAAAAATGCTGTTGAGAAAGGTCTTGTTCATGCTTACCGGGATAGAAAATCGAAAAAGAGAATTTACAGACAGCTCTGGATTACAAGAATTAATGCTGCCGTACGACCACACGGCCTAAGCTATTCTAAATTCATAAACGCTCTTGACATTAAAGGAGTGGTTATCAATCGCAAAGTTCTTTCTAACCTTGCCGTTGATAATCCGGATGCTTTCTCTGAACTTGTAAAATTCGCAGCGAACTAATTCAAACCCTCATCGGATTAATTTTCAATGAGGGTATTATTTTAAATATTCGTCAGTTCATTTATGCAGCATTCCGAAATTGAGAGAATAAAAAAAGATTTTGATCAGGAAATCGAAAAAACTTCTACATCTGCTGAGCTTGAACAGATCAGAATAAAATATCTCAGTCGAAATGGAATTGTTACAAGACTATTCGATGAATTAAAATCAGTATCAGGCGAAGAAAAACCTATCTTCGGTAAGCTTCTCAATACTCTCAGAAATGAAGTAACAGAATCATTCAATAGTAAAAAGTCTTTTATTGAATCTAATCGAGCTTCTGATTCAGATGAATTAGATCTTACTCTTCCTGGAAAGACCGTTAAGATTGGAAGCAAACACATCCTCACTCAAACTTTATTCGAGATAAAATCTATCTTTAAAGGATTAGGATTTTCAGTTTACGATGGCCCTGAACTTGAATCTGATTATTACAACTTCGAAGCCTTAAATTTTCCTCCGGATCATCCTGCAAGAGATATGCAGGATACTTTTTTTGTGAGCGATAAATTTTTGCTTCGAACACATACGACACCGGTTCAAATCCGAATTATGGAAAAAGAACAACCGCCAATCAGGGCAATCATGCCCGGCCGCGTTTATCGTAATGAAGCAATAAGTTCGCGTAGTTATTGTATGTTCCATCAGGTAGATGGAATTTATGTTGATACTGATGTTTCATTTGCAGAATTAAAAGGTACTCTGGTTTCGTTTGCTGAGCAGTTTTATGGTGAAGGATTTAAATACAGATTCAGACCAAGTTTCTTTCCTTTTACTGAACCAAGTGCAGAAATGGATATCACTTGTTATATCTGCAAAGGAAAAGGATGCAGAGTTTGTAAACAATCGGGCTGGCTGGAAATACTTGGCTGTGGAATGGTTGATCCGAATGTATTTAAACATGTTAATTATGATTCAGAGAAGTATACCGGTTACGCTTTTGGAATGGGAATAGAAAGAATAGCAATGCTAAAATATGGCATTGATGATATAAGAATATTTTTTGAAAACGATTTAAGATTTCTCAAACAATTTTAGCTGGAATATTTTCTTGAAGATTTCTTTAAACTGGATAAAAGATTACATTAACCTTGACGGCATCTCTACAGAAGAGATTGTAGAAAAGTTAACTATGTCCGGACTTGAAGTTGAAGACTATGTTGATCAGAATAAAAAATATTCAGGGATTGTTGTTGGATTAGTTAAAGATGTAATGAAACATCCTGATGCGGACAAGCTTACAGTTTGTACCGTGTTTGATGGTAAGACTGATTTACAGGTAGTTTGTGGTGCTCCAAATGTTATGATAGGGCAAAATGTCGCATTCGCTCCTATTGGTTCCATAATTCCAAAAGGGAATATGGAAATGAAAAAAGTAAAAATACGCGGTGTGGAATCATATGGAATGATCTGTGCCGAGGATGAATTGGAGTTAAGTAGTGATCATTCAGGAATAATGATTTTGGTTGATGAGCTTACTGCCGGAACTGCAATCAGTGATGCTTTAAAACTGAATGATGTAATTCTTGATATAGCAATTACACCCAATCGTCCTGATGCACTTTCGCATATTGGTGTCGCACGTGATCTCTCAGCAATATTTAATCGTGAATTAAGAATTCCAAAACTGGATTTTTTGGAATCTCAGCAGGATATTAACAAGCTTGCTAAAGTTGAAATTGAAGATAAAATAAATTGTCCCAGATATTCTGCAAAAGTTGTTACTGGACTGACCATCAAGGAATCGCCTGAATGGTTGAAGAATAAATTAACAAAAATAGGATTGCGTCCCATTAATAATGTAGTCGATGTCACCAATTTTATTCTTCACGAATTAGGACAGCCTTTACACGCATTTGACCTTGATCAGCTAGCAAATAAAAAAATAATTGTTAAGAGTCTGAGTGAAGATTTGAAGTTTATCACTCTTGACTCGAAAGAAAGAATATTACCTTCGGGAACGATGATGATTTGCGATGGCAAGCGTGAAGTTGCAATTGCTGGAGTAATGGGCGGTGAGAATTCGGAAGTAACACAATCAACAAAAAATATTTTAATCGAATCCGCCTACTTTAATCCGACTTCGATCAGGAGGACATCGAAAAAATTACAGTTGTCTTCTGATTCATCGTACAGATTTGAAAGAGGAACTGATCCATCCAACACAGTATTTGCTTCACAAAGAGCCGCTCAATTAATTGCTTCAATAGCTGGTGGAGAAGTAGTCAAAGGTGTTATTGATGAATATCCTGTTAAATTAAAGCAGAATGAAGTTAAGTTTCGTTTTGCACGATTGAAAAAATTACTCGGCTATGAAGTTCAAAAAGCGGAAGTGATAAGAATATTTCAAAAGCTTGGAATAAATTTGTTAAAAGATATGGGTGAAGCGCTTGAGGTAATTGTACCATCTTCACGCCCTGATATCGAGAGGGAAGTTGACTTGATAGAAGAAGTAGCCAGGATTGCAGGTTATGATAAAATCCCTGTCATTGAAAAAGTTAGCATTACTCTTCATAAAAGAAAGGACGACTTCGATCTTGAAGATATAATCAGAGAAAGTGCTGTAGCATTGGGATTTAATGAGATGGTAAATAATCCTCTGGTTCCTGAATCAGATGCAAAAGTTACTGGCAATCCGATTGAAATAACAAATCCTCAAAGTCAGGATATGGCTTTTCTCAGAACATCACTTTTAATTTCGGCTTTGCATGTTGTCTCGAATAATATTAAAAAGGGTGAAAAGGATATTGCTGTTTTTGAAATTGGAAATATATTTGAAAAACTAAAAGACAAACTAGACTCTTTTTCGGATTTTACAGAAAAAAAGAAATTACTTCTAATTCTTACCGGTAAAAAGCAAAATCGTCAATGGTATTCTCCTGAAGAAGAATTTGATATATTTGATTTGAGGGGAGTGATAAGTGCATTTTTATCTAAATTTTCGCTTGACAATGTTTTAAATGATTCTTATAATTCCATACAGAATAAGATTTACGAGTACCAATTCGCCATTAACATTAAAGATTCGGTTTTTGGTATTGGTGGTAAGTTGAACAAAAATATTCTGAAGACATTCGATATCAATCAATCTGTCTTTTCTTTTGAGTGTGATTTAAGCATTTTGAATCAATTATCAGGTCAAAGAAGAAAGTTTAATGAACTACTAAAATATCCCAAAGTATATCGTGATTTTGCGTTTTTGTTTGATAAATCGATAAATTATACTTCAGTAAAGGATTTTATTTTAAAAGAAAGCGGTGATATTCTTAAATATGCTGAATTATTTGACATTTTCGAAAGTAATGAAATAGGTGAAGATAAAAAGAGTATGGCATTCAATTTAGAGTATTATGATTTTAGTAGAACTTTAACTGATGAAGAAGTAGAGAAAGATTTTCAGATTTTAATTAATAAAGTAGAAAAAAACTTCAATGCGATTCTGAGAGGGAAATAATTGGTTGACCTTGCTAAATACGAAACATTGATAAGCGATCTGGGAAAACTTGAATCCCATGTAGAAATACTAAAAAATAAGTATAGCGATACTTTAGGAAGAAATAAGGAACTTGAAGTATCACTAAATGAAATTCAGCAGGATAAAAATCTTCTTCACCAAAAGATTTCCGAAATGGAATCAGAATTAGAAGATATAAAACTTAAATCGGAGGAAAAATCAAAACTAAACTTAGAAGAACGGGAAGAGATAAAAAGTAAAATTAGAGATTTAATTTCCAGAATAGATAAACACTTGTCCGTTGATTAATCACGAGAGTGAGTTAGCGGGACAAGTTTAAGTAATTAGTTCTTAAATAATTTGTTAGTGGGTAGTGCAGAAAGACTGATGGAAAAAAAGAAGCTAAAAATAAAAATATTTGAAAAAGAGTATTCTTTACTTGTTGAAAATGAAGAAATAGCTAAAGAGCTTGCTATATATGTAAATAAAGTAATGGAAGAAACAAAAGATGAGCTTCCTGATCAACCGGCTCAAACTATAGCTATTATCGCTTGTTTGAATATTGCATACGATCTTTTTATTGAGAAGAATAAGAATAGAGAATTTTTAATTCAAGCTTCGGATAAAGTTAAAAAGATAAAACTTCTTCTATCAGAACAGCAGTCTGCAGACCCATCTTAAGTATAACCGCTTCGCTGCTCCTAATAATTAGTGAAAAACTAACATAAACTAATTGGGAGTATTACTCCGGCGTGTATTACAGGCCTCATCTTCAATTTTGAATTGAGGACTCTCCCATTTTTGGGAAGCAGTGGAAGTAAAAAGCGACTGGGAACATTCCCACTGTGATTAATAGGGTTTTTCCTATTAATTACGGGGCAGCGAGTGCGGTCTTTAAAAAATAAAACTTAAGCGTGGAGGAAAAATGGACGAACTGTATGTATTAATTCCGATGCTTGTTGTTGTCATAGTTGTATTCTTTTATCTGGGGTGGATGATGAACTCCAGGATTGGTAAAAAAAGTATTATTGCTGCTGAAGATCAGGCAAAGAAGATACTTGATGATGCAGATAAAGATGCTAAGAATATTAAAAGAGAAAAACTTTTAGAAGTTAAAGATGAGTGGTATAAAAAGAAAACAGAATTTGATAAAGAGGTTCAGCAAAAAAGGCAAAAGGTCAGTGCTGTTGAAAAGCAGATCCAGCTGAGGGAAGAAAACAGCGAAAAAAAGTTTGACCTTGTTTTACAGAAGGAAAGAGAAAATAAAAAGCTTGAGCAGGACTTAAACCAGCAGCGCAAACAAATTGAAATAAAGATTGAAGAGATAAATCACCTCGAGCAAGAACAAAACGCTAAGCTCGAAAAAATATCAGGACTTTCATCCGAGGAAGCAAAAAAAATCCTGATGGATAACCTGGTTAATGAAGCTAAAATGCAAGCTGTGTCAATCATCAAAGACATTACTGATAAAGCAAAAAATGATGGCAAGCGGGAAGCCCAGAAAATCATTGTTCAGTCAATCCAAAGAACAGCAGCAGACCACTCCATAGAAAGCACTGTATCAGTTGTTCAAATACAAAATGATGAGATGAAAGGCAGAATTATTGGAAAAGAGGGAAGAAATATACGTGCATTTGAGGCAAGTACTGGTGTTGATGTAATTGTTGATGATACACCAGAAGCAGTTATTCTTTCTTCGTTCGATCAGTTTAGAAGGGAAGTTGCAAGAGTCTCATTAGAAAGATTAATATCTGATGGTAGAATTCATCCTGCCAGAATTGAAGAGATTGTCGAAAAAGTAAAGCTAGAACTCGAAGAAGAAATGATTCGGGATGGTGAAAATGTTGTTATGCAACTTGGGTTACACAACATGCATAGTGAACTGATAAAGCATATCGGAAAAATGAAATATAGATCTAGCTTTGGACAAAACTTAATGCAGCACAGTATAGAAGTGGCTTATTTAACTGGCATAATGGCTGCCGAATTAGGTCTTGAAGCCGGTTTGGCCAAAAGAGCTGGTTTACTACACGATATAGGGAAGACTGTAGATAAAAGTGTCGAAGGTCCCCACGCATTAATAGGTTATGAGTTTACAAAGAAATTTAATGAGAACTCAATTGTTGTTAATGCTGTCGGTTCGCACCACGAAGATATAGAGATGGAGCATCCAATTGCTGCGCTGGTTCAAGCAGCCGATGCAATTAGCGGAGCAAGACCTGGTGCAAGACGCGAACCACTTGAGAGTTATGTAAAACGTCTTGAAAATCTTGAGACACTGGCCAAATCTTTTGAAGGTGTTGCAAAGACTTATGCAATTCAGGCAGGCAGGGAAGTAAGAGTCGTAGTTGAGCATGATAAAGTAGATGATCTGCTTGCTGATAAACTTGCTAAAGATATTGCTGCAAAGATTGAAAATGAAATGGAATACCCTGGACAAATTAAAGTTACTGTTATCCGTGAAGTTAGGAAAATAGGATATGCCAAATAAGTATTTCTCCTGAACTTTTATTTATGTCAAGATCAAAGAAAATTAGAGTAGCAATTACCGGAAACATTGGTTCCGGTAAATCTTCTTTTGCAAAATTTATTTCGGAGCTTAGGTATCCTGTAATATTGGCTGATGACATTTCTAAAGAGATTCTTGCAAATGATTTAGAAGTCAGATCTGAAATTATATACAATTTCGGAGCACAATCCTTTCAGGGCAAAAGAGTTAACATTAATTATCTCGCTGAGCAAGTATTTTCCGATCCAAAAAAGCTTAAAAAAATCAATTCCATTCTTCATCCAAGGGTAAGAAAACAAATCGAGTATCTTTCAGTAGAATATTTTAAAACAAATAATATTGTATTCGTAGAGGCTGCTTTAATATTCGAATCAAAAATTGAAAAAATGTATAATTATGTTGTGCTTATTACCGCTGAGAAAGATTTAAGAATGAAGCGTTCAACAACGGTTAAAAAACTTTCAGAAGAGGACTTTATTAAGCGTGATAACAATCAACTAAATGAGGATGCGAAAAAAAAGAAAGCTGACTTCGTTTTTACTAACAATGGTTCGAAAGATGAATTAAAACAAAAAGCTATTCTTCTAATTAATCTTTTAGAAGCCACACTATAAAAATCAACCTTCAAGAATAACTTTTCAATTTACATTTTTTACAGTATCAAAAATGCAGTAATTTTGGATACCTAATTATTGCGGAGAATGTAGTGTCTGTATTTCATAATCTTCTGGTTAAAACAGTTCAGGCAATGCCTGAAAATATTGTTTGGTTATTTTCAAAAAAGTATATCGCTGGTAAAACCCTCCAATCAGCCATTGAAACTGTAAAACAGCTTAATTCCAAAGGAATTTATGCAACACTCGATGTGTTGGGTGAATCTATAAATACAAAAGAAGAAGCGATCGATGCAAAGCAAAAAGCACTCGAAGTTTTCGATGCAATCATAAAAAACAATTTGTTAGCAAACCTCTCAATCAAACCAACTCAAATGGGTCTGGCTATTGATAAAGAGCTTGCTTATCAACAAATTCATGAACTGGTCAAAAGAGCGAACGAAATTAAAAATTTTGTTCGAATAGATATGGAGGATTCTCCATTTACTGATTTAACGATAGATGTCTATAAAAGAATTTATGAAGAATTTAAAAACGTTGGCGTCGTTCTTCAGGCTTATTTGAAACGAACCTCCAACGATACGATTGTACTTAATAAACTTGGAACTAATTATAGGCTATGTAAGGGAATTTACATTGAGCCTGCAACAATCGCATACAAGGACAGGCAGGCAATCAGAGATAATTATATGAAATGTCTTGAGCAAATGTTGAAAAATGGTAATTATGTTGGAATCGCGACTCATGATAAATATCTTATAGATAAATCTTATGAAATGATTAGAGATCTGAACATTCCGAAAGATAAGTTTGAATTTCAGATGCTGCTTGGAGTAAGAGAAGATTTAAGAGATAAAATAAATAAGGATGGCTATAAAATTAGAATATATGTTCCTTTTGGAGAAGATTGGTATAAATATTCTATCCGCAGACTTAAGGAAAATCCGCAACTTGCCGGACACATTGTTAAAGAATTTTTTGCCTTCCGTTAATGACTAGTTCCCGGAAGTTAAATATCCTGGGAATTGAAAGCTCCTGTGACGAAACTTCAGTGGCAATTCTTTCTGATGAAGAAGTAAAAGTTAATTTGATTTCATCCCAGCACTTTCATAAAACTTACGGTGGTGTTGTTCCTGAATTATCAAGCAGAGCTCATTTACAAATGGTTAAGCCTCTTGTCGATTCTGCACTTCAATCAGCCAATTTAAATGTTAACGAAATCGACTTGATAGCTGCTACTGCCGGACCGGGACTAATTGGAGCATTATTAGTTGGTCTTACTTTCGCAAAGGGATTAGCTTATTCTCTCAATAAACCATTCGTTGCTGTTAATCATATTGAAGGACATATCTTCTCAGGTTTTTTAATGGATAAGAAACCGGATTTCCCGATGCTTGTTCTGGTTGTCTCCGGAGGTCATACACTTTTACTTTACGTTGAAAGTTTTACAAATATTTATCTTCTTGGAACAACAGTTGACGATGCTGCAGGCGAAGCTTTTGATAAAGTATCAAAACTTCTTGGATTTGGATATCCCGGTGGTCCGCAGATTGAGGCAAGTGCATTAAACGGTGATGATAAGAAAATTAAATTTCCAGTTGCAGAGCTGAAGGATGAATATAATTTTTCATTTAGTGGATTAAAAACAGCAGTGTTAAGATATGTTCAAAAGAATTTTGCAGATGGAAATATTCCCGAATCTAATTTGAATGATATATCAGCTTCATTCCAAAAAGCTCTTGTTGATGCTTTAGTTCAGAAGGTGAATCTCGCTTTGCATAATCATACAGTAAAGTCACTGTCACTTGTTGGTGGCGTAGCAGCAAATCAAAAATTAAGAAATGATTTTAATAACATTGCTGACCGATTTAAAATTTCTTGCATCGTTCCTTCATTGTCGTATTGTGGTGATAATGCCGCTATGATTGCCTTACGCGGATATCAACTATACAAAAGTGGAGTCAGAGATAGTTTGAGAGCTAAACCTTATCCTTCCATTCCTGAAAATCATTTTCTTAGACTGAGTTAGTCATAAATGAATAATAAATTTTTTAAAATATTTATTCGCTGGGATGTTCTGGCTGTTGTTGCTGTATTCATCATTATTTTAATTTTATCATACCTAACATTTTTTACGCCTAATTATTATCTGGCGAGTTCACCGGTTACTTTCGATATCAAAAAGGGTGAAAGTTTTTCCTCTGTTGCTGAACGGTTGTACAATCAGGGAATTATTCCAGGTAAAAATAATTTTAAAATTGCCGGATTCGTGTACGGCGCAGAAAGGAAAATCAGAGCAGCAAGATTTCGTATCCCGAATGGATTAAGCTACCTTGATTTACTTGATTTGTTCATCTCAGGCGAATGTGATTTTCAAAGAACTTTGACAATTAAGCCCGGACAAACAATTAAATGGCTTGCTCACCGGCTTCAAAAATATATGTATATAGATTCAACAGAATTTGCTAATCAGGCAAGTAGCAAATCTTTTGCTGATTCACTTGGACTTGATCAAAATTCATTCGAAGGTTATCTCTTTGCAGCAGATTACGAAATTTATGAGAGAAGTTCATCAGCAGGTGCAATTGTATTATTTTACAATTCATTCAAAGAATTTTATAATGATAGTCTAAAAGCCAGAACAAAAGAACTTGGATTTACAGTTCACGAGATTGTTACTTTAGCTTCGATCATAAAAGGTGAAACAAATAAAGAAGAGGAGATGCCGCGAATTTCTGGAGTGTACCATAACCGTCTTCGTATTGGTATGAAACTTCAGGCTGACCCTACAATCCAATACGTCATTCCAGGTGGGTGGAAAAGATTAACATTCAAGGATCTTGAATTGGATTCGCCATACAACACCTACAAATATTTTGGTTTACCTCCAGGGCCAATAAACAGTCCCGGCAAAGCTGCAATACTTGCAGCGTTATATCCCGAAAAAAATAACTATCTTTACTTTGTTGCTGATGGAACCGGTGGTCATCTTTTCGGGAAGACACTAGCCGAACACAATAATAATGTTAAAAAATACAGAGAGTGGTTACGAACTCAAAATTCAAAATAGTAATCTCAAGCTCATTTCTTTTTTCTTTTATCTTGATTAAATGTGCAAATCAATTGCCTCCGCCTGGTGGTGAGCCTGACCGTATTCCACCGATAGTTGTTGAAGTTTATCCTGCTGATGGCACTATTAAATTTGATGAAAATTATTTTGAACTTGAATTTTCCGAATATGTTGATAAACGATCAGTAACTGATGCAATTTTTATATCACCTTTTATTGAAGGTTCTCTTGAATATAGCTGGAGTGGCACAACACTGGAAGTAACATTCCCGGAAAAATTAAAAGATGATGTTACTTACACGATAACTATCGGAACTGATGTTGTTGATCTGAATAACAAAAACAGGATGTCGCAGGCTTTTACATTTACATTTTCTACCGGAGATAAAATAGATCGGAAAATTATTTCGGGAAAAGTTTTTGGAAAGGAGAAAGAAGGTGTATTTATTTATGCTTACAAGATTGATGAAGGTGCAGATTCCTTGCTTAAACGAAAACCGGATTACGTATCTCAAACTGGAGTTGATGGAAAATTCAGCATGCAGGGACTTGGTTCCGGAAATTATAGGGTATTTGCTGTCAATGATCAGTTCAGAGATTATTTGTATCAGCAGGATCAGGATCAAATTGGTATCCCTCATCAGGATATTCTTTTAAGCGACCAAGATTCAATTTATACTAATTTATACTTCCTTTTATTCAATGCGGATACAACCAAGCCAAGGTTAATAAGCGGGATTATGACGGATAGAAATCATATAATTGTAAGCAGCAGCAAAGAGGTAAAGCTTCCTTCCATTCGTGCTGAAAATTTCTCGCTTTTTGATTCTACAGATAATAAAACTTATGAGATCGTTTATGCATTTAAAGGTAAAACCAAGCCTGAAGAATTTATATTGATGCTCGATGCGCAAATTAATCTTGAAAACCAGGTCTATCTTTTTGCTGATTCTTTAACTGACTTATTGAATAACGTGATGATAAACGATTTTACCAAAGTGGTAGTCAGTGATAGGATTGATACTAGTTCAATTAAAATTGTTTCAACTGAACCTGCTGCCGGTGGTTTAGTTGACTTTGAGAAAGCAGAAATCAAAATTTTCTTTGATGAGGCTTTTAATAAGGACTTGATTAACACTGCTGTTGCTTTGACTGATACTTTAAACAAAGCCGTAGGTCTGGACATTGACTTTATGGATGATGCCACCTTAATTATAAAACCTGCCGAGAATCTAAAGTCTGATAAAGATTATCTTGTTAAACTTCAGCTGGGAAGTTTTGTTGATATTTCAGGAAACCGCAAAGATTCAATTTTTACTTTGAAATTGAGAACGATTTCAGGATTGGATTTTACTGGACTTACCGGAAATGTAATAAACTTAGATTACTCAAAAACTTCTAACTTAATTCTGGAAAATACATCAACACCTCAATTAAAATACGAGCAAAAACTGGAGTCAGATAAATTTGAATTCAATCGTATTGAGCCGGGTAAATATTTATTGTGGTGTTATCTTGATGAAAATAATGATGGAAAATTTAATTACGGCTGGCCAGAACCAATTAAATATTCAGAAAGTTTTTCGATTTATCCTGACACTTTAAATTTACGACCAAGATGGGAAGTAAGTGATTTGATATTTAAGTTTAAATGATTCTAAATGATCAGGTGTTAGCTGCTTGATAAACTATTTTTCCATTCTTAATCGTCATACAATTCAAATTATTTCCAATAGAATAAACTATATCAGCATAGTCTGATGTATTAAATACAGCAAAGTCAGCTTTCTTCCCGATTTCAATTGAGCCGATACTCTTTTCTCTGCACAATGCTTTTGCTGAGTTAATAGTCACAGCACTAATTGTTTCTTCAATTGTCATCTTCATTTTTAATGATGCAAGACTCATTATCAAACTCAAACTTGATATATGAGATGAACCAGGATTAAAGTCAGTAGCCAGAGCAACAATTGCATTTTGTTCAATCAACTTTCTTGCAGGTGCATAAATGTGATTAAGGAAGAAAGATACTCCGGGAAGAAGAACAGCAACAGTATCTGAATTACTAAGTTTCGGAATATCTTCGTCTTTAATTACTTCAAGATGATCAACTGACACAGCTCTATGTTTAAGTGCTACATCCAAACCACCAATTGAATTGAACTGTTCAGTATGAAGCTTTAGTTTTAATCCATGCTTATCTGCACAAGAGAATATCTCATCAATTTCATTTGAAGAAAAAGCTGTTGCTTCACAAAATCCATCACAGAACTCAGCAAGATTTTGTTCAGCAAAGTGAGGGATCATTTTGTTTATGATGTCATCAACATAACCTTGATGATCATTTTTATATTCCGGAGGAAAAGTGTGTGCACCAAGGAATGTTGGAATAACATCAATTGGATAGATTTCATTAAGGAAATTTATTACCTGCAAGAGTTTTCTTTCATTCTCAAAGTTTAATCCATAACCGCTTTTAATTTCAAGAGTAGTTATTCCCTGTGAAATAAAATGCTCAACTCTTGGCTTAATTATATTGACTAATTCTTCAAAGCTTAATGAACGAACCGCTTGAACAGTAGTGTTTATTCCACCACCTTTTTTTGCAATCTCTTCATATCCAACGCCGCTTAGTTTTTGTCTGAATTCATTAGAACGGGAACCAGCAAATGCTGTGTGTGTATGACATTCAACTAAACCCGGTAAAATAGTTTTTTGAGTGGCATCAATAATTTTGTCGAACTTATTTTTGTCGGCAGAAATTGTCGGAACTATATCTTTAATAGTGTGATCTTCAATGATTATTGAATGCTCATAAAGACAACCGATATCTGATAATTCCTTGCCTCGTTTGAAATTCTTTCCCGAAGTATTGACTGTTACGATTGCCGCAGGGTTATAAATAAGAGTTTTCATTACTCAAAAATATTTACGGTTTCCTGAACAACTTTTGATTCAGTATATCCAAGTTGGTTAAGTTTAAATCTAAGATCTTCTGCTTCAGTTTTTGAAGTAAAATCCCCCACTTTTACTTTATAAAATGGCGGTTCGAAAATAATATAAACTTCTTTTCTTGATGTCTTTTCATAAATTTCTGCACGAACAAGGTTTGCCTCGTCGATATCATCTGTGGATAATACTTGTACCCTGTAACCATCAGTTGTGCCAATTATATTTCTCAGACTATCTGTGGATGATGTACTATATTCGTACCAAACATCAGGCGGAACTTTACCTGTCGAAATAGGAGGGGCTTCGATATCAATTTCAGTTTCATATTGTGTGATATCAAAATCTTCAACAACTTCTTTTTTCTCTTCGGCGTCAGTTGACGAATTGGTTTCGTTCTTTGTTTCATATCGTGAACCAGTTGATGCACTGCATCCCAAGATTAGAACGGCCAGTCCGAAAAATGCAATTAAAAATTTCAAAATCTTTTTAAATAAATGTTAATAATTAAGTGTTAATATAAGACTATATTCATTTCGATTAAAGGTTTTGGCTGATGTTGTAATGATCAGATATTAATGGTTAAATAATAAAACTGGTATTTTGTTGTTATAGAAGGCTCGTTTTAGTAATTTTGCATTGTTCATTCCACAAAATTTCAGAGAAAATGTCTACAAAAAAGTTAAAAATACTCTTCGTAACGTCCGAAGTTGTTCCATTTGTTAAAACTGGCGGTCTTGCAGATGTCTCTGCGGCATTGCCTCAAACATTATCCGAATTGGGACATGAGGTTCGGATAGTTGTTCCTAAATATGGAGCAGTTGATGACCGTAAATTTAAGATTCACGAAGTTGTAAGATTAAAAGATATTAAAATAGATATAGACGGAAAGGAAGTTTTATTTTCGCTGAAATCTTGTTTTTTACCCGGCCAAAAAATCAGGGTGCAAATTTATTTTCTTGATAATCAGGAATATTTTGGAAGCAGGAACAGCCTTTACTCCGATCCGATGAATGGTGTAGATTATCCTGATAATGATGAAAGATTCATCATTTTAAGTCGTTCAGTTTTTGAGCTTATAATAAAGCTTGGCTGGATTCCGGATATTATTCATTGCAACGATTGGCAATGTGGTTTGATTCCTGCTTATCTGAAAAATGTTTACCAGGATGAACCAAACTTCGACAAGTTTAAAACACTTTTTACAATTCACAACCTTGCGTACCAGGGCGAATTTCCAAAATCATCTTTCAAGAAAACCGGATTACCTGAAAAGCTGAATTCCGACAAAGGTATTCTCCATAAAGGTAAACTGAATTATATGAAAAGCGGACTCCTGTTTGCCGATGTCATCAATACCGTAAGTGAGACTTATGCCAATGAAATAAGAACTGATAACGAAATTGGAAGTGGTTTGAAGGAAATATTGGCAAAGAGAAAAGATGATTTATATGGAATAATAAACGGCATTGATACAAAAGTCTGGAATCCTGATAAAGATAAACATCTTCCGAAAAAATACAGCATTAAAAATGTTGAGCAAAAGGTTTTAAATAAACAAGCGCTTGCTGAAAAGTTTGGATTCGAATTCAACGAAGACACACCCATTATCAGTTTAATTTCACGATTATATGATTCTAAAGGAATAGATCTTGTTGAAAAAATACTTCCCGAATTGTTGAAGCTTGATATTCAAATGATTGTATTGGGAACCGGAGATAAAAAATACCACTCATTCTTCGACCAGATGGCAAAAAAACATCACAAAAAATTTGCTTGTTACCTTGGCTTTAATGACGATCTTGCACATTTAATTGAAGGCGGTGCAGATATTCTGCTTATGCCATCGAAGTATGAACCTTGCGGCTTAAATCAAATGTACAGCCTGAATTATGGCACAATCCCGGTAGTGCGTGAAACCGGTGGATTGGCCGACACAGTGAAGAAATTCAATGAGAAAACTAAAGAAGGTAATGGTTTCGTTTTCAAAAAATATAATGCTGATGAACTCCTGAGCGAGATTAAAAGAGCCCTCAAAATTTATACAGATAAAGAAACCTGGAATAAGATTATTAAAACTGCAATGAAGGAAGATTTTAGCTGGAATTCTTCCGCAAAAAAATATATCGAACTTTATAAGACAATGCTTAACGAGAGTTAATGCCCAACCTTGCAGTCTTTCTCGATAGGGACGGAACAATAAACGAAGACCCCGGTTATATAAGTGATCCAGAAAAAGTTGTATTATTTCCTGAAACTGGTGATGCACTTGCGTTGCTCAAAAAGTACGGTTTTTTGCTTATAGTAATTTCGAACCAATCAGGAATAGCAAGAGGACTCATGACAAGTAAAGATGTTGAAGCCGTAAATGATAAGATAAATATTCTTCTCTCAGATTATAAAGTAAAAATAGATGCTTTCTATTTTTGCCCGGCTCATCCTGATTACAGCAGTGAAGAAGATTGCGAATGCAGAAAACCATCTCCAAAGCTGTTGTTCGTTGCAGCCAAAGAATTCAATGTTGATTTGCAAAATTCATATTTCATCGGAGATTCGGTTGCTGATGTACAATGCGGAAAAAATGCGGGAATAAAGACTATTCTGGTAAGAACCGGAAAAGGGGAGGAGAGTATTTCTATCTTGCATAAGGAAAATAATTTTCCAACATTTGTAGCCGATAATTTATTAAATGCTTGTAATTTTATTCTTGCTGATATTTAGCGGAGATACTTTTTGAAATTTCATTATGTTTTTATTCTATTACTGCTCGCAGTACTAACTCTCTTCTTATCCTGTAACGATGAACCGTCTTCTATAGGTATTGAGATTCTTGAAAGTGATTTTATAATTGTAAAAACTTTTGACTCACAGGTAGATACAATCGAACAGAACTCTTCATTCTTTAGAAGAGTTGTTCCTTTAGGTTCTTCAGCCTGGGTGCTGATAGGCAAATACCAGACTTCTTCACAAACCTTAGCTTCTTCCACTCTCCTGAAATTTATCTTTAGTCTTCCTGATAGTATTGAGGAAGACATTAAAAAGGATAGTATTAATGTTTTAGATTCCTGGATAATATTAACTAATACCTATGTTTATGGCGATACCCTGGCAACAATGAATTTTACAACTCATCAGGTTAACTCGAATTGGAATTCAAATACATTTACTGTTGATGATCTGCCTAGCCTTCAATACGACCCGGATGATGCCAGCTCAGAATTTTCAGCATCTGACACATTGTATTCATTTCATCTTGATGAAAGTCTGGTGTATAGTTGGATGCAAAATTCGGTAGATACTTCACTTGCAAAAAATTATGGAATTTATCTCGAGCCTACCTCTACGTCAAATAAAATTATTGGATTCCAGGCTTTAACTACTACTTCTTCTCAGGCTGCAAAATTCTTTGTTGTCATTGAGAAGCCTGGTGTTTACGTAGATACAATAAATGGACTTATTTCTGCTGATGTTAGTGCAGTTGCTGGTTCGGAACCGACTTTGCCTTCTGGTTTAATTGCTGCCCAAAGCAGTGTTACTATAAATTCAAAACTAAATTTTGATGTCGGGGTTCTACCTGTAGGTTTGATAATAAACAAAGCTGAATTAATTCTTACCTCCGATTCCGCAAACTCTGTTCATGGTTCAAGTTATAGTAATACCCTGCGCTTGTACTTTCTCAATTCAAACGACTCAATAAAAACTGAAGGAGACCCTGTAACATTATCATACAAGAACAATCAATTTTCAGGAGACATAACTGCGTTTGTTAGAACTTGGGTTAGCAAGAATGAAAACTTTGGAATGTTGATAGAAGCCGGAAATCATACATTAGGTACAGATCTCTTTGGAATAAAAGGAAGTGATTATTCTGAAATTGCGGACAGACCAAGGATAATAATCACCTTTACGGTTAAGAGAAATTTGTGATAATCAAAAGCTTAAAATATAGTTTTATGTGGTTCTCTTTGATGACAGCGTTATCGGTTGCTCAAAATACATCAACCTATACAAGGTATGGTATTGGTGATATCTTTTATGGTTATTCTGCCAGAACAATGGCATTAAGTTTTTCTGGTTCCGCCATGTTGAATACCGATTATGTTGAAATACTGAACCCTGCATCCTGGAGTAATTTGTCAAGGACAAGAATAGAATTCAGTTTTTCCTATGATGATTTAAAGGTATCTAATTCTACAGAATCACAATATTATGGTGATGGAATATTCAGAGGTTTTACATTTGCTTTTCCTGTTAGCGAAGCAAATGGAATAGCAGTTGCGATGGGCATTGTTCCTTACAGCAGAATTAATTATGAAGTTGTTGAGAGTGTTCAGGATCAATCGACCGGAAATTACATTGCAACATATAAGGGCATTGGAGGCCTTTCAAGAATCTTTATTGGTGGCACTTATAAAGTTCCTTACGATTTTATTCTTGGTGCTACATTAGATTACTATTTTGGAAATTTAACTTACACTTCTTCAATAGAGTTTTTTAATAGTGCTACATTTCCATCGGATTATGAATTACAATTTGCACCGACCGGATTCGGAACAACTCTCGGATTAATTACACCAAATCTGGCAGACTTTTTAAATGCTTCCTCGATTTCTAATTTTCGATTTGGACTTAGCGCCAACATAATTGGTGATTTAGAAACTGATACAGCATTTGTGAGCCGCTCTAAAACTATTATCGATTCTCTTTATTTTGGAAAAACACAAATGGTTGTTCCAACGCGCTTAAATGCAGGTATACATATTACTTTCGATAATGTTTACAATTTTGCACTGGACTATTTTTACCAACCCTGGACTGATTTTAAATTGAGCGGAATAAATCAACTTAATTTAAGTGATCTAAATAAGTTTAGCTTAGGGTTTGAATATAGACCGTCACGCATTTTATCGATGAATTTTTTGGAGCAGATAATGTTGCGAGCAGGTGTAAGTTATGAAATGTCGCAATATGAATTTAACGGCTATGAATTACATCAAATTTCAGTATCAGGCGGATTCTCGTTGCCACTTAGTCCGGAAAATACATTTGATGTTGGTTTAGAATATGCCGTAAGAGGATCGAAAGAAAATGATTTGTTACAAGAAAACTTTATTAGAATTGACCTGGGTCTCAGTTTTGGTGATATCTGGTTTACCCGGTATGAAAAATAAATATTATATATTGTTGAACTTTAAAAATTGATGTCACAGAATTGTGCATTTTATTACTTGCGATTTCTTGACTTGTTTGGTAGAGGTTTTACTACTCCCTAAATCAAAAATATGAATGAAAAAGAAGGTTCTCTGTTTAACAGGGAACCTTTTTTTATTAAATTTGAACATCAAAAATAAAAGTTAAATGTTATATGTATTCTCATCTAAAAACCGATTCAGAAGTATTTCAAATATTAAAACAAGAAATTGAAAGACAACAAAATAAGCTTGAGCTGATTGCTTCAGAAAATTTTGTAAGTCCTGCCGTTTTAGAAGCAGCCGGTTCACCGTTGACAAACAAATATGCTGAAGGTTATCCTGGTAAACGCTATTACGGAGGTTGTGAGTTTGTTGATATGGCGGAAGACCTTGCCCGTGAACGCTTGAAAAAAATCTTTAATGCTGAATATGCAAACGTGCAGCCCCACAGTGGTTCTCAAGCAAATATGGCTGTGCTGATGACTCTGATGAAACCAGGTGATAAATTTATTGGATTAAGTCTTGCACACGGTGGACACCTCACTCACGGTTCACCTGTAAACTTTTCTGGTAAACTCTATCAGGCATTTGGATATGAATTAAATAAAAATACCAAATTGTTGGATTACAATATCATTGAAGACCTGGCACAGAAAGAAAAACCGAAAGTAATTATAGCTGGTGCGAGTGCATATTCCCGGGAGTGGGACTATAAAAAATTAAGAGAAATTGCAGATGCAACTGGTGCTTTTCTAATGTGCGATATGGCTCATCCTGCCGGATTGATTGCGAAAGGTTTGCTTGATAACCCGCTTCCATATTGTGATGTTGTTACATCAACGACTCATAAAACACTTCGTGGGCCGAGAGGTGGAATTATTCTGATGGGTAAGGACAAAGAAAATTCTTTTGGATTAAAAACTCCAAAGGGAGATAGATTGAAAATGATGTCAGAACTTTATGATAGTTCAGTAATGCCAGGAATTCAGGGCGGACCTTTGATGCATATAATTATGGCTAAAGCTGTTGCCTTTGCAGAAGTTCTTAATGACGGTTTCAAGGCTTATGCTCAGCAAGTGATTAAAAATTCAAAAACTTTAGCTGATGAACTTATGAAATTCGGATTTGATGTAGTTTCAAATGGAACCGATAATCACCTTATGTTAATCGATCTCTCAAACAAAAATATATCCGGCAAGAAAGCAGAAAATGCTCTTGAACATGCAGGTATCACTGTAAACAAAAATATGGTACCTTTCGATACTAAGAGCCCATTTGTTACAAGTGGAATAAGGATTGGAACTCCTGCAGTTACTACCCGCGGTATGAAAGAAAATGAAATGAAAAGCATTGCAGAGATTATTAATTCCGCAATTACTAATGCCGAGAACGAATCAAAACTTGATGCTCTTGTAAAAGATGTTAAGAATTTGTGTTCCGGATTTCCGTTGTATACGGATATAGTCTAATATTATGAGTTAATTATATTGGCAGCAGAAGAAACAACTCTGAATAACGGTGAAGATCGGGAGATTGGTGATGTTGAAATGTCATTTCTGGATCATATAGAAGAGCTACGCTGGAGAATTATCTATTCTCTGATAGGTGTTTTAATATTTACTATTGCAGCATGGATTTTCATCGATCCAATTATTGAAGTTGTTCTGTTAAAACCAGCTCGAGATGCAAATGCACCTCTTCAGAATCTTAGGCCATTCGGGCAACTATTCCTTTACGTTCAGGTTGCAATTATTGTAGGCATTGTTGCAAGTCTACCAAATATTTTTTATCAGCTTTGGCAATTTATCACACCAGCTTTAAAGAAACGGGAACAAAAATATATTCTTTGGATAGTTTTCTTTTCTACTTTTTGTTTTCTTTTAGGAATTGCATTCGCTTACTTTGTTATGCTTCCTCTTACAATGAAATTCGCTGCCCAATTTGGCACTGCAGAAATTGCAAATGAGTTTGCAATAGATGAATATATATCGATTATCATTAGTGTAATGCTGGCAGCAGGACTGATCTTTGAGTTACCGATGGTATCATTTTTCCTTTCAAAGCTTGGAATTCTTACGCCAACACTTATGCGAAAATATCGACGTCATTCAATCGTAGTCATTCTTATTCTTGCAGCGTTTTTAACACCTGGAGCAGACCCTGTATCGCAGGTAATACTCGCAGTTCCGTTGGTACTGTTATACGAAATAAGTATTTTTATATCAAAAATATCTGCAAAGAAAAGTGCTTAAAAGTCAGCTTTCCGAAATAACCCAGCCAATAAAAATCGAACTGGAGACTTTCAATCAAATCTTTCGGGAGTCACTTCGTACTCGCGTAGGACTTGTTGACCTCGTTACCAGGTATATAATCCGTCAGAAGGGTAAGAAAATTAGACCACTTCTTGTATTACTTTCAGCTAAGGTGTGTGGAGGAATCAACGAACGAAGTTATCGAGGTGCTGTATTAGTTGAGTTGCTTCATACCGCAACACTTGTGCACGATGATGTTGTTGATAATGCTGATAAAAGAAGAGGACTTTGGTCAATCAACAAAGTCTTCAAAAACAAAGTTGCTGTGCTGATGGGAGATTACCTTTTATCAAAAGGTCTGCTGATTTCTATGGAAGGAAAAGATTACGATTTTCTTGAAGTGATTACCAACACAGTAAAACAAATGTCTGAAGGAGAACTGCTTCAAATACAGAAAACTCGAAAGCTCGATATTGATGAAGAAACTTATTTCAGAGTTATATCTGATAAGACGGCATCACTATTAGAAACCTGTTGCAAAATTGGTGCAATGAGTGCAACATCACAACCAGAACATATCTCAGCAATGGGGGAATTTGGAAAGAACCTTGGAATTTCATTTCAGATTCGTGATGATATTCTCGACTATGAAGGCAGCCTTTCAATTACAGGTAAACGAACCGGTGGAGATATAAAAGAAAAGAAAATTACTCTTCCGTTAATTTATTCTCTCAATCAGGTCTCTGCTAATCAAGCTTCTGAAATCCGAAAAATAATTAAGAACGGTAAAGAGAAGTCGAAAATCGAAGTTGTGATTAATTTTGTTAGAGAGAATAAAGGTATTGAATATGCTGTCGATCAGGCTCGGAATTATTCAACAATCGCAAAAGAAGCGCTAAAAAAACTCCCCGATTCTCAAAGCAAGCTGGCTCTTGAAGCTCTTGTTGATTTTGTAGTTGATAGAAAAAACTAATTTTTCACTTCTTACTATTCTCTTTTTTCATTCCGTCTTTGTAATTAAAGCCTTTTATCGGTTCGCGTAATGTGAGAACAGGGCAGGGTGCTTTTCTAACAACTTTCTCCGCAGTGCTTCCAAAAAGAATATGTTCAACACCCGTTCGTCCGTGAGTTGCAATAATTATCAGATCAACATCAAGCTCACCAGCCGTTTCAATAATTTCGATAAACGGTTTACCAGTTTTAATAATTGTTTTAACTGAAACGCCAGCTGGGATTTGCTCTTTGGCTAGCTTCTCAAGTTCCAGTCTTGCTCTTTCATCCCATTCAGCATTTACGGATGGAATTGCTATCTGTCCCATACTGAAATCGGGTGGATAAATAACCGGCTCGACAACATATATGAGAATCATTTCAGCATTGAAATTCCTACAAAAATTTACTGCATACTTCAAACTACTTTTTGAGTAATCAGAAAAATCTATTGGAACGAGTATTTTTTTTATATCGGCTACCATAATTAACCTCCCTTATTTTTTTTTCGAAGATTAAAATAATCTTCATTTAAACTTCTTAATCTCATAGCTGTAATTTCTGCAATTCCCTCTAAAATTTTAATTCCTCTTTTAGGATACTTTTCTATGAATTCATCAAGATCAGGTTTGAAGATAACAGAAAGCTTCGTATCGCTTTGTGCGATTGCAGAGGCTGACCGTTTATCATTATCAATAAGAGCAAGTTCACCAAAAAAATCTCCCTTTAGGAAAACGGCAAGAGTAATTTTATCGCCTTCATCACTTTCGCGGCTTATCTTAACTTCTCCTTCCCTGATTATATATAAACCAATTCCTGGATCACCCTGGTAAAAAATAATTTCTCCGGCAAGATAATTACGTTTATGAATGATGCTTATCAAGTTTAGGAGGTCTTTTGGAGATAATGATTTAAATAATGGAATTCCTCGCAAGGATTGTAAAAGTTCATCACTTTCTGTTGAAGGATGGAAAATATTTGCCCAAAAACTGCTGTGAATAGTTTTTTTTATTTCCTCAGACATTTTTACCTCAGTCATTTATTAAAAATTCCTGATTCAGCAACACGCCATAATTTCTGGCATGGGAATCTGTTTTCATAAAGCGCACGACCAACTATCACAGAATCAACTCCAAATGGTATCAACTTTTGAATATCCATCAATTCATCTTTATTTCTTATTCCACCAGCGTGAGTGACTTTTGCACCAGTCATTTCAGCTATTTCTTTTGACAGAGAAATATTTGGTCCTATCTGTGTTCCGTTTCTTGAAATATCGCAAACAATAAATCTGTTTACTCCAAGTTTAAACATTTCCATTGAAAATGTTTTGTAACTGATTCCTGATTTCGTACTTCTACCTCTAATTAACAACTCTTCACCGAGAATATCAAGTGAGACTACAATTTTAGATTGACCATACTTTTCAAAAACTTTTAGGAATTCTTTTTTGTTTTCGATTGCCATAGTATTGATAGCAAGCCTGATTACGCCGGTTTTCATTATCTCATCTGCATCCTTTAAACTGCGAATGCCACCAGCAAACTCAACAGGAATAACGACTGATGAACAGATTTCTTCAATCACTTTTATATTTCTTTTTGATTGTTCGTGCGCACCGTCAAAATCCTTTACGTGAATCATCTTTGCATTTTCTGCCCGCCAGATTTTTGCCATCTCAACCGGGTTATTTCCGTACTCATAGCAATCCAGTTCGGGTATTCCCTGAACAGTGCGAACACATTTTCCGTTCTTAATATCTATTGAGGGTATAACTAATAGTCTTTGCTGCATAAAATTCAAACCTTCCCATTTACTTTAATTACGTGTCTCCCGATAATCATTTTTTGAATTTCAGTTGTGCCTTCAAAAATTCTTAAAATTCTTGCATCACGATAAAATCTTTCCATAGGAAGCTCACGGGAAAAACCCATCCCGCCATGAACTTGTAGAGCTTTATCAGCCACCTCTGTCATTGCTTCAGATGCATAAAGCTTAACTATTGCTGCATCCACAGAAACATCTTTTCCCTGATCATAATCGTAAGCACATCGATAAACTATACTATCCATTGGATAAATTTTTGCAGCCATTTCAGCTAACATAAATTTTACAGCCTGGAAATTGGAAATAGTTTCGCCAAATTGTTTTCGATGCTTTGCATAATTTGTTGAGATTTCCAGCAACTCTCTAGAGGCTCCGAGGCAGCAAGCTCCAATAGTCAATCTTCCACCGACTATGGTATTCATTGCAATAATAAATCCACGACCTTCTTTGCCAATCATATTTTCTTCAGGAATTTCAACGTCTTCAAAAGTAATGGAATTCGTAGTGCTTCCTTTTATGCCAAGCTTTTTCTCAGGAGGACCAATCGTTATTCCGGGAGAATTTGCTTCAACAGCAAAACCTGTAATACCTTTGTTCGTTCGTGCAAACACAGAAATTAGGTCGGCAATTCCTGCATTTGTAATCCAAATTTTTGATCCGTTCAAAATCCATTTATCACCTTTTTTTGTTGCTTCAGTCTTAAGATTGAATGTATCCGATCCTGCTTCAGGTTCAGTTAGTGCGAAAGATGCAATCATTTCACCTGAACATAGTCTTGGCAGATATTTTTTCTTCAATTCCTCTGAGCCACCAATATAAATTGCATTTGTTCCAATGGATTGATGTGCACCAACCATTGTGGCAGTTGATGAACAACCTCGCGCTATTTCTTCCATCATAACACAATAGCCAACCTTACCAAATCCGCCTCCACCATATTCCTCAGGAAATGAAGTTCCAAAAAAGCCAACCTCAGCAAGTTTTTTGATCAAGCTGTTAGGAATACTTTCTTCTTCATCAATCTTTTGCGCTAACGGTTTTATTTCACGATTTGTGAATTCCTTGGCTAATCCTTTTAGCATCAACAAATCTTCTGAAAAGGTAAAATTCATAATATCAACTGTTTTAGGAATGATGAATATTTATTTGGAACTCAACCTAAAGTTAAAAAACGGCTTAAATACATCAAAAAGTAATTTTTTAACAAAATATTAAATTTTTTATAAATATTGACTTTTCTAACGATATTCGGCATATTTGTTTCAGATGAACAAAGATTTTGTGTTAAATACAAAGAAAAACGAAAAAATCAGAATTACATCATACGGATACGAAAATTTAGAATCAGCATCATGCCTTATTTTTGTTCACGGTTTTAAGGGTTTTAAAGATTGGGGCTTCTGGCCATATTCGGGAAATTATTTTGCTGAAAGAGGATTTTTTGTTCTTACATTTAATTTTTCGCATAACGGTATTGGAGATAATTTAACAGAGTTATCGGAACTTGATAAATTCGCTAATAATACATTTTCTCTTGAACTCGAAGAGTTAAATGAAATAATCGATGCTTATTTGAACGATTTCTTTGGCAATACAAAAAATGAGCGTATTGGAATCGTTGGACACAGCAGGGGTGGTGGTGAAGTTCTAATTGTTTCTTCTTTAAGAAAGGAAATTAATGCAGTTACAACTTGGGCTGCAGTGGAGAATTTTAACAGATATAGTGAAAGACAAGCGAAAGAATGGCGGAAAAATGGTGTGTTCGAGGTTCTGAATACCAGAACAAATCAAATGATGAGATTAAATGTTTCTTTACTTGAAGATATTGAGAATAATAAAGATGACAGATTAAATATTGCAAAGGCTGTAAGGAAACTAAATAAACCATTATTGATGATACACGGAGAACAGGATTTGTCGGTTCCATTAAAAGAAGCGGAAAATATTTACAATTGGTCAAATAAGGATTTAACGGAATTTCATAAGATAGAAGCAACAGGTCATACTTTTGATATTACTCATCCATTCGAAAGTAGTAATCGAAAGTTTGATTTTGTTTTGGAGAAGACATTAAACTTTTTTAACAAAAACTTAAATTGAGGAACATATGAAGACATCTGCTAAGAGTTTGACAATCACACAACTACTGAGTTCAGTAAAAGAATCAGAGTTATTCTGGATTGTCTCATTTTCATTTCTGACTGCCATTTCTGCACAAGTTTCAATTCCAATCGAACCGGTTCCATTCACATTACAGACAATGGTAGTTCTTTTGGCTGGAGCTTTTCTAGGTGCGAAGAATGGTGCATACAGCCAGATTCTTTATATTTTCCTTGGAGCAATTGGATTGCCGGTATTTGCACAAACTGCAGATGGAACAATGGGATTTGCAAGATTGATTGGTCCAACCGGAGGATATCTTTTAGCGTTTCCTATTGCAGCCTATCTTATTGGTTACTTAACAGCTAAGAATCAAAAATATTCATTTGTAGTTATCTCAATGTTTGTTGCTGAACTTGCCGTGATATTATTTGGAACTCTGTATCTGTATGCTGCCTATCTTCACAACTTTGTTGATGCAATTAAAGCCGGCGCAGCAATATTCACAGTCTGGATGGTAGTTAAAGTATTTGCTTCGGCTACAATTTATTTTGCCTTCGCAAAAAAACAGCCACGACTGCCTTAAAAATATTTATTGAATTGATTAATTCCTGATGACAATTAAAAACATCATATTCATTATTGTCTTTCTTTCTGCCTTTGGATTTCTTTTCTTGAGCTTAAGAAATCTATTCCTTTACATGAAGGTTGCGAAGAAGAAAGACAACAGATTCAATGATGTTGGAAGAAGAATTGGCAATGTAATTAAAATTGCCTTCGGTCAATCGAAGCTATTGAGAGATCCTGTTGCCGGAACAGTTCACTTCCTTATTTTTTGGGGATTTATGCTGTTCATCCTCGCTGTTGTTGAAACTATCATTCAGGGATTTTATTCGCAGTTTAATCTTTCATTTTTAGGTGCCTATCTATTCTTCGATAACTTTGGTTCAGGATATTTTTGGTGTGCTTGTAATTCTTGCGGTTATTGTTGCACTTTTAAGAAGATATGTTATTTAGTATTCCGAGATTGCAGGTTGATAAAGCCGCTTCATTGGATGCAACAATTATATTAACATTAATTCTGATAGTCGTTGTCTCAATGATGTTTCAGAATATGGCTGGAATTGCAAAGAATGATTTTGCACTTCACAGTTACGAAGTTCGTCCAATTTCTGCTTCGCTTGCACCAGTGTTCTTTGATAAGCCTTCTGCAGGTGCTAGCGTAGCTTACGAAGTTTACTGGTGGATTCATATCCTGACAATATTCGGATTTATGAATTTACTTCCTTATTCGAAGCATTTGCACGTATTCACTTCAATACCGAATACTTATTTTGCAAACCTCGATCCGATTCGAAACGCTGTTAAGCACTTAAATCTTGAAGATGAAAATGCTGAATCATTTGGAGCTTCAGATATTGAACAGCTTTCCTGGAAACAGATTCTTGATGGATATACTTGTACCGAATGTGGAAGATGTACTGATGCTTGTCCCGCGCACGCAGTTGGCAAGTCACTTTCACCAAAGGAAATAATTGTAAACATCAGGCAGAGAACAAAAGATAAAGCACCATTAATTGTGAGTGGCATCACTGAAGGAGAACAGTTCCAAAAAACTCTTGTTCACGATTATGTGACTGATAAAGTTCTCTGGCAGTGCACAACCTGTATGGCTTGTGTTCAGGAATGTCCGGTGATGATTGAGCATCTTGACAGCATTGTTGATATGAGAAGAAACCTGGTTTTAACAGAATCACAATTTCCATCAGAATTAAATAATGTTTTCAAAAGTCTTGAAACAAATTTTTCTCCGTGGGCATTCAATCCTGCTGACAGAGCAAACTGGGCTGAAGGACTTGGAGTTAAAACAATGGCTGAAGATTCAAATTGTGAATATTTATTTTGGGTTGGTTGTGCTGGGTCTTATGATGACAGGTATAAAAAAGTATCTCAGTCATTTGCTAAGTTGATGCAAAAAGCTGGCATTGAATTCAGAATTCTCGGAACTCAGGAAAAATGTAATGGAGATACTGCAAGAAGACTCGGCAATGAATATTTAGCTCAAATGTTTATGATGGAGAATGTGGAAACTTTGAATCACTACAAAGTACAGAAAATAGTAACAGCTTGTCCTCATTGTTATCACTCATTAAAAAATGAATACAAGCAATTTGGCGGACATTTTGAAGTTTATCATCACACAGAATTAATTGATGATATGATTTCTTCAGGTAAAATAACTTTGAAGCAAAACGGAAAATCAGATGTCACTTATCACGATTCTTGCTATCTCGGCAGATATAATGAAGTTTACGATGAACCAAGAAAAAGCCTGGAAGCAGTGGAAGGAATTAATCTTGTAGAAATGAAAAGAAGTAAGGACAAAGGCTTCTGCTGTGGTGCCGGAGGCGGAAGAATGTTCCTTGAAGATGATGAAGGAGGAAGAATTAACGAAGAGAGAACAAAAGAAGCTCTTGCAACGGGAGCCGATACGATTGCTTCAGCTTGTCCGTTTTGTATGACGATGATGACAGACGGAGTAAAGCATTTTGAGAAGACAGAAGAAGTAAAAGTTAAAGATATTGCGGAAATTATTCTTGAAAGATCTAACTAACATAACTAACACTATCAACCACTAAATAATGGAGGAAACTATGGATAAATTCAATCAATTGGTTCAATTCGTACAAGGATTGGAAACCGATTTTCATAAATTTTATGAGAAAGGTCAATCCGCTGCAGGTACACGCGTAAGAAAAGGCTTAAGTGATCTTAGAAAACTTTGCCAGGACGTACGCAAAGACGTGCAGGATGTTAAAGCTCAAAGGAAAGCTACTAAAGGTTAATTTAGTAAAACTTTCTAATGATTGTTGAGGGCTGGGTTGAGAAATCAATCCAGCCTTATTTTTTATTCTGTAATAATTCATTCTGAACTGTGAAAAATATTTTTTCAATTGTAACTTTTATCGTAACTGTAACGTTTCAATATTTTTTCTTTAATCCATCAGGGATGGAGAAAAATACTGAGCCGGTTTTAGAAGATTCTGTTCTTACGGCAACGTTATGTTTTGTTGGGGATTTAATGTGTCACTCAACTCAGTTTAATTATGCGAAAGTTGATGCAGATAGCTTTGATTTTACCGGGGTTTACAGAGAGGTAAAACAGTATTTATCTAGCTGCTGATTTAACTATTGGAAATCTTGAAACAGTAATTGCAGGCAAGAACAAAGGCTACAGCGGATATCCTTATTTCAATGCACCCGATGATTTTGTTTATGCACTTAAAGATGCTGGTTTTGATTTACTAGTTACAGCAAACAACCACGCACTAGACCAAGGTTGGGAAGGAGTTAAAAGAACTATCGATGTAATCAATGAAAATAAAATTCATCACACAGGAACTTTTATATCTCAGGAAGACAGAGATTCAATTAGGATTTTTGCTATCAACTCAATCAAAATTGCAGTGCTTGCTTACTAGTGAAAACACAAACGGTCTTCCAATTCCAAAAGGAAAAGACTTTGTGATAAATCTTATAGATGAAGAACTAATTAAGCGAGACATTAGCAAAGCAAGAGAACATGAATGTTGATATAGTTTTAGTTCATCTTCATTACGGTCCTGAATACAATCGTGAACCGAGTGATTATCAAAAAGAAATCGTGCAAAAAATAATTGAACTTGGTGCTGATATAATTATTGGCGGGCATCCGCACGTGATCGAACCTTTTGATTATTTTAAGACAAACAACACAAAACTGGATACTGGATTTGTTGCATACTCAATGGGTAATTTTATTTCAAACCAGCGATGGCGTTATTCTGATGCTGGAGTAATTCTAAACATCCAGATTTCAAAAAATAAATTCACTGACTCCATTTACATCAGTGAAGTAAGTTATCTTCCAACCTGGGTATTTAAAGGTAACACTGAAAAGGGAAGGGAATACATAATTCTTCCATCACAAATTGATGATAACGATTCCAGCTATAACTTTTTGACTGACTACGATAGAAGATTAATGAAGGAAGCATTCAACGATACTAAGGAAATTGTTACTAAATACAATTCTAAAATAAAGCTTCACACATCAGATTAAGCAGAACCAAAACAATGAGACTCCACATTCGTATATTTAACTAGTTTTTTATTTAGAATTATGAGTAATCTTAAAAAAGAAATTACCCCTTGAAAAATAAATCAGGACTCTCACTTATTTTCCTTACTGTATTTATTGATCTCCTCGGATTTGGAATACTTATCCCAATACTACCGTCATTCGCAGTTAAAAAATTAGGAGTTGATGAGGCTGCAATCGGAATTGCTATTGCTATCTATTCTTTCGTACAGTTCATTTTTAATCCGATTCTCGGAAAATATTCAGACAAACACGGACGAAAGCCTGTCATTGTTCTCTGCCTGTTTATCAATGCATTAGGCTATATTATTTTCGCATTTACATCGAACTATCCTGTCCTTTTAATTTCGCGAGTAGTTGCTGGTATCGGAGGAAGCAGTATTGCAGTTGCACAGGCATATATCGCTGATGTAACAACAAAAGAAACCCGCTCAAAAGGAATGGGGCTTATTGGTGCTGCGTTCGGATTGGGATTTGTATTCGGTCCGCTCATCGGTGGATTTTTGGCTGAGTATGGATACATGATTACAGGTTTAGCTGCTGGAGGTTTTTCATTAATTGCTTTCTTTTTCACAATGCTATTTCTTCCTGAATCACTTACTAAGCGTGAAGAAGCAATTACTCAAGAGCAAGTTTCGCGTAGAAAGCTAATTGATTTTGCAGCGCTCAGAAAAGTTCTCAGTGAACCAAGCAGAGCAATATTTATAGCTCTTTTCTTCATTTTGATTTTTTCTTTCGCTAATATTTACGGCACATTCGCATTGCTTGGAATTCAGGTTTATGGATTTACCGATATGCAGAATGGATTTTTATTTGGCATAACAGGTCTAACTTCTGCTATCGTACAAGGAGGTCTGATTGGCCACATTGATAAAATGATGACGAAGAAGAATATTCTTAAAGTGGGCTCATTTATTATCAGCATTAGTCTTGCACTTATTCCTTATGGCGGAAATTTTCTAGGACTTGCTTTGATTTCAGGTTTTCTATCCATCGGAACAGGAATGCTTCAGCCAACCATACTAAGCTTAATATCTGATGTAACTCCGGACAATGAACAAGGAGTTACGCTTGGTGTAAATCAATCATTATCTGCCCTGGCAAGAGTAATGGGTCCTTTGTGGGGCGGTTTTGCATTTGAATTTCTTGGTTATCCATTCCCGTTTTTAACCGGTGCAGCGTTTATGTTCGTGGTTTTTATTTTTACGATGTTTTATATACCGAAGAATATAAAGTTTGCCCACTGATTTTCTTTTTCTCATTCTGTACTTGCCGGACGAATAACCATTATTAATTTTTTATATCATTGTAATAGATATAATTATTGATGAGATTTAGGATGAGATTAATATAGTTTGTTGTCCCGCCAAAGGCGGGATTATTAAATGACAAAGTTGAAGAGGTTTAATATGGAATACACAATTGAATACCTGGAAGATAAAAAGATTGTTCAGGTGAAAGTTAAAGGAAGAGTGAATTATCAACTTGCCGAGCAATACTCTATGGAGGCAAGAAAACTCGCTCACGAATACAATTGCAAAAAATATTTAATTAACCATTCAAAGACTTCGCTGGAAGCAAATATCTACAAGATACACACCGATGGAGATGCACTTGAAAAGTTTGGATTTAACAGCAGCGAGAAAGTAGCAATTGTTATCTCCCGTGTCCGGGATGATCTGCGTTTTAGTGAAGCAACCGATGCCAATGTTAAATGGAGCAACTTTAAATATTTTGGTGATGCTAAAGAAGCTGTTCGCTGGCTTGGTGCTAATCGAATAAGTAAAGAACTATTGTCCGTTTAATTTTGATTGCGGCAGACAATATTTTATATGCCGAACAAAATAAGTCTTAACAATTTGCAAATGATTAAGAATATTTGAAAATTGATAATAATGAATTATAAAAAATCAATTAAATAGGATTAAAGTTGAACAGATTTTACTCTTGGACAATGCTAATCATTTGTGCAGCTTTATTGGTTTTATAATATTTTATTTTCCACATATCTATATTTTACAGCAGCTAATCCAAAAAACAGCGATGTTATTAGTACAGATATTAAAGTATTTAAGCCTTTAGACTCATTATCAACCAAATTTACTTCTGAAGATTTTTGATCACAATAGTAGAGTGATTTCAACCTTGCAGGAAAGAGAGTCAACTGCTTATAATCTTCGAATGCATCGAGAGTCAAATATTAAGCAAGCTAGAACAATTTATATAGCAATTTTGTTGTTCTACTCACTTTGTTATTCAATAAGAAGAAAGAGGATGTCGGACATAAATTATTAAATTCATATTATTGATATTTGCAATATTAGTGTTTTACTTGGTAGAAGTTCATTCGAAGATTTACTGCAAAGACAAGAGAATTGTGCACAGATAATTTCCAGATCAACAGAAGAGATTGTGAATTCAACTAGACTTAATTCAACTTGGTTTGATTGAATTATAGTAATTATCTCACTCAAATTATGAAGCAACGGAGAGAAGCTTTTATAGGAAATTAATGAAAGCAACCCATCCTAATATTGAACAGAATGGAATATATGCATTTCCATACTTACTAATAATTATTTCGTTTATAATAAGTTCTTTTAGGCAACTAAGAAAGAGTTATAATTGAAATTCAATAGATAAAAGAACATTTTAGAGTTGTTCTTTAATGCCTATCTTTACAAAAACGAATTAAGTAGTTACTAATGCTCAAAATCGGTAACATAGAACTAAACAAAGCAATCCTCCTTGCACCAATGGAAGATGTAACGGATATTTCCTTCCGTTTGGTTTGCAGAGAATTGGGTGCAGATATTGTTTACACCGAGTTTGTAAACTCTGAGGGATTGGTCCGTGCAAACGCAAAAACTCATCAGAAGCTAAAAATTATTGAAGAAGAACGTCCGGTTGGAATACAGATTTACGGTGCAAACATTAAATCAATGGTTGGTGCTGCAAAAATTGCAGAAGCCGAGAATCCAGATTTAATAGATATTAATGCTGGATGCTGGGTTAAAAATGTTGTCGGCTGTGGTGCTGGTTCTGCATTGCTCAAAGATCCTCCATATATGCAGGAGTTAGTAAAAGCCGTTGTCGATTCAACTTCATTACCTGTAACAGTAACCAATGGAAGATGTAACGGATATTTCCTTCCGTTTGGTTTGCAGAGAATTGGGTGCTGATATTGTTTACACTGAATTTGTAAACTCAGAGGGATTGGTCCGTGCAAATGCAAAAACTCATCAGAAGCTAAAAATTATTGAAGAAGAACGACCGGTTGGAATACAGATTTACGGTGCAAATATAAAATCAATGGTTGGTGCTGCAAAAATTGCAGAAGCAGAAAATCCTGATTTAATAGATATCAATGCAGGATGCTGGGTTAAGGGAGTTGTCGGTTGTGGTGCTGGTTCTGCATTGCTAAAAGATCCTCCTTATATGCAGGAATTAGTAAAAGCAGTTGTGGATTCAACTTCATTACCTGTAACAGTTAAAACAAGATTAGGCTGGGATGAAAACAGCATCCAGATTCTTGAAGTTGCAAAAAGAATGGAAGATGCCGGTGCTGTTGCTTTAACTGTTCACTGCAGAACAAGAAAGGTCGGGCATGATGGGGCTGCGGACTGGAGTTGGATTCCGAAAGTCAAAGAAGTTGTAAACATTCCTGTTTTCCTCAACGGAAATGTTCTTACCGCTTACGATGTAAAAAAAGCTTTCGATGAAACCGGTGCAGATGGAATTATGATTGCACGAGGAGCAATTGGAAATCCGTGGATATTCAAAGAAGCAAAAGAACTTCTCTCAACTGGTAGTATTACCACTGTTGTTGATGAAGAGATGAGAATAAAAACTTGTCTCAAACATCTTAAGCTTGCAGTAAAAGTAAAAGGCGAGAAGAGGGGAGTTTTAGAGCATCGTAAGTTTTATGCCGGTTATCAGAGAGGTATGTACGGTGCCGCAAGGATACGAGCTGACTTAATGAAATTAACTGAATATAATCCTGTTGAAGATGCGCTGCTGAAGTATCTTGGCTCGTTAAGACAAGTTGATCAAGAAGCAACTGTATAATCAAATTAAAAAAACTAATAATTGTCATTCCTGCGAAAGCAGGAATCTAATCTCATTAACATAAATGGATTCCCACTTTCGTGGGAATGACAAAATGAATAAGACCGATAAGCTTGCCAGAATCATTTCAACACTTTTTGTCCCTCCATCTTTTACAATTATCGTTTTTACACTCTTTGCTTTTACACTTGAAACAGAATCTCTAAAAACAGTAATAACAATTCTTGTTGCGTTTCTGTTTGGATTTACTGCCCAGATTATTCTTTTTGTAGTTCTTCGAAGACGAGGAAAAATTGTTGACCTGGATGCATCTGTAAAAGAAGAAAGGAATACGCCGTTTCTAATTTCGGTAGGTTTTTATTTGATCGGGATTGTCTATCCTGATAATTTTTCATGTCAACATTATTTCAATCGCCTTTTGGTTTTGTTATATTTCCAATACATTAGTTACAATCTTAATTAACAAGCATTGGAAAATAAGTGCGCACGCAATGGGTGCGGCTGGACCATTAGCCGCATTAACTTATGTATTTGGACCGATAGCCTTGCTCTTTGCAATAATTGTATTTTTGGTTGGATGGTCAAGGATTAAGTTGAAAGTTCACAATTTTGCTCAAGTGATGGCAGGCGTACTACTGGCTTTTGTTTCAACTTATTTGCAGATTTATTTAATTGTTCGCTTCTTTGAATAACTAATTTTGGTGAATTTATGATCAAATATGAAATCAAAAATGAAATAGGAATCTTGACGCTAAACCGTCCAGAAAAACGGAATGCGTTACATCCTGAATTAGTAAGACAAATGAAGTCAAAACTTAAGGAAGCTGCAGAGGATGAATCAGTCAAAGTTTTAATTATTACTGGTGAGGGAAAAGCATTCTGTGCCGGGGCAGATCTTGAATACCTGAACGAGATGAAAAATTATTCTTCACTGGAAAATGAAAAGGATTCAAGAGAGCTTGCAGAACTTTTTCTTATGATTTACAATTTTCCAAAACCCGTTATCGCAGCTGTTAACGGAGCAGCCATTGCTGGTGGTTGTGGATTAGCCTCTGTCTGTGATATAATTGTAGCTGATGAATTAAATGCCAGGTTTGGCTATTCAGAGGTAAAAATAGGATTCATACCTGCCATCGTTTCTACATTTTTGATTAGAAGAGTAGGTGAGGGAATGGCAAAGCAATTGTTACTTTCAGGGGATATTATTGATGCCAAACGAGCATATGAGATTGGTTTTGTTAACTACTTATCTTCTAATGCTTTAGAACTTTCATTGGACATTGCGTCTAAATTAAAAGAGTAATTCTCAGCAAAGTATGAAGTTGACTAAAGAGATGATTGGAAAAGTATCTGGCTTATCAGTTGAAGATGCAGTTGAGTATTGTATCGGATTGAATACCATTAGTCGAACAACTGATGACTTCAAAAAAGGATTAAACAATTTTCTCACAAAAAAGTAGGAAGCATTATGCCTGCCGATCTTAAAAAATACATCCGGAGCATACGGGATTTCCCCATAAAAGGAATTATGTTCAGGGATATAACAACTTTGCTCAAAGATCCAATCGCAGTAAAGGAAACTTTGAATCAATTGCTTTCTTTTGCGAAAGAGCAGAAGATTGATAAAGTGGTTGGAATTGAATCCCGCGGATTCATATTCGGAGCGATGCTTGCCAATGAATTGAAAGCAGGTTTCGTTCCTGTAAGAAAACCTGGAAAACTTCCTGCGGAAAGAGAATCACAAACCTATCAGCTTGAATATGGACTCGATAAAATTGAAGTTCATAAAGATGCAATCAGTAAGGGAGATAAAGTATTAATTCACGATGATTTATTAGCTACCGGGGGAACAGCTGAAGCTGCCTGTAAGCTTGTGGAAAAGCTCGGTGGAAAAGTAGTTCAAATTTCCTTCATCATTGAACTTGCATTTTTGAATGGAAGGGAAAAGCTCAGGAATTATAATGTTAATTCCTTAATTACTTACGAAGATGAAAATTAGCTGAAAGTGGCAAGTTGAGAGAAGTTTCATTCCTGAAAAAGAATGCTGAGAAATGGAAAGAAGTCGAAGCATTTCTTTCTTCAAAAGAAAATGTAAATCCGGATAAATTAGCTGATCTTTTTATCCAGCTTACCGATGATCTTTCCTATTCAAGAACATTTTATCCCGGCAGTAAAACCACTCAGTATCTTAATTCACTAACTGCAAAAGTTCATCAATCAATTTATAAAAGTAAGAAGGAAAGAAAAGAAAGATTCATTCGTTTCTGGAAATATGAAGCTCCACTTCTTTTTTATAAACACAGGATGAAAATTATAATCTCTTTCTCCATATTTTTTCTTGTCAATGCTGATTGGTGTTGTTTCATCTGCCGGTGATTCGGGTTTTGTAAGGTTGATTATGGGCGACAGCTATGTGAATATGACTCTTGAAAATATCGATAAAGGTGATCCGTTGGCTGTCTATAAACAGATGAATGGAGTTGATATGTTCCTCGGAATAACATTCAATAATATCCGCGTTTCTTTTTTTGCATTTATGTTTGGTCTGCTTGCTTTCATTTGGCACTGCATGGATATTGATTTCAAATGGAATAATGCTTGGAGCTTTTCAATACTTTTTTCACATTCACGATCTTATTATTTGAATCAGTTCTCGTAATCTGGATTCATGGAACACTTAGAAATCTCAGCTATTATCATTGCTGGTGCTGCCGGATTAGTGCTTGGCAACAGTATTCTTTTTCCCGGAACATATTCCCGCAGACAATCATTTATGATTAATTCTAAAGAAGGATTGAAAATGATTGTAAGCCTTATCCCAATTTTTATTATGCAGGTTTCCTGGAAGCATTTGTTACGAGGCATACAGGAATGCCGGTGTTCTTAAGTTTAACTATCATACTTGGTTCGCTGGCATTTGTGGTTTGGTATTTCATTATCTATCCAATAAAAATTTATAATAAAATGGTGGACGAAAATGAATCAGAATAAAATTGAATTCAGAAAAGTAAGAGACTTTGGAGGTTTGTTAAATGCAACCTTCGACTACATAAAAAGTAATTTCAAAATTTTATTTAAATCAAATCTCCTTATTAGTGCTCCGGCTATTTTGCTGGCAGGAGTGTTTATGGGTCTTTATCAGTCTTCGATGTTTAATTTCACCGATTATCCGGATTTACAGCAAATTGGTATTCCATTTTTGCTTTCAATGTTTTTTATGCTGCTCTCCTATTTAATAATTACAGTGGTTACATATTCTCATTTGATGGTTTATAAGCAATCTGAAACCGGATCCTTTGATATCGATGATGTTTGGCAAATGGCTAAGCATAACTTTTTTATGATTTTGCTCAGTGGCATTGGTTATACGATTATTGCTGGATTTGGTTTTCTTTTCCTGATTATTCCGGGTGTATATCTTTCCATTGCTCTGTCATTAATTTTTATTGTTCGGCTTGAAGAGGGATTGGGATTTTTTGAAGCTATTGGTAGATGCATAAGATTAATTAAGGATAATTGGTGGTTTACATTTGGTTTGATCATAGTTGTTGGATTTATACAGGGTTTTCTTGGTGGAATTCTTTACATACCAAATTACATCGTAATGATTTTTGCTGTATTCACAGGAGTAGATTGTGAATCCGGCGGACTCACGAAAATCTTATACATTATCTCGTCAATAATAACTTCGCTAAGCGCTTTACTTTATGTGATAAGTACACTAGCTATTGCTTTCCAATATTATAATCTTGTTGAACGTAAGGAAGCACCCGGACTCCTTCAGCAAATAGAAAATATCAAATAAAGAATGATGTCATTTAGAATAATAATAATTGGTGTTTTCATTCTTTTGAATGTACAGTTTAGCTTTTGTCAGCGTGCAGCTTCAGCTAAATATCCTTATTATGATAATTATGCTGATACTACGAAAAAAATCTTACCTGCTTCAGATGAAGAATTAATAATTGATGTTCGGCTTTTATCAGATGATCTTCTCGATAAATATAAAAATGATCCTGAGTTTGATTACGATGGCGGTCCTGAAGGAAGCTGAAGATTGGATTTCAAAAATTAAAAACTGGATAAATCAGCAGCTCGCTATTCTTCGTTCTTCCAAAACTTACTCAACACTTCTTGATTATCTTTATTACGGACTAATGATTGCTGCATTGATACTCATCATTAGAGGTCTTATTAAAGCAGATAGGAGAGGTTTGTTATTCGGTAAAATTAATTCCAATGAAATCAAGATGATTGAAAGCGAAGAAGATATCAGCCAAATTAATTTTGATGAACTCATCGCTGCCGCCGCAGAAAGAAAAGATTATAAACTTGCAGTGAGGTATTTGTTTTTAAAGTCACTCAAGCTGCTGTCTGAAAAAGAATTAATCGAATTAAGAAATAATAAAACTAACCATCAGTATTTGTCAGAGATTAAGAATAACAGGATTTCAAACGCATTCCAAATTGCAACTTCAAGGTTTGAGTGGATCTGGTATGGCGACTTTCCTGTTGATGAGAAAGTTATGAAGTCTTCTCAGAACGATTTTAATGAGTTATTCGGATTGATAGCATCGTAATGAAAAGAAAAAATATAAAATATTTATTACCTCTGATTATCACTCTGATAATTCTAACAATAATTAAAATAGTTGAACCGGAGGAAGTTGACTGGACAAAGAGTTTCGCAAAGAAAGATAAAATTCCTTATGGTGGATATATAATCTATGATATTGTCCCAAACTTATTCCCGGATAACGAAGTTGTGTTAAAAGAATTGCCAATCTATAATATTCTGAAAGACAATTACTATTACGGCACAAACTATATTTTTATAAACACTTATTTTTCTCCTGACAGGCTTGATGCTGAATATCTTCTCGGCTATGTATCCAATGGAAATAATGTTTTTATTTCAGCCTTCGGAATTTATGGCGATCTTGCTGATTCACTCAGGATAAAGACATTCGATGAATTCTTCAGCCAGGATTCTGTGAACATAAATTTCAGTCTGCCGGAAGTGAAATCTGAAAAAGGATACTCATACTTCAGAGGTAATTTTGAAAATTATTTCAGTGAATATGATACAACCTTAGTTCAGGTGCTTGGGAAAAATGAGAATGGTAATGTGAATTATTTAAGGATTAAGTATGGAAAAGGAAATTTCTTTTTGAATACAGTTCCGCTTGCATTTACAAACTATCATCTCCTCAATTCAGATAATAATGAATATGTTTATAAAGCATTATCGCATTTACCAGTGCAAAAAACATTCTGGGATGATTATTACAAAGACGGCAATAAGTACACTGCTTCAACATTACAATATATTATGTCCCAACAATCACTTAAGTGGGCTTATTTTATAATTCTGGTGTCGGTGGTGCTTTTTATTTTCTTTTACGGAAGAAGAAAGCAAAGGATAATACCTGTAATCCCGCCGCTAACAAATACCACAGTTGAGTTTGTTGAAACAGTCGGCAACCTTTATTATCAGCAAAAAGATTACAAGAATATTGCAGAGAAGAAAATATCTTTTTTCCTGGACCATATCAGGAATAAATATTTTGTTAAAACCAGCAGCTTTGATGAAGAGACTATTCAGAAAATCGCAGATAAATCCTCATTATCAACAGGAAAAATAAAATCATTACTAAGGGAAATTGAGAAAATCAATCACAGTCAAAAAATAACTGAAGAAGATTTAGTAAACATCAACTATCAAATCGAAAAATTTTACGAAAGAACAAAATAATATGGAAGAAACAAATTTCACTCCGCGCACAGATTTAACCGAACTCAAAGATTCAATTGAACGAGTCCGGGCAGAAGTTAAAAAAATCATAGTCGGACAGGAAAAAGTAATTGATATGATGATCGCAGCCGTTCTGGCTGATGGTCACGTATTGATTGAAGGTGTGCCCGGCATTGCGAAAACACTTCTCGCAAAAATAATTGCACGAACAATTTCGGCAGATTTTTCGAGGATTCAGTTCACGCCCGATCTAATGCCTTCGGATATTCTCGGAACTTCTGTCTTCAATATGAAAACTTCCGAGTTTGAGTTTAATCGCGGACCGATCTTTTCTAATATAATTTTAATAGATGAAATAAACCGTGCACCTGCTAAAACTCAATCAGCATTGTTTGAAGCAATGGAAGAGCGTCAGGTTACAGTTGATGGAGCGACTTACAAATTGGAAAGTCCGTTCACGGTATTTGCAACTCAAAATCCGATTGAGCACGAAGGAACATACAAATTGCCCGAAGCACAGCTTGATCGTTTTATATTCAAAGTTGAAATGGATTATCCATTGCCTGAAGAGGAAATAAAAATTCTGCTTGATCTTCACAGCCGGAAAAATATTAATGATTTGAATTTGATTCAGCCTGTCTTCACAAAAGAAACTCTTAGACAGCTTCGAGAAAAAGTCAGAACCGCTCATCTTGATGAGAAAGTTGCCGGTTATATTACTCAAATAGTAAACCGGACACGCAACAACAGCGATCTTTATCTTGGTGGTTCGCCGAGAGCTTCAATTTCAATTATGATTGGAGCAAAAGCAATCGCTGCAATTAACGGCAGAGACTTTGTTACTCCCGATGATGTGAAGATGGTAGTTTATCCAACACTGCGACATCGCATTCTTCTTACTCCTGAAAAAGAAATGGAAGGAAAAACTCCTGATGACATCATCAAAACAATATTAGAAAGAGTTGAGGTTCCAAGGTAGTGAAAGTTCTTAAGTCTTTCTATCTATCTTCAAGATTCTTTATTGTAGCTGCAGGGCTTGTGGTACTTTTTGTCTTTTCGTATTTCTTGCCGCAGCTTCTGGTTATTAGCAATTTACTTTTTGCGGCTGTAGTCTTTTTACTTGTATCTGATGCATTAATTCTTTTCATAAATAAAAAGGGAATTTATTCATACAGGGCAGCACCAAACCGGTTGTCTAATGGCGACGATAATGAAATTAAAATCTTTCTTGAAAACAGGTATGCCTTCAGAATCACTTGTGAAATTATTGATGAAATACCTTTTGAATTCCAGATACGCGATCTTTATTTCAAGATTTCTGTCGAGCCGGGAACAACCAAAATATTCACTTACACTTTAAGACCTGTTAAAAGGGGAGAGTATAATTTTGGCAGCACAAATATCTTTGCTGCTTCACCTATTGGTTTTGTAAGACGCAGATTTAGTTTTGAAGGAACGAAGATTGTTCCTGTTTATCCATCATATATTCAAATGAAAAAGTATGAACTAATGGCAATCTCTGATAGATTGACAGAAGCCGGCGTTAAAAGAATCAGGCGTGTTGGGCACTCGATGGAATTTGACCACATAAAGGATTATGTACGGGGAGATGATTATCGGACAATCAACTGGAAAGCTACGGCAAGAAAAACACGGTTGATGGTAAATCATTTTGATGATGAAAAATCCCAGCAGGTTTACAGCGTTATTGATATTGGTCGTGTTATGAAAATGCCTTTCGAAGGAATGAGTTTGCTGGATTATGCAATCAATTCTTCACTGGTTATTTCAAGCATAGCAATGCACAAACAGGACAAAGCAGGCTTAGTAACCTTCTCAAATAAAGTCAGCAATATTTTACCTGCAGATAGACAAGCACGACAAATGCAGAACATTCTTGAAATTCTTTACAATCAAAAAACTGATTTTCTTGAATCCGATTTTGAAATATTGACCAGCACAATTCTGCAAAAGATCAGCCACAGAAGCCTTATTCTTTTATATACAAATTTTGAAAGCTTGAATGCACTTCAAAGACAGCTTGCTTATTTAAGAAGGCTTTCGCAGGCACATCTCGTGATAGTAATATTTTTCATTAATACAGAACTTTTTTCTTTGATAGATAAGCCAGCAAAGAATGTTGAGGAAATTTATCACAAAACTATTGCGGAAAAATTTGCATTTGAAAAGCGGTTAATTGTAAAGGAACTTGCCAGGTACAGCATTCAGTCAATACTTACAACTCCTCAGAATCTTTCAGTAAATACAATAAACAAGTATCTTGAATTAAAGGCACGCGGATTGATTTAAGTTTTATCTATGCAAACAATTGAAATTCAAACTACGCAGAATGTTAATATTGAGTACCCGGTAGCCAGTGTTGGTGACAGAGTGGTTGCCGGATTAATTGATCAGCTCATTATGATTGGTTATTTAATTGCGATATATATTTTTTTATATCTGGCTTTTAAATGTCACAGAAGGATCATCATTCTCTTATCCTGTAGCATATTTTGTGATTTTATTTTTACCGTTATTCTTCTATCACTTGCTTTGTGAAACTTATCTAAACGGACAATCATTTGGAAAAAAAATAATGAAGATGAGAGTCGTGAAGCTTGATGGAACTCAGGCAGGAATTGGTAGTTATTTTTTAAGATGGATATTGGCTCCAATAGATATTTATTTCACTTACGGCTCTGTTGGAATAGTGACAATGATTGTAAACGGAAAAGGGCAGAGGCTTGGTGACCTTGCTGCTCATACTACAGTTGTAAAACTTAAAGCAGAGACAAAGCTTGATGATACAATTTTACGAGTAACACCAGTAAATTACGAAGTTAAATTTCCACAGGTAAGTGCACTGAGTGATAAAGATATTTCTTTAGTGAAAGAAGTTTTGGATTTAAATTATAAGAAACCAGATATTATAGTCTATACGAGGATTTTAAACAAAACAAAAGAAGCAATCGAAAAGAAAATCGGTGTGAGCACAAATTTGCATCCGCTTACTTTTTTGGATACGGTGCTGAAGGATTATAATTATTTATTGAGTGAATAAAGCTTATCTGAATTAGTTTTTCCAATTTTTACTTGCAATAACGACTACAAACTCTCCCTTAATTATTTTTTCATTAAGCTTTTCTTTTAACTCGGCAGGATATCCTCGCCAGGATTCTTCAAACTTTTTTGTCAGCTCCCGGCAAACAACAACATATCTTTCCGGAAAATATTGAACCAACTCATCAATCAACTTTTCAATTCTGTGAGAAGATTCGTAAAGAACAATAGTCCTTTCTTCTTCACTTAGTTCACCAAGCTTTTTTTGTCTTCCTTTTTTTTGTGGAAGGAAACCTTCAAAGACAAATGAATCTGTTGGAAGTCCGCTAATAGTTAGTGCAGCAATTAAAGCTGTTGCTCCGGGAATTGTTATAACTTCAATTCCATTCTTTATTGCTTCTGAAACTAAACGTATTCCTGGATCAGAAATAGCAGGAGTACCTGAATCTGAAATAAGTGCATAGCTTTGTCCTTGTAATAAGTCGCTCAATTATGGATGGAATTTTTTTTATCTCACTTACAGCATTAAAAGAAATGAGCTGTTTGATGATATTATATTGCTTTAGAAGAATAGAACTAACACGAGTATCTTCACACAAGAATAAAATCAACTTCGTTTAAGAGTTTCAATTGCACGAAGAGAAATGTCTTTGAGGTTACCAATTGGAGTGCTAACTATGTAAAGTTTTCCAGTCATTGATCCAAAGATAATTTAAAACAGGAACGGCTCCAATTCCGGAGCCGTCCCTGGCAAGTAGTTAATCCTAATTTATTTATTGGACGACATAATTCTAAGAACTTTTTCAATAACCTGCAAGCCCTCTTCGAGTTCATCATCTGTAATATTAAGCATCGGTCTGAACCTTATTGTTTTTGTTCCGCAACCAAGAATAAGAAGCTTCTCTTTCTCGGCAGTTTCTCTGAATTTATTCCTTAGTTCAGGTGTTGGAAAATCAAATGCGCAAAAAGACCTAAACCTCTTGCGTTGCTGATAAGATCAGGATATTGTGATTGGATTTCGTACAGTCGTTTTATTAAATACTTACCACGAGTAGCGGAGTTTTCAACTAGCTTTTCTTCTTCCATTACATCCAGAATTTGCTTTGAGCGAACCATATCAATAAGGTTTCCACCCCAGGTAGAATTAATTCTGCCTGAGACATTAAAGCAGTTTTCATCTATTTCATCAACTCTGTCTGATACCATTATTCCGCACTGCTGAGATTTTTTACCGAAAGCAATAATGTCAGGTTTTATATAATGCTCGTAAGCCCAGAATTTTCCGGTTATTCCAAAACCCGGTTGAACTTCATCAAACATCAGCATAATATCATTTTCAAGAGTAATGGTTCTTAATTCCTGTAGAAATTCTTTTCTAAAAAAATTATCACCGCCTTCACATTGAATAGGTTCAATTATTAATACAGCTATATCATCAGGATTATTTTTAATAGCAGATTTGATTTCAGCGATTGCCTGCTTTTCCAGTTTTATCACTTCATCGAGATGCTTTTCGAGTGGAAATGTGATTTTGGGATTTATGATCCTTGGCCAATTAAACTTCGGGAAATGCAAAATTTTATTCTGATCCGTATTTGTTAACGACATAGTATAACCACTTCTTCCATGAAATGCTTCCCTGAAGTGTATTACCTGTTGTCCTTTTTCTTCCTTATAACCTTTTTTAAAATTCTTCCTTACTTTCCAGTCAAACGCAACCTTCAAACCATTTTCGACTGCAAGTGCACCGCCGTCTACAAAAAACAGATGCTTCATATAATCGGGTTTTGCTACTTTACTGAAAGTATCAACAAACTCTGCCATATGTGTTGTATAAATATCAGAGTTGGAAGGTTTATTAACAGCAGCGTATCCGAGTAATTCTCTTACTTCATTAGAATTTAATCTTGGGTGGTTCAATCCTAATGGGGAAGAAGCAAAGAAAGTGAAGAAATCTATATACTCGTCACCGTTTCTTTCATCAACTATTTTATTTCTAAAACTATTTTTTAAATCAAGCACAAATTGAAAACCATCAGCAAGCATGTGCTTTCCGATAACTTCTCTAACTCTTTCTGCTGGGTTAATTGTTTCTGTGAACATATAATCACCTTAAATCTTAAAAATGAATAAATAATTATTGCAAGAACTGTGCAACAGGTGTTTTTACCTATTGAGATTGAGAAGTGGAGTATTAAAAAACAGATTCGTAGGCAGAAACGAAATAGCTTCTGTGCCTGAGGAGAAATAGTGTAAGATTTTTATGTAAATATGTCTTTTTCATAATATTTAATTACAATGCAAAAATACAAAAGCCTGATGGCAAATTCAATCAATAAAACAGAGTAAAAAACTGTTTTAACTGAGTTAATAAAAAATAAATCAATTATGATTTAATCACATACAAAGATTTTGAATTTAATATTTTATTTGTTACACTTACTGTAACAAATTAAAAAATTATGTCTGCCTCAACCAAATTATCCACTTCAGTAAAAGCACTTTGCTACTTGGAAAAAGCCTATCCAAAGCCGGTTTCAAGTTCTGAAATAGCTGCAGCCATTGGAATAAATTCTTCAAAGCTCAGAAAATTTCTTTCTATGCTGGCCAAGAATGGAATTGTTGAAAGCAATGCCGGTACATCAGGTGGTTTTAAGTTGAAAAAGGATCCTTCAGAAATTCATCTGCAGGAAATTTATTGTGCAATAGAAGATAGGAAAGCTTTTCATCTGGATGTGCGAAAAGAATTAATTAAGAAAAACAGTTTGCCGGAAAGGCTAAATATTTATTTTCTTAACTTATTTGCAGAAGTTCAGATCGATATAGAAGATAAAATGAAGAAGATAACGTTAGAAGCAATTGTAAATAAAATAAAATAAATAATAATTCATAAAATAATCTGGAGTTAAAATGGAATTCTTAAAACAACTTGGAATCAGCAACACAAATTTTGGTTCATCTACAGGACAAAAGTGGATGCAAACAAAATCAGAAGGGGAATTAAAAATTCATTCGCCTGTAGATGGTAAATTCATTGCATCAGTCTACCAGGGATCTGAGAAAGATTACGAAAAAATTATGAAAAGTATGGAGGAGGCATTTTTATATTGGCGTGAAGTTCCAGCTCCTCAAAGAGGAGAAATTGTTCGTCAGATCGGAATTAAACTCCGGGAGTATAAAGAACCTTTGGGAAAACTTGTTTCGTATGAAATGGGAAAATCATTGCAGGAAGGATTGGGAGAAGTTCAGGAGATGATAGATATATGTGATTTTGCAGTCGGTCAATCACGGCAGCTTTATGGATTTACAATGCAATCAGAAAGACCGATGCACAGAATGTATGATCAGTATCATCCACTTGGAATAGTCTGCACAATTTCCGCATTCAATTTCCCTGTGGCTGTTTATGCCTGGAATGCAATGCTTGCGGCTGTTTGCGGCGATGTTAATATCTGGAAACCGTCGTCAAAAGTACCATTGAGCGCAATTGCTACTCAAAATATTATTGGAAATGTTTTGAAAGAAAATAATCTTCCTGAAGGAATTTTTACTTTAATTATAGGTAAAGGTTCAACAGTTGGAGAAAGAATGTTAAACGACAAAAGAGTTGCAATGGTTTCTGTTACCGGATCGACAAGAGTTGGTAAACACGCAGCAGAAGTTGTTTCAGCAAGATTCGGGAAAACAATTCTGGAGCTTGGAGGGAATAATGCTATAATCATTTCACCAGATGCTGATTTTAAAATTGCTATTCCTGCAGTTGTATTTGGTGCTGTCGGAACAGCAGGGCAGAGGTGTACATCAACAAGAAGGTTGATCATACACGAATCAATTTATAATAAAGTAAAGGATACTTTATTAAAAGCTTATAAGAGTTTAAAGATTGGTAATCCTCTTGACCAAAAAAATCATATGGGCCCACTTATAGATAAAAATGCGGTTAATGATTTTACAAATGCCCTTAAGCGAGTTAAAAAAGAAGGTGGAAAAATTATTTTTGGTGGTGATCTGCTAACTGGCAAAGGCTATGAATCTGGCTGTTATGTTTCTCCTGCTATAGTTGAGGCTCAGAATCATTATGAAATAGTTCAGGAAGAAACTTTTGCTCCAATTCTATATATTATGAAATATAAAAAGGATATAGATGAAGCAATTGCTCTTCAGAATGGAGTTGTTCAAGGTTTATCCTCTTCAATATTCACAAATAATTTGAAAGAAGCTGAACGGTTTTTATCCAGTGCGGGATCTGATTGCGGTATTGCTAATGTGAACATCGGAACCTCGGGCGCTGAAATTGGCGGTGCATTCGGTGGTGAAAAAGAAACCGGTGGCGGAAGAGAATCTGGTTCAGATTCATGGAAGGCATACATGCGCAGACAAACAAACACAATAAACTTTGGTTCGAAGCTACCTTTGGCGCAAGGAATAAAGTTCGATATTTAATGAATTGCTCCTAAGGTATTTTTGGAAGGGACGGGAAATTTTTTCCGTTCCTTTTTTTATGTAATAATTCCATTCCATCTTTACTTCTTACATGGCCATATCAATACGAGAATAATTCAGGAAATATTACCTGAATTCTTTGGACTCGCCTGCAATTCTTTCTTAATTCTGTATCAATTCAATAAAGCGCTCATCGCACAATTATAAAGAGGCTTTGGCAAGCTTTTAGAATAATACACGATAAATGTGACAAATAAATTATTCTAAATAAATGACTACTCTGGATTTAAAAAAACTTACATCGTGTGGCTCTGACTGGGAATCGAATCAATACAAAATATTGATCAAAGTCAAAGAATGGTTGATGAACTTCAACAAGAACAAGCTTTTCCCGTCAATTGAAGAAGCTATTCAACTGAATTTGGCGCTCGAAGATTTACTCAGAGAAAATATTGAATGTAAGTTATGGTTTGATAATGAAATCAGAGGACGAAATGGTAATGAGCGGGTAATCGTCTATGAAAAGGCTCATCAGGTTGGAAATCAATTAGATAAGCTGTTAAACTTTATTGATTGGGCTTTACATCTGAACAGACCTGTACTTGAAGAAGGAAGAATAATTAAAAATTTTGTTGACGACGATTTAGAGATTAAAAGAGTTTCAAGTGTGGAAAAGAATTATCATGGTAAGGGATATTTTAGTTTGCCAGATAATAAAAATAGGGTATTGAATATCTATCTATATGAAATAATGTGGGATTGGTCACAGGAAAATTTATATCAACGAATTAATTCAGAATTGGTAAAATCAATTCCTCAATCTGCGATTCATAATTCAATTGAAGAAATGATTACAAATTTCATTAACTATTCACAAGACCTGCACGAACCGGTAGCTTATATCATGGAAACAGATCTGGATTTCCCTTATGAGGAAACAATGTTTCCGATTGCAGAAGATAAGCTATTAAAGCATTTAACCTGCTAACGTATCTCTGTAAGTCTTCCTGATAAACTTATCATATCAGTAACTATCATAGCAGATTCAGTAAGAAAGATATCATTCTCCTCGTCTTTTTTCTCCGGCACTTCTCCCTTATCTAATAGCTTCAATCCTTTAGCTTGCCTTCGTTCATTTTCTCTTTGAAATTCTTTTTCTTCGTCCGCTTCTTTTTCTTGTTTTCTTAATTCAGAATTAAGCGAAACGTATTTTTTATCTCGGGTTTCGTTATAGGAGTTTATATCTTCAATCAGGAATTGAAATTCAATATCATTGTCTCTTCTTTTTTCAGAAAATGAAATTAGTTCAGGGATTATCTTATCCAGATTGCTGTATAACTGATAGTTTGTTGGATCAATTTGATCCCATGGTAGTGCTGAGATTTGAGAGCTTTCTCCAAATTCGTGAGGGTCAATGTACGAAGGCAATGTAATATCGGGAATAACACCAAGATTTTGTGTACTTCCTCCATTAATCCTGTAGTATTTTGCGATAGTTAATTTTAACTGACCATATTGATTAGAAGAGCTTCTTGCAACTCTGTTCAAGTCAATGAGGTTTTGAACAGTTCCCTTACCATAAGTTTGTTCACCAACTATGATACCTCTTTCATAATCCTGAATGGCTGCAGCGAATATTTCTGATGCGGAAGCACTGAATCGGTTTACCGTTACTACTAGCGGACCAGCATAAACTAGAGATGGATCTACGTCCTCATCAACTTCAACATTACCTTCGGTATCTTTAACCTGAACAACAGGACCACGGTCAATAAATAAACCTGTAACATCAATTGCTTCAGAAAGTGCACCACCGCCATTATTTCTAAGGTCTATTATAACACCGTCAACTTTTTCCTCCTTTAGTTCTTCTAATAATACTCTGACATCAGTTGCAGTACTTTTCGGATTATTATCGCCACTTTGTAATCCTTCAAAATCAGTGTAGAATTTTGGGATGGTAATTACACCAATCCGATAAGCTATTCCATTATTGGTTACTTCAATTACTTCTTTTTTTGCTGCCTGATCTTCCAGTTTTACTTTATCTCTTACAAGAGTAATTTCTTCAGGTTTTGCAGTTGCACCATCTTTTGCTTTTAGAATTTGTAAACGAACCGTTGTTTCTTTCGGTCCACGGATTAACTTAACAACATCAGTAATCCTCCAGCCAATAACATCAACAAATTCACCATCATTTCCCTGAGCAACAGCAATAATTCTATCATCAACATCTATTTCTTTAGAATGAAAAGCCGGGCCACCCGGAATTATTTCAACAACTTTTGTGTATCCGTCTTCACTCATCAGTCTTGCCCCGATACCTTCAAGAGAAAGGCTCATATCAATTTTAAAATTGTCGGAAGTAGCCGGTGATAAATAATTTGTGTGCGGATCTACAGAACTTGTATAAGAATCCATTGCAAGTTGAAATACATCTTCGCTGTTGTATTGATACAAGGCACGAGTAAAATTCTCATATCGTTTTTCAAGATTTGTTTTAATTGCTTCTTCATCTTTTCCTGCCAAATATAAGCTCAGCGCATCATTCTTAATTCTCAGTTCCCAAAGATTATCCATCTCCTCCAAGGTGGATACCCAATTTGAATTTTCCCTATTAATCTGTACTGAATCGTTCAAAGAAAAATCAAATCCTCTCGTCAAAATTGTATCAACGTATTCCATCCGTTCGATTAACCTCTGCTCATATAGATTGAAGATATCAAAGAATGGCTGAACATTCCCGGCAAGGAGGTAATCATCAAATGAATATCTTTCCTTCTCAAGGGAATTGATATCTGACTGAAAGAAATAAACTTTACTGTAATCCAGTGTCTGGATGTATTTATCAAACATTAAAGATGAGAGGGAATCATCCAGACTAAAATCTTTATAGTGATAACGAGAGAGCATTGTGGTAACAAGCTGGTTTTCAAGTGTAAAGTGATTTTTAGGTTCGATAATTCTAAGGCTGTCAGAATTAAATATCTCACCATTTATTTCTTTTTTGGATTCTGCGAGGAAATAACTTGTTGTGAGGATAATCAGAGCGATTATAGAAATAGCTTTCATAGTATTTATTATTCTTTTGTTCATTAATTAGTTTACTTTAGGATGCTGGTAATTACTTATGGAAAAATTAAATATCAATGCAAAATTGATGTGTGTACTTTTAGAAGTGTTCAATTCCGATTGAAAATCAGGCATTCTCTAATCTTCAGCGTAAATACTTCGCTGAAAAATGTAATCAACGTTTTTTAAAATTTTATTAGTGTCGAAAATTTCATTTAATTCTTTTTCAGTAATAATCTTCATTACTTCATTTGACTTTAATAACTCATCTTTCAGAAACTTATCATTATTCTTCCACACATCCATAGCAGAAGTTTGAACGATGCGATATGCATCTTCTCTGGATAATCCTTTGTCAACGAGTTTTAGTAAAACAGTCTGAGAAAATATCAGACCCCGGGTAAGATTTAAGTTCTTTATCATATTCTCCGGATAAATTAGAAGGTTCTTAGTTAGTTTTATCATTAGGTCCAAACTGTAATTCAAAGCGATGCAACTATCAGGAATAATTATTCTTTCAACCGATGAATGCGAAATATCGCGTTCGTGCCAAAGCGCAACATTTTCCATAGATGCAATTGCGTTGGCTCTTAAAATTCTTGCAAGTCCAGTTACTCTTTCACTTATGATGGGATTTCTTTTATGCGGCATTGCTGAAGAACCTTTTTGTCCTTTTGAAAAATATTCTTCAGCTTCCAGGACTTCAGTTCTTTGAAGATGTCTGATCTCAATCGAAATTTTTTCAAGTGTTGCCCCGATTACAGCAAGAGTATTCATAAACTCAGCGTGCCTGTCTCGTTGTATTATTTGAGTTGAGACACTTGCTGGTTTCAAACCCATTTTTTTGCAAACATATTCCTCAACTTTTGGAGAAAGATGCTCAAATGTTCCAACGGCACCGGATATTTGCCCAACACTTATTGTCTCAATTGCATTTTGCAGCCTACGGATATTTCTTTTAGTTTCTTCATACCACAATGCAAACTTTAAGCCCATAGTTGTTGGTTCAGCGTGAATGCCGTGAGACCTTCCTATGCAAACTGTGTTTTTGTGTTCAATCGCTCTCGTTTTTAAAATGACTTTTAAATCAAACAATTGTTTTAATAAAATTTCACCAGCGGTTTTCATCTGATAGGCGAGAGTGGTATCAAGTATATCGGATGATGTCATTCCATAATGTATATGCCTTGAAGCAGGACCAACATATTCAGCCACATTTGTAAGAAAAGCAATCACATCGTGTTTAGTTGTTTCTTCAATCTCAAGAATTCTTTTAGCATCGAAAGCAGATTTATTTTTAATGATCTCTAAATCTACCTTAGGAATTTCTCCCATTTCGTAACGTGCTTCGCATGCAAGTACTTCAATTTTTAACCATGTAGCGAATTTAAATTCGTCTTCCCAGATTTTTCCCATTTCGGGTAAGGTATATCTGCTTATCATCCTTTTACCAGCTTCATTGTTTTTGTGGATTCTTTATCATCTCTGATAATTTTAATTGTAATTGTCTGTCCGGTTCGGAATTCGTGGAATACACTAAATATAGAATTCTCATTATTGATTTTGAATCCATCGACTTCAGTAATAATATCGCCGACTTCAATTCCTCCTCGTTCTGCGGGAGTGTTCGGATAAATCTTGGTAACAATGACACCTTTGGTATTTTCTAAATGATAGTATTGTGCTATTCCTTCATCAATAGTCTGAATTCTCATTCCAATTTCAAAATTTCTGTCAATGCTACCTTTTTCTTTTAGCTCTTCAGTAATTCTTTTTATTTTGTTTACAGGAATTGCAAATCCCAATCCTATGCTGCCGGTGTTATTGCCAGATGTAAAAATAAGTGTGTTCATTCCGATAACCTCACCTAGACTGTTTACTAAAGGTCCACCGCTATTTCCTCCATTTATAGAGGCATCAGTCTGTATCATATTCAAGTAGTAACGCTCATTTATTGCATCCAGGTTCATTCCTGTTGCACTAACAACACCTACAGTAACAGTTGGCTTATCGTTTAATTCAAAAAGACCAAACGGATTACCCAGCGCTATTACCCATTCACCGATTATTATATCATCAGAATTTCCTAAACTTACAAATGGTAAATCATCTCCATCAATTTTAAGAAGACAAATATCGCTGGCATTGTCTGAGCCTATAACTTTAGCATCGAATGTTCTTCCATCAGTGAGCGTTACAGTAATTTTAGTCGCATTTCCGGCGACGTGGTCGTTGGTAACAATATATCCATCTGAAGAAATTAAATAACCAGATCCTAAACCTTTGACTTCCTGACTGTAGGTTCCTCTGTTGCCAAAAAATCTTTGGAAGAAGGGATCGTCAAGCATGGAAAAGAAAGGGTCTTTGTACTCTCTGATTTCAATTACGTTTATTCCAACTATTGCGGGACTAACCTTTTGTACAGTCTCGGTAATTATATTTCTTCGTGAATTGGTAATATCATCATTGATTTTATCTTTTTCGTTTTGTAACTGAGCGAAGACTATGTCCTGATTATTATGAGGACTTTCCAGGACACTTATTAAATTCAACTTACTGTTTAAAATAAACACAGTCACAAACAAGACGATGATTAAGCTGATTGTTAAAAAATATTTTTTTCTGTTTATCATTTTTTAATCTTCCAATTACTTTTTTGTTCTGAAATAAATTCTTTTAACGGTTCTACATGTCTTATAAATATAATAATTAACACTGCAGTGCTGATTAGCATTAAAGCAGAAATACTTTCGGGCTGAGGGTATGCATACTTCACAGCAATCTTTGAAGTTCCAAATAGCACTAACAAAGCAAAAATAGTTGAGCTAATATTAGCAAATAGAATACCTTTTCTCATCATATAAAATATTACCCAAAGAACAGCCCATACTCCTAAAAGAAAAGGAAATAAAAAAGCTGCTCCACCAGCGGCAGTCGAAAGTCCGCGTCCGCCTTTGAAATTTAGCCACGGATTGTAGCAATGGCTGAAGACAGCAAATAACAATGAAATCGCCGGGTAAATGAATTGATCAGGAAATAGAAAAGTTGGAATAATTACACTTGCTGATCCTTTTAGGAAATCAACGAGGAAAACAGAGTAGCCGATAACTTTTGAGTTGCTTACTTCAAAAGAATTCATTGCACCAACGTTTCCTGAGCCTTCCTTAGTTATATCCATTCCTTTTGCCTTTTTAAGAAATATATAGGCAGAAGGAAATGAGCCAAATAAATAGCCAATCAATGAGCTTATTAGATATTCCATAAATATTAAGTGATTAACAAAAGAAATTTAATGAATTTTCCGGAAGAATTTTTAGAGAATGTTGAAGGATTGAAAATGGAGGAAGCGGTCGGATTCGACCCGAAATAAATATTTCGGGGTTGCAGACCTTTGCTCATTTTATTTAATAATTTATCAGAGGCGGCGGTCGGATTCGAACCGACGAATAAAGGTTTTGCAGACCTTCGCCTTGGACCACTTGGCAACGCCGCCAAAAAAGAATCCCGACTTGGTCGGGATTAGAGCGGGAAACGGGACTCGAACCCGCGACATTCACGTTGGCAACGTGATGCTCTACCAACTGAGCTATTCCCGCATATAATCAACTTAAAAAAGAACTACTTAAGAATTCAAATTCGGGGAACAAATATAATATCAGCATTCTTTCTAATCAAATTACTTTACATAAAAAAGGAGCCGCATTTCTACGGCTCCATAATTATATAAGGATAAATGAAATTACTTGAGCAACATCATTTTCTTTGTCTGAACAGAATTTGCTGATTGTAGTTTATACATATAGACTCCACTTGGCAAATTTGAAGCATTAAATGAAACTTCAAAGAAACCAGATTCACTGAATCCATCTACCAATACTGCAACCTCTTCACCGACCGTGTTGTAAACAGAAAGTTTAACATTACCGGCTTCAGATAAACTATATCTAAATTTTGTTGACGGATTGAATGGATTAGGATAGTTCTGCTCAAGTACAAAGGTTAATGGACCATTAACATTAACTTCAATTTCATTTGAATACTGGTATCTGCCATCAAAATCAAGTTGTTTCAGTCGGTAAAAATATTTTCCGGTTCCAACTGATTTGTCTATGTAAATATAATTTTGTGGTTCAGTAGTTGTTCCTGCACCATTCACAAAACCAACCGTGAAATATTCATCATTATCAGTTTTTCTTTCAACTTCAAACATATGATTATTTGTTTCGGTAGCAGTAGCCCAGTTAAGAACAACATCACCATTGTTATTTACTGCTGCGCTAAAAGAAGTTAATTCAACAGGGACTATTCCAGTATATTTAATGAGGTAACCCGTTCCACAACCTGCAAATCCCAAGTTTTGGTTCAAGAATCTCATATGCTGGACCCCACCAACAGCCACTTCAGGTGGTAGTGTTTCCTCAGTCCAGGTAGTACCAAGATTTGTGGTCAAAAACATCCTGTAACCTGCAGTTTCATTTAATACAAGTCTGATTTCATTAGAACCACTCTTTATTGCATTCATATTAATTCCAGCAAAAGTTGTAACTCCAGAAGGTAAGTTAGCGGCTTGCCATGTAGTTCCGCCATTTGTCGTCTTCATTATATTATTTCCATTTGATGCAATCATACCATTCATATTGTCAGTAAATCCAACGGCTTGATAATATAAGCCTGCTGTACCACCAGTGCCTGCAACACTGACATTCAAAAATGTACCTGTAAAACCTGTTGTTGTATAATATACTTTTGCTGAAGTAGCGCTAGCAGCCAAGTTTGCTGAACCCATCCAGAAGTGATTTTGATCTGTCCAATCCCAGGCGTTGATTACACCAAATTCATTGTTAGCAATAGGAGCAGAAGATGAAAGTGTCCAAGTCGTACCACCATCTGTTGTGTATCTGAATTGATAAGGTTGTCCGGTTCCGGTTGGATCGCCAACATAAACGCCGTTGTTGATATCAAACATTTGGATACCATTAATGAAACTTCCGGCGACTGCGATCTGTTGAGTCCAACTCGTACCACCATTGGTTGTGCGAAAAATTGCACCATTGACTGTTCCAACCCAACAGTTATTAATATCAATAGCTGAAATTCCGTATAAATTTTGTCCGGAAGGTAATCCTGTATTTTTCAGTTCCCAATTTGTACCACCGTTAGTGCTTCGGTAGACATATCCGGCATCGCAAGCAACCCAAAGAAGATTAGGATCAACAACTGAAATGGAATTGATATTCGGAAAAGGTGAAGGAAGTTGACTAAGCAAACTCCAACTCTGCCCATTTGAGAAATTACTCAAAGCTAAAAGTATAACTGAGTATAATAAAATTTTTTTCATACTTTCCTCCATAAAGTTTTGTGATAAAATATTGATTATTATTTGTTAAAATAATTTGATTGGTTGGAATAATTATCACCTCCTAATAAAGGCTTAAAGTTCGTCATAATAATAGTAAAAACTATTCTTGAAGTCAAATAGAACAAAAAGAGCCGCATCTCTGCGGCTCTTAAATAAGAAAAAAGATAAATGAAATTACTTGAGTAACATCATCTTCTTTGTCTGAACAGAATTTGCTGATTGCAGTTTGTATAGATAAACACCGGTTGAAAGATTTGAAGCATCGAATGTTACTTCAAATGTGCCAGCCTGGCTGAATCCATTTACTAATACTGCAACTTCTTCACCAACTAAATTATAAACTGAAAGTTTAACGTTTCCAGATTCTGGTACGCTGAACTTAATGTTTGTTGTTGGGTTGAATGGGTTCGGATAATTCTGATCTAAGTTGAATGACAATGGGCCAGCAGCGTCAACTTCAACTTCGTCTGAATAAGCAAATGTTCCATCAAAGTCAACTTGTTTTAGTCTGTAGTAATTTATTCCCTGATCAGCTGTCTTGTCAATATAGCTGTAGTTTCTGGTTTCGGTTACTGTTCCAGCTCCTTCAACAAAAGCAATAGTTCTGAATTCAGAAGATTCTGTTCTTCTTTCAATTTCAAAACCCTGGTTGTTGAGTTCAGTAGCAGTCTGCCAGTTTAGAACAACCTGACCAAGATTATTAACATTACCTGTGAATGATGTTAACTCGACCGGAACAATGAATGGCTCATCGCCAAACCAGTAATCATCAAAATAGCATTCATCTGTTGCTGTTTGAAGAGGACCATAGAAATCATTTGCAGCAATACGTTTTTGTAGCGTATTGTTTCTTGACCATGACCAGGAAGCACCAACCTGACTATTGTTAAACCAGAATTGAGCTTGATCCAGGTCAAGATCTATCACAACTTCAGCATACTGCCAAGTGTTTGCTGTCCAGCTGAAATTAACCGTTGCGCCATTTAAGAGTCTTCCAACACCACCGGCGTCAAAGTAAACTTCCATTCCCCAATCACCAGTTGCGCTTGCAGGGAATGTGTTCAGAGTATTAAAATAACCGTCTTTACCTGTTGGCATATATACCCAGAAGCTTATCCACCATTTACCAGTTGTTTTGTCGCCAAGTGGTTTTACAAAATCATTTGCAGGAGCAATAACAAATGAATTTGGTGTGCTATGAGCATAGTTTGTAGAAACGTTTGCATCTTCAGCGCTGCAAGGTAATTGACTCCAGGTTGTCCAGTTTACAGGATCCTGACAAGCAACTTGCTGACCAGCTATAAATCCATTGAAATTTTCAAAGAAGGTATTACCACCACCGCCGCCAGTTTCACCGGTAACGTTCATAACTATATGCATACCTGGAAAACCGATGGCTGCTACATCTGTGGGTACCGTCACACCGCAATCTGCTGCCATAAGATATGATGGACCTGATTGTCCTAAATTGTTAGAGCCAATATAAAAGGAGTTGTTGGTCGTTTGTCCATCCGGAGTAAATATTTCAACTACAAGTTCAGAACCAGCAGGAGCAGTTCCTACAACAGGTATCTGGAACAGTGTTAATGCTTGATCGGGAACATTAATGTTTGCAGTACCTATTTGTGTTAATGAGCCAGGATATCCAGTTGGAAATGCCGAACTTGAAGTGTATAAGTATACAGTAATTGGCTGAGTTCCACCATTTCCAATTGCCTGTTCTACTCCAATTTCTACCATTGAAATATTAAAATCTTCCGTGATACCAAAATTTGTCAAATTGAAAGCACGGAAATAACTGTTATCTGTATGTAAACCACCAGCATTACAAGAAACAGAATTCCCTGTAATAATTGTTTGGCTTGAAGAATGAGTAATTGTATGCGACTGGGATCTAAAAGTTGTAATTGCCCGTACGGTTTAGTTGCCTGATTCGGATTATATGAGATATCCTGTGCCTGAATCAATGCAGCAAAAGAGAGAAAAAAAAGCGAAAAAAAGAAAAGACTTTTTTTCATGCGGTCCTCCAAGATTAAGTGAATGAATGTGTACTAGTATTTATTTAGAGCAAATAAAGATTTGAGACCTTTTAAAGGTATACCCAAAATTTATATTTAAAATTAACAAATTATATCTTTAATCAAAATAGACCACGGATAAAAAAAGAGCCGCATCTCTGCGGCTCTAAATATCACAAAGGATAAATGAAATTACTTGAGTAACATCATTTTCTTTGTCTGAACAGAATTTGCTGATTGCAGTTTGTATAGATAAACACCGGTTGAAAGATTTGAAGCATCGAATGTTACTTCAAATGTGCCAGCCTGGCTGAATCCATTTACTAATACTGCAACTTCTTCACCAACTAAGGTTATAAACTGAAAGTTTAACGTTTCCAGATTCTGGTACGCTGAACTTAATGTTTGTTGTTGGGTTGAATGGGTTCGGATAATTCTGATCTAAGTTGAATGACAATGGGCCAGCAGCGTCAACTTCAACTTCGTCTGAATAAGCAAATGTTCCATCAAAGTCAACTTGTTTTAGTCTGTAGTAATTTATTCCCTGATCAGCTGTCTTGTCAATATAGCTGTAGTTTCTGGTTTCGGTTACTGTTCCAGCTCCTTCAACAAAAGCAATAGTTCTGAATTCAGAAGATTCTGTTCTTCTTTCAATTTCAAAACCCTGGTTGTTGAGTTCAGTAGCAGTCTGCCAATTCAGAACAACCTGACCAAGATTATTAACATTTCCTGTGAATGATGTTAACTCAACAGGAATAATCGGAGGCATTGCATCACCGAAATAGTAATTATCAAAATACATTTGATCGTTTGCGGTTGCACCAAAGAAATCATTTGCAGCTATCCGGTTGACTTTTGTTCCGCCATTCGTCCAATCCCATGTTGATACCAGTGTGAGAGTTGAAGGACTAGTACCAATCCAAAACTGAGCATCATGAGTAGGAGAATCCAAATCTACGATTAAGACAACTTGATTCCACGCACCAACGACCCAGGTAAAAGGCACAACTGTGCCGCCACCGCCGCCACCTGTTATATCTAATCGTCCACCACCACCTAAGTCAAAATAGGCATCGCATCCCCATTCAATTGTATTTGGTGTAAATCCTGTTAACTGATTGAAGTAACCAGATTTACCTGCAGTAATATAGAATACGAAGCTCATATACCATTTGCCAGATGTTTTATCGCCAAGTGGTTTTATAAGATCATTGTTCTGAACAATTACTGTTGAATTAGCTCCACTATATGCATAGTTTGTAGAAACGTATGCATCTTCAGCTGAGCAAGGTAATAGACTCCAGGTTGTCCAATCAGTTGGATTCTGACAAGCAAGCTGTTGCCCTGCAATATATGAATCGAAATTATCTGTAAAGATATTTCCGCCACCAACTACAGAACCGATTACTATAAATGGTAATCCTTGAGGGAATGTTCCATCCAAAGCATTACCCCATACACCGGCAAGATTCTGTTTTCCATTACCAGTTGTGGTTGTACCAGTAATTGTAATTGGAGGTGCCCAAGGACCAGAAGCAAGTGTTCCACCAGTCATCCATTGTACCCAATAGGTACCAGGTGCTAATGTAGTTCCAATTGTTGCAGTCTGAACCATAATAGGTCTATTACTATCAAGAGGAGAAGTATCAATCGATCTGTAAATATTTGAGAAAGTAGATGAAGCCAACCTGTTGGTTGTTAAATCACCCCATATTACAGTTCCGCCAGCCGTTGGGTCGCCATTCCATATTTGTACCCTGATGTCATTCATGGTTGAAGTAGTAGTTGAACCAGTTTGATATGCAAAGAATTGCATTTGGTCAACTTGCCAACCCCCACCAGCGGGAACAGTAAAGTCATCTCCCATTGAATTATTGCTGGCAATTTGATGACCAAAACCATAAAGCGTTAATGTCAGTGCTGTTTGTAAAACACTTGCATCAGCGCCACCAAAACCACCGCCTGGTGCATTAGCTAATGGACCGTTGTCATATAAAACTGCTACAGGTGCTTCATATTGAGGTTCACCCAATTACTAATTGGTACTACCGGAGTGGTTTGTTTTTCGGCTCTATCAAAAGCGTCCTGCGCCATAGATAAACCGGATACGAAAACGAACAAGAAAAGTAAGCTAAAGAATTGTTTCATTTAGAAACCTCCTTTATTATTAATTGATGAATGAAGTTAATTAAGAAAAAGAAACTAAGAATAGTTTTTTTATTGAAGAGAGAAAAGAAAACCTGTAGATAAATTAATTGCATTATTGACTAACACATACTCTTTAAAGATGAATAAAATTCAACTAAAACAGCCAGCCTTAAGAGAAAGATATGAATTTTCACAAAATTCTATTACTATATTAAGAAATTTCTATAAAAAATCAACTATTAATCAAAAATAAATCTTTTAAGAATATTTATTTTATTTTTTACTTTTTGATACATAAGATATTAATTTTACTGCAATCCATATAAAAATGAAGAAATATGTATAAACAGCAAAGATATGAACTGGTGGAGAATTTGCGCCTGAAAGGGATTTCTGACGAATCCTTTCTGCAAGCCATAAGCAAAGTTGAGCGGGACAAATTTGTTTCTGCCGTTATGAAACCAAACGCATACAAGGATATTGCTTTGCCGATTGGTTATGGCCAGACTATTTCTCAACCTTTCACAATTGCAATAATGACTGAAGCTTTACAAATAAAAAAAGGAGATAAGGTTCTTGAAATTGGAACCGGTTCAGGTTATCAAGCAGCGGTACTTTTTGCTATGGGAGCTAAAGTTTACAGTATTGAAAGACATATTGATATTTATAATGAAGTCCTGAAACGTTTTGAAAAACTTGGAATAAGAGTTCATTGTAAATGTGGCGATGGAACTCTTGGCTGGGATGCGTACTCACCATTTAATAAAATTCTAGTTACTGCAGGATCGCCCGCCATTCCAGAAACGCTTAAGAAGCAATTAGCTGTTGACGGTAAAATGGTCATACCAGTTGGTAATATGAGTTCACAAACTTTAAAGGTATTAACTAAAACAGCTCAGGATGAATTTGAAATTGAAGAAATTCCACAGTTTGCTTTTGTTCCTCTGATTGGCAGAGAAGGTTGGAAAGAGTAATAGTTTTATGGATGATGGTTGATGTTGAGCAAAGCGAAATCCGCCTTTGGCGGAGAAGATGAAAAAAGATTCAACCCAACCGTAATTGTAATTGTTGGTCCAACTTGTTCCGGTAAAACATACCTAAGTTTAAAACTCGCTCAATTAATTCCCACTGAAATTATATCTGCTGACAGCAGACAGATTTATATATTCCTTGACATTGGAACAGCGAAGCCTTCCAAATTCCAGCTGGAAAAAGTTAACCATCATTTAATAAATATCCTTGATCCGTCAGAAAATTATGATGCAAGCATATTTGAAAATGATGCTGAAAAAGCAATTGAAAAAATATTCCAAAAAAATAAAACTCCAATTGTTGTCGGCGGAAGTGGACTATACATTAAGGCACTGATTGACGGAATTTTCGATACAGCAGATAAAGATGAGGAATACCGACAAGAACTTCATCAAAAAAGAAAAGAATTCGGCAATGAGTTTCTGTATGAAGAATTAAAAAAAGTTGATCCTGAGAGCGCAGACAAAATGCTTCCGCAAAACTGGAAAAGAGTTATGCGCACACTTGAAGTTTTTCATTCAACAGGAGAACCAATCTGGAAACATCATCAAAAGCAATCGTCATCAAAAGAAAAAAAATATCTGTTCAAGCAGTTTGGATTGAACTGGGATAGAAAAATTCTTTATGAAAATATTGATAAACGTGTAGATGAAATGATTGAACAGGGATTTGTTGATGAAGTGAAAAATATTCTTGATAAAGGATACGATAGAAACCTTAACTCACTTAATACTGTTGGCTACAAAGAAATCATTCAATTTCTGGGAAAGGAAATATCTCTTGATCGTGCAATTGAATTAATAAAACGAAATACACGTCATTATGCAAAAAGGCAATTGACCTGGTTCAGAAAAGATAAAAGAATTCAATGGTTTGATGTAAACGGCTTCAATGAGATTGACCGATTAGCGGAGAAAATTATCAAATCACTGGACTAGTTTTTTGAAGCATAATTTATTTTTATTCAGTGAACAATTTTCAATATATTAGAGTTGTAACTTGTCAATCATAAAGAACCACAAATTCCAAAACCAAAACGGAGGAAAATATGGTCGGAATAGTAGGATACGGTTCGTACCTTCCAAGATATCGCATCAAAGTAGAAAACATTGCCAAAGAATGGGGCTCGGATCCTGAAGTAATCAAACGCGGTTTGCAGTTGTTCGAAAAAACTGTTCCCGGTCTGGATGAAGATACCATTACAATTTCAGTTGAAGCAGCAAGAAATGCTTTGAAGAGAGCAGGCATTAATCCACAAGATATTGGTGCAGTTTATATTGGATCAGAATCACATCCATATGCAGTAAAACCTTCAGCAACAATTTTAATAGATGCATTAGGTATCGGACCACACGTACACGTTGCAAGCTATGAGTTTGCATGCAAAGCCGGAACTGAAGCGATGTATGTTGCTTACAGTCTCGTAAAGGCCGGTGAGATGAAATACGCAATGGGTATCGGCGCAGATACTTCGCAAGGAGCACCAGGTGATGCACTTGAATATTCTGCTTCGGCAGGTGGTGCAGCTTTTATTATGGGAGCTGAGAATGTTGTTGCAGAAATACTTATTCACAAATTCTTATACTTCCGACACTCCTGATTTCTGGCGAAGAGAACACGAATTTTATCCAAGGCACGCCGCAAGATTTACAGGTGAACCGGCTTATTTCAAACATCTTGTAAGTGCCGGTAAAGCTCTTCTTGAAAAATCGAAAATGAAACCTTCAGATTTTAAATATTCAGTCTTTCATATGCCTAATGGAAAGTTTCCTCAGATGGCAGCAAAGCAATTAGGATTTACGAAAGAGCAGATGGAAGTTGGTTGGATTGTTCCGTGGATGGGTAATACTTATTCAGGTTCATCTCCAACAGGATTAGCAGCAATTCTTGATGTTGCTAAACCCGGTGATTTGATATTTATGGTTTCATTTGGTTCTGGTGCAGGAAGTGATGGATTTATTTATAGAGTAACCGATAAAATAAAAGATGTGCAGGATAAAGCACCTAAGTTGAGAGATCAACTAGATAAAGATAAAATCTATCTCGATTACGGGCAGTATGCCAAGTATCGTGGCAAAATAATTTTGAACGAGTAGTATCCTGTCATTGCGATCCCGCTTTAGCGGGAGAAGCAATCTTTTTTGATAATTGAGATGGCTTCGTCGCTTCGCTCTTCGCAATGACAATTAAAAATTAGAAAGGAAAAAATTATGAGAGAAGTAGCAGTAATTGGAATAGGAATGACGCAGTTCGGTGAACTGTGGGGTAAATCCATCAAAGATATTTTTGTTGAAGCTGCATCGAAGGCAATCAAAAATGCCGGAGTTGATCACATTGATTCAATGTATGTTGGTTCAATGAGCAGCGGATTGTTTGTCGGTCAGGAACATCTCGGTGCAATACTTGCAGATTATCTTGGACAGAATCCAATCCCGGCAACAAGAGTTGAATCAGCTTGTGCATCGGGAGGTGCAGCATTTCGTGCAGCCTATTTTGAAGTAGCTTCAGGTGCAAGTGATATTGTTCTTGCTGGTGGAGTTGAAAAGATGACTGATGGTGCTGATGTTACAGATGCACTTGCAACCGCAGCCGATCAAGAATATGAAGTTTATCAAGGTGTTACTTTCCCCGGTTTGTATGCAATGATTGCAAATGCACATATGAATCAGTACGGAACAACAAGAGAACAACTTGCGGCAATTGCAGTGAAGAATCACAGAAACGGAGCTAACAATCCAAATGCTCAATTCAGAAATCCTGTTACTTTAGAACAGGTTATGAACTCAACTTTAGTTGCTGATCCATTAAGATTATTAGATTGCTCACCAGTAAGTGATGGTGGTGCAGCAGTTATTCTTTGCTCAATGGATATTGCAAAGAAGTTTACTGATACAATCATTAAAATTAAAGGAACAGCTCAAGCATCTGATACAATCGCACTTCATTCACGAAAAAGTTTAACAACTTTAAACTCAGTTGTAACTGCAGCACAAAAAGCTTACAAGATGGCAGGAGTAACTCCAAAGGATATCAACTTTGCTGAGGTTCACGATTGCTTTACAATTGCTGAAGCAGTTGTTTATGAAGATCTTGGTTTTTGTGAAAAAGGATGTGGCGGTCCTGCAGCAGAAGAAGGTCGAACAGCAATTGATGGTAAGACTCCTTTAAACACTAGCGGAGGTTTGAAGTCAAAAGGTCATCCTGTTGGTGCAACAGGCATCGCTCAAATAATTGAATTATACGAACAGCTAACCGGACAAGCAGGAAAGCGGCAAGTTAAAAATGCGCATATTGGTTTAGCACAAAATATGGGTGGTTCCGGTGCAAGCTGTGTAATAAATATTCTGGAGGCAAAATGATTAGTCCAAGATATCACAGAGAAATTCCACAACGTTATCGTTTGGAAGCTGGTAAATGTAAGGGTTGCGGAAATGTTAGCTTTCCTCCACGCTTAATTTGTCCTGAATGTGGAAAGAATGAATTTGAAATCGTGAGATTAAAAGATGAAGGGAAGCTTCTAACCTATACCATAATCAGAGTTGCATCAGATAAATTTTTTGGAACTACTCCTTTTGCCGTCGGAATAGTTGAATTGAATGATGGAGTAAAATTAACCACACAAATTGCTGATGTAAATTTTGATCAACTTAAGATAGGACAAAAAGTAAAACTGGTTTTCAGGAAGATACAGGATGAAGGAAAATCAGGTTTGCATTGTTATGGGTATAAAGCAATATTAATTTAATTTATTTTGTGTAGCACAGATTAATAATCTGTGCTACATTCTATTTGGGCTCTCTCCATTCAATTTTTCCTTAAAGTATTTCTTAATAAATTACTCACCAGATTTTAGATTCAAATTACATTAAAAATTATCCTGAATTTATTTCAGGAACTTTGGAGTTTTATATAAATTAAATTGAACATTCACTAAAGATGCCGAAATGAACCTGTCTACCGACAGGTAGATTCGGCATAAAAAATTATTATGAAAGATAAAATTAGAATAGCGTCCGGGCAAGGATTTTGGGGTGACTTAATTGATGCGCCATATCACCAGGTAACAAAAGGAGATATAGACTATCTTGTGATGGATTACCTTGCTGAAGTCACAATGTCAATCCTTCAAAAGCAGAAGAACAGAAATCCCAATCTTGGTTATGCAACCGACCTGATCGATTTAATGAAAAAGATTCTTCCCATCACATCAAAAAAAGGTATCAAAGTAATTACGAACGGTGGTGGTGTAAATCCAATTGCCTGTGCCGATGCAATTCTTGAAGCTGCGATGAAACTCGATATTGGAAAGCTCGATGTTGCGGTTGTTCTTGGAGACGATATAAAAGATTGTTTGGATGAGATAATTCAAAAAGGCTGCGAACTTAAGAATATGGAAACTGGTGAACCGATAACTAAAGTTAAAGATAAGCTGTTAAGCGCAAATGTTTACTTCGGTGCATTCCCTATTGTTGAAGCGTTGAAAAGAGGAGCCGATATTGTAATTACAGGAAGAACTACAGATACAGGTTTAACACTCGCACCAATGATTTATGAGTTCGGCTGGGAATGAAACAGATTATGATTTATGGCTGCAGGTACTGTTGCCGGTCATATTTTAGAGTGCGGAGCACAATCGACAGGTGGAAATTTTTTAGGTGATTGGGAATCCATTGAAAACTTTGCTGAAATTGGTTTTCCAATAGCTGAAGCTTATCCAAACGGTGAAGTAATAATAACAAAACACGAAAACACTGGGGGCATAGTAACATTCGGTACAATTGCTGAACAACTCGTTTATGAAATTGGAGACCCGAAAGAGTATATTACTCCGGATTGTGTTGCTGATTTTACTTCCATTAAACTTGAGGAAGTTGGCAAAGACAGAGTAAGAGTTTATAATGTGAAAGGAAAACCGGAAACGGAATTTTATAAGGTATCCTGCTCTTATAGCAGTGGATACAGCGCAACCGGAACACTTACATATTCCTGGCCGCAAGCACTTACAAAAGCCAGAAAAGCTGACAGAATACTTCGCAAAAGACTTGAAAACCTGGGACTTAAGTTTGATGAGATACGTTCAGAGTTTGTTGGATACAATGCGACTCACGAAAATCTCTCTCCTGAATTGGATGAAGATAAAATAAATGAAATTGTTCTTACGGTTTTCAGTGAGAGCAAAAGACAGGCACACAGTAAATAGATTCGGGCAGGAAATTGCACCATTAATTTTAACTGGTCCACCAAGTGTAACAGGCTTTGCAGGCGGAAGACCAAAACCAAAAGATGTTGTTGCTTATTGGCCAGCGTTAATACCGAAGAAATTAGTTACTCCTAAAGTGAAAATATTAGAGTTAAAATGAAAAAAATAAAATTACGAGAAATTGCACACGGGCGCAGCGGTGATAAAGGTGATGCCGCTAATATTGGTATAATCGCTAATGATGATAAAGGTTATGAAATTATTGCAAAGCATTTAACCGCTGAGAAAGTTAAAAAACATTTTGAAGGAATTTGTCACGGTAAAGTTGAACGCTATGAAATGCCTAATATCAGGGCCTTGAATTTTCTTCTTCACAATACTCTTGGTGGAGGAGGAACAGTATCACTAAAGCACGATGCGCAAGGAAAAACACTTGCGGCAGCCTTGTTACGACTTGAGATTGATTTACCCTGAATTAATTTCAGGGTCTCTGATTAAAAATGAATACTGTTTGAATTAATCCAAAGATGCTGAAACAAGTTCAGCATGACTTAATAAATAGGAATAAAGTATGTACGAAGAAGAATCAAAAGAACTAAAAAACTACCAGCAAAGAGTCGAAAATCTCCGGGGGTATCTTTGATGTTGATAAAAAAATATCAAAGGTAGAAGAACTACGTAGTAAGTCAGGTGAACCATCCTTCTGGAATGACCAGATGGCCGCACAAAAAGTACTTCAGGAAATAAAATCTCTCGAACAGTGGATCAATCTTCACAAAGCAGTTGATAAAAAAGTCAATGATTTAAAGGATATTATAGAGCTTGCGGCTATAGAAAAAGACGAATCCTTTTACGATGAAATCAGAAAAGAATTGGATTCCCTGACTTCTGCAATAGAAGATGCTGAATTTAAAAATATGTTAAGTGGAAATGATGATGACAAGAATTGCCTTCTTACAATTCATTCAGGTGCAGGTGGAACCGAAGCGCAAGATTGGGCTGATATGCTTTTACGAATGTATTTACGCTGGGGTGAGCAGAATGGATATCAGATGAGTATTCTGGATATGCTCGAGGGTGATGGTGCTGGAATTAAATCTGCAACCGTCGAGGTGACTGGAGAATTTGCGTATGGTTATTTAAAAGCTGAAAATGGAGTTCATCGTCTTGTCCGTATTTCACCATTCGATTCAAATAAAAGAAGACATACATCCTTTGCATCCGTTTTTGTAATTCCTGAAATTGATGACACGATCGAAATAGAAATCAATCCTGCGGATTTAAGAATTGATACTTATCGTTCTGGTGGAAAGGGAGGTCAGAACGTAAATAAAGTTGAGACCGCTGTCAGGATAACCCATTTACCAACAAACACAGTCGCTGCTTGCCAGAGTGAAAGATCCCAGGGGCAGAATAAAGCTACAGCAATGAAAATGCTTAAGTCCAAGCTCTATCAGCTTGAAGTGGAAAAACAGCAAGCGGAAATTGATGAAGTTGAAAAAAACAAAATGAAGATTGAATGGGGGAGTCAGATTCGCTCATATGTTTTTCATCCTTACAATATGGTTAAAGATCATAGAACTGACGAAGAAACATCGGATGTTCAAAGAGTGATGGATGGAGATATTGACAGGTTTATTAAAGCATATTTGTCAAAGTTTAGTAAGAATTAATTTGTGCTGTGCTGAAAAAAAGTTTCAATAAAAAAGTTAACAAGAAAAAACCTTCGACTAAATCCAAAGAAGATTTCTTCAACAAAGTTTACAATGTTGCAAAGAAAATTCCTTATGGTAAAGTAACAACATACGGCCATATTGCGGAAGCCTGCGGAATTAAATCGTCTGCGAGAACTGTTGGCTGGGCTTTGAACGGATGTGGTCCCGATATTCCTGCACACAGAGTTGTGAACCGATATGGTGCATTAACTGGAAAGATTCATTTTGGTGATCCGAATCTGATGGAAGATTTATTACGAAGCGAAGGAGTTGAGTTTGATAAAAATGGTTGTGTGAATCTGGAAAAGCATCTTTGGATTCCGAGCTCAATGAAGAAAAGAAAATAATCAGCAACTAAAAGGCGTTAAAATGAAAAAGATATTTCTATTCTTATACTTATTAACCGGACTTGCTTTTGCGCAACAGATTAGTGACCCAGATTTCAACCCTCCAATTTTTAATCCGGCTTATCCACCAGGTGAAGGATCAAAAATTTACATTGATGAAGCTCATAATAATTTCCACACGATGGATGGAAGGTATAAACCTTTCGCTGATTTGCTTTCCAGAGACGGTTATATAATTCAACCGTTAAAGGATACAATTGAGATAAATACACTTGAACAAGTTGATATACTTGTTATCTCCAACCCATTGAATATAAAAAATACACAGGATTGGACTTTACCCACACCTTCTGCTTTCACGGAAGATGAAATAAAAAATATAGTAAAATGGATTGAAGAAGGAGGCTCATTATTCCTTATTGCTGATCATATGCCGTTTCCGGGTGCTGCAGGTGAACTTGCAGCGGCTTTTGGTTTTGAACTTAATAATGGTTTTGCATATGACACCGTTACTGGTGGTGGTCCCGATCTGTTTACTTTGAAAGATGGAACTTTGAATGATAATTTCATTACTAATGGAAGAAGTGAACAGGAAAAGGTTGACTCAATTTATTCATTTACCGGAGAGGCATTTCAAATTCCGGAGGATGCAACGCCAGTTTTGATATTAAATGATAATTTTATTTCTCTGATGCCAGATACGGCGTGGAATTTTAAAGATGATACTCCGCAGATTTCAGTTGCTGGTTGGTCACAGGGTGCGGTTAAAAAATTCGGAAAAGGGAAGATTGCAATTTGGGGTGAAGCTGCTATGTTCTCTGCTCAAATTGCCGGTGAGCAAAAAGTAAAAGTCGGTATGAATGCACCCAAAGCAAAATACAATTATCAGCTTGCTTCTGAATATTATTCATTGGCTGGATGATATTATTGAATAAGTTGCTGGAATTTGTATATCTTACTCGGAAGGTTGAATTACTCCTACTCAAAATCTTCACTTGATTAAGAGTAGGAGTGAAGAGTAAGAAAACAATTAGTACCTCTCCACACTTATCGAAGAAACACCGCACTCAATATTTATGTAAACTTTATTCGCTGCTTCACTGAAATTTTCAGTCTGATAATTGTCCGAATCTATCTTTTAAAATTCATTAAAATGCTTTGAGGAGAGAGCATCCATCAGTAACTATTTTGCAGCCGGTTCCTTTCGGGACAAAAATATTTATATCGGATGCACCTGCATCAACACTCAGCTTTGTTTCAGGGAATAAATCACCAAGCTTTATATTAATTGCTGCTGCACCCATATCGACACTTAAATTTTTTGTTTTGAATTTGGTCAAATCAAAATCCATTGATGCTGCACCGACATCAAAATTCATATCCCAAACAGGGTTGGAATTTAAAGAAATATCAACTGTATTCTTATAATCATTGCCAAACCTGAATATTGCTTTGTCTCCCATATCAAAATCAATAATTGAACTGCTGTCCGTATCTAACCTTTTTAATTTGTAATTATTTTTATGACCTTCTGTTTTTGCTGCAATTAAATTATAGGTTGTATCTGATAATGTTGAAAGTACCTGCACCTGCATCGAAATTTAGAGTAGCGTAGGTTAAAGTTGAATCATATTTTTCATTGAATTCTGTGGTAGCAAATTCATAATTGGCGTCATCGCCGATATCTATTTGAAAGTCATTGCTGAAAAAATGTGTCGCAGTTTTAAAGCTGGCAAAGATTGCAAACGCCAGAATTATAGCTGCAAGTCCAGCAATCACTCCTTTTCCATATTTGTGCTTAATAAGAATTGAAAGGCCAAGAAGAACAACAACTAATGGCCAGAGTTTCCAAATAGTTGCCCAATCCATAAAGATCGTCGTAAAGTTATTTATAAGTACAAGTGCTCCGAGAACTATGAAAAGTAAACCCCAAAAAATATGTGATGTTTTCATTTTAAAATCTCCTTTAATTCTTTGCTTTCAATAATAGACCAATACCAATTCCAATCAAAATGACAGGCCAGAAGTGGTCAAAGTCGAAACGCGGAAAAATATTATCAAGCAATAGTAATCCACCGATGACCATTAGATATTATTGCAACCCAGATTTGTTTATTGTTTGATTGAGCCATCGAGCTGACCGTACCGCTATTACTCATACTAAATGAATCAGACTTGCTTTCGTTTGCTGAAAAATTCGAACCACTTCCGCTTTCTGGTGGAGATTGAGAAAATGAATTCTTTGGTAATTCGTACGGCTTTTGTGGAACGACTATCCACAAAATTATGTAAGCAATTATTCCTCCACCTCCGAGAAAAACTACTACCACGAATAAGACTCTGACCAGCGTGGCGTCAATATCAAAATATTCTGCCAATCCACCAGCAACTCCACCAATCATTTTATCCAGTGTCGATCTATATAGTTTCTTTGCCATTTTTTCCTCCGGTTTGAAATTATTCTTTTAATTCCCTAGTGCTAATAAATAAGATTTTTAATCATTTGCACTCATATTGTTAAGTATGGTATGAATGTATCGGTAATTGCAGGAGATTTGTCGGTTAATGGAAGTCAAAAAAGGTATGATTGGATGAATGCATAACTGCATGATTTAATAATTGACTGATTCAACCCATACAATCGTGTATACATTCATACATTCGTTGGGTATTTTAATTTTGCTGAGGTTAGGTGTACTCGTATATTTCGTAACAAAATCATTAAGCGAAATGAAAATTGCACTTTGCCAGATTAACCCGATTATCGGCAATCTAGATTATAATAAAACTAAGATTATTAAGGGATATGAGAGAGGCGTTAAAGAAAAAGTCGATCTCGTTATCTTCCCAGAGCTATCACTAGTCGGTTACCCGCCATTAGATTTAGTTGAGAAAGAAGAATTCAGAAAAGCAGTAAACGAAAAGATTAGCGAACTTGCTAAAATTACTGGTAACGTTGGTTTATTATTTGGAGCTATAACTGAGGATGATGATTTAATTGGTACGAACATTCACAACTCTGCAGTCCTTTGTTACAATGGAAAAGTTCAATTCATACAGCCAAAATCTTTAATACCAAACTATGACGTCTTTGATGAGATGAGATATTTTGAACCAGCTAAAGATGTTTTTGTTCACGAGTTCAAGGGTGAGAAACTAGGCATTTCAGTCTGTGAAGATATCTGGAACGATGCTGACTATTGGTACAAGAGAAGATATAATGTCGATCCAGTCGAAGAACTTAAGCAAAAGGGTGCAACAGTTTTAATCAACATTTCTGCAAGTCCTTATTCGTTTGGTAAAAGAAAAGAACGACTGAAAATGCTATCAACAATCTGCAGGGTTGATAAATTACCACTTGCATACGTTTGTTGTGTTGGGGTTCAAACCGATTTAGTGTTTGATGGTGGGAGTATGTGTCTTGATAAAAGTGGAAAGCTGATTCAATTAGGAAAAACCTACGAAGAGGATTTTATTTTATTCGATACTGAAAATGATGAAGAAACAAAAATTGAAGTTGAAAAATCATTTGAAGAGGAAGTTCTCTCATCATTGATTTATGGTGTAAGAGAATATTTTGAAAAAATGAAGTTCAGAAAAGCCGTTGTTGGGTTGAGCGGAGGACTTGATTCCGCTATGGTAACTTATATTGCTGTCGAAGCGCTTGGAAAAGAAAATGTCCAGGTTATTATGATGCCATCAAAATATTCAAGTAAAGGAAGTGTTGCTGATTCAGAAAAACTTATTAAAAATTTAGGTATTCCCTCAGACAATGTTTCAATTCAACTTGTTGTTGATGAAACTATAACTCAGCTTACACCAAAGTTTAAGAAAAAACTCGGCAAGCTGACTGAAGAAAATATTCAGGCTCGGATAAGAGGCGTTTACTTAATGGCTTTTTCAAATAACGATAACTATTTAGTTTTGACTACAGGAAATAAATCTGAACTGGCTGTTGGTTATTGCACTCTTTACGGAGATATGAGCGGCAGTCTTGCTGTAATTGCTGATGTTTATAAAAGTGATCTGTACAAGATTGCGAATTTTATCAACAGGAAAAAAGAAATAATTCCAAAAGAAATTATCAGTAAAGCACCTTCGGCTGAACTGAGTCCAAATCAAAAAGATCAGGATGATCTTCCGTCTTACGAGCTGCTGGATAAAATTCTTAAGATGTATCTGGAAGAAAACAAAGAGTTTGATGAAATTACTTCAATTATTAAAGATGAAAAAGTTGTGAAGAAAGTGTTACGGATGGTGGATATAAATGAATTTAAAAGAAGGCAGGCCGCTCCTGCTTTGAGAGTTTCTAGAAAAGCATTTGGCTATGGAAGAAGATACCCGATAGTCCAAGGGTGGAGGAGTTGAGAAATTATATTATATAATAGATCTTAAGTAGTTGGAATATTAGTTAAAGTACACAGTAATCTGCCCGTTACATAAAATATTACCTAACCATTGCTTAATTTTGTATTAAATTTTTAGAAATATATAACCGATTAACAATTGATCTAATTACAAAATGAAAATCTATAATTTATTTGCAGTTTTATTTTTAATACTAACGGTAAATACTTCTGCACAATTTGGGGTGCGAAAAGATTTAATAAAAGTTAAAACATATCAATCCTTTGATAAAGTTTACCCGGGAACTGAATTTAAATTAGCGTTAGAAGTTAATGTTGCCGAAGGCTGGCATATTAATTCAGACAAACCATACGATGAATATCTTATCCCAACTTCTTTAATAATAGTCGAGAATCCAAACTTCAGGTTGAAGAAAGTTGCATATCCGAAACCTCATGATTATAAATTTTCTTTTTCTGAATCTCCATTGTCAGTATGGGAAGGAACAATTTATAAAGGTGCTTTAATTGAAGTTGACTCAAATACCATCCCAGGTAATTATTCTTTAGTTGTCGAACTACAATACCAGGCTTGCAATGAAATGAGTTGTCAAGCACCCACTACACTGACCGATACAATAAATGTTTTAGTTGCTGATAAAACTTCTCCTGTAAATTCTATTAATGAGGACATTTTTGTAAACATTAAACTTAGCTTAACAGAAACTACTTCAGCAGCTAAAGAAGAGTCTGACCCAATTTCAAATGCATTAGAAAGCAGTGGTCTGCTGATTGGATTGCTTTTCGTTTTTCTTGGAGGTTTAGCATTGAATCTTACACCGTGTGTTTATCCTTTAATTCCTATTACCGTTGGTTATTTTGGCGGACAGAGCGAAGGCAGCACTACCAAACTTTTCTTTATGGGAGTTCTTTTCATACTTGGGTTGTCAGTTACTTATTCGGCAATTGGAGTTATTACGTCATTAACCGGTGCTGTATTTGGTGCGTTATTGCAAAGCCCAATTGTTATTCTGATAATTGTTGCAATTATGCTGGCTCTTTCATTAAGCATGTTTGGTGTATACGAGTTTAAACTCCCGGATAGTTTTGTAAACAAGGCTGGTGGTGCAAAAGCAGGATTGTATGGCGCATTCTTTATGGGTTTAACAATGGGAATTGTTGCCGCTCCTTGTATCGGTCCATTTGTTTTGGGACTTGTAACTTACGTTGCAACTAAACAAGATCCATACTTTGGTTTTTTACTTTTCTTTGTGCTTGCTGTAGGGCTTGGAACTCCATATCTGTTTCTTGCTGTCTTCTCTGGTAAAATTAAAAAGCTGCCAAGAGCAGGAGAGTGGATGGATGCTGTTAAGCATATTTTTGGTTTTATTCTTGTTGGAATGGCACTTTACTTTTTACTTCCATTGCTGCCGGATTCTATTTCAGGATATGTACTGCCTGTATTTATGATTGGCGCTGCAACTTATCTTTTATTCTTTGAAAAACTTGCAAACTCCGTTAAAGGATTTAAAATCTTCAAAATTGTTTTTTCAATTCTGATTTTGGCCATGGGCGTTTATGCTTTAATTCCTTCAGATACAAATTCAGTTGAGTGGAAACCTTTTAATGAAGATGCATTGACAGAAATTTCTGGTAGGGGAGTGATAATTGATTTTTATGCTGATTGGTGTATTCCTTGCAAAGAGTTGGATGCTCTCACATTCTCAGATCCTGAAGTGATTGAATTATCTAAAGAGTTTGAAACCTATAAAGCTGATATGACTAAATCACTTTCTCCGGAAGTTGAATCAATAAGGGAGCGATTTAAAATTGTCGGGGTTCCAACTGTGCTTATTTTGAACTCAAAGGGTGAGGAAGTAGAAAGGATTACGGGCTTTGTAAATGCTAAGGAATTCTATAAAACAATTTCAATTGTTAACTAACATTTGTTCGTATTTACATTGCTAAATCAGATAGTACTTAGTAACTTTATAATCATATAAAATAATATTTGGGAAGTTTATAAGATGTCAGAAATTAAAGTGAAAGATTTTAGGGTTTTAACCAGCGTCACTGTTCGATTTGCAGGTGATTCCGGAGATGGAATGCAATTAACCGGTAGCCAGTTTAGCGATACAACTGCGTTTATTGGAAACGATTTGAATACTCTTCCGGATTATCCTGCTGAAATCAGAGCACCTGCTGGAACTATTTATGGTGTCAGTGGTTTTCAGCTGAATTTTGGGAGTGACGATGTTAATACACCTGGAGATCTTCCGGATGTTCTTGTTGCAATGAATCCAGCTGCATTGAAAAAAAATCTGAAGGAACTTAAACATGGTGGAGTACTTATTGTAAACTCTGATGCATTCGACCAGAAAAATCTCAAGCTTGCACATTATGATTTAAACCCTCTGGAGGATGATTCCCTAAGTGGTTATGAGTTGCATAAAGTTCCAATTTCATCACTTACTGCAAATGCACTTGAAGGTTTACCAATAAGTCCGAAAGATGTTGCAAGGTGTAAAAACTTTTTTGCTCTTGGCCTGATGTACTGGTTGTATGACAGACCACTCAAAAACACAGAGGATTGGATAAAGGATAAGTTTAGCAAAAAGCCGGAATACGTTGATGCTAACACTAAAGCTTTGCAGGCAGGTTACAATTTTGGTGAAATTACTGAAGTTTTCACAACACGGTACAAAGTTGAAGCTGCTAAACTTCCTAAAGGTATTTACAGAAACATTTCAGGTAACGAAGCTACTGCTCTTGGTTTCCTTGCAGCATCAGTTAAAAGCGGACTCCCATTGTTTCTTGGTTCGTATCCAATAACACCTGCGTCAGAAATTTTGCAATACTTGAGTACATATAAAAGCTTCGGAGTAAAAACAGTTCAGGCTGAAGATGAAATTGCAGGAATAACCGCGGCAATCGGTGCTGCATTTGCAGGTAATCTGGCTATAACTAATACAAGTGGTCCGGGGCTTTCGCTAAAAACTGAAGCAATCGGTCTTGCTGTAATGACAGAACTGCCATTAGTGATAATTGATGTGCAAAGAGGAGGACCAAGCACTGGTTTGCCTACAAAAACCGAACAAGCTGATTTGCTTCAAGCAATGTATGGAAGAAATGGAGAGGCTCCTGTTTGTGTTATCGCTGCCAGAACTCCGCGTGATTGTTTCTATATGGCAATAGAGGCCTCAAGAATAGCATTAAAGTATATGACCCCTGTAATCCTTCTAACCGATGGCTATCTTGCAAATGGTTCAGAACCGTGGCGAATTCCTCATGTAAATGAACTTCCTGATATTTCGGTGAAATTCCGTACTGATCCCGAAAAATATTATCCATATTTAAGAGATGGCAATCTTGCAAGACCCTGGGCTATTCCAGGTACACCTGGTTTAGAACACAGAATCGGTGGACTTGAAAAAGCAGAGGTTTATGGTACAGTCAATTACGATCCAGATAACCATGATCGAATGGTTAAACTAAGAACTGAAAAAGTTAAAGGAATAGTCAACGATATACCCAATCTCGAAGTCGATGGAGATGACCACGGAGATCTATTGGTACTTGGTTGGGGTAGTACTTACGGATCAATTAAAGATGCCGTGAATAAAGCAAGGAAATCAGGTTTAAGATTATCTCACGCGCATTTAAGATATTTGAATCCTATGCCTAAAAATACAGGACAGGTGCTCAAGAATTTTAAGACGATATTAATTCCTGAAATAAACCTTGGTCAGCTCGCTCATCTAATTAGAAGTGAGTTTTTAATTCCCGTTGAACAATTAAATTTGGTTAGGGGATTACCGCTTAAAGTCAATGATATTTTAGAAAAGATAAATGCTCTACTCGGAGGTGGAAATGGCAAATAGTCCGGAAGTAACTACTCAGAAATATACAGCAAAAGATTTCACAAGTGATCAGGATGTTCGGTGGTGTCCCGGATGCGGAGACTACTCCATACTTGCACAAGTTCAAAGAACGTTCCCTGAGATAATTCAAACAAACAAAGAAAAAATTGTTTGGGTTTCAGGAATCGGATGTTCAAGCCGTTTTCCTTACTATATGAATACTTATGGTTTTCATGGAATTCACGGACGCGCTGCTATTATTGCAACTGGTGTTAAGGTTGCTAATCCAGATTTATCTGTTTGGGTTGCAACTGGCGATGGTGATCTTCTCAGCATTGGTGGAAATCATTTCATCCATGCTTGTAGAAAAAATATTGATATCAAAGTTCTGCTCTTTAATAATAGAATTTATGGATTAACTAAAGGTCAGTATTCCCCAACGTCAGAAAAAGGAAAAGTTACGAAGACTACACCTTTCGGAAGTGTTGATTACCCATTCAATCCGTTATCACTTGCTCTTGGTTCAGATGCTACATTTGTTGCCCGTTCAATTGATCGTAATCCAAAGCACATGCAGGAAATGATAAGAAGGGTAGGTCAGCATAAAGGCTTTGCTTTGCTTGAGATATTCCAGAACTGCAATATATTCAACGACGGTGCATTTGAACTCTTAACGGAGAAAGATACTAAAGACGATCACGTTTTAGTTCTTGAACATGGCAAGCCAATGGTTTTTGGTAAGAATCAGGATAAAGGAATAAAACTGGATGGTGCTCATCCGATGGTTGTTGATATTTCAAATGGAAAATATTCAAAAGATGATCTATGGGTACACGATGAATTTTCGGATGCCCCGGTTCATGCAATGATACTTGCACATTTAGATGACAGAGCCGGATCTTCCAAGTCCTATTGGTGTATTCAGACAATACTTCAAAGAAACTTATGATGAAGGAATCAGAACACAGATCAATAAAATAATTGAGAAAAAAGGAAAAGGTGATCTGGAAAAAGTATTGTTCGGTGCAAACACCTGGGAAGTTAGTTAAATAGTTAGCAATTAAATTTTTCACAAGACGGGGCTTGAGAGAGCCCCTTTTATTATTAATGATAGATTTCAAAAAACTTGCAGATATAATCAAGTCCAATCAAAACTTTCTCATCACAACTCATGTTAATCCTGATGCTGATGCTATTGGTTCGGAGATTGCTTTTCATAAATTGTTAAATGTACTTGGAAAGAAATCTAGAATCATTAATCATAGTTCAACTCCATACAATATTAAATTTCTTGATACTGATAATGTGATCGAAAAGTACGATGAAGCGTTGCATAAAACTTTATTTGATTCTTATGATGTTCTTGTTGCATTGGATTTCAACAGGGCTGACAGGATGGTAAGCATGCAGAGGGCTTTTTCTGAATCAAAACAGCTTAAAATCTGTATTAGATCACCATCAGGATCCTGAAGATTTTGTAACCTTTCAATTTATTGACACAGATTATGCTGCAACCGGACACATTCTTTTTGATTTTATTAGAAAAACCAAAATCATAAACCTTAATAAAGATATTGCTGCTCCTCTTTATGCTGCTATTATGACCGACACCGGATCATTTCGTTTTGAACGAACAACTGCCGATCTTCACAGGTTAATTGCTGAATTTATTAGACACAGGAATTAACCCGACTGATATCTATGATCAGCTCTATGATGAAAGTAAACTTAGTAAAATTAAACTACTTGGAAAATGTTTAAGTTCCTTGGAGTTAATTGCTGAAAATAATTCAATAGGTTATATGATTTTAACTCAAAAAGATTTCAATGAGTTGAACGCTATTGAAAGCGATACTGAGAACTTTGTAAATTTTATTATATCTATCGAAGGTGTTAAACTCGGATTGCTTTTTATAGAACTGAAAAATGGATTCAAAGTTAGCTTCAGATCAAAGGGTAAGATACCTGCAAATAAATTGGCTGGAGTATTTGGCGGCGGTGGACATATTAACGCTGCTGGAGCACGATTTAAAGATGTCAATATGTTTGATGAGATTCCAAAGATATTAAACCAAGCAGAAATATTTTTCAATAACTATACAGAAGGATGAAATGTTCAAATTGAATTACAAACCTGGTGGTAAATTGGGATTCGATAATTTATCAGTTGCAATGTATTACATACAGGATGATAAAAGTATAAACGATAATTTAATTGCTTTCGAGAAGAAATTCAGAATCAAACTATCTGAACTTCAAAAGAAGAACCTGCTTGTTAAGAAAAATAAGCAACTCAATTTTTTCAACAGTAAAGGGAAGCAAGAACAAATAATAATTCATAAATTCACATTTGATGAAAAGTTTACAGTAGACTATTTTCGGAATCATCTTGCTGGTTTTATTAAAGAAATAAAAAATGATGAAGTTCAATCATTACATATTTTCATCCCTGACTTTAACCTAATAAAGAAATATTTTGATGATAAGGAATACTTTTATCGTTCATTTATTGAAGGTTTATCCTTAGGAAATTATACTTTCGACAAGTATAAAAAGGAAAAAGATAAAACTCGCAATCTTTCCGTTTCTATATATGCCGATGATGAAAAAGTTCTTAAATCTGCGATCAATAAAAATAATTCAGTTATTGATGGAATATTTTTCACAAAAGATCTTCAAAATGAACCGCCGTCTGCATTGAGACCATTTGAATTAGCTGATAGAATAAAAGAGAATTTAAGCAAGCACGGAATGAAAGTAACCGTTTTTGATGAGAAGGAAATTAAGAAAAGAAATATGGGCGGATTGCTAGCAGTTGGACAAGGTAGTAATGCCAAACCGAGATTTATTGTTATTGAGTACAAACCGAAAAACAAAAAGAGCAATGGTAAAAAGATTGCTTTAGTAGGAAAGGGTGTTACATTCGATACAGGTGGTTATTGTATAAAACCTTGGCAGGGAATGCTTGAAATGAAAGCTGATATGTCTGGAGCGGCTCTTGTCGCAGGGACTATGCTTGCAGCAGCTAAGGCAAACATTCCATTTGAAATTTTAGGAGTTATCCCAGCTGCTGAGAATATGATTAATGGTGAAGCAATGCGACCCAGCGACATTGTAAAAACCGCATCAGGAAAAACAATTGAAGTTGGTCATACAGATGCCGAAGGCAGAATGATACTCGCTGATGCACTTGATTATGCATCGAAACAAAAACCTGATGAGATAATTGATTTTGCTACATTAACAGGTGCATGTGTGGTTGCACTTGGCTTAAACGTAGCCGGATTATTTACTAAAAATGATCGTCTTGCAGATGAGTTATATCGAACCGGAATGAAAACTTATGACAGAGTCTGGCGTTTGCCGATGTGGGATGAATATCATAAAGAAAACGAAAGCAAAATTGCAGATTTAAATAATGATGGAGGCAAATGGGGAGGAGCAATTACAGCAGCAAAATTTTTGGAGAATTTTGTGGATAAAAATATTCCCTGGGCTCATCTTGATATAGCAGGTCCGGCAGTTGCAAATGATCTTACAAACTACAATAAAGACTATATGACAGGCTTTGGAGTTAGATTGATGTTTGAGTATTTATCGAACATTAAAGAGGGTTATTAAAGAAAGAAGCGTTTATTGCTTCAACGCAATTTTTCCATCTTTAATCTCATAAATCTGATCGGCTAAATTGACGAGGCTTTGGTTGTGAGTAACTATAACAAATGTTACTCCGAGTTTGGTTTTCAAATCAAGAATTAGCTTATGAATTTCTTCACTATTAACTGAATCAAGATTTCCGGTTGGTTCATCAGCAAAAATTATTTTGGGATTATTTGCCAGAGCACGTGCAACCGCAACACGCTGCTGCTCACCCCCAGAAAGTTCTGCAGGTTTATGATCTAATCTTTCCGTTAATCCAACAGTTTTAAGTAGCTCTTCACATCTGCTCTTTGCATGTTTTAAGTTAATTCCATCAATCAACTGCGGCATCATCACATTTTCCAAAGCAGTGAATTCCGGTAATAGGTGATGAAATTGAAAGACGAAGCCTACATTTTTATTTCTGAATCTGGCAAGTTTATCATCAGAAAAATGAAAAATGTCTTTCTCATCGTAATAAACTTCGCCCGAATCAGGTCTGTCTAATCCTCCAAGCAAGTGAAGAAGAGTACTTTTCCCAGCTCCAGAAGCACCAACGATAATTGTGATCTTTTCTTTTTCAATTTCAAGTGATATACCTTTTAAGACATTCAGCTTGACTTTTTTTGTGGTCTGAAATGACTTGAAGATATTTTCTGCTTTTAAGATTATGTCGTCCATTTAATTTTTAATTAATAAATCTAAATTGTTAATTGAACTATTCCCACTTAATCGCACTAATGGGATTTACTTTTGCGGCTCTCTTTGCCGGAAACAGTGAGGCTAAAAAGGAAAGTATCATAGAAGCCCCACTAATAAAAAAGAAATCAGAAAATCTTATTTCCATTGGTAATGAATCGATTTTATATTGCGAAGGATCAAGAGGATAAATGTTATACTCAATTTGTAAATAGCAAATTAAATAGCCGATTATCACACCAAGCAAAGTTCCCATTATTCCAATTAGCAAGCCCTCGAACATAAATATTTTCAGAACTGAATTTTCAGTTACTCCCATTGATAGCAATATACCTATATCACGTTTTTTTTCTATCACTGACATCGAGAGTGAACCAAGAATATTGAAAGTTGCCACGGCAATAATTAGCGATAGAATAATGTAAGCTGTCCATCTTTCAATTTGCATTACTGAATATAACTCCTGGTGGAAGTCATACCACGTTTCAACGCTGTAATTTTTTGAATCGAGCTTTGCCTGCAATATTTGTTTAACTTTATTAGAGTTACTTATGTCATCCAGTCTAATATCATAACCCTGGAAATTATTTTTATATCCAAACAAATACTGAGCATCCTTAAGTGAGCAGAAGATGTATCCGCCATCATACTCACTGTTTTTGGAACTGAATACTCCGCTGACATATACTTTTTTCGAAAGAGGTAACGAGAACTGAGTTATTGCTTGTTCAATATTAGCAGGTGAGATAAGCAATACTGAGTCTTTTGCCATAACTAGAAGTTTATCAGCGAGCTGTAATCCAATAAAAATTCTTTGTGCACCATTTGTAAAATTTTTATCATCACCATCAACAAGATTATCACTTATAAGATAAAGATTATTTATTCTCTCGACATCAATACCTTTAAGGTCTATTGCCTGAGTTATACCTTTGCTGTAAGCTAAAACTTTTCCTTCAATATAAGGTGAGAAAGATTTTATTTCCTTCTGATCATTTAATAACTGATTGAGATTTGCTATATTTTTTTCGCCTTCATTGGAAATTGCAGTTATTCTGATATCCGGTTCAAGATTCATGAGGTAATCAACAACAAGGGAACTGAAACCATTAAAAACTGATAATACTACAATCAATGCAGCAACACCGATTGTAATTCCGGCAACTGAAATAAAAGAAATAATTGTTATAAAATTAATTTTGTGCTTCGAGACTAAATAACGTTTTGCAATAAAAGTTTCAAAATTCATCAGCCGAACCTTAAAGCATTTACAGGTTTAATTTTTGAAGCTACATAACTTGGAATAAGAGATGCAATGATGCAAAGTAAAAATGTTATGACGGCAATTCCAATAAAAGTATCGGGAGTTATCAGGAATGGAACTTTCGACATAAAGTAAACGGAAGAAGGAAGTGTAATTATATCAAACTTTTCCTGAATGAACATCAGGAGATAACCTAGTAAACTACCGAGCATAATTCCGGCTGCTCCAATTATAGAACCGTGAATCAGAAATATTGTAATGATTTGGTTTCGCTTGGATCCTAAAGTTTTGAGTATACCAACCGCATTTGTTTTTTCCAGAACTATCATCAACAATGTTCCAACAATATTAAATACAGCAACAAGTATTATCAATGCTAACACAATTGGAATTGGTTCTTTCTGTAATTCAATCCAAGTGAAAATATTTCTATGTAGCTGATAAACGGAACGAACATAATGCGGATAGCGAAGTCTTTTAGCAAGATGAATTGTTAGGCTGTCAATCTTCGAAATATCACCTAACTTTATATTATAGCCAGTAATATTATCACCAATTGCAAACAATTGTTGGGCAGATTTTAAAGATGTATAGGCATACGTATCATCATATTCCGTCATACCACTTTCAAAAATTCCTGTTACTAAAAACTTTTCTATATTTGGTAAATTTTCTGGGGAGGGAATACCATCGTTGCTCAAAGCGAAAACCGTAATCTTATCCCCAACTTTTATGAAAAGTTTATCAGCCAGTTTTTTTCCAACAAGTACAGAATTGTCCGATAGTTTATATTCCCCTGAAACGATATTTTTTACTAAAAAAGGTTTCTCATCATTTGGTTCTATACCAATTAAATTTATTCCCTCTTTTTTCTTTTTATAACTTACAATAACAAGTTTGGAAGCAAAGGGAGTTATATCAGGATTAAATGCTGCAAGTTGTGATTCTAACCACGGAAAAGTTTTGTGGTAATCAGGTAATACTGTCCTATAAGAAGTGATCTTTATGTGAGAGTCAAAGTCAATTACTTTGTTTGTAATCGTTTGTTCAAAGCCCTTCAAAACACTAATTGCTATTATAAGCGTGGCAACGCCAAGAGCTATTCCTACAATTGAAATAGTTGAAATTAAACTAATAAAGCGCGAATCTTTTCTGGAAAGAATAAAGTTTTTAGCGATATACCAGGATACATTCATATTGATATTAACATACTTTAAATTTCGAGCGAAATTTAACTAAGAAAGAAGCTATCTGAAAGAGACATTAATTTTGAGTTGTATATATTGACTGAATTATTTCAAAGAAGTCTATTGAAAAATTACTTTTTTTTTCAATAGACGATAGATATATTTGAACCTCTTTTCTAAGATACTTATTATCGGAAGGTAATAAGTATATTTTTTGTTCTTTCTTTAATGAAAGTTACAAGATCGGGGCGTAGCGTAGTCCGGTTATCGCGCCTGCTTTGGGAGCAGGAGGTCGCAGGTTCGAATCCTGCCGCCCCGACTGGAATAAATCTCAAAAATCAAGCATCAAAAAGTTATTAAATTCAAAGTTCTAAACTATTTTATGCTTCGATATTGTTATCGAAAATTAATTGTGATTTGTAATTCGTTCTTTGGTTTTACTTTAGAAGCGCCCGTAGCTCAATCGGATAGAGCATCAGCCTTCTAAGCTGGAGGTTAGTGGTTCGAGTCCACTCGGGCGTACACAATGATGGTGAGCGTAGCTCAGTTGGTTAGAGCACCAGGTTGTGGCCCTGGGGGTCGTGGGTTCAATCCCCATCGCTCACCCAAATAATAATTGTTCATTTTAAATACTTTATTCTTTATTAAATTGGCCCCATCGTCTAATGGTTAGGACCTCGCCCTTTCACGGCGGTAATAGGGGTTCGAATCCCCTTGGGGTCACAAAGCCTCGGTAACATCTATCGAGGTTTTTTTTTCGATCAATTACACTTGAATCATTTTTTGAACAAAGGGAAAGAGTTTTCATCGATACCATTGATAATATCATAGTACTAATCTCATAAAAGCTAAACAGCAAACGCTTTAGCCATTAATTTATACCCTGTTAATTTTGTATTAATACACATATTTTTACTGAGTTTTTTGAAAGTAATTACTCACAATGCGGAATACTTAACTTTGAAAAAGAATATCGTTGTTCTATTAACAATACTACTCCAAATATCTTTGGCTACTTTGTTAAATGCACAAAGCTACTTTAAACCCAGTATCGGTGATGCTCTTCGGATATCAGTAGGTGGGCAAATTTATGATGCACGTGCTTTGGGTATGGGCAATTCAAATTCTGTCATAAATGATACATATTCAGCTACTTTGCTTAATCCTGCTTCTCTGGGATTGGCCAAAAAATTTACAATCAACACTTCAGTTGGATTAAGTCAGTATAATTATGAATCAGCATTTCTTCAGGATACTATTTTAGGCGAAAGGACGGAAACAATTCTTTCCGAAGCCGGAATGATAATCCCGTTAGCAAGTGATACTGCTGATAATAATTTCGTAATTTCTCTAGGTTATAATAGAACCAAAGATTTTAACAGCACGCTTCAATTTGGAGGGTTTAACTCAAGAAATACATCCCTTATTGAGAATTTAACTTCAGTAAATAGCTATCTTACAGAACAATTGTTATTGAGCTATCCGTATTACGATCCACAAACCGGAGACTATATTTCAGACCAAACGGTCATTGATAATGGTAATTTGAACCAATCAGGCGATGTACTCGAAGATGGCAGCGTAAACTTTTGGTCATTCGGAATGGCTTATGAATTTGCTCATAATATTTTCTTCGGAGCCAGTTTTAATTATAACGTTGGAAGTTACACAAGAGATGGTGAATTCACAGAATCAAATGCTCAAGGATACTATTCTGATACTTTAAGAACTATAGCCGATAATCCTTTAACGACTGGCTTTCAGTCTTTCTATATCAATGATATAAAGGACTGGGCGTTTAATGGATATGATCTGAGGATTGGAGTACTGTACAGATTCTTTAACTTTATTGGAATTGGTGTATCAGTCAAAACACCTACAATAACATCTATTTCAGAAGACCATTATTTTACCGGAAGATCTGAATTCCTGACAGATTATACTGTTACTGTTGATACAATAATTTCGAACAAATTTACTATTCAATCACCTTATGAATTTACTGTTGGTGCTGATGTTAATCTTTGGTTTATAACAGCCACGGCAGAAGCTACTTATATAGATTATACCCAGATGCAGTACTCTGGTGGATTAGATGTGCCACAAATGTCTGGTTTAAATAAAGAAATTATTGCTACATACACGCGAACAGTAAATTTAAAAGCCGGTGCTGAATTCAGATTACCATTTACAGGTTTAAGTTTCAGAGCTGGTGCTATGTTTATTCCTCTTCCGGTTGCAGATACACCATTTGAGTATGACCATAAATTTTTAACAGCAGGTGCCGGTATAACTTCGGGTGAAGGATCAATTGAATTTCACGTTGCTGCCATTTATGGATTTTGGGATCAAGTAAGTAATGATTATGGCACAAGTGTATCGCAGGTAAGTGAAACAATTACCAGTTATAATATTATGGGAAGCTTGACGCTAAGGCTTTAATATAAATTACAATCGATATTTAAAGAGCCCTGATCATTCGATTGGGGCTTTTTTAATTAATGTTTGCCAATCGGAAATTGATATTTGACCAATCGTTTATTAAGTTTGAAAAAAAATGGAGGTATAAAATGAAACCTTTGCCAAATTGCAGTTGGTATATTATTCTTTCTATTCTTTTTTCATCTCTCACTTATTCCCAGGTATTTAATTTAGAGGACTACACGGAGTTTCTTCAAACTCATCAGAATATGAGCACGGAAGAACTTCTGCAAATGCATCCTGCAGGATATTTTACAGATCAGATTAATACAAATTACGAAGATGCTCTTTACTTCGATACTCTCGATGCTTTCTACAACTTTACAGATTATGAAAAATCTTTAATTGAAGATCATGGCTTTATGGTCAGTGAGAGATTAAAGAAAATTTCTTTTGGTCAACCTTTATTGCAAATTTTTAACCAGGATTTTCCTGTCTTTGTTTCAACTGATGCCATTCTTCACGCTTTTCATAAATCCTATGATAGAATCTTAACAGATATGGAAGTTGGTTTACTTGAGAACAGATTAATTGAATTGCTTTGGAGTTTAAGAAATTCAATTGGACAGTTGCATAATACTATATGGCAGTAATCCTGAGATGATTACTATGCTTAAGGATGTTGACATTTATGTGACCGTACCACTTTTATTATTGGAACAAAATGCATCGCCATACTATCCAGAAAATAACGTAATGATAGATTCAATACTTACCTGGATTTATGACGAACAAGGAGGGGTATCATCCACAATTTTTTCAACTACTTGCCGGGTTATGGATTGGAGCCAATTTAAACCAAGAGGACATTACGTTAACAATCCTGAAACAGGAATTAATCTTGAAGGATATTTCAGAGCAATGATGTGGCTTGGTAGAATTGAATTATATCTTATTGCTCCTGCCTCATATCCCGTTCAATGTCCTAATCAAACTTTTGAAGATGTCCAGAGACAGGCCATCGATGCATTCCTGATTGATGAGTTATTTGATCTTGCCAATGCTTCTCCGATATACGAGGAAATGGAAAATGTAATTAAGTTTTTCGTGGGCGAATCAGACAACGTAAGACTTGATCATCTTGATTATTTGAAACAGGCAATATCACTTAACAATCCAACTGAATTACTCGATAGCTTAAAAATGGTTGAATTCCAGGATACGTTAATGAACCAGGCTTTTGCTTACCAGTTGATTCTTTCGCAAATACTTTATAGTGATCCAATGAGTCCTGACAGCATCAGACCTGCTTCAGCATTTATGATATTCGGACAAAGGTTTGTCATAGATTCTTACGTAACCGGCTCAGTTGTGTTCGATAGGATTATATATTTTGGTGACAAAATCTGTAGATTATTTCCATCCACACTCGATGTACTATTTTCTCTTGGCAACAGTGCTTCTGCCCAGTTGCTGATTGATGAGTTAGATGAATTTCACTACTCAACAAATCTTGCCGCACTAAGATATTTAATTGATCATTACGATCCTGATTTCTGGGGAAGTTCTATTTACAACTATTGGCTGAACTCTGTCAGAAAATTAAATCCGCCCGAAGATCGAAGCAGCTATCCTGAATTTATGAAGACAGCAGCTTTCTGGCAGCAGAAGATGAATACTCAATTAGCATCGTGGACTGAATTAAGGCACGATAATCTGTTATATGCAAAACAATCCTATACAGGTGGAACAGTTTGTTCTTACCCTTACAGTTTTGTTGAACCATTCCCGGAATTTTATTCCAGCCTGAATGCACTTTCTAATGAAGCATACGATTATTTCACAAGTTTGAATTTTCCGAATCCGGCAATTAAAAATAAAATAATTTATTATTACGGAAGGTGTAAAGGAATTACAGACACATTAAAAACTATTTGTGAAAAGGAACTTGCTGGCATTCCATTTTCATGCTGAAGAATCTGCATTCTTGCAAGGAATGATTTATGAAACTGGTCAAAGCGGTGTTTCATTAGATGGTTGGTATCCAAATCTTTTTTATGATGATGTATCTCGTGGAGATTATGGCTATGAAGGTCTTATGGAACGTGATCATATCGTAGCAGACATTCACACAACTCCAACCGATTGTGGTGGAGATCCAATAGGAGCAATTTCTCACGTTGGAACCGGTTCTGTTAACCTCGGAGTATTCATTACAAAAAATCATCTTGGAGAATTTAACTGCATTTGTTGGACCCGTAATGAGCTATTATGAATACAGAACAATGGACTTTTTAAGATTAACTGATGAAGAATGGGCTTCAACATATCTGCAATCTGCATTAAGACCAGAGTGGGTTAACATTTATCTTGCAGATTCACTTGGTCAATCGAGAGGAAGCGGACCGATTTTAATAACTTCTGTTGAAGAAGATGAAAACAAGATAATTCCGCAATCACAAATTTTACTTGATAACTACCCGAACCCGTTTAATCCATATACAATTATTTCTTTTTCAATTCCTTATGATATGACTAACTCAAATGTTGAGTTGAGCATTTATGATATAACCGGAAGATTAGTAAAAACTTTAGTTAATGAAAATCTTCCAGCAGGAAATTATTTAACGAAGTGGGAAGGGGATAATGCAAGCGGAAGTAAAGTCAGCAGCGGAGTTTATATTTATTCAATCCGTGTTGGTGATAGAGCATTGAATAAAAAGATGACATTGTTGAAATAAAAATCATAAAATTATTAAATCAATTTATTAGAAATAATGAATGATTATGAAAACTTTTACAATTATTTACAGTTATTGTAATCTTTAGTTATTACTCAATCAGATATTCTCTCAAATAAACAATAGATTTGAAATTAAGTCCAGAAAATCTATTACAAGAGAGAATTATTCCAGACGAACAATTCAGAGATATAAATCAGAGTCAGATATTTTTCAAGATAAGGAATCCAGAACTATAATTAATAAAACAATTCTTGATAATGGATTTTCTTTTAATCGAAGAGTATATAATCAACTCTGGGATGGTTACTAATTGGGTTAATTATAGTAAACGTATTACATCATATAATATAAACAATAATATTATTGAGAAGCTATATCCAATATTGGGATGGTTCTAATTGGGTGAATTATCAAAGATATAACATACACTTATGATGTAAATAATAATCATGATTGAATGGTAATGCAAGACTGGAATGGTTCTAATTGGGTAAATTACCGATTGTAAGACATATCAACTATGATGTAAACAATAATTTGATTGAAACGTTATACCAAAATTGGAATGATTTCTAATTGGATGAATATGAATAGTTATAATTACATACATATGATGATCAATAATAATTTGATTCGAATTGATGAATCAAATTGGGATGGTTCGATTGGGTAAATTACAGCATTATATAGTATAGTATGATTTAAATAATAATTTAACTGAAGAATACTCAAAACTTGGAATGAGTTCTAATTGGACAAATGACTAGAAGCATACTAACGATTATAACTGAAGTAATAATAGTGATTAAGATTTATATCAAAACTGGAATGTATTCTGAGTGGGTTAATTTACAATTTGTATTACGTATGATGAAATAATATGATTGAAGTATTATAGCAAATTTGGATTCGATATAATTGGATGAATAATTGGAAGTATACAATACGCTTATGATATAAATAATAATTAGATTGAAGATCTAATGACAAACTGGGATTAGTTCTAATATGGGTACAATGATTACAAGGTATACATACAATTATGATGTAAATAATAATCTGATTGATAAATTTATATCAATATTGGGATGTACTTATTGGATGAATGATCTGAGAAGCTTACTATACAATTATGATGGAAATAATAATATAGATTGATATTTATATCAAGATTGGATATGGTTCTAATTGGGTGAATTATTGAGAAGTCATTACATTCATCTATATTACCAAGTGGATTGAACAATTTGAATGATGAATTTAACAATATTAGATTTATCAATATCAAAACTACCCAAATCCATTCAATCCTTCAACAACAATTAAATATCAAATTCCAGAATTAAGTTTTGTTACTATTAAAGTTTATGATGTTTTAGGAAATGAAGTTGCAACACTCGTTAACGAAGAAAAACCAGCCGGAAAATATGAAGTTGAGTTTAATGGAACAGCTTTATCGAGTGGAATTTATTTTTACAAACTGCAGCTGGTAATTTTGTTGAAACTAAGAAAATGATATTGTTGAAGTGAAAATTTTTTAAGCTTCCAATTCAGACGTTGTAGTTCTTGAGATGTTCGTTTAAATGTTCTGAACGCATAACAAAGTTTGCATAAAGTAATGTTTCGGGAAGAAAGTTTTAAGTCCATATTCATCTGGTTTAGTTTCAGGTAAAAATGCTGTTCCAAAAATCCAATCCCAAATTGCAAGCTTTGTAGCAAAGTTTCTGTTCCTTCCTTTACCTGTTGAATGATGCCAGCGATGCATTTCCGGTCCGTTTATAATTCTTTGGAGCTTTCCAGTGTGTAAATCAAGATTAGAATGAATATACATTCCCCAGACTGCACTCATCACTCCTTTGTATGCAATTACTTCAGGTGGAGAACCAAGTAAAACAATCGGAAGAAATTCTATCGTTTGATTAATCAAAATTTCCAATGCGTGCGAACGTGAACCGGAAAGCCAGTCAACTTTCTTTGGTGAATGGTGTGCTTCGTGAATCCGCCATAAATATTTATTGCTGTGCTGCCAGCGGTGCATCCAGTAAATGTAAAGATCGTGTGTAACCAAAAAGAAGAGTAACTGAATCCATATCGGAACATCTCTGAATAAATGCAATCTTGAAAGTCCGGTCGAAGAATCAATAAAATTAATTACATAAGTGAAAATGAAAATTCCGAGTATATAACTTTGTGCAATTGTGTAAAGAGCAAGATCATCAAAAAAACCTTCACGCAAAACTTTTTGGCCTCTTGTATAAGGCCAGATTCTTTCAGCGATAATAAAAAAGAAAGCAGTACCAACAATTATTAAAGTTGAAACAAGTTCTGCATTGGACATGCCTGAAAAATAATTTTGGAACCAGTTAGCGATATCTGTGAAAATGTTGGCCATACAAATTCAACTATTACTTTACTTTCCTTAATTTATTTCTTGCACTCATTTCACTTGGATAGACACGTTTTACTCCATCACCCAAAGCAATTTCAATGTCACGTATGTTTCTGACAAGTCTGTGAAATCCGTTTACCTCTACGGAAGCTGCCTGATCGCTGCCCCACATTGCACGGTCCAAAGTTATATGTCTCTCAACAAAATTAGCTCCAAGTGCAACGGCAGCCCAGGTTGGAGATAATCCGGTTTCGTGTCCCGAGTATCCAATTGGAATTGAAGGATACGTTGTTCTTAATGTTGTTATCATCTTTAGATTTAATTCTTCATTTAGACACGGATATGATGAAGTCGAATGAGCAAGTAGAATATTTTTGCCATCAAATATTTTTTCCGCATCTTCAATCTCATCCATTGTTGACATACCTGTTGAGACAATAATTGGTTTATTTAATGTTTTATGTTTGAGCAGAAGTTCTTTGTCAGTCAATGAAGCTGAAGCTGTTTTATAGATAGGCACATCAAACTGCTCGACGAAATCAACAGCTTCTTCATCCCAGCAGGAAGCGAACCAGATAATATTTTTTTCTTTACAGAATTTATCGATTACAGCATAATCGTTTTTCGAGAACTCAACTTTATGACGGTAATCAATATATGTCATTCGTCCCCAGGGAGTATCCCTTTCAATATCCCACTGATCTTTTGGGACACAGATTTCGGGTGTTCTCTTCTGAAATTTTACAGCATCACAGCCTGCAGCTTTTGCACCTTGAATTAATTTCTTTGCTATATCAAGTGAACCATTGTGGTTAATACCAATTTCAGCAATTATAAAAACAGGATGACCATCACCGATCATACCTTTTGAATATTTTATCTCCCTTTTCAATTATTCCTCTGAAGTAAAATCTTATTTACCAGAATCCGGTTTATATTGAAACGCCAAAATTAATTCTGCCAGCTCCCTGAAAGCACCAAAGCCAGCTCTGTTTTCACAAACATAATCGCAGATTTCTTTTATAAAATTCATTCCATCTGCAGGAGTTACTTTGAAACCAACTAATTTCATCAGCTCAAAATCATTTGAGTCGTCCCCGATGAAGGCAATTTCCTCAGATGTGACGTTGTTCTTTTTCATTATTCCTGAAAGTATTTCTTCTTTTTTATTTACACCGAGATAGTATTCTTTCATTTTTAATTTTTCAGCTCTTGCCCTGACAGAACCTGATTCTTCACCTGTGATAATTATTGTTTCTATTCCAGCATATTTTCTTAATCGTTCAATCCCCATTCCGTCGCGAATAGAAAATCTTTTAAACTCTTCACCCTTTGCAGAAAAGTATACACCTGTATCTGTCAATACTCCATCGTTGTCAGTTAAAACGAGTTTTATCTTTTCCAGTTTCCCTTTAAGGTGTAGGTTTTTTTGCTTTAATTGATTGTCAATTACCATGCTGTCCATCCTCCATCAACTACTAAATTAGCACCCGTCATATAACTTGAAGCATCACTCGCAAGAAATACGAGAGCACCTTTATAATCATTTGGTTGAGCCATTCTGCCAAGTGGAGTTTTAGCCGAATAATTCTTCACAAAAAATTCTTCCTGATTATCTCTAACTCCTCCCGGAGATAGAGTGTTAACTCTTACACCTTTATTTCCCCAGTAAGCTGCAAGAAATCTTGTAAAAGAAATCACAGCTCCTTTTGTAACAGGATAGGCAGCAGATTTGTAAAATGTTTGCTCACCTTTTTCATTTATATAGATAGATTGATCAGGCGCTACAATTCCATAAGTTGAAGCAACGTTTATAATACTTCCATAACCTTTGTCTGCCATTTCGGTTCCGATGACCTGTGAACAAAGAAACATTCCTGTTACATTTACATCAAGCGACTTTCTGAACAATTCAACAGGGTAGTTTTCAAATTTTGATTCTTCCAGTGCAGAAAGCGGATCTTCAAATTTATCATTTAGTGCTGCGTTGTTTACAAGTATGTCAATCTTTCCGTAATTGCTCAGCACTTTGTCTTTCAAATCTTTGACTGATTTTTTATGTGTAATATCTGCAGAAATACCTAAAGCTAAAGCAGGAAGTGTAGAAGCAAATTTAGCACATTCACTTTCGTTTAAATCACAAACAACCACACTTGCACCTGCTTCTGCCAAAGCGTGACAGTGATGTTTGCCAATCAAACCAAGTGCACCGGTTACAACGGCTACTTTTTCTTTTAGCGAAAACAGTTCCGATATTTTACTTTCTTTTGTCAATTTATTTTTTCTTTGGTTTTGTATTGAAGTTACTTACTTTTCTAAAAACAGGTTCTACAGGTTCGCCCTTCAAATAGCCACGGACGTTTTTTTCATCAACGGCTTTCTTTAGGATAGGGAGTACGTCCCTGTATGCTTTCAATGTGTATTCGATATCTTCGTCAGTGTGAGAAAAGCTCATATTGTGAAAACCGCCCCAGAGGATTCCACGCTTAATCATTTCCTGCTGAACGAGTGATTTCATTTCCAACGGATTTCCTGCTGAAGCATCAAATGATATCATTGAACGACATTCATAACCGATACATTTTGTATATGGCATATTCAATTCTTCTGCAATTTTATTATAACCATCTTTCAGCTTTTTGCCTTGCTTAGAAAGGTAAGCCGGAACATTTTTTTCTTTTAGTTCATTGATTGTTGCTTTTGCTGCAGCTAAAGATAAAGCTTCACCACCGAAAGTTGTAAAAAAGAAAACATCTTTTTCTAAAACATTCATCACATCTTTTCGTCCAACAAGAATTCCAATCGGCATACCGTTGGCTACTGCTTTTGAAAATGTTGCAAGATCAGCTTTGACGCCAAAATATTCCTGTGCACCACCAAGTGCAATTCTGAATCCTGTCCACATTTCATCAAAGATTAAAAGTGTTCCGTTTTTATCACACACTTCTCTCAACTTTTGTAGAAAGTTATCTTTAGGTGCTTCGAAAACGAACGGTTCCAAAATTACTGCTGCAGTATCTTCATCAATTGAATCAATAACTGATTGAATATCATTATAATTAAAAGTAAAAGTTAAATCCTGTATAGCTTGAGGAATTCCAGCGTTCCTATCTGTAACAGAGATATACCAATCGTGCCATCCGTGATAACCGCAACATAAAATCTTTTCTCTTTTAGTAAATGCTCTCGCAACTCTTATTGCAGCAGAAGTAACATCTGCACCTGATTTACTGTATCTGATTGACTCAGCATTTGGAATTATTTTATTAAGCATTTCAGCAACTTCAACTTCGAGTGGATGCATCAGTGAAAACGTGATTCCATCTTCAAGCTGCTTTTTGATTGCTTCATCAACTTTATCATAAGCATAACCCAGCGAAAGGGGACCGATAGCCATATTAAAATCTATAAATTCATTTCCGTCAACATCCCAAACGTGTGAACCTTTTCCCCTAACTAAATATTTAGGAGCAATTCCTTTTATGTTTTGCTGTGGTCCTTTTGCTAGTGTTTGCGTGGTGCAGGGAATTAGCTGTAATGCTTTTTGATATAGCTCATCGGATTTTTTTATTGAAGGATAATCTTTGTTGAATTCTATTTTATTTGGCATAAGTGATTAAATATTTTTTGTTTGTTCAGGTGAAATTGTTTTCAGCTCATTGATATGATTTCGATACCAATTTACTCCGGCATACATTTGGTTTATCTTTCTAATTTCAGGTTTTTTTTCTAGAAGTTCTAAAATATCATTCAAACCGAATTTATTATTTCTAATAATACAATTCATCATAAACTCTCTTTAATAAACTCGTAATCTTCTTTGTAATCAATTGTAAACCTGTGAGTCATTGAATAATCGAATCCTTTGTCCCAAACTACATTTCCAATTCTAAACTTATCCGGATTTTCCCAAATGTATGGAGTTGTATGTTCGCGCTCGAAATCCTTTTTTGCATTTATCCATGCGTTTTCTAAAGCTTTAAAACTCATTATCTCAACGTCATTTCCATCTGGATATGTTGGCGGATGCAAGTTGCTAACAAAGTCATATTTATCTCTGTTGTTAATATAATACAAGATGACCTTATCGATTATTTCAGGATCAATGAGTGGACAGTCTGATGGTATTTTGACTACAGCATCTGTTTCATACTGCTTTACTGCCTGATAATGTCGATCCAATAAATCAAGACTGTTGCCACGAAATGTTTCAATATTATTTTTCTTACAAAGTTTGTAAAGGTCATTATCATCTTGATCTTTTGTAATGGCTACAATTATTTTACCAGCGTATTTTGAACACGCAACACGTTCATACATTCTTAGGATCAATGGTTTACCTGCAAGTGGTAGCATCACTTTCCCCGGCAAACGAGATGAACCCAGTCGAGCTTGAATTATTGTTACAATTTTAGGAGATGTTTTCAATTTGAAAAGATTAATGCCCTGTATTTGTTCGGGCAAACTTGCGTTTTAAAGGATACTTAGTATTCTGGAATAGATAAGAATAGTATTTATTTTTTTCTCTTTTTTTAGTACCAGAGTGCGATGATTCTAATAACTCGTTCGCTACCTCGGCAACGTTTTTCGCTGATGTGCCGTTATTTTGAATCGGGACTAATTTTTTTAATTCTTCATTATCAATAGCACAATGAACTTCTTTCCCTAACACAAATGCAGGAAAAATGGTACTTGAAAATTTAGTAATAAAGACGTCACAATTTGCCAGTAGTGGATCAATACTTACTCCGTGATAGACTAATGCATCAGGAGCGTATTTTTTTATTTCTGCGATTCGCTTTTTTACATTTTCATTTGGATGAAGTTTAAATATTAGTTTTCTTCCATTTGCTATTTTAAGAGCATACTTAATGAACTTTTTTCGGTTTTCATATTTTAGTGTTTCTCTTATATCTGAGGTGGCAACTAATACAAAGTTTTTATGTTCAAACTTCAGTTCTTTCATCTCATTTAAATTATCAAAGTTAGGTATCCCTGTAACTCGAATTTTATTTGCATTTATACCTCTTTCAATGAATTGTTTCCTGAATCCTTCGGATGCAACACAAAAGTAGTCGTACTGATGAGACAATCCTGTCATTGAGGTACTTGCACACCACCTGTAAAGATGTAAAAATCTAGTAACATGATATCTCCAGTCGGGAGGATCGGTCATACCTTCCTGAACAAGAATGGTTTTAAATTTTTTTATATTACTTGGAAATGTAATATCCTGGGAAATTATTACTAAATCATAATCATCTCTTTTAGCCCTATAATCTAAATTTAATTTATTCTCTTTAATATAATTAAGTGCATTTCGTTTAAATACTTCGCCTACTATTGTATATTCAATTAATTTCAACCGGTTCAAGAAACCTAAAAAGCCAGTAGCAAAAAAAGGAGAAAAGTAAGCTTCATGTTCCGATAATTCGAGGGAAATTTTATGCATTTGTGTGGTTTGATTCATCGAACCACATATATATAAAATCTTTTTATTTTTCATTTTATTGCAAGGAAATGACCACGTTTTAACTATTGAAATATATTAAAATAAAAGTTCTTTTAAGAAGTAAATAAATGTTTAGTCCTGTATAGCAAAGAATAATTGATGAAAATCACAAATACCAATAAATGACGAACAGATTTTTTGAGAATTAGAGAATAGTCTAAATTTGATAGAGAGATATTTAATCAAACATAAAATTAAAATCATGACATACATAAAACCTAAGTAAGTTAAAGAAGGGAGATGTTATAGGATTAATTTCTCCGGCTTCTTCGCCCAATGATGAAAACCTTATTGAAAGAGGAATAAAGTATTTAGAAGGGATGGGTTACCAAACTTTGCTTGGAAAAAATGTAGGAAAAATTAGAGGATATTTGGCAGGAACAGATGAGGAAAGAGTTGAAGGATATTCATCAGATGTTTAGTGATAAAAAAGTAAAGGCAATTTTTTGTTTAAGAGGAGGATATGGTGCATTTAGATTGCTTGACAAAATTGATTATAAAATAATTCGAAATAATCCTAAGATATTTGTTGGCTTTAGTGAAATCACCGCACTTCAGATGGCACTTCTTACAAAAAGCAAATCTCATCACTTTTGCCGGACCGATGGTGCTGCCAAACTTTTCTAAGGAAGTAAGCACTTATACTGAAGAAAATTTCTGGCGGATGATGACATCTAACAAAAAACCTGGACGGATTAAAATTCCCAAAATAAATAGACTTTCACTTATTAGCCCCAATGAAGTTTCAGGAATAATAGTTGGAGGAAACTTAGCAGTATTTACATCATTATTGGGGACAGGATATTTACCTGACTTAAAGAACAAAATTCTTTTTTTGGAAGATATCAGTGAACCTCCATATAAAATTGATAGAATGTTTAATCAATTAAAATTGAACAAAGTATTTAAAAAGGTAAAAGGAATAATTCTTGGCAGTTTTGTAGATTGTTATGAACCAGATGTGAAGAAGAAAACTTTAACGCTCGAAGAAGTTTGTGATGATTATTTAAGAACCATGAATATTCCGGTGATTCGCTCATTTCCTCACGGTCATATTAAAGATATGCTGACTTTACCAATTGGAACAAGAATAAAATTAAATGCAACAAAAGGCTTTTTTGAATTTATGGAAAGTGGTGTTAGGTAATCGAACCTTTGGTAAAAGGATTATTCAGGAAAGTAAAATAATTTTGCTTGAAATATTCTTCTGCCCAAAAAGCTTTCTGAAGATTTGAAAATATTCCGTAGACAGTTGAGCCAGTGCCGCTCATTAATGCAAATTCTGCTCCTTGATTGTAGAGTTCTTCTTTAATTTGCTTAAGTAGCGGAAATTCTTTGAATACTACTTCTTCAAAATCATTTGTAATGTAGTTTTTTAACTTATCGAAATCAGTAATCCCATCTTCTAAAAGTTTTCGTAAATTCATAACAGGTTTTAACGGTTTTATCTTTGTGAATGCCCAGCTGGTATCTATTTTAATTCTCGGATTAACAATCAGAATAGGGTAGGGAATTTCTATGTTTAGAGGATAAAGTAATTCACCTCTTGATTCAGCATAGGAAGGAACAGGATTCAAAAAATACGGAACATCAGAGCCGAGTTCTAATGCAATTTTAGATAACTCATTGTAGTTCAGTCCAAGGTTAAACAATTTATTAACTGCTTTCAAAGTTGAGGCAGCATTTGAACTTCCACCACCAAGCCCACCACCAATTGGTATAATTTTATCAACGAAAATATCGAGAAAAATTTTTCTATTTGCTATCTCTTCTAACAGACTAATGGCTTTAAGTATTAAATTGTCTTTTAATTCATTAAGTAAGTTCTGAACTTGTATCGAGCTTTAATACCTCAGATTTAGAAAAAGTGATTTTATCTGATAATAAAAGTGGAAATAAAAATCGTCTCCAGATCATGATATCCATCTGCTCGCTTTCTGACGACGTTCAAACCCAGATTAATTTTAGCTGGGGATTCAACTTTTATTTGATTCATCCAGATACTCTCTTATTTTATTTGTATGTGCTGGGCTAGATCCACAGCAGGAACCAACAAATGAGGGTTTATATAACATAGATCTTTTTACAGTTTCAAGATATTTATCCGGTTGTATTCCACAGTTGATAATTTTATCCGTTGGCTGGCCGCTTCCACAATTTAAATAATATCCCCATCGGTCAGGTAGCTGAATGCTCCCGATAATATTAAGAAATAAGTCTGGGGAAATACAATTAAAACCTACAGCCATAACTTCATGATCATTTAAGAAGGATAAAATATTTTCTAAACTTTCTCCAGATAAAATTTTTAAGGTGTCTAAAACATAAAGACTTATAATATAAGGTATATTATTTCGATCACAATGGTTGCAAATAATTTGTAGTTCATCAAAATGGCTTTGGGTTTCATTTAATACGAAATCAACGCCACTATCTATAAGTAAATCAATATGATTTTTATGATTCATCTCAAGTTCATTATGGCTAAGTTTTCTAATCTCTTGATAACAATCTTCAGCAGGTGCGTTTGAGCCTGCTATTAAAACCTTTTTTCCCGAAACTGATTCTTTTGCAAGATCAATAGCCTCTTTAACAAAATTGGATGAATTGTTAATACCAGCTTTCAATAATGATACAGGATTAGTTCTAAAAGTATTTGTAGTAATAACATCTGCTCCCGCTTCAATATATTCCAGATGGGTTTGAACGATTATTTCAGGATTTGTGTGATTAATGTTTGTAGTCCATAAATTACAATCAGTTGCATATCCTTTCTGCTGAAGATAACTTCCCATGGCACCATCTAATATCAAAGGTTTAAAACTAAGTCTAGCAGTTTCGAACGGATTATTCTCAAAGAGATTTGAACTCATTTCAAGAAAACTATTTTTTGAAATACATATCGACTTCTCTGATTATCTTATCAAGATCAATCATCTTAATACACTCGAGGTCATAAGGACATTGCTTTTTCCAGCAGGGTGAACAAAACAAATCTTCCGAAAATAATTTAACCCCTCGGTCATAAAGGTCTATCTCAGTCCAGCAGCTTACACCAAACCATGCAATTACAAATTTCCTTAAAGCTATAGCTATGTGCATTCCAAGCGAATCTCCTGTAACTACTATATCTGGAATACTTTCATAGCATATACCTCGCCTTAATCCTTCTCTAGTTGGAGTATTAATTATTTTTCCTTTAAAACGAGAATATATCTCCTTATTTCTTTGAGTATCTTCGGGCCCACCAAGTAGAACTATTTTGTATTTCTTTTTTAGAAGCTGACGAATAAGATAAATATGTTGATCAATTGTCATCTTTTTGTTTGGATATAGTTCGGAGCAACCTGTATTAAATCCAATAACTTTATCTTTCTTTTTGATGCCAACTTTCTTTTTGTAATCATTAACAAACTGTATTTCTTCATTTGTCAATTCGAAGACATACTCATCTCTTTTATAATCCATTTCAAATGTTTCGGCCAGATAATCTTGTCCAGTTCTTTGATTGACCTTAAATTTTAGATGATTATCCATTCCTAAACTGAAATTATAATATGCTCCTTTGTTGACTGGAATAATCTTACCGTCCGGGTTTAATCCGAATCCTAATTTATTCTTACTTACCAAGCTATTGAGCAGCGCACAAGATTGCTGAGACTTATCAACGTTCATAATATAATCGAATTTCATTTGCTGAAGTATCAATATAGATTCTGCGTCGAAATTATAAACGTGGTCAACAAGTGGATTATTAAAGAGAAGTGGAGCAGCATTATTTAATGTAACCCAATAAATAGTTGATTCAGGGAAATTTCTTTTTATAGCTGGCAGTTGTGCTGTTGTCATCAATACATCACCCATCGCATCAAGATTGATGATGAGAATTTTTTTGCCGACAGGAATATTATCTTTGCATCCGTCCTCCCAACAGTTATGGTCTGGGAAACAAGGTTTGTAACCAGAAAATCTTTTACAGGATGGGATTTCTTGTGGCATAATTTAATCCATCAATCATTTATTAGTAATTTTGAAATAGCTGGTGTTTGCTTATTCTATGCAAAATTAAACATAATTATTCTCAATATCAGAAAATAAAATTCTCGATGAGTTACACAATATTTCAATTCAGCTTTGGAGACGGCTATGCTGGAAGCGCAAAGATGGCTGTATTAAGCTCTAAAGCTTTGATAGATAAGGGTCATCACGTAAAACTTTTTGTGTCGAAAGATTCTATGACAAAAAAAAGAGCTTTGGAAAAGGGAATACCGATTGCTGAACTCGATAGCAGACAAAAGCTATCTCTGATGTTTAAAAGATGTCATGGATAATATTGAATGGAGAGAAACCGGATTTTGTAGTAGCCTATCACTCGCAGGACAGGAAAGTCGTGATGAAAATTAAGGCAAAACTCAGAAAAGAAATTATAAGTGTTGCTTACAGACAAAATATTTCCTTGAGCACACCTTTCATTGGATCGTTACTTTATAACAGGTATTTTGATTTTATGATTGCTTGCAGTCGCGGTGTTGCTAAGAGTTTATTTAAGGATGGAATCAAGAAAAACAAAGTGCACGTGATTCATAATACCACAGAGACACCAGATGATATTTCGAATATATCCGGCGAAAAGATTCGGAATCAATTTGGAATGAAAGATAGAATCGTTTTAGGAATATCAAGCTGGTTCCATAAAGAGCGAAAAGGATTTGATATTTTATTTGAAGTATTTTCAAAGCTGGACAAGAAATTTGTTTTGCTGATTATCGGAATTCCAAAAGAAAATCAGAAAGAAGTTTTTGAATATGCATCAACTTTTGGGATTGCTGAAGATAGAATAATTATGCCCGGATTCATTGATAACATTTATGAATACTACAAGGCGATGGATATCTTTCTTATTACCTTCACGCTCAGAAGGATTTTCATTAGCTTTACTTGAAGCTGCTGCTTCAGGATTGCCAATTATTGCTTCCAATATTCCTGGTAACGATGAATTTATTGAGCATAGGTAAAAATGGATTGCTTTTTAATATTTCAAAACCTGAAGAACTTACTCAATGTATTTTGCAGTTAGCTAATGACAGCAAAATTGCAGAGGAATATGGAATCATCTGCTGTATATTCATTTAATAAGGAATTTACTTTAGAGAGGTATGCTGAAAAGCTAAATAAATTCTTCGATGATGCATATTTAGCTATGCAAAAATCAAGATCTACTTAACAAACTTCATAAGCTTTTCTATTTCATTCATAACTTTTTCAACAGGAAGTTCCAGCATACATTCGTGATTGTAAGGGCAAACAAGCTTAGTGCATATTATGCAATGAAGTTCAGAATGAATCACGTATGAAGAATTTTTTGAATATGGCCGATGAGCCAATGGATCAGTCGGACCAAAGATGCCAAGTGTTGGTTTTCCAAGTGCAGCTGAAGCATGCATTGGACCGGAATCGTTTGCAATAATCAAATCACATTTTTCAATCAATGCGGATAGCTCACCAAAAGTTGATTTCGGACCAATCACTGGAGGAGGTTTCAATCCTTCTGAAATCGTTTTGACATCCTTTTCATCTCCAGGTCCCCAAAGAATTAAAAATTGAGCTTTAAATTTTTTCTTTATCTCATTACATATTTCTATCCATTTTACCGGGTCACATCTTTTCGATTCCCAGCCACCGGAAGGGATTATACCAATTAGCAATTCTTCATTTGCTATGCTTAAATCGCTCAAGAAATTTTCAGCAAAGTGTTTCTCTTCTTTTGTAGTTTGATAAATAATTCTTTTAGAAATGATTGGATATATCAATAACTTTTAGCAGAACAAGATTATCTTCGGCAGCATGTTCACCCATTGTTCCATTTTTGCCAAGAAAATTATACGCATACTTTCTTCCACGTTTTTCATACCCAACTCTGTACTTAGCACTTGAAAGAAAGGTGATCTGAGCAGTCTTTGGATTTGACCAGAAATCAAAAACCAAATCGTATTTTTCTTTTCTGACTTTCCTGATAATTGAAAGTACAAAATCCTTTTTATTGAATGTTAATATCTTCGAGACGAATGGATTATTTTCAACGGCTCGTTTTGCAAATTCTTCAGTGAGGTAATGAATTTCGGAATGGGGGAATGCTGCTTTTAAATTTTCGAGCACGATTGTAGAGAGAAGAATATCACCAATCCCACGAGGTTTTATACAAAGAATTTTTTTTATCTCCTCTCTCTTAATCTTACTCATACTCTTAATCTGATTTAGTGTGCATCAAGCCAATTATCTCCAACACCAGTTTCAACAAGAATCGGAACATCAACTGGCATAGCTGTTTCCATAATTTCTTTTATCATCGGTCGAAGTTCATCAACCTCATCTTTGTGAGCATCGAAAAGAAGTTCGTCGTGAACCTGTAGAACCATTTTAGTTCTAGCTTTTCTTTTTTCGAGTTCGCTATGAATTTTTATCATTGCAAGCTTTATCATATCTGCAGCAGTTCCCTGGATAGGCATATTGATTGCAACTCTTTCCTCAAACTGCCTGACAACACGGTTATTGCTATTAATATTTCTTAAAAATCTCCTCCTGCCTAATAAAGTTTCCGAGTAACCTTTCTCCTGTGCTTTCTTCACAGAATCATCCATATAATTTCTAACATTTTTAAATGTCTTAAAGTAGAGATCAATTATATCTTTAGCGTGCGATTGTGGAATTCCTAAACGTGTTTTTAATCCAAATGGACCAATACCATAAAGTATTCCGAAGTTTACCTCTTTTGCTTTTCTTCTCATATCAGGAGTAACATCTTTAGGATCAACCATAAACACCAGCGCTGCAGTGCTGCGATGAATGTCTTCACCACTTTTGAATGCTTTCATCAATGCTTCATCTTTGCAAATAGCCGCAAGCAAACGAAGCTCAATCTGGCTGTAATCAGCACTGAGTAAAACATAATTTTTATCTCTCGGAACAAATGCTTTTCGGATTTCCTTTCCCAACTCAGTTCTGATTGGAATATTTTGCAGGTTCGGATTTAGACTGGAAAGTCTCCCGGTTGCGGCAACAGTCTGGTTAAAATCTGTGTGCACTCTTCCTGTTTTAGGATTAATCAAATTTGGTAATGCATCAGAATAAGTTGATTTCAGTTTTGTAACCTGTCTGTAATCAAGAATAATATCAATGATTTCATGTTCACCGCGCAAGATTTTCAAGTGCACGGGCATCAGTTGAGAAACCTGTTTTTGTTTTTCTTCCTGAAGCCAATCCAAGCTTTTCAAAAAGAATAACCTGTAATTGTTTCGGCGAACTGATATTGAATTCTTCGCCTGCAGTTTTATGAATCTTTTTTGTGTAGTCAGTGATCAATATTTGCAATTCTTTGCTGAAACTATCGAGTGCTGATTTGTCAATCTTTACTCCTTCATACTCCATATCTTCAAGAACAGGAACCAGAGGAAAGTCAACTTCAAAAGCAACCTTGTCAAGTTTTTCTTTTTTTATTTCTTCACTAAGAATTTCAAATAGCTGAAAGGTTATGTCTGCATCTTCTGCGGCGTAGTCAGAAAGTTTCTCAAGTTCAACATCATACATTTTATTTGGATCTTTTTTATCACCAATTAAATCAGAAAGGGGAATAGGCTGGTAGCTTAAATATTTTTCTGAAAGGTTGTCCATTCCATGTCTTTGATCCGGATCGATAATATAGCTTGCAATCATAGTATCGAAATAAAAATTCTCAACTTTAATTCCCAAACCTCGCATTACGGAAATATCATACTTACCATTCTGGCAAACCTTTTTGATCTTTTTATTTTCAAGAAGAGGTTTGAATATTTTTTTGAAATCATCAACAGGCAATCGTTTCCTTCCATCAGAAAATATTTTACTGCCGGGATCAATTGCTATAAAATATCCTTCCCCTGCTTTGGTTGAAAATGAAGCTCCAAAATATTCAATATGAATGGATCCAATGAATCAGTTTCAGTATCGAATATGAGAAGGGAAGTCTTGTTTAATTTTTCCGCAAGCTTTTCTGCTTCTTTTTTTGTAGTGATAAGTTCATACTTTGATTTGGATTTATCGAACGTCTTGGCAGTAAATAACTCCTCACTGGAAATTTCTTTTTTCTCATCACCGTGATTATAAACCTTAAGCAGGCGTGTAAAAAGATTTTTAAACTCAAGCTCAATAAACAATTCACGAAGCTTATCGAATTGAGGTTTTTCAAACTTCGCTTTATCAAAATCAAAATCCATCGGAACGCTGCAGTTTATGGTTACAAGATCTTTTGAAAGAAAAGCATTCTCCTTACTATCTTCAAGTTTTTTCTTCACAGCGAGTTTATCAACTTTATCAAGATTCTTGTAAATATTTTCTATCGAGCCAAACTGTTGAATTAACGGAAGCGCAGTCTTTTCACCTACACCTTTAACACCGGGAATATTGTCTGAACTATCACCAACTAATGCGAGGTAATCAATCATCTGCTTTGGTTCGAAGCCATAATGTTCAATTACTTTTTTCACGTCATAGAAAACAACTTCATCTGAACCTCTGCCAGGTTTTGCCACAATCGTTTTATCAGTAACAAGCTGCATATAATCTTTGTCGGGAGTGATTGCATATGACATCATCCCTTTCTTCTCAGCAAGCTTAACAACAGTTCCGATTATGTCATCAGCTTCATAGCCGGGCAGTATATAAAGAGGAATATTCATCAACTCAACTATTTCCTTTATTCTTCCAATTTGCGGGATCATATCGTCAGGCATTGCTTCACGAGTTGCTTTGTATGCTTCGTATTTTTCGTGACGGAAAGTTTTTTCTTTCGAGTCAGTGGCAACAGCTATGTAATCAGGTTTGTGATCTTCCAGAACTTTTAAAAGCTGGTTTACAAATCCGAAAACTGCTGATGTTGGTTCTCCGGTTTTAGTTTTTAACGGACGGTTAATGAATGCATAATAGGCTTTGTAGGCCATTGCCATCGCATCAATAACAACAAATGTTTTGTCTTTCATCAGTAATCTATTTAATTGAGAGAATTCTTAAATTGAAAATAACGATTTGATGTCTAACTTTAAATTGAAATAAACCGCAATTAAATCTAAACAGTGTTTTTTCTGATGATTACATTATTAAACTCAATAATTTTTTTCATAAATTAGCATCATTGTTTGCAGGGCAAACCTTATCTATCCTTTATTGAAAAATAACAGAGTTTCTTAAATAACTTAACTCAAATCTCTTTATGGAGGGCATATGGATTCAAAAAAAATGTTAGCTGAATTTTTCGGAACTTTCTGGCTGGTACTAGGTGGATGTGGTAGTGCAGTATTCGCGTCAGTTTTTCCTGAATATGGAATTAATTTACTTGGAGTTGCACTTGCATTTGGACTAACCGTCCTTACAATGGCTTATGCAATCGGGCATATTTCAGGTTGTCATTTAAATCCGGCTGTGACAATTGGCCTTTGGGCAGGTGGGAGGATTAAATCAAATGAAGTTCTGTCTTATATCATCTCACAGGTATTTGGCGCAATTGCCGGAGCGGGTATTATCTATTTAATTGCAAGCGGACAGCCTTTATTCGATTTGAATAGTAGTGGTTTTGCTTGCAATGGTTACGGAGAACACTCCGTTGGTAATTATCCATTGCTTTCAGGTTTTGTAACTGAAGTTGTGATGACATTTTTCTTTTTATTTGTAATTCTTGGAGCAACCGATGAGCGAGCACCAAAAGGATATGCAGGTATTGCAATTGGCTTAGCTCTCACTTTAATTCACTTAATCAGTATTCCTGTGACACAAACATCTGTGAATCCGGCAAGAAGTACAGGACCAGCATTGATTAAAGGAGGGTGGGCTTTATCGCAACTTTGGTTGTTTTGGGTAGCTCCAATAATTGGTGCAGCATTAGCTGGATTTGTCTATCATTTTTTTAGAGGAAAATCAAAAAGCTAAAAACTGATTATACTTTTTCCTGCCTGCACTGCAGGCAGGAATTATTAACAAATTATCAAACTTTTTTTCAATTAACAGTAGGATAGTCTTTTATGGTAGATAATATTTTAGATTCAGCCAAAGCTTCACTTGAATCTGCAAAAGAAAAAATAAAGAGCGTAGCTGAAAATCTGTTTGATGATGAGGAAAAAGAAATCATCGAGCAATTTAAAAGTAGTGGACAGGAAAAAATGATAGCAACATTGTCCACATTCAGTGAATATGCATCACTCTTCAAAGAAGCTGGATACGATATTGGTTCCATAAATGCAAATGTTTCTCTTCCACCTGAAATCAGCATCACTTTCAAATATCTTGATTCAGCTCCTTTAGAAAAAAGAGACGGGCTGATCCAAAAAGCTAAAGACAACAAGGTTGCTGTTATTATTCTAAAGAGTCTGTTTAAAGCCAGCGACTTTTCCGAATCAATCAAGTTGGGAAGCTACAAGCTCAAATCCATCAATGTGAAACTTGGATTGATTCCAGGTATCTCAATTTCATTTTCATAGTTGATTCATTATTTAATTGAATTGCTGAAAATATTTATCTTCTTACAATAATAAATTCAAAGATGACAAATCACAGAAGAGATTTTATTGCCACCTTCAGCTCTCTTAAATCAATTTTAAAAAGATATGAAAAGAGTTTGCGTGTCATCGCAGACAAAGATGAAAATTATTCTCTGAATGCCGGCTTTGATGAAAAGCGAAAAGCAGATATTTATTTCGGAGCAGTTCAGATCAAGAAAAATTATGTCAGCTATCACTTAATGCCGGTATATATCAATCCAAAACTTCTTGATGGAATCACACCTGAACTTAGGAAAAGGATGCAGGGCAAATCCTGTTTCAATTTTAAAGAAGTTGATAAAAAGATTCTTGGTGAACTCTCTGATCTGACAAAGAAAGGATTTGAGTTCTATAAGACGAATGGGATGCTTTAAGGTGAAATCATTTTTATATTTTATACGGATGGTTTTATAACTATCTTAACATATAAATTATAAATAAAGACAAGCGAATAATATGTTTTCAGAAGAATCTTCAATACAAATACCTTCCTGGGAAAAACTTGTAAAAAAATATCAAACTGCACCAAACCGTAAAAGCATCTGGCAGTTGTGTAATTCCTTTATACCTTTTTTAATTACCTGGTATTTGATGTTCCTAAGCTTAGAAGTCAGTTATTGGATTACTCTTGTTTTAGCTCTGCCGGCAGCAGGTTTTGTGGTTAGAATTTTTATCATTCAACACGATTGCGGTCACGGTTCTTTTTTCAAATCGAAACGGGCAAATGATTTTTGGGGAATGGCTGGCAGCATTATTTCATTTACTCCGTATCACTATTGGCGTAAAAATCATGCTATTCATCATGCCAGTGCCGGTAAGCTTGACCAGAGAGGTATTGGGGATATTTACACTATGACTGTGGATGAATATTTACAGCAATCGCGATGGGGAAAATTAAAATATCGTCTTTATCGCAACCCGTTTATTTTATTTGTAATTATTCCTGTTATTTTATTTGTTGTGCTCTATAGGCTCCCAATTTCTGATACTAAAGATTTTAAAAAGTTTCAGCCCAGTGTTTACATCACGAGCATTGTAATAGCATCTATAGTTGCAGGATTGATATGGCTTATTGGATGGCAGAACTTTTTAATGATTCAACTTCCTATAACATTTATTGCTTCAACTACAGGCACATGGTTGTTTTATGTGCAGCATCAGTTTGAAGATACTTACTGGAGTGAAAGTAATGGCTGGGATTATACTTCAGCAGCAATGCGCGGAAGTTCCTACTATAAGCTGCCGAAAGTTTTACAGTGGTTCACGGGCAATATTGGATTTCATCATATTCATCACCTAAGTCCGAAAATACCGAACTACCTTCTTGAAAAGTGTTACAAAGAGAATCCTGTTTTTCAAAAGAGTGCCACTCTAACTCTTCGTTCAAGTATGCGAAGTATGTTTTTAAGATTGTGGGATGAGAAACAAAAAAGGCTGGTTAGTTTTCATTATTTGCGAAAGTATAAATCTAGCGCTACTACATCTTCTTAAAATCAAGTTTCAACTCTCATTTGCACAATTGTTTAAAGATTGATATCAGTTGCAGCATAAGCCTTTTATAATAAAGAAGATATTTTTTCCACTATGAATCCAATCTGGGAAACGACCACTAAAGTACGTGCATTTGATGTCGATGCTAACGACAGGCTAAAGGTTAATACGATTCTTGATTACTTCCAGGATGCTGCTTCAAATGATGCTGAACGTTTGAATTTTGGTTACTCGAATTTCGTTCCGAAAGGATTGACCTGGGTTTTATCGTGGGCAAAATTTGAATTTATAAATTACCCGAAGTTTATGGATGAAATAAAGATTCAAACCTGGGGGAAGAAACAGTACAAGCTGTATTCTATAAGAGATTATTTGATGTTTGATTCAAGAGATGAAATTATCTGTCGCGGAACTTCAGCCTGGTTATTGCTTGATTCAAAATCTCTTCGACCAAAAATTCTTCCTCAGCTATTTCCTGAAATAAAAATGCTCGATTCAAAAGATGCACTTCCTGAGCTTCCGGAAAAAATAATTCCAAAAACACAGACAGAAATTGTTTACTCAACTCAAATACGATATTCGGATATTGATTTGAACCAGCACGAAAACAATGCAAAATACATTGAACTGATGCTGGATTGCTTTGATTATGAATTTCATAAAAAACATACAATGAAATTATTAACTGTTTCATTCAACGCCCAATCCAGGTATGGTGATGAAATTCAATTATTCAAAGGAAAAGAGAAGGATAATCCATTGACTCATTACGTCGAAGCAAAAAATCTAAACAGCAATAAGTCTGTATTTCAAGGATTAGTGGCTTGGAAAAGCGATTCTTAGTTTACTTTTAACTGATGTTGAGTCAAATAAAGTTCCGTACATTTGGGGTGCTCGTACTCTGATATTAATTATTACAGAAGTTATTTTATTTGATTTGAAAAGCATGTATGAAAAAGCACAAAAATTAATTAGTAAGTTGTCATTTAGTTTTGACAATGGAATATTCTAAAATTCTGAATTAGCATGAGTAAAAATACAAATATGACTTCCATCAAGGAGGTTGTAAGAGCAATGGGAATTGTTTTTGGTGATATTGGTACAAGTCCGATTTATACTCTTACTATAATATTCTTTCTTATTCTGCCAACACAGCAAAATATTATGGGTGTTTTATCACTCATTTTCTGGACACTGATTATAATTGTTACAATACAGTACGCTTGGCTTGGAATGTCGCTAAGTATAAAAGGTGAGGGAGGTATTATTGTTCTGAAGGAAGCTTTAGTTAGCACATTGAAAAAAGGAAAAAGGTTAGGTTTTGCTTCTGCACTGGCTTACCTTGGAATTTCACTTCTTATAGGCGATGGCATTATCACTCCGGCAATAAGCATATTATCAGCTGTAGAAGGACTGGAACTAATTCCGGAGCTTGGTGAAATAACCACTCCAGCAATTGTTATCATTACCTGTGCTATCGCAATTCTTCTATTTTCTGTTCAGGCTAGGGGAGTAGATAAGATTGCTAAATCTTTCGGACCTATCATGTTAATTTGGTTTATTTGTCTATTTATCTCCGGAATGTATTATATCTTCAATAATCCATCAGTTCTTAAGGCAGTCAATCCTCTCTATGGTATTAATTTTATCATAAGTAATGGGTTTGTTTCACTACTTATTTTGAGCGATGTTATTCTGTGTGCAACAGGGGGAGAAGCATTATATGCTGATATGGGGCATCTTGGGGGAAAATCAATAAAAGTTGCATGGATATTTATCTTCTTCGCTTTAGTAGTTAATTATTTTGGACAGGGTGCATTTTTGTTAACTGCTGGATCAGTATCTCAAATCTTATTTTCATCAATAAAAAATCTATCACCTGTACTATATGTTCCTTTTTTAATTCTGGCATTGCTGGCAACTGTAATAGCATCCCAGGCAATGATAAGTGCAGTAATGTCTCTTGTGTTTCAAGGAATAAATCTTAGAATCTTTCCTCTAATGAAAATAAAATATACTTCAAGCGAACTTAGAACGCAGATTTATATTGGCGCAGTCAACTGGATGTTGTTATTCGCAGTTTTATTAATGGTGCTTCTCTTCAAATCTTCTGAGAATTTATCTGCCGCATATGGATTTGCTGTCACTGCTACTATGACAATCAGCGCTGTATTTATGGTTTGGATATTCTGGAATAAGGGAGCGAAATTAAAATTATTCCTATCAATTTTCGTCTTAGTTTTTGATTTAATTTATTTAATATCTGTTTTCACCAAAATACCTGCAGGTGGTTATTGGTCACTAATTATTGCTTTTCTAATTACATTAATCATTCGAATTTGGATTAAAGGATCGGAGACGTTAAGGAAAAAATTTCGTTCACTCGATCTGGATATTTTTATAACAAGCTTTGAACAGCTTTATTCTTCGGAATCTATATTAAAAGGAGAAGCAGTTTATTTTGCAAGAGTTTTGGACAAAGTACCTCCATATGTAGTTCACGTTACATTAAGAAGCGGAATAATCTATGAGAAAAATATCCTCTTTGCTGTTGAAACTGCAGATGTGCCTTATGGGATTAATTTTTCTGATATGAAGGAATATACCAAAGGATTGTACGGGCTATCTATTTCTGTGGGGTATTTACAGATTCCTGATTTGCTAAAACTATTTAAATTACAGGGTATCTCGGAAAAGGTAATCTTTTATGGAGTCGATGATATCAAAACAAAGAAATTGTTTTATAAAATATATGCGTTTATTAAAAAGATCACTCCTTCTTTTGCCAGTTTTTATAATCTGCCTTACAACAAATTGCACGGAGTAGTTACCAGACATGAGCTTTAAAAGATTCTTAAAAATTTAAATATATCAGGTCTGATAGCTTATTTAATAGAATTAAAATTTTGCAGACAGATTTAATTCAAATACCTCTTGTTGCGCTTTTACCTTTTGTTCTAATGCTGTTATCTATTGCAGCATTTCCTCTTTTCTGGAATCACTTTTGGGAAAAGAATAAAAATAAGTTGATGGTTGCCATCATTCTAAGCATTCCAGTTATTATTTATCTTTTGTCAAACGGATTGACCGATAAACTTTTTGATACTATCGTATTCGATTATCTTCCTTTTATAATCCTTCTCGGTTCACTTTTTACAATAACCGGTGGTATTTTCTTATCCGGTGACATTGAAGCGAAACCCTGGATCAATACTTTATTTTTAACCGGGGGTGCCGTACTTGCATCTTTTGTTGGTACAACTGGTGCAGCTATGCTTTTGATAAGACCCGTAATTCAAACAAACAGACAGAGAAAATATAAAGTTCATACCATTTTATTTTTCATAGGTATTGTAGCAAACTGTGGAGGCTTGCTAACTCCTTTAGGAGATCCACCACTATTTATGATGTATTTAAGAGGTGCTCCTTTTGAATGGTTTTTTAAATTATTCCCCGAGTGGTTTTTTGTAAATATTATTTTGCTGGTAATTTATTTTTTAGTTGATACATATTATTATAAAAAAGAAGATATTTCAGACATCCAAAGAGATAAAACTTATGTTCGTCAGTTAAAACTTCAGGGGAAAAGGAACTTTATTTTTTTAATTATGGTCATACTTGCCGTTGCATTTTTAAATGAGCAATATTTGACTATTATTCAATCGAATCATTTTTTAAAGTTTATTAGAGAAGCAGTGATACTTTTAGCTGCATATTTATCCCTGCTCGTTACTCCGAAACTATTGAGGACCTCAAATAATTTTACGTGGCAGCCTATCCAGGAAGTTGCTTATTTATTCCTCGGCATTTTTATAACGATGGTTCCTTGTTTGTTATATCTCGAAACAAATGCGAAAACACTTGGACTAACATCCACGTCTCATTTTTATTATTACACGGGTTTATTAAGCAGCTTTTTGGATAATACACCAACTGCTGTTACTTTTCATTCACTTGCGAAAGGATTAGGTGCTAACTTTGGTGTATCAATAGCAGGAATTCCGGAGGAGATTTTAAGAGCAATTTGTGTTGGTGCTGTCTTTTTCGGTAGTATGACTTATATCGGTAATGGACCAAATTTTATGGTTAAAACAGTTGCAGAAGAGAATAATATTAAAATGCCTGACTTCTTCAGCTACATTTTAAAATTTTCATTGATAATACTTTTACCGGTATTTATTCTCGTTCAATTATTAATTTTATAAATACATTTAAAGATTATGAAAACAGAGAGCTTAAACCCCTGGCATTTGGTATCTCCCGGCGATAATGTTCCGGAGATAGTTAATAGCATCATAGAGATTCCAAAAGGATCGAAAGCAAAATATGAGCTTGATAAAAAAAGTGGACTACTAAAACTCGACCGTGTACTTTTCTCAGCAGTACATTACCCCGCAAACTACGGATTTATTCCGCAGACATATTGCGAGGATAATGATCCGCTTGATATCCTTGTTATTTGTTCAATTGATGTTGATCCACTTTGTATAATTGAGACAAAAGTATTAGGTGTAATGCATATGGTAGATGAGGATATGAAAGATGATAAAATAATCGGCGTCGCAAAGAATGATATTGCGCTAAATTATATAAATGAACTCACCGAACTGCCGCCACATACTATGGTCGAACTGCAAAGATTTTTTGAAGATTACAAAAAGCTAGAAAATAAAAATGTGATAGTAAAAAATTTTTTAGGCAAAAAAGAAGCTTTTGAAATTATAAATGAAAGTATGGGTTTGTATATTAAACACCGTAATAAATTAATTTCTGAGTAATATCTAATTAGTAAAATGAAAAAACTATTTATAACAATTCTTATTTTTATAGCTTCGATAACAGTTCCCGGTCAGCAGCAAAATGACACATTATGCCTTGCCTTTTGGAACACGGAAAATCTTTTTGATACAATTGATGATCAAGAAATCAATGATGAAGAATTTTTACCAAATGGGGAGATGGAGTGGACAGAGGATAGGCTTGATAAAAAAATGTATAATCTTTCTCGAATAATCAGAATGATGAATAATGGAAACGGACCAGATATTTTAGGTGTATGCGAAGTCGAAAACCAACAGGTATTAGAGGAAATGGTTGGCAAATATTTATCTGATCTTGATTATGAAATAGCGTATCTCGAATCACCTGACAACAGAGGAATTGATAACGGACTAATTTTTAAGTCAGATAAATTTACATTACTCAGTCTTCAGGCAGATACAGTTCATCTCTCAGATGGATGGCCGACCCGATTAATATTCGGTGTGAATCTTCTAACTAATGAAGATGAACAAATATCTGTGTTTGTAAATCACTGGCCATCCCGTAGTGGAGGGCAAGTAGAATCTGAACCCAAAAGAATTGCTGCAGCACAAACACTTCGAAGTGCAGTCGATAGAATTTTTTCTTCGGATGAGAATGCAAATATTTTCATTATAGGTGATTTTAATGATGATCCTGTAGATGTTTCTGTACTTGAAACTCTTCATGCTTATCCAATAAAATGCGATTCGCTGCCTGCAGACTTTGAAATGAATTCCGAGGGTGAATTATTTAATCTTTCTTATGAGAAATTTGAGAATGGAATGGGAAGCTTTAAATACAAAGATACATGGAATATGCTCGACCAGATAATTGTTTCGGGCTCGCTTATCATCGGCAACGATATTAATTACATTTGTAACTCCTTAGAAGTATTCAAACCAGATTTAATTGTTACGCAATCAGGTCAGTACGAAGGAACACCTTTCCCAACCTACGGCGGAAAAAAATATCTTGGAGGCTACAGCGATCATTTCCCTGTTGTCGCTCAATTCAGAATCTTTAGAGGAGTTGAATGAGAACAGAACTATTAATTTTTGGTTCAAGTGGTGCACTCGGTGAGGGAGTAACAAATGTCTTTACCAAAAAAAATTATGATAGTATATATCTTTTTGACTTTAAACATAAAGACAAATCTCAAACAAATATTAAACAAATAATAGTTAAAGATTTATCCGTTGAAGAGAATGTTAAAAAAGCGTTCGGCGAAATAACACCATCAAAAGAAACAATATTTTTCCTATTTAGTACAATTGGTGGTTTTACGGGCGGTAAAAAAATCTGGGAAACTGAATCAGGTGATTTTGATAGAATGATAAATATGAATCTGAGAACGAGCTTTTTGATATCGAAATATTTCTCAAAGCTGGTGAAAGAATCACACTCCGGTTCAATTTGTTTAACATCTGCATTTACAGGTCTAGTTGCTGAACCAGGAAAGGGTGCCTATGGATTATCTAAAGCAGCTTTGAATCATTTAGTTAAAACACTAGCAGAAGAAGGTAAGGATATTAATTTATCTGCCAATGCAATAGCTCCATTTATAATTGATACTCCTGCGAACAGGGAATGGCTGAAAGATGCTGATTATGAAAGTTGGATTAAACCTGCAGAGATTGGAGAATTTGTTGATTCAATCTTTAAGAGCTATCGCTTGGTGTCCGGAAATATATATCAGCTTAAATACCGTCTGCGTTAAAATAAACTATTTGGTGAATAATAAAGAATAAACAACATTTAATTTTTATTTAACTAAGCAGGTTGGTTTTAATGATCGTCTGCTTTTTTATTTTAGAGGGTACAATGAATCTAACAGAAAAAATTAATATCGATTTAAAGGAAGCAATGAAGTCAAATGATAATTTGAGACTTCAAACTATCAGATCCATCCGGGCATTGATTCTGGAATTTGAAAAAAGCGGTTCCGGAAAAAAGTTGGATGCGGAGGAAGAGATAAAATTACTTAGCTCTGCCGCAAAGAAACGCAAGGAAGCTATGGAAGAATACATAAAAGCCAGCAGACAGGATCTCGCCTCAGTTGAAGAAGCAGAATTGAAAATCATTATGACTTATCTTCCAAAGCAATTAACAATGGATGAGATTGTTAGTAAAATTAAAGAACTATCATCGCAGATTGGTGCGCAAACTAAAGGTGATTTTGCCAAACTTATGCCTCTTGCAGTTAAAGAACTAAAAGGTCAGGCAGATGGAAAAGCAATAAAAGAAGCAGTTGAAAAAGTGTTGGGTGTAAGTTGATTCTTCTTGATATCCTGATAATAATAGCAGTTATTATTGGATTTATTCTTGGGTTTAAAGATGGCTTTATCCGCAAACTTGTAGGTATAGCAGGATTTATTGTTGCGATTGTAGCCGCTGTTTTTTTTGCAGGAAAGCTTGGGCTATTGATTGAAGGACTTTTCGGGATTGAATATTATCTTGCTGAATTAATTGGTGGGCTGATTATTTTCTTTTCGATAATTGTAATCTTTATGTTTTTAAAAAGAGTGGTTCATCCTTTTGACAAAGTAAACAATCTAATCAATCAGATTGTTGGCGGCATTGTTGGTTCGATTCAGATTCTTTACTTTCTTAGTGCGATATTTATTATTGTTAATATATTTGACTTGCCGGATAAACAAACAAGGCAAGAATCACTTTTCTATACACCCACTCATCAGGTAATTCCCCTGACCATTCAGTATTTAAGTAATTACACACCTCAACCCAGACAGATGATTGAAGATTATATTAATGAAAAAGATGCTTCGCAATGATTGACACTTCTGTTCTTGAAAAACTGGAATTCCAAAAAGTTTTAAACAGTATTAGTAATTATGCTGTTACCGAGAATGGCAAAAAAAATATTTTATGCTTGACACCTTCAACCGATTTGGAAAAGATTAATTTGGAAGGCCAATCCGTCAATGAAGCGAAAGAAATACTAGTCAGAAATACTCCACCACAGTTAGATTATATTCCAGATCTATTTGAAGTTTTAGCTCAAAGTAGAATTGACGGTGTCGTCCTCAATTCAAAAAAGATTCTTGAGATTCTGAAACTTGCTAAATTATCACGTGGACTTTATCAGTTCTTAAAGAGTAATTCCGAAATCTCACCTACTTTATCAGAATTACAAAATTCATTAATGATTGATAAAGTTTTTGAACATCATATTGAGAAAGTGATTGACGAAACAGGTGAGGTTAAAGAAAAGGCCAGCCAGAAACTTTCTGATATCCGAAAACAGATAAGAGAAAAACAGAGTTCACTGATCAAATCAATAAACAGCATAATGAAATCGCTCGATTCTGATGGAATAGTTAGAGAGGATTACTTAACACTTCGCGATGGCAGAATGGTAATCCCGGTTAAAGCCGAGCATAAAAGACGTCTCCGGGGTTTCATACATTCAGAATCGGCCACAGGCCAAACAGTTTATATTGAACCTGAACAAACTCTAGAGTTAAATAATGAAATTGTAACTCTTAGGTTTTTCTGAGAAACGTGAAATAGAACGACTGCTTAAAGATCTGACTAAGCTAATTGGAAAAGAAAGTGAAAAGCTCAAAGAAGCTTTGAAGACTATCTCTTATATTGATTCACTTTTTGCAAGGGCCAAATACTCAATTGAAATTATTGGTTCTTTCCCATCGATAGATAATAAAAATAATTTCTTTATTAACGACGCACGTCACCCGGTTTTGCTTAAAAAGTATGGAAGAGATGGCGCAATATCCTTGAACTTAAGGCTGGGTGATCAAAAAATAATTGTAATAACAGGACCAAATGCCGGAGGCAAAACTGTTGTTTTAAAAACAGTTGGATTGCTTTCACTGCTTCTTCAATCAGGAATTCACATTCCGGTAAATCCCGATTCTAATTTTCATCTTTTTAAGAATATTTTAATTGATATTGGCGATGAGCAATCACTCGAAGATGATCTTTCTACATTTAGCTCACATTTAAATAATCTTAAAAATATTCTGAATATGGCTGATGAAAATTCTTTGGTACTGTTGGATGAGATTGGAACAGGAACAGATCCTGTTGAAGGTTCGGCACTTGCCTCTGCATTCTTAATGAAACTAAGAAATATTGGGGCATTAGTTTTTGCATCAACACATCACGGAAGCTTAAAAATAATTGCGAATAGTGAAGCGGGATTTATAAACGCTGCAATGGAATTTGATCACGAGCAGCTTAAGCCTACTTATAAATTTAAATTGGGTGTTCCTGGTTCAAGCTATGCATTTGAAATTGCAAGAAGAAGCGGAATTGAAGATGAGGTTATTAAAAGTGCTTCTAATTTTATGGATAGTGATAAATATAGGATTGAAAATTTTATCTCAGAGCTCGAGGAGAAATCAAATAGACTTGAAGAAAAATTAAAACAGCTTGAGATTGAAAATTCAAGATTATCAGGCTTATCTAATTTGTACAAAAACAATATTGAACGACTCGAGAAAGAAAAGAAGGATATACTCAAAAGTGCAAAATCAGAGGCTGATGATTTTCTAAAAGGTGTAAATAAAAAAGTAGAAAGTGTAATCAAACAGATTCGAGAAACTGGCGCACAAAGAGAGGTAATAAAAGAAGCAAAGAAAATCATAGCTGAGTTAAAAGAGGAAACAGAAAAACTTTATTCGCCGGAAGTTGTATTAGAGACAAAATTATCTGATTTTAGTGTTGGAACTTTTGTGTCAATAAAAAATACTTCAACTTCAGGAAAAATAATCCTCATTGACGAGGAAAAAAGAAAAGCATTAATAGAATCAGGTTCAATAAAAATGCAGGTTGATCTTGTTGAATTGCTCATTGATCATTCAAAAAAAGAAGAGAGACCTGAAATACATAATCACAATTTTAAGCAGCCGGTAACTCAATATCGTCTTGATATACGTGGGAAAAAACCAGAAGAAGCTGATTTTGAAATTCTGAAATTTATTGATGACTCTTATATGACAGGACAGCAGAGAGTTGAAATACTTCACGGAAAAGGAACGGGCGCTCTAAAGAAAACGGTTAAGGATATTCTTGATAAGCATGAAAAGGTAAAGAATTATTATTTTGCACCAATTGAATTTGGAGGAGAAGGTATCACAATAATTGAATTAAAATAGGGTCGTATTGTTTAAAAAAATATTAATCGCTAACAGAGGGGAAATTGCAGTCAGAGTTATCAGGGCTTGCCGTGAACTCGGCATTAAATCAGCAGCGATTTATTCTGATGCAGATAAAACAACACTTCACACACGATTAGCTGATGAAAGTTACCACATCGGTTCAGCTCCTGCACATGAATCATATCTTAATAAAGAAAAAATCTTGAAACTCGCCAAAGAAATTAAAGCAGATGCTGTGCATCCAGGTTATGGTTTCTTCTCCGAAAATGCTGAATTCATAAAAACTCTTGAACTGAACAATATTACTTTCATCGGGCCTTCATCAAAGTCCGTTTCTTTGATGGGAAGCAAAACAGAAGCCCGAAAGTTGATGGTGAAAAATAATGTTCCAATTGTTCCAGGTACAACTGAACCAGTCAAATCAGTAAAGGACGCAATAAAAATTTCAAAAGAGATCGGATATCCGGTCTTACTAAAAGCGACGGCAGGCGGTGGCGGAAAAGGAATGAGAAAAATTTCTAATGAATCAGAATTTGAATCCGCTTTTGAAGCAACGAAGAGAGAAGCGTTAAAAGCTTTTGCTAATGATGAAATCTACGTAGAAAAATTTATTGAGAACCCTCGACATATCGAAGTCCAGATTTTTGGCGACAAGCAGGGAAACTATGTCCATCTTTTTGAACGGGAATGTTCAATACAAAGAAGACATCAGAAAATAATTGAAGAAGCTCCATCATCATTTGTGGATGAAGCAACACGTCAGAAGATAACTACCGCAGCAATTGATGCAGCTCGAGCATGTAATTACACTAACGCAGGTACAGTTGAATTCCTGATGGATTCAAAAAAGAATTTTTACTTTCTTGAAATGAACACCAGACTCCAGGTTGAACATCCTGTTACTGAATACATTACAGGTTTGGACTTAGTAAAAGAACAAATATCAGTTGCATCAGGAAAAAAGTTATCATTTAATCAAAAAGATTTGCACATAAATGGCCACGCAATTGAATGCAGAATTTACGCTGAAGATCCTTCAAATAATTTTCTTCCAACGACTGGAATCATTGTTAACTATACACAACCTTCGGGTCCCGGAGTCAGAGTTGATTCAGGATTTGAAGTTGGCTCGAAGATAGGTGTTCATTACGATCCTTTAATTTCAAAACTCGTTTGCTGGTCAGATAATAGGGAATTTGCTATAAATAGAATGTTAAGAGCACTCAATGAATATATTATCGGAGGATTAACTACAAATATTTCATTTCTGAAAATTATTATTGATCATCCGTCTTTCAGGGCAGGGAAGTTTGATATCAATTTTTTAAATGATGAGTTTATGAATCGCCTCGATGAGCTAGACAAAAATCAGAGTAAAGATAAATCAGAAAAAGCAGCAGCCATACTTGCGGCTTTGTTAAAATCGAAATCTTCATTGAATAATTACAAAGCTAACCATTCTGATACTGCTAACCTCTGGCAGGAGAAGATGTATGAATGATTTTATTATCAGTATTAATTCTTCAAAGTATGATGTAAAAATTATTAACGAAAATGAATTAAATTTCGATAAGGAAATAATTAACTACGAATTGATTCGGATAAACAGTCATTCTTATCTGCTCAAATTAAATAACGAAGTCTTTGAGCTGACATCTGAAAAAATCAATAGTGACCTATTTAAAATTCTTGTTGATGGGTATCAATATGACATTACCGTGCGCACAGCATTGCAGGAAAAGGCTTTCAAGCTGCTGGAAAGTTCATTTACCCATCAATCCCATCATACAGATGTTAAAGCTCCAATGCCAGGTTTAATTTTGAAAATAAGGAAAAGTGTTGGGGAAAAAGTTGAGCAGGGCGAGTCGGTCATTATTCTTGAAGCAATGAAAATGGAAAATGATCTTAAAGCACCGGCTTCAGGTTGAATTGAAAAAATTTTTGTAACTGAGGGTTCTGCTGTGGAAAAAGGAACTACTCTATTGTCTATTGATTAGATATTTCCATAATTAACAAAATCCATTAACTCATATAGGAGAGGTTCATTTGAAAAAATATCTTTACATTGTCCTTCTGATACTCGGTCATTTGTCCCGGTATCATGATGGCTGGTGGATTCCAGATAAACGAACATGGTGCAAAAGCCATGGGTCTTGGTGGAGCATTTACTGCAATTGCAAATGATGCGTCTTCCATTTACTGGAACAACGCTGGTATGACACAGCTGAGTGGAACTAACTTTATGTTGGGAACAGCTTTGATAGCGCCCAGTTCAGAATTTAGAGGAGTTTCGCCAGCTATAGACAAAAATTATATGAAAAGCGATATTTTCTTTCCGAGTCATTTTTTTATAACCCATTCTATAAATAATTCTTTTTCATTGGGAATTGGAATAACAACTCCTTTCGGATTAGGCACAGAATGGAGTGCTGGTTGGGTTGGAAGGTACCTTGCATTAGAAACTAAGCTTACCACATTTTGGGTGCCAGTTACAGCCGCTTATCAAGTAGCGGATAATCTCTCAATCGGGGCAAGCTTCGTTTATAGTTTTGCAGATGTTCTCATCACACAAAATAGTTCTCAAGCTCCCTTTGAAGGTGATGCGTATGTTGAACTTGAAGGAAATGATCATTCTGCTTTCGGATACACGTTTGGAATAATGTATAAACCGATAGATGTTCTATCAATTGGTGCTTCTTTCAGAAGTGAAATAAGTTATGATTTTGAAGGAACAGCAACTACTACAGGTGCAGAGCAATTAATTGAAATTGGTGCATTACCGAATGGGGATATTACAGCAGAACTCACAACTCCAATGAATATTGTTGGCGGTATAGCGGTTCAGGTCATTCCCCAATTGTTATTAAGCGCAGATTTTCAATGGATTGGATGGTCAAGCTATGATACATTAGCTGTTGACTTTGTTGATGAGTCAGCTGACGATGTAGCGAGTCCACGTTTATATAAAGATACTTATATAATAAGATTTGGTGCTCAATATAAAATTTCTGATGAATTCGCTTTACTCGGTGGTGTATACTACGACCAGATGCCGGTTGAACCAGAATACGTCAACCCGAGTTTGCCTGACACTGACAGATTAGGTTTAAGCATTGGTGCGGAAGCTAAAATTAGTAAACAGTTTGGCATTAGTGGTTCATATTTATTCATAAGGGGTTCACAATTGACAGTAACAGATTCTCAGGAGACATACACAACGGGCAACTCGCCTTTTAATGGAACGTATAACTCTTCTGCCAATCTGTTATCATTAAGTTTAAATTATCATTTGCAATAGAAGGAGAAAATGAAAATGAAAAAAATAATTATATCTCTCAGTCTTCTTACTTTTATTGCTTTATCAATAATCGGATGTGAAGATTATTCTGATTTAACTGCACCATCAATAGATCTTGGTTCAGCAAATTTTTCAAAATTTGTTTCGATAGGTAATAGCTTAACTATGGGTGAACAATCGTCCTCTGTTTATCAGGCAGGGCAGATCTATTCATTTGGAAATATTATTGCTCAACAGGTTGGAGCCAATTACGCACAAGCTATTTTTAGCGATCCTGGAACTGGCGGAAGATTAGAAATTGCTAATTTCAATATAGTAAATGGTAGTCCTGTCCCAGTAATTTATGAAAATCCTAATACAGGGTCTCCAACTAATTTAACCTATCCTGCACCTTATAATAACCTTGGAATTAAAGGCGCTTTTCTGACAGACGTTTTAAATGCAAGGAATGCTACGACTTGTTACACAGCTAATTTTGGAGTTCCAAATCCACTTTTTGATGCGGTGTTACGAGGATTAGGAACACAACTAGAATTAGCAATGGCTCAAGAGCCTACATTGATTACGTTATGGATTGGAAATAATGATATACTTGCATTTGCAACAAGAGGCGGATTGTTTCCTCCAACGTCAATTAGCAATTTTACAACTCAATACACTCAGTTGCTGACAGCATTGCATACGACAGGTGCTCAGATTATTATCGGAGGTTTGCCGAATGGTCTCCTAACTCCTTATTTTACCACGGTAGGCCCAAGTGTAGGCTTGAAGCTTCAAACTCTTCCAGTACCGGGCCTTGTGTATCAGACTTCTGTTGCACCAGGTATTGCGGTAGCAACAGCCAGCGACTTAATAAATAAAGCTGTATTAATGACTTTAAGCGGTTCATCCGCTGCAGGTTTATTAGGTGATACTAATGGACTATATTATTCTGAAAATGGAATCCCAGTTCCTCCCGGTGTAAATACTGCTTATCCATTTGGTTTAACTCCTGAAAACCCATTTCCAAATGGATTGGTACTTGACCCAACTGAAATATCAGGATATTTGGCATATAGAGATGGATACAATCAAATTATTTCCGGACTTGCTGCAACTTTCAACTACTCTGTGATAGATTGGGATAATTTATTCAATTCTTTAGCCAGCACAAGTGGATTAGAAGTAAATGGAATTACATTTAATGCAAACTATGTATCCGGAAACTTTTTCAGTCTTGATGGAATTCATCCGACAAGTCAGGGCTATGGGATAATAGCGAATGAATTTATTAAAGCAATAAATTCTAAATATGGTGCTGCCATACCGGCTGTTGATGTTTCAACAATTCCAAGCAGTTTGATTTTCGAAGGAACTGTTCCGATGGGAAAATATGGACTACCAATAATTCCTCAAGGAGCATTGGAAAACATATTATTTTAACATTTAAAATGGGATGGGAAACCATCCCTGTTTTTTTCTTTATGAAAACTTTTACTAAAATATTTTTCTTATTCTCAATAAGCATCATTTATTTTATTTCGTGCTCATCATCAGAAGAAACTCAGGTGAAGAAACAGGAAATTGATAAAGATACAGTTTACGTCTTTGATGAAATTCCACCGGAAGACACATTTGAATTTGAAGCTCCGGTTCCTCAATCATTTGATGTTTATGTAGTTCAGATAGGTGCTTTCTCGACTTTTGATAGAGCAAAAGAATTTGCAGATCAAAGCTGGACTAAACTTAATAAAGAAATTAAAGTTGAATATAAAGAGACTAAAAATCTTTATGTAGTTTGGATATATCCTCCCTTTAAGGATAAAACATCAGCAGAAAGTTATCGCATTGAAATCCAGAAGGATGGAGAATTTAAAGATGCCTGGATTGTTACGGTTGAGTCTAAAAAATAAAAAGGTTAAGCCAATATTAGCTTAACCTTTACTCTATTATTCCCTCACTATATTTAGAGCAGTTAAAAAGCCTGCTATAAAATTGAAAACTTGTTATTCCTTCCACGCTACTACTCTGTATTTATCGGTCAGCGGGAAGAATGGTGGTACAACTTTATTAAATCTTTCATCAAATCTGTGAACGTAGCTATACCCGTTTGTTGGAACAAGTTTACTACCAACCCAAACATATTTTGCTGTTGGTAGTACTCTTTGTCCAATAACACCACCGATTAAATTCATATTGCGGGCAGATGGATAATCTGCGTATCTTTCAATAACAAGGCCATCCTGTTGAGAATAAATGGATGCATGCAAATCCAGATCACCTGTAGTAGGATTAAAATCAACTTGAACGTAACCCTCAGCAATCAGGCCCAACATATCAGTTGAGGTAGGATCAATTAAAGGATTTTTGTTATATTTTACATCTTCAGTTATATGAACCTGTCCTGCTCCTGCAGTCCCGTTTTTTGCAGCAACTACAGATAACCTACCATTTAAAGTCCCCTGAATGAAGACATTACCTTTATTTACATATATAACACCGTTTGGTGCTATTGTAGTTAATAGAGTATTTATTGGTGTTGACCAACCTGTGTTATTAATATTGACACTATAAGTAACAGAACCATCGTCTTGTAATATAAGTTTAACATCAGTTATTTTATCTTGGCCTGTAGTATCATAAAATATTTTACCTCCGTTATTAGCCGCATTTTTAATTATGCTGGCATCAAACTGCATTGGAATATAAACCCCTGTTTCCAATCCACCATGGAATTCAGGATGAGATTGATTATTGAATAACTGCACTCCATTCTTTGTTGTAGTATAACCTAAAAAAACCGGATCTCCAGAGCACTTAAGATAATCATTTGTGTGAAATGGTCCTGAAAAAGTATCACCAGTTGCCGCCCAGGCAGCCATCGAATTATAAAAATTTCCATACTGTGCAAAGTTTTTTGGCTCTAGCCAGACCATAACCGTGTCCTTATACCCTTCATAATCGCTTGTTGCTGTTATAATTCTATTATTATAATTAACGGTATCTACTGCGACATTGATATAACCATAATCAACATTCAAATCATTGTATCCCGCCACCCAAGATTTATTAATAAATATTTCATTAGCGGCCATATTGGCTCCGCTTACGGCAAGGTCGTGTGCTTTGGTCTTTTTGTAATAATCAACATAAGCATCAGTGGCTTCGTTGGAAGTACGAAGCATTTGAGTTCCCATAATCCCAAATAAGGCACTAAATCCTAACACTAGTAGTAAAGAAACTTTTCCGCCCATTTTTATTTCTCCTATTTATCTTTTTCTTAAATTTCTTGAAGTTAAACGTACCTGCTGCCAGTAAGCCTGAGAATATTTTTGATCGTATGCCTCCGGATCTTCCACTTTAAATGAAATTTCCAGATGAGTGATTCGGCCTGGGGAGGCAACAGGTGTTGTTAGTACAAGGCCAAGTGCATCGAAGTAAGTAAATTTAAATTGTACGATATTAGTATTTACCATGAAAGGTGATTCCGTATTTATTTGTCTGTATAAAATTCTGTCCCTGGGATTTATCGTACCAGAAAGTGCACTTGTATCGCTTATAAAATATGCTATACTATCCAGATTCCCATCACTATCAACATCGGTATAAAAACTAATATAAGATGAATCTGCTTGTATAACTCTGCTCATCCCATCAGTTAATTTAAACGGGTCTGCGCAATATCCCATTCTTCTTAAATCTTCTTCTACAACCACTGCAGTTCCTGCTAATGCTCTTTGAAGACTTCTGTCACTACCGTAAATAATATTGTTTTCTATTACGTTTCCGTTCAGTCGAAGAAGAATCAGAAGAAGTAATCCTCCTATTACGGAAGCTCCTATAACGTCTAATAATGTTGAAAAACCCATGTTGTCTCCTGTTTAAGGTAATTTCCAGTAGCTGAATACTTTTCTTAAAACAATGTCATCTGTCATTGAAGGACTGGTAACTGTCACAGTCATCATTTTATGCCAGGTTCTGTTGCCGGTAATGAATCCACTTACATTTGGATCAACGTAATTGACGGCACAATGTATTTCAAAGAAGGCACTTGGCATGGTGCTGTCTATATTAGTATAGCCGTCAAAATCATCATAATCATCATAAGTGTACAAAGAATCTTTATATTCACCTAATTCCTTTCCTGCACCAAAATTTGCTGGCTGAGTTAAAGAATTTAAAGAAGTTAAATAATCTGATGTTGATGCTTCATCATAGGCTTTTTGAGTAGCAAGCTCCATAACAGAGCTGCCAATTGAAATGGCTAAGATTCCAAATTTTGAATTATGCATTGAATCCTGTGTTGTAAGCTGGCTACTGCTGATTCTTAAAACTAATATCGAGAGCAGCATCATTGCACCCGCTGTTAATAACATTTGTCCTGTATTCATCTAACTATACTTCCACAAGTTTTTTAGTAAATAATTGATTCATTTATCCAGTATGTATGCCATGTACGCATCGGTAATTTTTTCCTTCATTCAATAATGAAAATTGATTTTCGGTAATTATGAGTCATTTTTTGTGAATATTTTACTGTAACTATTTGAAAGCATATTTTAATTCGAGACACAAGGATTTTGCTATTAAAAACGCATTAATTTTACTTTATTCATCAGATTTTATTCTCAAAAAGTGATAGACAAGTGATTTGATCTGTCCATCTCCTGATATTCCAAGTTTTTTCTTTAGTTTTATTTGGTTATTTTTTGAGAAATTTCAAACAAAAAATTATACTGGAGGGTATCAAATGGCTTTTGCATTAAACAAAATAATGCTCATTGGTCGTCTTGGTAAGGACGCTGAAACAAGATTCACGACAAATAATGTATCTGTAACAAATTTCACAGTAGCCACAGATTACAGTTACAAAGGGAAAAACGGGGATTGGGTTAGTGAAACAACTTGGCATAATATAGTTTCCTTCAACCTTTCCGATTACTTTAAGGATAATCTGAAAAAAGGAAAAAAGTTTTACGTGGAGGGAAGACTATCTAAAAGAGATTACACAGATAAAGATGGAGTAAAACGATATTCAACAGAGGTTATCACAGATAAATTGATTCCGCTTGAACCTTCTTCAGAAAGTTCCTCATCAGAAGAAGATACAAAAAGTGTTGAACCGGCTGTTGGTAACGAGAACGACGACTTACCTTTTTAGTTTATTTTCATTTTAGAGGATTTGATTTTACTTGGAGACTGACTGGTTATTTCAGGTATTCACTCTTGTATTATTACTGGTTCTTTCTGCTTTTTTTTCTGGTTCTGAAATTGCATTCTTTTCTATCAAGCAGAAGAATCTTGAAGAAGATTTCAAATCCTCAAAACTCATTTCCCGATATGCAAATAATCTGATTGCTTTTCCCAGAAGACTGCTGATAACTATTCTTGTTGGAAATACACTTGCAAACATAGCTGCCTCCATTGTCTCCGTTTCTATATCATTTGAAATTGCAAATTTGTATCAGGTAAATGTAAATGTGATTCTTACAATTCAGATTATTTTAATCACCATCATCATATTAATATTTAGTGAACTTCTACCGAAAGTTTTTGCTTCAAAGCATCCTCAACTAACTATTAAAATAGTAGCCATTCCATTATACTTGATAAGTACGATAATCTATCCTGTATCGGAGTTGATTACTGAAATTATCAGGCTCACGTTTTCAAAGCTTAAATTTGATAAAGCCAAAACTGCTATTACAGAGAAAGAAATATCAGCCCTTGCAGAGTTAGGTCACGAACGAGGCACACTTGAAGAAGATGAGCAGGAAATTATAACAAGTTTTGTTGAATTTAAATCAGTTCTGGTTGTTGAAGTGATGACTCCACGCGTAGATATTGTTGCAGTGCCATTTAATATCAGCAGTGATGAACTTATTCAGACAATAAATAGCAGTGGTTACAGCCGGTTTCCAGTCTTCAAAGATAATTTAGACAAGATTGTAGGAATAGTTCACACTAAAGATTTACTTCAATTTTTAAGAAGCAAATCATTTGCAAAAGAAGAGACTCTTGCAAAAATTATCCGTGAGGTATTATTTGTTCCTGAAAGAAAAAAAATAAGCGAAATGCTGAAAGAGTTTCAACAGAAAAAAATGCATTCAGCTATTGTAGTTGATGAATTTGGTGGAACATCTGGACTAATTACACTTGAAGATATTATCGAAGAGATCATTGGCGAAATTTGGGATGAGCACGATCCTGAAGAAGATTCTATTAAAATAGTTTCACCTGAGAAAATTAGCGTATTAGGCAAAGTTCTTGTTGCAGAACTTAACGAAGTTGTGGGATACAAAATGATTCCAACCAGCGAAGACTACGATACAGTTGCAGGCCTGGTTATTAACAAGGCAGGAGATATTCCAAAAGAAGGATATTCCTTTAGACTCAATGACTATAAATTAACTGTTAAAGAAGTTTTAAAAAAACGTATCAAGCGCGTGGAAATTGATAAATTAAGTTAGCTCTTAAGAAGAATGAAAAAAGGTTGTTTCATACAATCGGTTATAATCGTTACTATTTTAATTGCGGCTATTGTTTATATAGTTAAATATAAGTTGGAAGATTGGTTGGTTCAGCCAGGCAAAAAAATAATAATTAGCGAAGTTTTGAAGAACTGGGAAAAAGAAACTGCTTATATTAAAGAATCTCCTGAAAAGGATTCTACTCAAATCATTAATGAAATATTACTTAGAAAATATTAAAACGAAGGAAGATGTTGTAAATTTGGAACAGGATATTTTTTTAAGTGAGTTTAAACTCACAATTGAAGACAGTCTGATTACTGATAATGAAATATCAAATTTAACTCTGCTAATGAAAAAGGAACAATATGAGAAATCCAAGAGCAACTGAAATCAAAGTTGGTGTTACCGTTTTATTAGGATTGCTGGTTTTTATCTGGGTTCTGGGTTGGGCTAAAAGTTTTTCTTTATCGTCATCTGACAATCTGGTGAATGTTAAGTTCAGTAAAGTGTCAGGACTCGAGATTGGTAATAATGTTACTGTCAATGGTGTAAGAAAAGGACATGTGAAGGATTTCGTTATTCAGGGTTCACATGTTATTGTAACTTTAAGTATCAGCAATGAAATACAGCTAAAAAAAGATGCCCAATTTTCTCTTGAAAGCACGGACTTGATGGGAGGAAGAAAAATTGAAGTTAACCCCGGTAATTCATCCGAGGATTTAAATTTATCGGAGATTCAGCAAGGCAATTACATAACTGATATAGCCGGTGTAATTTCATTGTTCAGTGATTTACAGGATAAAATCAGCATCATCGCAAATGAATCAGTGAAAACATTACAGGGAATAAATTCACTTCTTGGAGATGAAAACTTTATTCAGGGACTGAGAACCAGCGTGGTAAATCTGAATAACCTGACGGCAAAATTAGATAAAGTACTTTCAGAAAATCAGCAAAATATTAAAGAGATCACTGAAAACACTAAAGAAATTACATCAGATACAAAAGTTCTGATCAAAGAAAACAAAGAAAACATTGAACACTCATTGGCAAATCTGAACGCTGTACTACTTAAATCCGATTCGCTTATTACTTCTCTTAATTACCTGACTAAGGAAACTGCAATGGGTGGAAACAATCTTGGAAAAATTCTTTATGACGATTCACTCTATTTTAACCTCACTCAATCGATTAAGTTGTTAAAAGATTTAAGCAAAGTTATTCTTGAACAAGTTCAAACGGACGGATTTAAAGTTGATGCAAATATTTTTTAATTATTGATACCTGAAGTATGGTTCTCGGATTAGGAATAGACATAATAGAAATTGCCAGAGTTAAGAAAAGTATTGATAGGTTTGGTGATAAATTTCTTGAAAAAGTTTTCACCGATGTTGAAATCAAGTACTGCAATGCTAAATTCAATAAGTACCAGCATTATGCAGCAAGATTTGCAGCGAAAGAAGCAGTTTATAAAGCACTAGCATCAGGATGGAAAGAAGGTCTTCGCTGGAAAGATATTGAAATCCTAAATGACAATTCCGGTATGCCTTCCATTAATCCATCTGGGAAATTAAAATCTTTTCTTTCTGGCGACACTCAGTTAAGAATCTCAATTAGTCATTCTGACAATTATGTAACATCCGTTGCAATAATATTCAAAAATAATTCTGAATAGAATTCAGGCTTCAATTCCAATCTTACACACCAATAAAGTAAATTGATATTAAAGAGTGATATTATTAGCTTTTCATTCAATATTTGAATTAATTTATGAAAAGGCATGTTTCAGAGATTTTATAAGATATTTAATTACTCAACAATTGCGATCGTGATTGTAATTTTAATATTAATTCTTACAGAAACAGTTTCCAGAGATATGTATGTTACACTCGTAGTTATAACTTTTGTAATACTCATTGCAAGAATAGCTCTAAGAATTTATTTACATTCATATCTAAAAAAAAGTAAAGGAGAATAAGACTTCGAACCCTCGAAACGAACTAATGGAAAGCTTAATGCAAAGGTGCTAATATTAAACCAGAGCTACGAACCACTTACTATTTGTAATATCAAAAAGGCTGTAATCCTTATGTACCTTGGAAAAGCCGAACTAGTACTCACCGATAACGGAAAAGCAATCAGATCTATTCGTTCAAACTATCCCTGGCCAAGTATAATAAGACTAAGTCGCTTTGTACGTGTTCCATATAAAAAAGTAGTTCTGACGAGAAAAAATATTTTAAGAAGAGATGGATATAAATGTGCTTACTGCGGAAGGGGAGATTTGACCTTAACGATAGATCATATTATTCCTAAAGCTAGAGGTGGCGATGATTCCTGGGAAAATCTTGTTAGCGCTTGTACAACCTGCAATAACAGAAAGGGAGATAGAACCCCAAGTGAGGCAGGATTATCTCTACATGTCAGACCATTCAAACCGAGTCATATAATGTTCATTAAAAATGTAGTTGGCCGAATTGACGAGAAGTGGAAACCTTATTTGTATCTTTCCTGAAAATTGCTTCTTCATTCTAAAAAAACATCTATTATTCTTATCTTTGAACTGTAATTTCAACTATTTCAATACTTTATGAAGAAAAAAAGAATTCTTAGTGGTATGCGTCCAACCGGAAAACTTCACATTGGTCATTATGTCGGAGCTTTGGAGAACTGGGTACATCTTCAGGATAAATACGAAAGTTATCATTTGATAGCAGATTATCATGTTTTGACTACAGATTTAAATACAAATAATGTTTATGAAGATACGATTGATATGCTGATTGATTGGCTTGCTGCTGGATTAGATCCTGTAAAAAGTCCAATGTTCAGACAATCTCAGATAAAAGAACACACTGAATTATTTTTAATCTTCAGTATGCTGATTACTGCAAATAGGTTAGAAAGAAATCCGACTGTTAAAGAACAAGCTCGTGCTCTGCACATTGAACAAATTATTTACGGTCATTTAGGATATCCAGTTCTTCAGGCCGCAGACATTCTTCTTTATAAGGGTGATGCTGTTCCGGTTGGTGAGGATCAGGTTCCTCATATAGAAATTACAAGAGAGATTGCACGAAGATTCAATAATCAGTACGGCAGTAGTTTTCCCGGAACCAGAAGCGCTACTTACTAAGTTTTCCCGATTACCAGGGTTGGATGGAGCTACAAAGATGAGCAAATCACTTGGCAATACAATTCTTTTATCAGATGAACCGGAAACTATTAAAGCAAAACTTAAAAAAGCCGTCACTGATCCACTAAAAGTAAGACGTAATGATCCCGGTCGACCTGAAGTATGCTTGATATTTTCTTATCATAAAAAATTTAACCTCTCACAAGTTGAACAGATTGAAACAGATTGTCGTTCAGGTGCTCTTGGTTGTGTTGATTGCAAATTAAAATGTTCTGAAAAAATATCCTCATTTCTTGCACCGATCATTGAAAAAAGAAAATATTTTGAAAATAATATGAATGAAGTTCTTGATATACTTGCCGATGGCGAAGCTCGGGGGAAAAAAGCAGCTCAGGAAACGATGGCAGAAGTTCACGCCAAAATGAAGTTTGGTTGAGATGTATAAAGTCAAATTAAATCAATTTGAGGGTCCTCTCGATCTGCTATTATTCTTTATTAAAAGAGATGAACTGAATATTTATGATATTCCCATTGCAAATCTTACAAAAGAGTTTCTGGAGTATGTTAACCTTATAAAGATTCTGGACCTTGAAGTAGCCGGTGATTTCATTTTAATGGCTTCGACATTGATGCACATTAAAGTTAGAATGCTCTTGCCTCGCGAAATAGATGAGAAAGGTGAAGAAATTGATCCGAGAGCTGACCTGGTTAAAGCGCTTCTGGAATACAAACGGTACAAAGAAATGTCAGAAGAGTTATCATATTTTGAAACGAACCAAAGAAAAAGAAAACTACGAGGTAACTTTTCTGAGGACATTAAAGAGGCACCAAATGAGTATGATATTCTATTAAAAAATGTTTCGATTTACGATCTTGCCAAAGCATTTAAATTTGCTGTCGAGCAGATTAAAATTGAGCCAGTGCATCAGATTCGGAAATTGAATATTTCGATTGAAGAGCAGATAGAATTCATCCAAAATAAATTGAAGGAATTTCCCGAACTTCACTTTCTGATTTTAGTGAAAGAGATTAATGAAAAGATAAGAATAATAGTAACATTCATTGCGTTGCTGGAACTTGTGAAAATGGGCAGAGTCGGGATCAGGACGACCAGTGCATTTAATGATTTTATAATAACTAATAATGAAAATGGATAATACATATACATCAGTAATTGAAGCCTTAATATTTTCTTCCGATGATTCGTTGTCTGCTGAGGAAATAATAAGAGCCGTAAAATCTATTGACGGCGAAGAGATAGAATTGACTAAAGATGATGTAGATACCACAATAGATTTATTAAATCAAAAATATATCGATAATGGAAATGCATTTAGGATATTGAGAATTGCTAATGGATATTTATATGCAACTTTAGAAGCTTTTGCAAAGTATGCTGGTTACCTTTCCTCAGAAAGAGCTAAACGACGATTAAGCCAGGCTGCACTTGAGACACTTTCTATCATTGCTTATAAACAGCCAATAACCAAACCTGAACTGGAATCAATCCGTGGAGTAAATTCAGATTATATTCTGACAACTCTTCTTGAAAAAAATCTTATCACCATAAAAGGAAGAGCTGAATCAGTCGGTAGACCTTTACTTTATGGAACGACGGATGAATTCTTAAAATATTTTGGTTTGAATAATCTTTCTGATTTACCTAAACCAAGAGAGATTGAAGAAATTATGCAAGATGAAGATTTCATTGAGCAGAAAAGAAAAATCATGATGACGGATCTTGAAGAAAAGTTAGAAGAATCTTTAGGTGGAGAATCCAGTGCCGATAATCAGGATCAATAAATATTTAGCAGATAGCGGTGTAAGCTCAAGGAGGAAATCCGAAGAATATATTTCGCAGGGCAGAGTTGCTGTTAACGATAAGATAATTTTAGATTTCAGCCACAAGATAAATACTGAAAAAGATGTTGTTTCTCTTGATGGTGAGAAGATTAAAATAAAAAAGCATGTTTATCTATTGTTAAATAAACCCAAAGGATATATTACAACAGTTTCAGATGACAGGAATCGAGCAACTGTGCTTGATCTCGTAAAAGTTAAAGAAAGAATTTATCCGGTTGGAAGACTTGACTATAATACTTCAGGACTTTTGTTCATAACAAACGACGGTGAATTTTCTCAGCTTTTAACTCATCCCGGTAATAAAATCCCAAGAGAATACGAAGTAAGATTAGATAAACCTCTCGAGGAGAAAGATAAGTTGGAACTTCTCAATGGAATTAGATTGGATGGAAAACCAGGTAGATTTCTCAAAATAATATTTCCGGAACAAAAAAATAAAAAAAATGTTATCATAACTTGTGAAGAAGGTAGAAACAGGTTTGTCAAACGTATGTTCAGAAGATTGGGGTTCACCGTTGTCGAATTAAACAGGATTTCTTTTGCTGGTGTTTATCTGGACATCCCTCCTGGTAAATCACGAAATTTAACTTTACAGGAAGTTCAACTTATTACTAATAAATATTCACACTGAATATAATCGGAGGAATAGTGGAAAATACGCAAACTGATATCAATGTACTTATCAAAAGACGATATGAGGAACTTGAAGAACTTAAGAAAATGGGGATTGAAACTTTTGCTTATTCATTTGATACTGATAATTACTCGGACGAAATAAAAAATAATTTTGAAAAATATGAAAATAAAGATGTTAAAATTGCGGGAAGAATAATGACGATCAGAAGGATGGGTAAAGCATCCTTCGCTACTATCATGGATCAGAAGGGGAGAATACAGATTTATCTTAAGAAAGATGATATCAGTGAAAATTATGATGCATTTAAGCTAATGGATATTGGAGATATTATTGGAATCGAGGGCTATGTTTTCAAAACGAAGACCGGTGAAATCTCAATACATACAAAATCATTAAAACTTCTGGCCAAATCATTACGTCCTTTACCAATTGCAAAAGAAGCTGAAGACGAACAGGGGAATAAAATAATCTACGACCAGTTTGCTGATAAGGAATTAAGATATCGTCAACGATATGTTGATCTGGTCGTCAATCCACAGGTGAAAGATGTATTTATCAAACGTTCAAAGATTGTTTCATCAGTAAGAAATTATCTTGACGAAAAAGGATACCTGGAAGTTGAAACTCCGGTCCTTCAGCCACTTTATGGTGGTGCAGCGGCAAGGCCATTTGTAACACATCACAATGCACTTGATATAGAATTATTTCTCAGAATAGCTGACGAACTTTATCTTAAGAGATTAGTTGTCGGAGGATTTGATGGTGTTTATGAAATTTCTAAAGACTTCCGGAATGAAGGAATGGATAGATCTCACAATCCGGAATTTACAATGCTTGAACTTTACGTTGCTTACAAAGATTATGATTGGATGATGAAATTGGTCGAAGAACTTTTTGAGCATATCTGCAAAAGTGTATTTAGCACTTCCGAATTTACTTATGAAGAGAGTAAAATTAATTTTACCCGACCCTGGAAAAGAGTCAGTTATGTTGAAACAATAAAAGATAAAACCGGAGTTGATGTAATTGCCGCTTCTGAAAGTGAATTGAAAGGACTGGCAAAAAATTTAGGGATTGAAATAAATGGTATTTTTGGAAAAGCAAAGTTTATTGACGAAATATTCAGCCAGGTTGTTGAACCTGAATTGATTCAGCCAACCTTTGTCGTGGATTATCCTTTGATTCTTTCACCACTTGCTAAAAAGCACAGAAGCAAAGAAGGACTCGTTGAACGGTTTGAAGGATATATTGCTGGAAAGGAAATCTGCAACGCATTTTCAGAATTGAATGATCCAATTGATCAGCGAAAAAGATTTGAAGACCAGGTTGAAATGAGGGAAGCCGGTGATGATGAAGCTCACCAGGTAGATGAGGATTTTCTCCGATCTATGGAATATGGTATGCCCCCAATGGCGGGGCTCGGTATTGGTATTGATCGTTTGGTGATGCTTTTAACTAATCAGTCATCTATCAGAGATGTAATTTTCTTTCCGCAGATGAAGCCTCAGGTTTGAGCATTCATCATTTCAATTAACCGGGGATATAATGGTTAGTATTATTAATGAATTATTTAACTTATTTTGTATGAAAATTAATTGGAGAATCGATGAATAAAATATTTAAAATACCCGTGCTAATAATCATATTGACCGTAGGAATAGTACTTGGTATACAGATAGAAAAGATTTTCTCTGATGATAATCTCAGAGATGGCGTTCAAAAACTAAACGACGTTTTATCTTACACTCAAAGATACTATATCGAAGAAGTTGATACCCCCAAACTTGTTGAAGCCGCAATAAAAGGCATAACTGATGAATTAGATCCTCACTCAGTTTATATTTCTGCAAAAGATTTTATGGCAGTTGAAGAATCTTTCCGAGGTGATTTTGAGGGAATAGGAATTGAATTTCAAATTGTAGATGATACTATTACTGTTGTTTCCCCAATTACCGGTGGACCAAGTGAAACACTTGGAATTTTACCTGGAGACAGAATAGTTAAAATTGAAGGAGAAGATTGCATGGGTTTTACAAACGATCAAGTAAGAGATAAACTCAGAGGAAAAGCAGGTTCTAAAGTTAAAATATCGATTTACAGAACTGGTGTCACGGATTTAATTGAATACGAAATTACAAGAGATAAAATTCCTATTTATTCGGTGGATGCAAGTTTAATGCTTAAAGATAAAACAGGTTATGTAAGTGTCTCGCGTTTTTCGGAGACTACACTTGATGAATTAAATGTTGCATTAACTGAATTGAAGCAACAGGGGATGACTCAATTAATTTTGGATTTGCGTGGTAACCCTGGAGGTTACTTAAGCCAGGCAGTTGAAATGGCTGATCTTTTTTTAGATGGTGAAAAGAAAATAGTTTATACTGAAGGCAGACGAAAAGATGCTAACGAAGAATATTTCGCCTCTAAACCGAGTCCTTTTGAAGGCACACCTTTGATTGTAATAATCAATCATGGCTCGGCAAGTGCAAGCGAAATAGTTTCCGGTGCGATTCAGGATTGGGATAGAGGTTTGATAATCGGAGAAACCTCTTTTGGTAAAGGTTTGGTTCAAAGGCAGTTTACTCTTTCTGATAATTCTGCTATTCGTCTTACAATTTCAAAATATTTTACTCCTTCCGGAAGATCAATACAAAGAGATTATACTGATAAAAAGAAATATGAAGAATTTTACGCAAGTATGGAAGATACAAGTATCATTGAAGGAAATAATATAGAACACATTGCTGAACAGGATTCTTCAAAACCAATTCATCATACACACAATGGTAGAATAGTATATGGCGGAGGTGGAATAACACCGGATTATATCATCAAGAATGAAAAAATTACAAATTATACCAGCAACCTTTTACGGCAAAATGTTTTTTATCAATTCATTTTGAACTACATCGAAAGAAATGGAAAAACAATTAGTGGAACGTACGGTGATAATCTTTCTAAATTTACAATTGAATTTGAATTTTCAGATGCTGAAATGAATAATTTTATTTCATTTGCCAGTTCAAAAGATGTCGCATTTAACCAGGAGGAATACAAGACTGATGAAGATTACATCCAAACAAGACTTAAAGCTCAGTTAGCAAGAAATTATTGGAAGAATGATGGCTGGTACGCTGTTATGATAACAACTGATAATCAAATTGAACAAGCATTAGGCTTATTCGATGAGGCAAAAGAAATAGCAAATCTTAAATGAAAAATTATTTCATTTTATGGCTGTTATTCACTTTATATTTCTGTGGATATTCACAGGTAAGTCAGAAGGAGGACAAACTTTTTATTGGTGAAGACTTAACTTATGTTGTTAAGTATGCATTTTTTAACCTTGGTGAAGTCAGGATCAAAGTTCTGGAGAGGACGAAAATAAATAATACAACTGTCTACAAAACGATAGCATATATTGACTCGTATCCTGATCTTCCTTTTGTAAGTCTTCATCAGATTTATGAAAGCTACATTGACTCATCTCTTTTCCCCGTAAAATTTTTTGCTGAAATTTTTAATGATGATACTGTTTTTGTTGAATATAATTTTCGAGAACATTCCAGAATTTCTATGAAAAAAGGCAAATTTAATGGTTCCAGACTTTGGCTTGATTCAACAACCTACATAAACCACAGAATGCAAGATGGACTTTCACTTTTATTTTATGCAAGAATGAATTTTGGCAAAAATCAAACGCTTTCAGTTCCGTGCTTTGTAAATGAAAAAGAGGAAACGACAACACTAAATTTCTATACCGAGCCAGAACCTGTTTCGATTGACGCAGTTGATTATGAAATTGATTGCCTGTATCTGGATGGAAGAACTGATTTTGTTAGTGTCTACGGACTCACTGGCGATTTTGAAGGATGGTTTAGCAATGATAATTTCTCCGTGCCAATTTGTGCAAAAATGAATGTCATAATAGGAAGTATCAACCTGGAATTGATAAAATGGAATGATAAATTATGGAATCCTCCTTCATACAAAAATTAAACGAGGAAGTTAAAACATTTCCTTATCGTGGACATCATCCTAAACTTGGAAAGAATGTATTTCTTGCTTCAGGTGTTAAAATCATTGGCAATGTTGAAGTTGGGAATAATTCAAGTGTCTGGTACAATTCAGTAATTCGCGGTGATGTTCATTATATAAAAATAGGGGAGAGCACAAACATACAGGATTGCTCTATGCTTCATGTTACAAATGGAAAATTTCCTCTTAATATTGGGAACAAAGTCACCATCGGACACTCAGTTTCTTTACATGGATGTACACTTCAAGATTTATGTTTGATTGGAATTGGAGCAATTGTACTTGACGGTGCTGTTGTTGAATCGAATTCGATGGTTGCTGCAGGTGCGTTGGTAAAACAGAATTATGTTGTTCCTTCAGGAAAATTAGTAGCCGGAGTTCCAGCAAAAGTTATTCGTGATTTGACTGCAGATGAGATAAAAGATATTGAAGCTGGTGCAAAACGGTATGTGGAATATGCAGTTATTACAGTTAAGTCATTAATGGAAAATTCTTAATTAATAATTCGGATTAAATTAGATTGGTAAAAAATTTACAAGTCTACTCACAGGATACATCAGTAAGTAAAAAGGCTGTTCATCAACTAATCTCATCCTTAAAAAAAGAATTTAATTTAACTCTTTCCTCTCTTTCTATAAGCTTTATTAACTCAATGGAGCTTCGGGAAATTAATAAAATTTATTTAAAACACGACTTTGAAACAGATGTAATTACGTTCAATTACTCAAAAATACTGAAAGATATCGATGGTGAAATCTTAATCTCCTTTGAAGAAGCAAAGTATAATTCTAAAAAATTTAACGTTTCCTATGGAAAAGAGCTTTGTCGTTTGGTCATCCATGGAATGCTACATTTGTTGAATTTTGATGATAAAGACAGAAAAAGAAAAAAAATTATGAAACAGGAGGAAAAAAAGTTGATTTATAAATTTAATTTTACTTTATTCGCAGGTAAGTAATGAGAGGTCTGTGGTTATTAGCAACTTGCTTAATCGTTGTATTTATAAACCATTGATTAATAAATTACCAATTGATGCCTCACAATAAAAAATTTTCCGGAACACTTTATTACTCTTTTAATTCCTTGGAGACTGCTATACTATTTTTTATAAACATTTAGATCAAGTACATTTTAATGAAAATTGATCAAATAGTCGAGGGCTATATAATTTATATTAGAAACATTCGGCGTTATTCACCTAATACAATAAAATCATATAAATCTGATCTGTATGATTTCATAAATTACTGTAATGATAATAATAAAACTGAAGTGACGTCAATTAACGAACGCTTTATAAAATCATATTTGATGAATCTAAGTGAAAAGAAAATTGAAAAAATTTCCATTGTCAGAAAATTATCTTCGCTCAGAGGATTATTCACATTTGCATTCAAGGAAGACCTCATAACTCAAAACCCCTCTTCACAAGTGCGAAATCCTAAAACCTCAAAGAAACTACCTGAAATAACTTCATCAGAAAATATCCTAAAAACATTTCAGCTTGCAGAAGAAGCTGATGAAAATCCTGCTTTAATTAAGGCCATTTTTGAATTTCTGTATGGTTGTTCACTTCGTGTATCGGAAGTTTGTAATCTTAAAGCCGGGGATGTGGATTTGGAAAAAGGTTCAGTAAGAGTTCTGGGAAAAGGATCTAAAACGAGGATTGTACCGATAGGTGAGCAATCAAAAAAAAATCTGGCAGAATACTTGAGTTTATTTCCTGTTGAGAATTTTTCACAAACTTTTCTAAGAAATAAGTCTGGTAAAAAGCTTTATGAGAAATACATTTATCGAATCGTAAATAAATATTTAAGCAAAGTTACCGATATCAGAAAAAAAAGCCCGCATATTTTACGTCATAGTTCGGCAACACATATGCTCGATAATGGTGCAGACCTCAGGGCTGTTAAAGAAATTCTGGGGCATGAAAATTTAAAAACAACTCAAATTTATACACACGTGAGCATTGAAAGGCTCAAACAATCATATAAAAAATCTCATCCAAAATCGTAGGAGTAAGTTATGAACGTCACTATAACGGCACGAAAATTTAAAGCAAGGGAAACATTAAAGGATTACATCAAGGATGAAGTGAAATCTTTATTGAAATTTAATGATAGCATAATAAGCGCTGATGTTATCCTTAGTTTTCAAAATAGCCACGAAAGCATCAAAAAAGCCGAGATTACATTACACATTCCCGGACAAACCCTTGTGGCTGCAGAGCAAACGGAGGAATTTACAAAATCAGTAACTGTGGCTGCTAATAAATTATCGAGACAGTTAAAAACTTTAAAGTCGAAAAGAAAAAGCAGGTCTAAATGACAATAGTAACCGATAAATCTATTACAAAAAAAGAGTTCATTACTGTAGATTTTTTCTATAATAATGCTAAGAAATTAGGAAAGCTTAATCTTCTCTCTGAAAATCCGGATTTGGAAAGAAAGATTACTGACCAAAATCTTCATAGACCCGGATTAGCATTGGCAGGTTTTGTAGATCTATTTTCATTTAACCGCGTTCAGATTTTTGGAAATACGGAAGTAAGATATCTAAAAAAACTTTCATCGGATCAGCAGGAAAAATCTTTAAGCACTTTATTTCAATTCAGTGTTCCGTGTATAATTCTAACAAGTCACAATAAACCAATACCTGTTCTACTGGAATTGGCCAAAGAGAAAAGAGTTCCCATTTTTTCTTCACCTTACAACACAACAAAATTAATTTATTTACTCGGTGATTTTCTGGATGACCAGTTTTCGCAACGGATTACTATCCACGGCTCTTTTGTCGATGTTTACGGAGTAGGAATTTGTTTCGTCGGTAAATCTGGTGTTGGAAAGAGTGAAGTTGCCCTTGATTTGATTGAAAGAGGGCACAGACTTGTCGCCGACGACGTCATAATCCTTACAAAAAAGGGCGAGGGAATACTTATTGGTTCTGGAACTGAAATTGTTAAACATAATATGGAAATTAGAGGCCTTGGCATAATTGATGTCGAGAGAGTATTCGGAATCAGAGCTATAAGATATCAGAAAAGGCTTGAAATATTGGTTGAATTGGAAGTTTGGGATGAGAAAGCAAACTATACAAGAACAGGTCTTGATGAAAAAACTACTATTATATCAGAAATTGAAATTCCGTACATAAAATTGCCAATACTACCAGGTAAAAATATTACCGTAATTTCAGAAGTAATTGCTCTTAATTATCTACTTAAACATTATGGATATAATGCTGCAGAAATCTTTAAAAAGAGACTTTCTGATCGAATTTCTGATAAGAATTCGAAATCACAAAGAACCACCGACTATTTTGAACATGATTTCGAATAGTGCTTATTCAGGCTTGATTCAATAACCCATTTTAGTTATTTTTGCGCACCGTTGTATGAAAAAATTATTCTATTTCTCAAAAGCAAGTCTAAAGTATGTTGAAATTAAAAATTTCAAATTAAAGCTTTTTTCTTTGCTAATTGTTTTATCCCTCCTATTTACTTCAATATTTGTAGCTCTGAATCATTTTTTAGGCATAGATTCTAATCCAAATTTTAAGATTTCTGCTTTAAAGAGTGAGAACAATGAATTAAAGGAAGAAATTAAGAGGATAGCTGAATCTTATCGCCAGATACTTGGCGGAGTTGATAGCATTTCAGCAATAAATTCTGAGCTTCGAATTGCAGCCAACTTAGAAACTATAACTGATGAGGAAAGACTTCTTGGTACAGGTGGTAGTCCAGAATACCTTTCGACTAATTTGAATATTCGGGATAATGATGTTAAAAATCTTTTGAAGTCAGTTGATGAAATGATCGGATATGTTCAGTTTGAAAAAGAACAAACATTACAAATAGCTAAAAAGCTTGGTCTCAATGAAAAGCTGCATAAATGTATTCCAGCTATTAAGCCAACTTTAGGTAATTACTCCATAGATGGATTTGGAATGAGAAGACATCCGATTTTAGGTGTAAGAAAGTTTCATCACGGAATCGATATTAACTGTGATTACGGAACCGAAGTTCGCAGCCCTGGTGATGGTAAGGTAATAGTTGTTGAAAGAAGGGCTGGTTTTGGTTTGGTTATGGAAATTGATCACGGATTTGGATACAATACAGTTTATGCTCATCTCTCAGCAACTTTAGTTAAAACGGGTGATTCGGTAATAAGGGGTCAGAATATTGCAAAATCGGGCAACTCGGGTCTCTCATCTGGTCCTCATTTACATTATGAAGTTCATCACGATGGGATCTCCCTTGATCCAACAGACTTTTTCTTTGATGATTTAACTTTTTTTGACCTTGATACGCAAACTATTTCTCAAACGGAAAAATAATATATGATCTGGACAGTTGAACTTGCTGCATTCCTTGACGACGCTCCCTGGCCTGCAACAAAAGAAGAACTAATAGAATATGCAGACAGAATTGGTGCACCATATGAGGTAATTGAAAATCTTAAGGAGCTTGAAGATACTGATGAACCCTATGAAACTATTGAAGATATTTGGCCAGATTATCCTTCAGATGAGGACTTCTTTTACAATGAAGATGAATTCTAATCGGTGCAAATCAGCACTAGAGGAATGAATCCAATCTCCGATAAAATACCCGGACAAGAACGGGTTAAGCAAACTCTCAATAATTTTCTTCAATCTAACATAATCCCACACGCTTTTTTATTTACCGGAATGGTAGGAGTAGGAAAAGACAATGCAGCTATCCAATTTGCAAAAACTCTTGGTGGTAAGCATAATTTTGATGAGACAGAAAAAACTATCAGAGCTATTGAACAGCTTCAGGAACCTTACCTTAAAATAATTTTCCCGCTTCCTCGAGGAAAAAATGAAACTGATACTAGTTCCCCTACTGAGAAATTGAATCAGGATGAAATAGAGTTGATTATTGAGCAAATAGAAACAAAATCAGAAAATCCATTTCATAAAATTTTAATTCCAAAAGCGAATTCAATAAAAATAAATAGCATCAGAGATATCAAAAAGTTTCTGTCGATGAATTATGATGAAACCGGATATAGATTTATCTTAATTTCTGATGCTCACTTGATGAATGAAGAAGCTCAAAATGCACTTTTAAAAAACCTTGAGGAACCACCTGAGAATGTAATATTTATTCTTACAACATCTATGATTTCAAAATTAAGGACTACTATTATATCCAGATGCTGGAGAATTAATTTTGACCCACTTACAGAAGATGAAATCGTTTTTATTTTAATAGAATACTTCAAAGTCGATAAAATAACTGCAGAAGAAGTTGCACCATTTGCAATGGGTTCAGTGCAATCAGCTTTAAATCTTATCGAGGCCGATTTTCACAATCTTAAGGAAAAAACAATTTCAATTCTTCGATATTCTTTTGGTAGAAAGTTCAATTCTGCCTTTGAAGAGTTAAATTCTGTGCTCTCCGATCAGACTTCTACCAGTTACCAAATCATAATTGGAATGATATTAACATGGCTTAATGATATTCAAAAGCATAGACTAAACATTAATCGATATTTCTTTAAAGAACATTTAGAAACATTAGAAAAATTTAACGGCAAATTTCCTGATGTTCAATTAATTGACATTTCATCCAGATTGGAGATATTATCCAATTTGCCGCGAAATAATATAAATCCCTCCTTACTCTCAGCAAATCTTATTTTTGAATTAGCTTCTATAGTCTTAGAACAAAAATAATATCGGTTTCACCAATTTATTGTCTGATTCTTTAAAATTAATTCTTTAATTTTAATTACATTTTATCAAAATAATTGGAGGGAGAAATGAAAAAAGTTGTTATCACTTCCGCAAAAAGAACTCCTATCGGATCGTTCGGTGGATCTCTTTCTTCTTTATCAGCAAGTCAGCTAGGAAGTATTGCAATCAAAGGTGTTCTCGAGGATTCAAGAATTTCACCTGAGTTAATCGATGAAGTAATTATGGGAAATGTTTTAACAGCTGGTATGGGACAAGCACCTGCAAGACAGGCAGCGCTTTTTGCCGGCTTGCCAGAGAAAACAGAATGCATGACTATAAATAAAGTCTGTGGTAGTGGTTTAAAAACTGTAATGCTGGCAGCACAAGCAATTCAAACGGGTAATGCAGAAATCATAATAGCAGGTGGTCAGGAAAGCATGAGTAATACACCTTATATTCTTGATAAAGCCAGGAATGGATATCGTTTAGGAAATGGTGAAGTTATTGATTCAATGGTGAAAGACGGATTATGGGATGTTTATAATAATATCCATATGGGAAATTGTGCTGAAGCTTGTGCAAAAGAGTTTAAGTTCACTCGAGAAGAGTTAGATGAGTTTGCGGTTAACTCGTACAATAAAGCTCTTGAGGCTCAAAAAACTGGAAGGTTTAAAGATGAAATAATTGATGTGAAGGTTAAAGCTGGAAGGGAAGAGGTGGTTGTAAACATTGATGAAGAACCTGGTAAAGTTAAATTTGATAAAATTCCTTCCCTTAAACCTGTATTCGATAAGAGTGGTGTGGTTACAGCTGCTAATGCATCCAGTATTAACGATGGAGCTGCAGCTCTGTTGATAATGAGTGAAGAAAAAGCAAAAGAACTAGGTTTGAAACCACTTGTAGAAATTGTAGCTCAATCTTCTGCAGCCAAGGCTCCGATGCAGTTTACAACAGCGCCTGCAGATGCTATCAACAAGGTTCTCAAGAAAGCCAATTTAAAGATTTCTGATATTGATCTGTTTGAGATAAACGAGGCTTTCGCAGTTGTTTCGCTTGCAAATAATAGATTACTTGGTCTTGATAATAGCAAAGTAAATGTAAATGGTGGTGCTGTTGCTCTCGGTCATCCAATTGGAGCCAGCGGAGCACGAGTGCTTGTAACTCTAATTCACGAAATGAAGAAGAGAAATTCAAAATATGGACTTGCATCTCTTTGTATTGGTGGGGGAGAAGCGGCAGCATTAATTGTAAAAAACTATAATTAGAAAGGGGCTTAAAATGGAAATTAACAAAGTTGCAGTAGTCGGTGGTGGAACAATGGGTAATGGTATTGCCCATGTTTTTGCACTTAATAACTTTAGTGTTTATTTAGTTGAAGTTACAGAAGAATTGGCTAATAAGTCTATAGATTTGATAACTAAGAATCTTGATCGTCAAGTTAAAAAGGAAGTGATTAAGGAAGATGAAAAACAAAATGCGCTCAAGAATATAAATAAGACAGTTGGGTTGGATAAAGTTCCTCATGATGTGGATTTGATTATCGAAGCCGTATTCGAGGATAAAGCTACTAAACTATCTATTTTTAACAAGTTAAACTCAGTAGTTAAATCAGATACTATCTTTGCAAGTAATACTTCTTCCATTTCAATAACTGAATTATCGTCTACTACTCGGCCAGATAAATTTATCGGTATGCACTTTATGAATCCTGTGCCGATGATGAAACTTGTTGAGATCATTAGAGGTTATTCAACTAGTGATGAAACATATCAAACCATAAAATCCCTTGCAGAAAAGTTAGGAAAAGTTCCCGTTGAAGTCTTTGATTATCCAGGATTCATATCTAATCGTGTTTTAATGCCGATGATCAATGAAGCTATATTTGCTTTGATGGAAGGAGTTGCATCAGCTCAGGATATTGATACTGTTATGAAACTTGGAATGAATCATCCGATGGGACCTTTAACTCTTGCTGATTTTATCGGACTTGATGTTTGCCTTGCTATAATGGAAGTTCTTTATAATGGTTACAATGATTCCAAATACAGACCTTGTCCATTGCTGAAGAAAATGGTAGCGGCAAAAAAACTTGGCAGAAAAACCGGCGAGGGTTTCTTCAAATATGATAAGTGAGTTTAACAAGCTTTAATTTGAAAAATTAGCTGAATGCTTATTAAATGAACTTAAAACAATCGGTGATGCAAGATTATCATCCGTTGCAGAAGGTTACTCAATCGCTGAAGTTATAGTTTCATCTGTTATAATTGGAAAAAGATTATCTGAACTTAGTACTAGAAGCAACTATGGATTAGAAATTTTGATGATAAAATACCCACACGAAATGTTCGAGGAAAAGCAGGAAAAGGAACTTGTTATAAGTACTGATCCAAATTAAAAGTTAAAGTGGTGCGACAAATTAGTTGTTTTCGGGAAGGATGAAAATATTGAAGGATTCAAGAAAATCTAGTTTATATGTCCGATAATGTATATTATGTAAACTTATAAATTCCCTGTTTATACATTTCCACTCAATTTCATAAGTAATAAACATCGCTTCAACTATAAGTAATAACCATATAGCAGGACTTCTTTTTTTACTAATTTTTAGAAGATCAAATTGTCTGCTGAATCCGAGTTTCTTTTTTCCTTTTCCTCAGTTTCGTGTTTGTAGAGTCGTGGAGTTTAATCGAAGATACTATGGATTGGCTTCTTAATAAATATTTATTCAGTCTTTAACTCTTCTCGAACAATGCGTCTACAAAGGATTTTGGATTAAAGGTCTGTAGGTCATCTAATTTCTCTCCGACACCAATATATTTTACGGGTATCTTGTTAGCCGCGCAAATTTGAAATATGGTGCCGCCTTTAGCCGTTCCATCAAGCTTGGTGATTATCAATCCGGTAATCTTCGTGACTTTGGAAAATTCTTCTGCTTGGACAATTGCATTTTGACCTATGGTAGCGTCAAGAACCAGGTAAGTATCCTGAGGAGCACCTTGGAGCACTTTACCAATTGCTTTATTTATCTTATTCAATTCGTTCATAAGATTAACTTTGCTGTGCAGTCTGCCTGCGGTGTCAATCAAAACTATATCATAATTCCCATCAATCGCTCTTTTAACTGTCTCATATGCCACAGAAGAAGGGTCAGCGCCTTTATCCTGTAGGATTACTTCAACTCCAGCTCTTTGTGCCCAAATATCCAGTTGTTCATTTGCAGCAGCTCTAAATGTATCTGCAGCTCCGACAATAACTTTATTGCCGGCTTTCTTAAAATTATTTGCTAGTTTACCAACAGTAGTAGTCTTCCCCACTCCATTAACACCAACTATTAAAATTACATAGGGTTTTGAATCATCTCGTTCGGTTTTAGAAATTAAATTGCCTTCTTCGTTTTCGAATATTTTCAATAATGTTTTTTTCAGTAGTTCCAGAATATTTTCAAGTGTACGATCTTTTTCATCTTTTAGATTAATTCGAAGATCGTCCATTATTTCTTCAGCTAATTCAGCACTTAAATCAGAAGAAATTAATATTTCCTCTAGCTCATTAAAAGTGTTGTCATCAATCACAGCTTTACCAGAAAACGTTTCGGTAATTTTGGTGACAAGCTTATCCCGGGTTTTACTTAAACCTTCTTTTAACCTACTCAGATTTATATTGCTGAAAAACTTCATTGTGTTTTTTTAGATAATACTTTCACAGCTTTTATTATATAATTCCCTAAAGAAATAAATATCAGAATGATGCTCAGGTAGTAAAGTAATAGGTATGGCAGCGATTGTCTATCAACGTTGAGTAAAATCATCAATAGAACGAATGAGATGGCAAGAACTGTAGCTTTACCTATATAATCCGAAGGGAGAACTTTACCTAACTTTTTAGAAACAACCAGTCCTCCAATAAGTATCAAAACATCTCGTGCAAGAATCATATAAAAATAATAATCAGGAATTTCTCCCTGGAAAAACAAATTCAATACAACAAATACGACTAAAACTTTGTCGGCAAGTGGGTCTATCACTTTTCCGAATTCAGTTATCTGGTTTAGCTTGCGTGCCAAATAACCGTCAAGTATATCAGTTACAGCAGCAAATATTCCAATAGCAGCAACTGAATAACGTGCAAAGCTTTCGTCAAAATTATTAAATGCAAACCAGGCAGGTATTACAAGAAGCAGTCTAACAAAGCTTAATGAATTTGAAGCATTGAAAATCTTGTTTTCGCTCATATCATCTGATCACAGCAAATTTACCGAGCTTTTCTTCCTGTTCATTCTTCTTCTCATCCGTCCTTACGACACGGTAAAAATAAATTCCTGATGGTAACTGATTTCCACTCAAATCTATCAAATCGAATGAAGCTCCCCCATTACCATCATTCTCTTCGACATCACCAATTTTTTTTCCTTCAATACTCCAAATAGTTATCTGAGCGTACTGTGGTAATTTTGCGAAAGTTAATTGCTCACCATTAGATGGATTAACAGGATTTGGATACACGTAAACTTCTGAAAGGTCATTAGCAAATGAAGAAAGAACAATATAACTGCCTGCACCTTCATTTATTTTCAGATTACCTGTTGAGACTGAAGAACATAATCCTTACTCTGAGCACATATTCCCTGCCAATTGATCCAATCGGTTTTTGTCCTTTCAAATTAATATTTACAATTTTTTTATCAGTTGCATCAACACTAATTGAAGAAGCTTTGTTATCAGGCTCGAAGGTATAGTTGTTAACATTCAGCGCAGATTGTTCATCAACCTCTAAATTGAAAACTATTTTTAAGTTGTATGAATCAATAATCTTGAACGATGCGATAAAAAATTCAGGATTAACAATCACAGAATCCATTATAAAAATAGTATCTGTTGACTCAATTGGTGAACCATAAAGATCGCGTAAATCTGCAACAGATAATTCATTCAATCCAACTGGAATTTCATCACGGAAAGTAACCAAATATGAGTATTGACTTGCAGGTGAAATAGAGTTTGGGAAAACATTTCCATTTAATTTGAATGCCTGTAAGATTTTCAATTGTATTGCTCATCTTCTCGGAGAAATAAACTGTTACAGCATTTGCACTGCTGCCGGATACTGAAATTACCTTTCCCGGAGTATGAGAATAAACTTCAATTATCCTTGACAGATTTGAATAAGGATCTTCCTTTGAAAGATCGAATGCCTGGATTGCGTAATAATAGTTTGTATTTTGATTAAGATTAAAATCAACATATTGAGTTTCAGCAATTACAGAATCGAGTAACGAAAGACTATCTGCTGATAAACCACGATAGATATAATACTGGTCAACACTTCCCTGCCAGGAAAGAAAGATGCTGGTTGAATCAATGCTGAAACCAGAAATATCGAATGGTGTGCTTGCTTTTTTAGAAACTGTAAATTCATAAAAATTTATTCCTTGGTTAGTTGGGAAAGCAACTTCCAAAACGTTATTGTTATTTAGATCTCCAACATAAATGGAATTCGAATTAATATTTTCTTTTAAAGGAAATAATTTTATTCGATCCGGCAAACTGATTCTTAAATATATAAGAATAAGGAAACATAAAGACTAATAACTCATCTTTTCCATCCTCATCAATATCTGCCAATCGAATACTATTTTCTGATTGTTGGAACGATGATCTGAATTCTGTAGAAGCATCGACAAATACCTGATCATAGAGTATATTGAATTGATTACCAAGAAGATTAAAAACTACCAGACGATAGTACGGTGCTATGTCAATTGCATCAATTGAATGAAGAAGAACGGCAAGTTCATCATTGTCGTCGCCATCAAAATCACCTTTTGCCAGGTAGGCTGATGAACCCCAGAATCCGGTTGTTATACTGCTTCCCTGTTGGTAGTTATTAGGTCCAATAATGTTGTAGCTAAAAATATCTCCATCAACATCCACGAACCATAGTTCATTTACACCATCATCATTTATATCAGCTATAACTCCATTTGGAGAATCAAGAATATTAATACCAAAACTCTCTTCGGTAAAATTTCTCAATGTTATTGGGTTCGATAAAGTAAGATTATTATTTACTTTCCATACAGTTACTGAAGTATCCGAACTCACTGCAACCACTTCTGTAATGTTATCACCATCGATATCTTCAGCCATAATTGGCCAAAACTTTCCTGATTCATCTGCAAACTTTTGATTTAGAGTTGATGAATTTGATGTTTGCTGTTCAAGAATGTAACCATTTCGAACCCAGGAACTTAACAAATCGTTTAAGCCATTATTATTGAAGTCACCAAAATCTCTGACGATTTGATCCTCGAGTGAGTCAACCATTTCAAAAGTATTATTGTTAAGTCTAAACAGGTTTGTAACGCGAGAATTATCATATGTTCGCAGGTAAACTTCAGTAAAATCATCTTGAGTTATGTTGACAGGATTTTGATAAATACTTCCTGAAGGAAGAGAAAATGGCAAAATTGTTTCAGCAGCATACTCTGCATCATAATTTGTAGTAAATAAAAAATTCTGCCCATTATTATTTACGATAGTCTTTAGGCCCACGAGATTTTCAGCTTCAAAATAAACATCATACGCAGAGTTCTGCTCAACAAGCTGCTTTGGAATAAATCCATAATGTAAATATTTCACAAACTGATTATTTGTTGTGAAGCCGTCCAGAGTAATGAAATTAAACTGAACCTCACCAATTTTGCGATAATACATTCTCGTTACCGTTGGCTGATCTGTGTACAGAGCAGCAAGTATTGTTGTTTTGTCTCCGTAAAAAGCTGGACCAACAGAAATCAATTCAGCGACAGGAGGATTTCTACTGATGATAAAATTTACACGCTCTTCCAAGGTTCTGCCATTAGTTTGCTGAACAACTAATCTTAAACAGTAAACAGTATCGGGTAATGATGTAAGACTGAGTGTAAAAATATCTTCATTTGAAAATTGATTACTCCCCTGCTCGATTAAAGGAATCCAACTTGTTGGGTTTAGTCCATAACCATAGTAAAGACCATATGAAGAAAACAGAGGCGATAGAACTGTTGCGTTAATTTTTAATGAGTCGTCGAGAGTTGCAAAATCCTGCTTTGGATTATTGAATATAATGACAGATGGAGCAACAACAGTAACAGCACGATACAAATTCAATCTTCCGGCACCAGTATAAATATCCCAACCCGGTTCTCCAATATCGTCCGATGTCGATTTTAAAATCTGTTTTACTTCTTCGTTAGTATAATTGCCGAGCGATAAAATTAAAGCTGCTGCAGCTGCAACGTAAGGCGTAGCAGCTGAAGTTCCGCTTATAGAAGCATAGTTATTATTTCTTGCAGTGGTAACAATCTGTGAGCCTGGTGCCATCAGGTCAAGAGTCGAACCGTAATTGGAATTACCAGCTCTGTAATCATCCTGAGTTGAATTTCCCACACAGATTACTTCTGAATATCCAGAAGGATAATGAGGAACGGAAGAGTTACCATTTCCTGAGCTTCCAACAAGTACCATATTTTTAGAATAAGCATATTGCACTACATCTCTCAGGACATAGGAAAATGAATAATCTCCAAAACTCATATTAAGAACTTTTACTTTCATCTGAACAGCATAAAGTATTGCGGCAGCAACGTCATCTTCTTCACCATAGCCTCCGGGATCAAAAGCGCGGAGGTTTACTAATTTTATATTCGGTGCTGCACCTGCGATTCCTGTGAAGTTGTTTGTCTGAGCTGCAGCAATTCCAGAAATGTAAGTGCCATGTCCTTGTTCATCAAGAGGGTCATTATCCCATCCAAGATAATCGCCGCCAGATGAATCAAAAGGGAAACCTACGCGATCGGTAAAATCCCAGCCTCGGTAATCATCAACGAAGCCATTGTTATCATCATCAATTTCATTTGATCTTTTATCATTGCCAAACGCATCAGTTCCTATCTCGCCGGGATTCTGGTAAATTTTATTTTGAAGATCAGGATGGAAATAATCAATACCGGTATCAATCATTCCAATTAAAACAGAATCATTACCCTGAGTCTTGTCCCAGGCATCGAATGCTTGTATTTTACTTAAAGCCCATTGTTGCGAGACGAGACTATCATCTGGAGTGAAGTTAATTTGGTAAGCAGTAGCTTTTTGAATATACTCTACATTGTCATCCAAACTTTGTAATTGCAGAAAAGTACCCTCATCAACATCATCGACAAAAGTAATTTTAATTATCCTGCCTAATACTTCATTCGATTTTGCTATTCCCTTTGCAAGATATTCAACCGATTTCAATTCAGATTGAATTTGAAATTGAGATCCTGTGGGAATAAACTGATCCTGCTGGACTTTTTGTTCTATCTCAGAAAAAGAAACATTCTCTTTATACTTTATGAAATATGTAGTCTGTGCTGATAACTGCGAATACGTTAACATTAAAAGAACAATTAATAATTGATTAAATCTCATACATTTCCTTTTTGAAATTAAGATCAACTTTTGTGGGATATTTGCCTGAGAAGCATGCATAACAAAAATTGCCTTTACCTGCTTCGGATACTGCTTCAAGCATCTCTTCAATTGTCAAATACTCAAGACTATCTACACCAAGATAATTTCCCATTTCTTTGATGTTGGAATTAAAATTATTTGCAATAAGTTCTTCTTTGCTTGGGAAATCCATTCCATAAAAGCAGGGATGAGTTATTGGAGAAGAGGATATTCTTAAATGAATCGATTTAGGATTTGCTTCGCGAATGAGTTTAACAAGCTGTTTACATGTTGTTCCGCGAACAATTGAATCATCAACCAAAACAACAGTCCTTCCTTCCAGCACACCTTTAACAGTATTGAATTTTATTTTAACACCGATCTCACGGTTAGCTTGACCTGGCTGAATAAAAGTTCTGCCAATGTAATGGCTTCGGATTAAACCGATTTCTAACCTGCAGTTTACCCCGAGTTTTTCTAACTCAGTTTGATAACCTAACGCCGTTGTATTGGAGCTATCAGGAACACTGATAACTATTACTTTCTTCTCATCTTCATTGAAGACAGGATGATTTCGTGCGAGAACTTTTCCCAGTCTCCTTCTCATTTTGTCAACGTTATGACCGAAGATAAAGCTGTCAGGTCTGCTAAAATATATGTACTCAAAGATGCAGTGATTTTGTTTCCCGGATTTTTCAGCGATATGGAAAGATTTAATATCTCCTGTTCTTAAAACCTCATCGTCTATCACAACCATTTCACCTGGTTGAACTTCTCTAATAAATTCGGCACTCAAAATATCAAAAGCACAAGTCTCAGAAGTAATTATATATGCATCGTGTAATTTTCCAATAACCAAAGGTCTAAACCCATGAGTATCTCTTGCACCGATAAGCATGTTATCGGTCATTAAAATCAGACTGAATGCACCTTCTATTTTCTGGATTGCTTCTTTTATTTGATCTACCTGATGATTTAATCTGCTTCGAGCAATGAGATGCAGTATGACTTCAGTATCGCTTGTGGTTTGAAATATAGCACCTTCATTTACTAATTCTTCACGAATCTGCTTTGCATTTGTAAGGTTCCCATTATGAGCGACTGCAAGGTTTCCAAGTCTGTAGTTAACTAAAAATGGCTGGATATTTTTTAATGATTGAGATGACCCTGTTGTTGAATACCTGTTATGACCGATAGCAACATTTCCAATAAGTTTATTTTGAAATAATGAATGATCATCAAAAACTTCTGTAACCAATCCTTCACCTTTGTGGGCAGTAAAGACCGGATTACCTTTTAGGCTAATATTTTTCGTGATAATTCCACACGCTTCTTGTCCCCTGTGCTGAAGAGCGTGCAATCCATAGTAAGTTTCCAGTGAAGCGTTTGGTGATCCATATATCCCAAAAACACCACAGTTACAAGTTGGTTTCTCTCGCTGAATATTTATTTGCATAGTTAAAAATAAGATGGTTGATGTAAAATTAAAGGTCAAAATTAAAGATACATTGGGAATTAACAGAATCTCATATAAAAGCAAAATAGTTATTTAATGATACAGCTAGATTGAAAAGTCGAATTGCTGTAAACGGTTATCTCGATTAACTAAGTTTTCTAAGATACTCAGATCATTCTATGAATGGTAGAAATGGTGAAATAAAAAAAGCTCAACGATTGGCGAGCTTGCTTGAGTCGGAACGGTGGGATTTGAACCCACGACCACCTGAACCCCATTCAGGTACGCTACCGGGCTGCGCCACGTTCCGAAAATTATAATTTAGTGAGTAGATATTTTAAAGTTTCTCTTATCTCTGCCAGGTCCTCTTTTAAGGAATCACTATTAATTTCAGTTTCATTTGATGGTTCAACTTCGGTCTGAGATTTTTTTTCTTTGATTTCTACTATCGGCTTTTTATCCTGTTCATAATTTTCAAGAATCTTTTTTGCACCTTCGATAGTATATTTTTTCTCTCTTAATAATTCCTTTATGTAAAGAATTAGTCGTATATCCTTGTTAGTGTAAATACGGTTTCCGGCTCTATTTTTCTGAGGATTAAGTTCTTCGAATTCAGTTTCCCAATATCGAAGGACATATTGCTCAATGTTAGTAATTTTACTTACTTCACTGATTGAGTAGTATAATTTTTTAATTGAAAGGTCTCGCATAGTTTTTATGAATATCCTCGCAATAAAATTAAGCAATCCTTCTTATATTATCAAAATTATATGATCGTTATAACTATTAGCTTTAACTATGATTTATAACTTCTTATAAAGACAAATATACTCTGCGTGTAATAGGATAATGCTAATATGAGTTAAAATATCGCTTATGGAATGAATAAAACTGGAAAACGGTTACTTGCGAATTAGCTTTTTTAAAAGGAAGACTGCTCCAAGATAACTTTTTTCTCTAAAACCACTAATGTAACCATCACAGCTTGAAGCAGTTAGCATATTATGTCTGAAGTCTTCGCGTGAAGCTAAATTAGAAAGATGAACTTCTATTTTAGGAATCGAACAGATTTCTAGGGCATCTTTGATTGCTACGGATGTGTGAGAGTAGCCGCCAGGATTTATTATCAATCCATCGAATGATTTATGTGCAACCTGAATCTTATCAATCAGCTCACCTTCGTGGTTGCTTTGAAAAAACTCAAATTGGTGGTTATTGAATTCATTTGTGACAATGTCCTCAATTTCCTTTAAAGATTTTGATCCATAGTCCTCAGCTGATCTTTTTTCAAGCAGATTGAGATTTGGTCCATTTAATACTAAAATTTTCATGTTGCGATAGCCATTTCCTCTATTATTTCCCTGATTCTTGGAGTAACGTAGATCCTATCAATTCCTAGTTCTTTTAGTGCTGTTGAAAGAATCATAACTTTTCTCTGAATATTAGTCATTTTATTTATTACTATAACTTTCTTATCGTGAACGATACAATAACCTCCCTTAAAGTCACCTTTCTCAAATCTAACACTTGCTCCAAGCTGGTCAGCTACAGATTTTAGCTCCTGCAGAATATCCTCGAACTCTTTTTCTTTAATTTTCATCTTTTGATTTAATACTAAATGGCTTAACAACCAAGAAAAATGGTATTGAAAGATAACTTAGTATTAGAATAATTGGAAAACTATTTAACAAAGTAATTCTTTCAATAATTAGTTTCAAAATTTCCTCTGAAGCAAATTGCTCATTAATGAATAAAACTATTAACTTATAGTCAATCATTAAAAGTACAGTTTCAAATGGAAGAGTTAAAAAAATAATCATCGAAATAATAAACAACCAGCCGTTCTCTTTTAATTTTATCGGAGTAAAAATTAGAAATATTGTAAACGAGAGTATTAAAACGAAGTAAGCGAAGAATGTTATATTAACCAATGGAAAAGTGGTTTGAATTATTGCCGGTAGGTTATTGCCGGTAATATAATTTTTTAAAACAAGTTCTGTTGGCTCAAACATTTGATAAGTAGTTAATAATCTGGCTATGTATGCTCCAAACCAAATGCTTCCGGAAGCTAAAGCAAGGAAGCCAAAAATTGATGAGAATTTATTACTTTTTTTCATTTAAATATCCAATCGTTAATTTAAAATTAAAAAAAAATTATGATTATTGCGTCAATAGATATTGGAACCAATACAGTATTGCTGCTTATTGCTAAAGTTGATTTAAATTCAGGCAAAATTACTCCTTTAAAAAATGAATATCGAATGCCTAGAATTGGTCAGGATACAAAAAAAACTCGTGTAATTAGTTCAGAAAAACTTCAGCAACTTTTTGCTGTATTAGACGAATATGATAAAATCATTCGGAAATTTAATTGTGAGCAAGTTCTTGTAACAGGAACAAATGCTTTCAGGATGGCAGATAACACTTCATCCATTACTAGAGAAATAAAAAACGTATTTGGTTATGATCTTAATGTAATTTCAGGTGAAGAAGAAGCTGAATATGCTTACCTTGGTGCAATTTCAGGATTAGAAGATCCCTCAATTTCAGTAGTGATTGATATTGGTGGAAGTAGCACCGAAATTATTATTGGAGAAGGAAGTAAAATAATTTCAAAGAAAAGTTTACAATTGGGATCTGTTAGTGCTACGGAACAATTTCTTCATGCATTCCCCTCCTCTGAAATCGGAAATAGAAGACTTGAAATCAGAAATATTAAAAAGTTTTTCTGTTTTTGATTCAAGAGAAATTCCAAAACAGGCTATAGCAATTGCTGGAACAGCAACGACTCTTGCTTGTATGAATTTAGGATTTAAAGAATTCAACGAAGATAAAGTAACCAATACTATAATTACTTTTCAAGATTTGAAAAAACTTATTGCAGAATTGGGTCACTTGACACCACTGGAAATCACAGATAAATATGGTTCCGTAATGGTTGGACGTGAAGATATTATTTTTGCTGGGGCTTATATACTTTTTCTATTTATGGAATCATTAAGGATAGAAAATATTAAAGTGATTACAAGAGGAATCAGGTATGGTGCGATTGTTTATTTCCTTAACGATGCTAATTAGATTAATACTTTTTCAATAATTGTATTTTGTCATAAGGTCAAATCAATTGTTGTGGTGTTCACTATAACTTATATATTATCTAATGAGTTAACTAGAATAATGAATGTTGATTCGATTTCTTTATTTTTCAAATCCTGAGAGTGACCACTATTGGGGATTGAGTGACCCAATTTAAATGCGAGAGACATACTTCCCGGCTATTTGATGAAGTCAGTTCAAATATGAATAAGATAGTAGATCCATGATGGATAATCATGAACCATTAGCTTAAAAAAATCTTCATTGAATAGCTCTGCTCCGGAAATAAAAGTATTATTAATATGTTTCCTGGAAGATCCATACTTTCGATTCATTCTTGACTTATGATTGATTTGAAAATATCTATGAATTGATCAATATTTTCTTGAGTTGTTATTAACGGTGGAAGTATTCGTAATACATTTTCGTTAGTACAGTTCACGAGTATTCCATTTTTACGAAATTCTTCGGTAATTGATGAACAAGATATATTGAATTCAACGCCCAGCATAAAGCCAAGCCCACGAACATCGAGGATTTGATCAGGATTTTCTGCTTTAATCATTTTTAGTTTAGTTAAAAAATAATCACCAAGTTTTGCAACTTCCTTAACAAGTTCATTTTCAAAAACTTCAATAATTACGGCTAAGCCGGCTGCACAAGCAACAGGATTACCACCAAAAGTACTCCCGTGATCACCGGGTTCAAAAACATTTGAATACTTTTTATTTGTAATCATCGCTCCCAGAGGTAATCCACCACCAATAGCTTTGGCTATGATTACTAAATCAGGACTGACATCGAAATGATTATATGCAAAAGGTTTTCCAGTTCTTCCCATACCACTCTGAACTTCATCGGCAACAAGAATGAAACCATATTTCTTTTGAAGTGATTTAATCTTTGAAACAAATTCTTCTGATGCTATTCTTACTCCTCCTTCCCCCTGAATAAATTCCAAATAAACTGCTGCTGTGTCCGAGTTAATATTTTGATCGAGCTGGTCAACGTTGTTAAATTCCAGCTGGACAATATTTGGCAGTAAAGGAGCAAAGAATTTTTTGTAATTTTCTTTTCCACCTAAACTTAACGAACCGTAAGTTCTACCATGAAACGCATTTGAAAAAGTAATAATCTTCTTCTCAGATCCACAGTATTTCCTGATGAGTTTTAGTGATGCTTCCGTGGCTTCCGTGCCACTGTTTGAAAAGAATACCTTTGATAAACCTGAATATCGGATCAACTTTTCTGCAAGTTCAACCTGAGGAGTATTAACATAATAGTTTGATAGATGAATGTATTTTTTTATTTGTTCTTCAATCGCACGAATTACTTTTTCGTTGCCATATCCTAAAGCATTTACAGCTAATCCTGAAAAAAAATCAAGATATTTCTTACCATCTTCACTAAAAAGATAAACGCCTTTCCCATAGGATATTTTTATTGGAATGCGTTTATAAGTTTGAAGCAGGTATTCCTGTTCTTTTTTGAAAATATCTTCTGAATTTTCCATCAAATTAAATTGTAAAAACAAATATTGAGCAAAGGTAAATTAAGGACAAGAACAAAGCAACGAAAGTGAGGGAGGATAGAATACTAAATAATCGATGGTTAGACTGAGTTAAGAAGGATTTGAATGTAAGAAAAATACTCCAGATTACTATTGCAATTTCCAGAGTAAGAAATAAGTAAGAAAGTGAGCCTTTTATGGTGAAAGGTGTTGGATTTTTTGAAAACAGATAATCTCCAAAAATCACTAATTCCAAGACAAAGAGTATTATCAATCCGAAAAGGTATGGTACCTGCGAATATAATATTAGTGCAAATGTATCCTTAAACCTAAGATGAATATTAAATGTCTTACCTGATAAAGAATATAAAAATGAAAACATAATAAAATAGAAGAGAGTAACTCCCAATACAATTAAGTAACTATATTGTAATCCAATTGTTGATTGAAAATCACCTAAGCTTATCATTGAAACAAAACGTGCATTAATTAGATATTTAAATCCAATAAATAGAAGAATAAAAAAAATGAAATTCTTGTGCTCTGAGAGTATTATTGTTTTAAATGCTTTAGAAGGAGTTTCTATAACTGAACTGATTGTTGACCATAGATCAAGGTTGTAAACCCGGTCTCGTAAATAAATCCGACATTTGGAACACACGAAATTGTAAAATGGATTTTCAGAATTACAATTCGGACAGGTAACCGAATTTTTCATATCATTTTGACTTTAATATTACTAGAAATAAAACCGGAAATTAAAACGTGAAGATCCTGTTATATAATCTTCCTCAACCGTAAAATCGTACAAGTGAGCATCCACATAAGCATCTAGTATATTTAATATATACAGAACCGCAAGATAGATAGTAAAATTATCTCTCTCATTCCTATAGAAATCTCTTCTGTACTGATAAAGTGATTGTCCGGTACTAATAAACAAATCTTTATTGTCATTGTAAAGATTATTGTTATAAACCCACCCTGAAATCAATAAAGCGCCTGTACCCCAGATGACCGGTATTTTCCAGTATGATTCGTTATAGAACTGTCCGAATCCAGGAAGAACCGCACTTCGTAATACGGCTCCCCAGGGAGATTTTTGCATAACGAATACTGTATCGGAGGGAGAATTTTCTTCGGTTTGTTCCTGTCCGTTTGAAGATGTGCTTAGAATGATAAGCACAAATAAAACGTTAATTATAATTCTTGTTGATAATTTCAAAAAGCTCAATTAAACGCTCAAATTCATCTCTTGAGTAATACTCTAAAACTATTTCGCCGCTTCCATCTTTTCTTTGAACACATTTAACTTTGGTTCCGAAAGTAACTCTTAGTTTATCTTCGAGGTCACGTAAATTTGCACTATAAAATAATGCTTTGCCTTCCTCATCAACCGGGGACTTTTTAATTTTCCTCGTACCACCTTCATTCAGTTCTCTTACAAGTCGTTCAACTTTTCTAACCGACAGATTTTTACTAAGGATATTTTCAAGCAATTGTATTTGTAAGTCCTCGTTATCGAGATTGATAAGAGCCCTGGCATGACCAGAGGTTATTTTATCCTTTACAAGTGCATCCTGAATTTTTTGAGGAAGCTTCAAAAGCCGTATTGTATTTGCAACCGTTGTTCTGTCTTTGCCAACTCTTTCTGCTATTTGTTCCTGAGTCAGATGACATTCATCCATTAATCTTTTGTAAGCTGTCCCAACCTCTATAGAATTTAGTTTTTCTCTTTGAATATTTTCAATTAATGCCAAAGCCAGCATTAACTCATCAGAAGTGACATCAATTATGTAGGCAGGAATTTCTTTGTAGCCAATGTCTTTGCAGGCCTGAAGTCTTCTTTCACCAGAGATTAATTGATATTTATGATCGGGAGTCCTTCTGACTGTAATCGGTTGAATCAATCCATTTGTAAGTATTGATTTTTTTAGTTCATCAAGAGATACGGGATCAATATTGAATCGGGGCTGATATGGATTTCTTGAAATAAATTCGACAGATATTTTGGCTAAAACATCAACTTGCTTTCCATCATCATCTTTAACTTTAGAAAGATCGTCAGCCGATTCATTATTCTTAATATACTCCTGAGGTTTTATCAGTGCATCTAATCCCCTACCCAAACCTGTTTTCATTTTACTCATTCTTAAATGTGTTTACGGAATTTGAATTTCGTTCAATTAATTCTGCAGCTAAAGCCATATAATTTTGAGCGCCTGTTGAAACCGCATCGTATAATATTATCGGTTTCCCAAAGCTCGGTGCTTCTGAAATTCTAACATTTCTATTAATTACAGTTTTAAAGACCTTATCGCCAAAATATTTTCTTACCTCATCAGCCACCTGGTGAGAGAGTCGAAGTCTTGTATCGAACATAGTCAGCAATACACCCTCTATTGACAAGTTATTGTTATAATACTGTTTGACTATGTTTATCGTGTTTAAAAGTTGCCCTAATCCTTCTAATGCAAAATACTCACACTGAACCGGAATCAGAACTGAATTAGCTGCGGTAAGAGCATTTAAAGTTAAAAGACCAAGTGATGGCGGACAATCAATTAAAATATAATCATATCTTTCATAAACTTCACGTAATGATTCTTTTAATATTGTTTCTCTTTTTGGCAATTCAACCATTTCTATTTCTGCTCCGACAAGATTGATATTTGATGGAAGCAGATCTAGAAACGGCATATAGGAATCAATAATTACATCTTTTATATCTTCAGCATTAACCAGAACTTCATAAACGGAAGGATTATGCTTAAAAATACTTAAACCCGAAGAGGAATTTGCCTGCGGATCAATATCTATAAGCAAAGTTTTCTTTTCTGCAGCAGCAAGCAGTGATGAAAGATTGATTGCGGTAGTCGTTTTACCTACTCCTCCCTTTTGATTCGCTATTGCGATAATTTTAGTCATCGATTCTCAAATAATTAATACCATATAACGAAATAATTTTAATTGAATTATAGATCAATCTCTTCACCAAAGTTTAAAACTTTTGCTTTTAATCCTTTTGCATCAACTGCTTTTTTAAACTCATTCGGGTCCGCTGCAATTACTGGGAAAGTATTATAATGCATAGGAATAGCCATCTTAGGTGAAACCAACTCAACGGCTTTAACAGCATCGGTAATTCCCATAGTAAAATTATCACCTATTGGAAGTAACATATAATCTATCGGTGTCATTTCACCAATCAGCTTCATATCGTAAAACAAGCCGGTATCACCGGTATGATAAACATTTTTTCCATCCGCAGAAACAATTACACCTGCTGGTTCTCCACCATATTGATTATCAGGTGTCAATGAACCGTGATGTGCAATTGTAAACTTAACTCTTCCGAATTCAAAATTATGTCCACCTCCAATATGCATGTTATGAGCTTTAAAACCTTTTGCTTTACAATATTCTGCTAACTCGTTAACACAGATAAATGTTGAATTACATCTTTTTGCAATTTCAAAACTGTCACCAATATGATCGCCGTGAGCGTGTGTTAAAATTATATAATCTGCTTCAACATCTTTCGCTTTTACAGGGGATGTTGGATTTCCAGTAAGAAACGGATCAATTAATATCTTATTTCCAACAAATGTTGTTAACTGAAAAGCCGAATGTGAAAAATATCTTAATTTCATTTTATCCCTCCTTGATTAGTATTAATGTTTAGGAGAAATTTATCCTGCCTCCAAAAATACAGATAATACTTTTTTGTTCGATTGATAAAATTAAATATTTGAATTTGAAAATAGTACTTTTAGAAACCCCATTATAGCTTTAATTGGCTGCATTTTACTTTTTTCATTTCCATAGATTGTAGGTATATCTACAAATCCTATAGTGAATCTTTTATTTGCAGCTTTCACAAGCATTTCACTTTCAGCTTCAAACCCAAAATATTTTGTTTTCACAACTCTCAATACTTCACTCCGGAATGCTCTGAATCCACACTGGCTGTCCAGAATTTCCTGCCTCGTTTTTACTGTGAGAAAAAAAGAAGTAAGCTTATTACTAAGCCTTCTTTGCAATGGCATTCCTTCAAGATTTTTTAATCTGTTACCAATAGCAATATCATAAGAACTCAAGCTATCAATGAGTTTAGGAATATATTTAGGCTCGTGCTGAAGATCTGCATCAATAGTAATTACAAATTGAAAGCCGGCAGAAATAGCTTCTTCAAATCCAAAACTTAATGCTCTTCCTTTACCGTAATTTTTATCAAGGTCGATAACTTTTATACCTGACTTATTTTTTAAGTGCTGGTAAGAATCATCATTTGATCCATCATTCACAGCAAAAATATAGTCTACATATTTAAGTGTTTCATCAAGAACAATTTCTAAAGTTTCTTTTTCATTATAAAAAGGAATAACAGCACAGACTGAATTAGTAACTTTGTTTATGTCCTTTGAATTGTTCAAATAATGCTTTCCATCCTTTAGGTGTTGGAGTGATGACAGCTTCTTTTAATTTTTTTCTGAGTGAATCTTTTGATAAACCAGTTGTCAATTTTCCATTTTCAGCCATAGAAATACCACCTGTTTCTTCTGATACAATTACACTTATAACATCAGCTTGCTCACTCATTCCTATACCAGCACGATGTCTCATACCAAGGTTTTCGCCATCAACCTGAGTAGTTACTGAAAGCGGTAATGTGCAACGTGCAGCCTCGATAATATTTCCTTTGACAATGACCGCTCCATCGTGTAAAGATGATTTTGGAAAAAATATTGAAGTTAAAAGTGATTTACTAAGCTTTGCTCCAAGTAATTCTCCTGATTCAATGTATGTTCGGATTCCAGTTTCTCTGACTATTACAATCAAAGCACCATATTGACGTTGCGAAAGTTCAAATGCGGCGTCCACAATAATCTCTGCTGATTCACTCATATCGTGCTTACTAAATATTTTCATTACAGGATTCCGGGCAAGTATAACCAGCAATCTTCTTATTTCAGGTTGAAATAAAATTACGAAAGCAATTACCCAAATGTCAGTGACTAACTTCAGAAGCCAGTTTAATGCTTTGAACTGAATTGCCTGAGCAGTAAAAGAGATAATCAGAATAATTATTAATCCAAGAAATATCTGTGCAGCAATTGTTCCTCTAAGCAGCATATAAAGTTTGTAAACGATAAATGATACTATAAGAATATCAACTAAATCAAGAAATGTAACTGTGAGAAATCCTATTTTGAATAATTCAAACATTAATTACTGATTATACTATTATAAATTTTACAAGTTTGTACAGCCTGCTTTACATTATGTGTCCTAATAATTCCCGCTCCATTACATAAAGTAATAGAGTTCAAAGCATTTGTCGCATCATCTCTATCTTCAACAGGCAAATTTAAGATATTTCCAATAAAAGATTTCCTGGATAAACCAATTAATATCGGGAAGCCCAACGACCTAAAATCTTCCAGCCGCTCGATCAGTGCAAGATTATCTTCAACTCTCTTTCCAAAACCAATTCCCGGATCAATAATAATTTTTTTAATTCCGATACCTGAAGCAATCTCCGTTTGCCTGGCAAGATAATCATAAACTTCTGAAACGACATCAACATACTCAGGTGAGTTCTGCATTGTCTTTGGTCTACCTTTCAAATGCATTACAACCATTGCTGCATTAAAATCTTTTACAATATTAAATATATCTTTTTCAAATGTTCCACCGCTGATATCATTCACAATCGAAGCTCCGCATTTGAGAGCTTCTTTGGCAATCTTTGCTTTTGTAGTATCAATAGAAATAATTGCATCAGGCTTCTTTTTCAGAATTTCAATTATTACAGGAATTACTCTGTTCAATTCATCGGTTTCACTTACCGATTCTGAACCCGGACGTGTCGATTCACCTCCAACATCAATAATGTCTGCACCGGCTTCAATCATTTCAATCGCATAATCAACTGCCTTAGTTTTATCAATAAATTTTCCACCATCCGAAAATGAATCAGGAGTTACATTTAGAATTCCCATTGAGTATGCATACTTGAAGTTAAAATTTCTTTCGCCGATATCATAAGAAATGGTTTGACGTTCGTCGAAGTTCTGAAGTGATCTGGTCAGCACTGCTTTAATTTTATCATCAAAATTCGCATCGTATAAATTTTGAAGAATCTCCCTCAAAGAACCGACTAAAAGCAAATCATCGTTAGAACGAAAGATAAATTCAGAATATAATTTTATTTCCGTTCCTGAAAGTTCTGATGAAAAATTTCGTAATTCAATCCCATACAATCCTTTATGAATGCGAATTGATAATTTATACTTCTCTTTGTAGAGTTTAAATGTTTTATCGTTTGAAAGGTTTATAACTTGAGAGATCAATTATTATTACGCCTTGATATTAAAGGAGATTACTTAATCGAATTAAAAAAGAATAACTCGATTATTTTACCAGATTCTTCAGTTCTGCAGTGGCTGCAGTAATATTATCTGCATCAAATATTGCGGATCCCGCGACAAACACATCAACTCCGGCTTTCTTCGCCTTAATGATAGTCTCGTTGTTCACACCACCATCAATTTCAATTAAATAATTAGCTTTGAGTTTTGAACGGAGATTAGCGACCTCTTCAATTCTTCTGATTGAATTGGAAATAAATTTCTGTCCGCCGAATCCAGGATTAACGGTCATAATTAATAAAAGATCTATGTACTCTGCAACATCAACAATGCTATCAACGGGTGTAGCCGGATTAATTACAACTCCCGCCTTACATCCTAGTTCTTTAATCCTGTTAATTGATCTATTCAGATGAACAACCTCTTCAACATGAACCGAAATGTAATTTGCACCAGCTTCAGCAAATGCTTCGAGGTATCTATCGGGTTTCTCTATCATTAGATGAACATCAATTGGAAGTTTAGTTGACTTCCTGGCAGCTTTGACGATTATTGGTCCGATTGTAATGTTGGGAACAAAATGCCCATCCATCACATCGCAATGTATCCAATCAGCGCCACCCATTTCTGTTAATCTTATTTGTTGTGCTAAATTTGAAAAATCTGCTGAAAGAATTGATGGAGCAATAATACTCATGATTAGTCATTCTCCTCGCTTAAAATATTTTTGTCCGATGGCTTGGTAACAAAAAGATCAACAACATCACCGGGATTTACTGAATTACCACCGCTTGGATATTGATCAAGAATTGTATTTGGTAAAAGTGTTGATGAAGGCTGATAATTAATTTTTCCAATGGTCAACGAACTGTCGGCAAGTATTTTTCTGGCTTCAGTCAGAGATTTTCCTATAAGATCAGGAACTACGATAGAACCACTTCCCCTGCCAGCACTTACAGTTACGCTGACAATTTCTCCTTGCTTTAAAGGCGTTCCATCTGTGTATTGCTGATCAAATATCATATCTTCAGGCTGACTTGATGGAATTCTTTCTACTCTGCCAAGTTTTAAGCCCACTCGCTCCAGAGCAAATTTTGCATCAAGAATTGATTTTCCTTTTAATTGAGGAACTGTAATTGTACTCACACCACCGCTTACAAAAACATAAACCGTACGACCTTCTTTAACTATTGCACCGGCATCCGGTTTTTGAAAAAATACCTCTCCAACCGGTAACTGAAGCCCATATGAAGTATCACTAATTACTATCTCGAAGCCATCATTTTCTAGTAAACTAATTGCCTCCGAAACCTGAAGCCCAACAACCTTCGGCACACTTGTTTCTGTAGAACTTACATACCAGGGCATAATCAGATTGTCAAATATCAAAAGAAATAATACTAGTCCAAAAAAGATGTAGAGAAGTTTTCGAAGCAGAGGATTTCGAAGGAATTTTTTCATAAATCAAATATATCAAATGCAGTTTTCTTATACAATTTACCAATGCATAGCCCATTAGTCTTTTATTTGGATGGATGGTTGATTATATGAAAGTAAGACGATTAGCTTATCATAAAAACATGCAATCGTATAAACACGCATTTAGTTTCCTTGTTTTTACGCTCAAGCATCACTTAATTTGTTCATCAGAATTTATAATGAATTGAAATGTTACAGAACTATTTTTTTCTGAACCGCTTTTTGATTGAATTAAATGTCTTGCTAGAAGGTTCAACAATAGAAGAGATATTTTCTCAGGAAAAAAGCAAGCTTATCATTGTTGCCTCAAAGAATGATGAAGTATACTATTTAGAGTTATGCGTCATCCCTGGAAATTCATACCTAAACATCCGAAGAAATTATTCACGTGCGAAAAAGAACACGGTTAACTTTTTTGATAAAGTACTTGGAGATAAAATAGTCTCTCTTGAAATTGCAAGTGATGATCGAATAATAAAATTAAGATGTAGCAAATCAGAAATATATTTTACCATTCGGGGAAAGTTCACGAATGTTTTTTTCTTCGATGCAGATCACCAGCTATATGCTTTCAAATCGGTTGATGAACCGACAATTGCTAGTATTGAAAAAGAATTTGATACAAAAGAATTCTTTAATGGATGGAATCGAATAAATTTACCGACTGATAATAAAGAAAACTACCTTGAGGAAATTCGTAAAAAGTATCCGATTCTCGGAAGTGAAGTAATTAAAGAAGTTAAAGCGCGATTGAGAATCGATGGCAGCAATGATTTTTCGGCTTTATTGAATGACGTATTAAACGAAATTAGAACTTCTAAAACTTGCGTATTTATTGATGAAAGAGAGCCAGAAGTACATTTGGGATTTGAAAACTTCAAGAGTTTTTCTTTTACTGATAAAAAAGTATTCGATAACCTGATAGAAGCAGTAAATTATTTACTTTCAAAAAGACATTATATTGAGGATAAATATTCAAAAGTTAAGCTTGTCCGAAATCATATTGAAAGAGAACTCAAAAAGATCTCCAACAAAATTCAGAATCTTCAAGGTCTGATTGAGCGAGGAAGTAAAGAAGAAGAATATAATAAATTTGGAAAACTGCTATTATCAAATCTTGGCTTGATAAAAAGCAGAATGAGTTCAATTGTTGTTGAGGATATTATTTCTGGAGGAGAAAAATTAAAAATAAATTTGAATCCGGCCCTATCTCCACAGAAAAATGTTGATTATTATTTTGATAAATCACGCTCGGAGAAAATTTCTTTCGCCAAGAATAGGCAATTATTTGAAAATGCAAAAAAAGATTATGAGCACTTAAAGAGATTAGAGAATTCATTAAACGAAATCGAATCACCTAAGGAATTTGATGTAATTATGAAAAAACTAAAAATAAAACCAGCAACGAGGAAGCAGAACTAAAGAAGATTTGAGTTCGAAGTTCAAGCACTATATAATTGATGGTAAGTACCATCTTTATGTTGGAAAAGATAGTAAAAACAATGACCTTCTTACCACCAGGTTTGCCAAGCAAAATGATTATTGGTTTCATGCGAGAGGATCTTCTGGTTCACATGTGGTGCTAAGAGTAGAAAATATAAAAGATCCAGTTCCGAAAAATGTTTTGAAAAAAGCCGCAGCAATTGCCGCCTATCACAGCAAAGCAAAAACAGCAGGTGTTGTTCCAGTGGCATTCACATTCAAAAAGTATGTTGTAAAGAAAAAAGGTGATCCTAGCTGGAACAGTTCGACTGTTAAGAGAAGATGTATTACTGGTTAGACCGGAAATACCAAATGGATGTGAGTATGTTTCTTCACAAGATTAAACAACTAGAAATTTTATTCTGCGATGAATAGCCTTTACGAAAAATTATTTATCAACTAGCTGAACTTACCAAATAATCATTAATCGCAGCTGCAGCTTTTCTTCCGGCACCCATTGCAAGAATAACAGTTGCTCCACCAGTTACAATATCTCCGCCTGCAAATACACCTTTCTTTGATGTCTTCATCGTATTCTCATCAACTAAAATATTTCCCCATTTGTTGTACTGCAGATCAGGAGTTGTTTTTTGAATGATTGGATTTGAACCATTGCCAATTGAAATAACGGCCATATCAATCGGTAAAATATAATCTGAACCAGGAATTGGAATTGGTCTTCTTCTGCCTGATGAATCAGGTTCACCAAGTTCCATTCTTTGAATCTTGACACTTTTTAACCAACCTTTTTCATCTCCAATAAATTCTAAAGGATTAGAAAGTAAAATGAATTCAATTCCCTCTTCTTTTGCATGATGAATTTCTTCTGCGCGGGCTGGCATCTCTACATCGGATCTTCTATAAATGATGTAAGCATTCTTTGCGCCTAGACGTTTTGAAATTCTCACTGTGTCCATTGCAGTATTACCACCACCAAACACAGCAATGTTTTTATCTTTACAATTAAAAACAGGTGTATCGAATTCAGGAAAGCGATAAGCTTTCATCAAATTAACTCTGGTTAAAAATTCATTTGATGAGTAAACACCGTTGAGATTTTCACCAGGAATATTAAGGAAGTAAGGAAGTCCAGCACCAACTGCAATAAATACTGCATCGTAGCCATTTTGCATAAGTTCATCAACAGTATCCGTTAATCCTATAACTTCATTTGTTTTAAATTCAACGCCGAGTTTGCTTAGTGAATCTATTTCGGCTTTAACAATTGCTTTTGGTAATCGGAATTCAGGAATACCATAGATCAAAACGCCACCAAGCTCGTGTAATGCTTCAAACACAGTAACATCGTGTCCCATTTGAATCAGATCACCTGCACAACTTAATCCGGCAGGACCGCTTCCAACGATTGCTACTTTTTTTCCGGTTTTTGATTTGAGCGAAGGAACACGTATTCCAACAGTTTCTCTTTCATAATCGGCAACAAATCTTTCTAATCGTCCGATTGCCACTGGCTCATTCTTTTTACCAACTATGCATTTAATCTCACATTGTTCTTCCTGAGGACAAACTCTTCCACAAATTGCGGGTAGCAGATTATCTTCTTTCATTTTTTCAGCAGCACCTAAAAAGTTACCTTCTGCAACAAGAGCAATGAAGTCTCCAATTTTAACACCAACCGGGCAACCTTCTACACATGTCGGTTTGGGACATTGTATGCAGCGAAGAGCTTCCATTTTTGCCAGTTCTTCAGTAAAACCAAGATTAACCTCACTAAAGTTGTTTCTTCTTATCGAAGGATCCTGTTCAGGCATAACCTGTCTAGGAATTTTCATTCGTTCTTTATTTGAAATTTTTTCTGGCATAACTCTCCGGTAAAAATTAATTAGATAAAATTACATTTGATTGAAGGTTGTTTAATCTGCAGTCATGCTGTTCAAGCGATTCCTTTTCTTCCATCAGGTATGATTGATTTCTCGTATTCAAAGTTTTAAAATCAACTTTATGTGCATCAAACTCAGGTCCATCAACACAGACAAACACGGTTTTATTATCAACAGTTGCTCTGCATCCGCCACACATTCCGGTTCCATCAACCATAACTGGATTTAAGCTTACTACAGTTTGTATTCCCTTTTCTCTTGTAACATCTGCTACAGCTTTCATCATTGGAATTGGTCCGATAGCAAGAACGAAATCAATCTTTCTGGTTTCGATTAATTCTTTTAGTTGATCGGTTACAAAACCATGCTTACCATAGCTTCCATCATCGGTTGTTACAAAAACTTCATCACAAACTTTCCTCATTTCATTTTCAAGGATTACAAACTCTTTGGTTCTTCCCCCGATAATTGAAATTGTATGATTTCCTGCTTGCTTTAATGCAACAGCAGTTGGATAAGCGATAGCAGTTCCAACTCCACCGCCAATACTCACTGCAGTTCCAAAGTTTTCAATGTGTGAAGATTTACCCAGAGGTCCGACAACATCAGCAATAAAATCACCTGACTCAAGTGAATTTAAATCTTTTGTAGTTTTACCTATTCCTTGAACAATAATATCTATAGTTCCCTTCTCAGAATCTGAGTCAGCGATAGTTAGTGGAATTCTCTCACCAACATCATTTAACCTGATGATTACAAACTGACCAGCTTTTCGCTTTATGGCAATTTTCGGGGCATGAATTGTAAACCGTTTAATGTTAGGGGCAATAAATGTTGCGGACAAAATTTTATGCATGATGATCTTTTAATTTAGTTTTGATTAAAGAACATTTTCATGAAATATGCCAAGTGGTTGTAATTCTAAATAATTCTTTTTAGTAAAAAGAATCTACTATTTAGACAAATATTGAAGATTCTTACATCAATCACTATCGGGTTAAGATATACGGAAACTAAAATTCTTGATTGTAGTAAAGTAAATTATTGAATTGGAGAATTTATTGTGAATTAATTGAATTGGGTTAAGTAGAATTGTTTTAGCAACAGGTAATCAAAAAATTTCAGGTAACATTAATTCCTCTTGTTTATAAGATTTACAATTACTCTAGCGATCATTTCTTTTTCTTTGGGATCACTTTCTGCAATTAGTAAACATAATGCAACAAGTGCGTTATCAGGTATTCTTTTCATACCATCTTTTGAGTAAAGGTATTTATTCATTTCCAGGAACCATAAAAATAACGCTGCTGCAATTCTTTTATTACCATCGATGAATGAATGATTCTTTATTGTAAAGTAAAGTAGATGAGCCGCTTTTTCTTCAATACTCGGATATAATTCCTTTTTATCAAAGGTTTGATAAATGGCTCCGATAGTTCCTTTAAAGGATTTATCTTTTTCTTTTCCAAAAAGTTTTGAGCCTCCAAATCTTTCTTTCATTTTAGTTATCACTTTTCTTGCTGCTTCATATGTTACTTCAAAAGAGACCTCTCTATTCGTACTTGAAATAGTAAGAGTTTGATTGTCATATTTATCCAAAACATCAAGTGCATAAGTATAATCCTTAACCACTTTTATGATTCCAGCAAATTCATCCTGCTTCAATTGATAGGATTCCGTGACTTTGGAAAAAATATCCAAAGTTTTTTCTAATTCTTTTATTCGACTTGTCTGCTCCTTTAATTTTCGCTCGTTTATTACATAACCCTCAACTAAGTAATCCTTCAAAATTTTGTTAGCCCAAATACGGAATTGAGTACCGCGTTTAGAATTAACCCGATACCCAACCGATATAATCATATCCAGGTTGTAAAAATTTGAAGTATATATTTTTCCATCTTTAGCAGTATGTGCAAATTTTGCACATACTGAATTACGTTGCAATTCTTTTGTTTTTAAGATGTTATTAATGTGTTTTGTGATAACACTTCGTTCAGTTTGAAAAAGCTGAGATAATTGCTTCTGGGTTAACCAAACAGTCTCTTGATCAAGTTTTACATCAATTTTTGTCTCTCCCTCTGGAGTTTTGTAGAGAAGAATTTCACCTTTGGCTTTATCACGCATAATAATTCGAATATTTCACTTTTAATTGATTAATATTTGAATAGAAAAATAAGAAAAGAAATGTTGAGTGAAAAAAGAGTGAACTAAAAATCCTCTCCGCCCTCAAGACTGCCGTTATCTTCTCCTCTGCCTTCACGTTTTGGTTTGTAGTTATTAAATGTGTATCGCAGATTAAACATTAAAGCAGGAGTGTGCATATCAAAGTAATTATAGTTGTAAAGGTTTGTTCCCTCAGAAGTGTATTCTCTTTTGGTGGTTCCGAATAAATCTCTTATCTGAAGCGTGACTGCAAGAACATTAGAAATTAATTCCTGTCTGATTGAAAGGTCAGAACTGAAATAGCCTGCCCACTCACCCTGTGAAGTGACTGTTGGACTAGTATAGTTTGAATTGAACTGAATTTGCGTTGAACTCCAAAGTTTAAATGAATTATTCATTCTCGTCTGCCAGTTGAAACTCTCATTAGAAAACGGTTCATCAAGTATGCTACCTTCAATCCTATAATTATAAGCATTGCCCATAAAATTAATATTCCAGAAACTTAGCGGGTCGAATATTAGCATTAACTCCGCACCGAGGGAATAATCCTCTCCGACATTGCTGAAAGTTGTGAGCGTTACATCATTTTCTAAAGCAGTTCTTACAGCCTCAATTTTATATGTCGTCATTCTGAAATATGCTTCAGTCGAGATAGAAATATTACCAAGAGCAGTTTGAACACCTGCTTCATAAGAATCAATAAATTCAGGAAGTAAGTCAGGATTGCCTATCCTTACATTGTTCGCATCCATCCAGGTTGGAAATGGCTCCAAAGCCCAACCACCAGGCCTGTTAATTCTCCTTGAATAACTTGCCATAACTGTTGACAATGGAGAAAATTTATACGAGGCGTGCAAACTTGGGAAGTAATCTATCATATCAATATTGAATGTCTGATTCATCCAGGGAACTTCAATATTCCGATATGTATATTCTGCACGCAGTCCAGCTTGAAAATTCGTCTGCCAAAATACATCGGAGTACATTGCATAAAGAGATTGCTGGTCATCAAAATATTTTGTTAAATTAGTATATTCTGGTTGAATTTCATATTCATTGCTTGCCGGATTGAATTCATAAAGTTCATTGTTTTCGTCTGACTGTTCAATTTCTCCTTGATAACCAGCCTCAAACTTGCTCTCCTCAGATATTGGCAATGTATAATCAATTTTCCATCTAAAATCTGACTCGGGTCCAAATTCTTGAGTATTTTTTCCACTGAACTGTCCAGTAAAGTCAAACTCAGATGTACTTGTAAACTCATCTGAATTTTGTTGATTGAAAACTAATTCTGCCAATAACTGATGACCGGGCAAATTAAAAGTCCGTGTATAATTTGTATTGATAGAATAATAAGTTCCTTCACGTGATCTATCGGTTGTTCCAAGGTATTCAACCACTTCAGGAACAAGAGTTGAAGATTGAAGATAATTTAGGTTGGAAGTCATTCCGCCATCTCGTTTACCACCACGAAAGCCAATATTTAAAAGATCATATTCACTTAAAGAAAATTCGATTCCGGCTCTGCCTTCAAAAGCCGTTCTGCCGCGGTTGACCTCACCAACTGAATTTATTATTGAAGTGTCTGTTTGGAGAAAATAAATATTGTTTTGAGTCTGATCACCGGGAAAATATCTTTGGTTATAATCAAGTCCAAAGTTGATTTTAAATCCATCCTGATAATTGATTAGAAAATTTCCACCATAACTATCATACATACCTGCATTCGCATTGACAATACCATTCAACCCCTGGCTTAAATTCTTCTTTAAAATGATATTAATAATTCCTGAAGTGCCTTGTGCATCATATTTCGCTGAAGGATTAGTGATTAGTTCAATCCTCTCAATTGAAGAGGCGGAAATCTGTTGAAGGGCATCCTGTGGATCAAGCAGAGAAGGTCTGCCATCAATTAACACTGTAAAATTCTGACTCCCTCTGAGGCTCACATTTCCGTCTATATCAACCTGAACTGAAGGTACATTTGCAAGAACATCTGCTGCATTTCCTGAGATGACTGTTTGCATTTGATCAGGATTAATAACTTTTTTATCTATCTCGTAAGTTACTGGAGAACGATCGCCCTGAACAACAACATCTGATAAAACTAAAGTTGAGGGATGAATAGAAATTTCACCAAGATCTACATTTAAACTTCTTGGATTGATTTCTGCATTTAAAACTTCAGTATTATATCCAATAAATCTTACTTCAACTTTGAAATTACCTGGCCTGTCGATTTTGAGAATGAATCTTCCCGCGCTATCAGTAACTCCACCGGTGACCATCGAAGAATCTTTGGATAATAATACTACTATGTTAGCGTACTCTATAACGTGTTTAGTCGCAAAATCAAAAACTCTACCGGAAATACTACCACCCGGAAAATTTCCTTGTCTCTGTTGAGCAAAAGAGATTAATGAAAGACCTGCTATTAGTGTTAAAACTTTTATACTATAATTCATCAATGCAAACAATAATTATCAATTTAATTATCAGTATTAAACAAACTTTCTTTTACTAAAGCTAAATTAATAGACTCTGAAACATATAGCTGAAATGAAATGAAAATGTAGTAATGTAAAAAATATCTCGTTACTTAATCCAATACTCGTGGCAAAGCTTAACGGCATTTTCGAGCAGATTTTTTTCTACGAGAAGAGAAATCCTGAAAGAGGTAGTATTCACTCCATAATAATTTATCCCGTGTTTATCGAGGAACTTCATTGTTTCCATCAAAGCATCATTATTCCTGCTGAATCCTTCTCCTATTATTGAGAGAGCTGCCAGACTTTCATTTACATAAATACCATCTCTTAATTTATCTTCCATGGCTTCTTTGATTTTGTCCCAGTTATAAAGACTACTTGTCGAAATTATGAAAGAGCATTTGTAACCTTTATCACCTGCAATACCTGAGACCTGGAATTCTTTAATCGGAATTTGTTGTGCTTCAAGATACTCTAAAACCCAGCCGATTTTTTCCGCATCGTGCACGAATACACGAACTATTTCTTTTTCATATACTATAGCCAAAACACCGGACAATTCTTTTTTGGAAACATCTTTTATAATTGTTTCCTTTCCTGGATTAAAAGTATCTCGCGCATACAAAGCAATCTTTGCCTCTTTAGCAAACTGAACCGCCTGTGCATTTAAAACTTTTGCTCCCGCTTCCGCCATTTCCTGAATTTGTTGGTAAGAAATTTCCGGAAGATGTTTTGCATCTTTAACAATATTCGGATCAGTTGTGTAGACACCATCAACATCAGAGTAAATTTCACATCGCTCTGCATTTAAAGCTGCAGCTAAGGCTACTGCTGAAGTATCCGAACCACCTCTACCTAAAGTAGTTATATCTCTTTTGTAGCTAACTCCCTGAAATCCACCGATAACAACTACTTTACCTTTGTCCAGTTCATCCAGAACTCTGACCGGTCGTACTTCGATTACGCGTGCATCGTTGTGGCGATCGTTAGTAATTATTCCAGCTTGTGAACCAGTCAGAGAGATAGATTCAATTCCTTCTTCGTGAAGTGCAATACAAAGCAGAGCCATCGAAGTTCTTTCGCCAGTGCTGAGGAGCATATCCATTTCTCTTCTTGGTGGATTTGGTGAAATTGCTTTTGCCATTTCAATAAGCTGGTTTGTCGTCTTGCCCATTGCAGATACTACAACAACCACATCAATCCCCTGCTTTTTAACAGAAGCAATCATTGAAGCAATCTTTTTCAGCTTGTCAACATCTGCAACACTGCTTCCGCCATATTTTTGAACGATGAGTGACAATTATAAATTCCTCAACTCTTCCATTAACTGTGTTTTAGCTTTTGTTTTATCATCAACTTTTTTCAAGAGTTTTGCAGGAACACCAGCAACCACGGTATATGGTTCAACATCTTTTACCACAATTGAACCTGCAGCCACGACAGCTCCTTTCCCAACTTTAACTCCTTCAAGAACAACTGCATTTGCACCAATCAGTACATCGTCTTCGATAATTACAGGATCAGCACTAGGAGGTTCAATGACTCCAGCTAAAACTGTTCCTGCACCAATGTGGCAGTTCTTTCCAACGATTGCTCTTCCACCCACAACTACATTCATATCAATCATTGTTCTTTCACCAATTACAGCACCGATATTCAATACAGCACCCATCATAATTACACAATGATCTCCAATCTCAACCATATCTCTGATAATAGCACCGGGTTCAATTCTGCAATTGTATTTTGTCAAGTCAGCCATAGGTATCGCTGAGTTTCTTCGATCAACTTCAATCTTGTATTTTGTTATAAATTTTTTATTGCTTTCATAAAATTTTTCAAACTCAGAATATTCACAAAATAGGATCCCAGAAACAGATGAGCCGTAAAAATCCAGTTCACCGAAATTAATTTTCCCCAGATCTCCCTGAAGATAAATCTTTGCAGGAGTTTTCTTCTTTGCCTCGGCTATAGTCTTAATGATTTTGTATGAATCCATTTTATATCACTTCTTGTTTATTTCTTATTAAAAACTACATCCGTGAAAGAGTAAAACCCTTTTTCTTGATTCAATGCGAACTCAGCAGATTTTAAAATTCCTTCAGCAAATGTTCTTCTGGATAAAGCTCTATGCTGAATTGAAATTACTTCACCCAATCCAGCAAAACTTACAGTATGATCACCGGTTACATTTCCCAATCGATGAGAAGTTGTGTTGACTTCCCGATCTGTAAAAATACTCTGAATCATTTTAGCCGTGCCGGAAGGTTTATCTTTTTTAAATCTGTGATGAGTTTCTGAAATCTCAACATCCCACCCATATAATTTTTGATTTGCAATTTTCGTTAATTCAAGAAGAACCTGAATACCAACAGAAAAATTATAGCTCTGCACGACTGGTTTATTTTCAGAAAATTTTTTCAGCTGAATCATATTTTGGTCAGATAAACCTGTAGTTGCAACAATCAAAGGCACATTAAAACTTTTTGATAATGTCATCATTTTATCAAAGGCTTCTGGGACTGAGCAGTCAATTAATATTTCAGGATCACTTTGTTTCCATTCACCCTGAATATCAAACGAAAAGACAAGTTCGTTGTTATGTTCAACAAAGACACTTATTACTTCTTTGCCCATTTTACCTGAAGCACCAACTAAACCATACTTCATTTTAATCTCCTCAAAATATTGCTCACATTTTTTTCATTTCTTTTTCAAGCAATTCTTCGGCTTTGCCAGTAGCTTTTACAAGCGGAAGCCGCAAAACATTCTTACACAATCCAAGTTTGCTCATTACATATTTTACCGGAGCAGGACTTGTCTCAACAAATAGATGCATTCATCATACTTAAATATTTATTATTTAATTCCTGAGCGAGCATCAAATTATTATTCAACATCGCATCTGTTATCTTTTTCATTTCAGCAGGATATGGATTTGAAAATACGGAAATTACTCCATCTCCTCCCAACGCCATAATTGCAAGAGTCTGATCATCATTACCGGATATTACTGATAAAGATTTTGGTTTGATTGAAATAAGATGAGCTATCTGAGAAATATTTCCGCTGGCTTCTTTAATTGCAACAATATTTTTGCATTCTTTATGAATTTTTACAACTGTCTCCGGAAGTATATTCATACCTGTTCGTGACGGAACATTGTAAAGAATAATCGGCAGCTTTGTTTTTTCTGAAATGTATTTATAATGTTCAACAAGGCTTTCCTGTGTGCCTTTGTTATAGTAAGGATTAACTATCAAAACTCCATCAGCTTTGAGATCTTCGGCTTGATTGTTAAGCTCGACAACTTTTTTAGTGTTGTTAGTTCCGGTACCAACAATTACAGGAATTTTACCTTTCACTTCCTTAACAACAAGAGAAATTATTTTTTCTCTTTCATCAAATTCGATTACTGGTGATTCACCCGTGGTTCCAATAACAACTAATGCATTGACTCCACCATTAAGCTGCTGATGAACTACATTTTTAAGTGCATCATAATCAACTGATTGATCCACTTTAAATGGAGTTATAAGAGCAGTGCCAGTTCCTTTGAACATTAATAATCCTTTTATTTAATGAATTTGGGTTCGTTTAAGCCAAAGGTCTATCATACTTCGGCTCAAAAATATGAAAAATAATTGAAGATTGTTAAGGCTTTAATTAAATCAGTTTATTTGGATAATCTTGAGTCAGGTATGAAGATAAAAGAGATATGATTATCGTTGGCAAGAGTGGCTCATCACATTTCCGGAAAATTCAAAAACTCCAACGCATCTTTGAATTAGAGCAAATCTTTATTTACGATGAGCACATTTATACTCTTGCCTGAATATTTTCGAAACCAAGTTATATGCCAGTGAAAATTGATTTCCTTAATGATTATTCACAATCAAAGACTTTTTAAGTTTATAAATATGAGAACATGACGACTATCTTTATTAGAATGATGCATTTGTTCCTTGTAGTGGTCCTGTTGAAATTTTAAGTTTTAATTTGGATTGAGTAGAGAATCCAACTACAAAATGTACCTTAAATTTCAGGAATTTTAGATTATATTTGCACCATGTTTTTTTATAATGCACCCGTAGCTCAATTGGATAGAGCATCTGACTACGGATCAGAAGGTTTGGGGTTCGAATCCCTACGGGTGTACAAGTTTATAATTATTAATTTCTATCTAAATACATTTAAAAATCAAAAAGGAAATAAAAGTGAAAATACTCAATGACTATTTATTTCTCTTTCTATTACTGGTTTACTAGATTACTCTAATAAGCGATGAATCTTTTTCTCAAAACAAAGGTGAATTTTCTATTCTCGCCGGATATCAAATGCTCGGTGATTTTGAAGTGTATAACTATTATAATAACGGAAATTCAAGATATTAGTGGAGACATGGATATCAAGGATGCAATGTACTACAGTGCTGCTATAGGAATTAATTCCAGTCGCGAAACAATGGCAGAAATACAATATATTTACCAACCAACCAGCGTCACATTTGATCCATACTCATCTGGATTGAAGATCAGACTTTCAACGCAGATGTTCATTATATTTTAGGAACAGGATATTATGTTAAACAATTTAGCAGAACAGGTTCAGGATATTTTGGATTTATCAATTGGTGCTGCTGGAATAGCTCCACAGAATGATTTAGATCCGGCATGGAGATTTGCATTTGGTTTAACATTGGTTTCAAATTTCTTCTTAAGTAAAAACATAGGGATCAAAATTCAATCACAGGGATTATTTCCAATTCAGTGGGCTGGAGGAAGTTTATATGTGGATCCGGTGGTTCAGGATACGGTGTAAGTGCAGGAACATCAATTGTTCAAATAAATGTTGGTGGCGGTTTGTATTACGCATTTTAATCTTGTTAAATATTTAACTCAATATTTAAAACACAAAGACGCATTTTAATGCGTCTTTTTTTTATGTAATAGTTAGTCATTCTGATTTATTATCTTTATTGAAACCCCAATAAACTTTTCTTTTAACTATTTTAGAACCAGTTAAAAATAATTCCTAATTCGAAATGGGTTATAAACAAAGTAAGGGAATAATTTTCAATATCCAACGATTTGCAATCCACGATGGACCTGGAATTCGTACAACTGTTTTCTTTAAAGGCTGCCCTCTTCGATGTTGGTGGTGCCATAATCCCGAAAGCCACAAAGATCTTCCCGAAAAAATTAATGGATGCAACTTGAGAAGAGGTTTTGATCAGTCATTCTCTATGGATAAAGATGAGGTTGGTAAAGAAATTTCTGTTGATGAATTGATGAATGAAATTGTTAAGGATAGAATCTTTTTTGAGGAATCCGCAGGTGGAGTTACTTTTTCGGGAGGTGAACCTTTTATGCAATATGAATTCCTAAGCGAATTATTAGGAGAATGTAAATCAGCAGGGATTCATTCAACAGTTGATACCAGTGGATATGCATCAAACGAGATAATAAAAAAGACTGCTGAAAACGCAGAGCTTTTTCTTTACGATTTAAAATTAATGAATGATGATCTCCATCAAAAATACACTGGCGTATCGAATCAGGTGATTTTGAAAAACTTGATCGCGCTTGATCAGCTTGGCAGAAAAATCATAATACGTATTCCCATCGTACCGGAGCTTACCGATACAAATGAAAATCTTTTTGCCATCAGAGGATTTATTTCACATTTAAATAATTTAATTGAAATTAATCTTCTTCCCTATCATCGTGCTGGTGAAGGAAAGTATCAGAAATATGGTAAAGAAAATAAAATGAAAAACATTGAATCTCCTGCTGCAGCGAATATCGAAAACATTAAAATATTTTTTAGTGAACTTAAATGTAAAGTAAAAATTGGGGGTTGAATATGAACGAGAGAATTAAAAAACTTCGTGAACAAAGTTTAAACGCTGAAGAAACTATTTCAATTGAAAGAGCACGATTACTAACTGAATTTTATTCGAGTGGAGAAGCTGATAAATATTCAATTCCGGTTGCAAGAGCAAAAGCATTCAAATACATACTGGAGCATAAAGAATTGTATTTAGGCGAAGATGAATTGATTGTCGGTGAAAGAGGACCATCACCAAAAGCAACTCCAACTTATCCTGAACTTTGCACACATAGCCTTGAAGATTTTGACATCCTCCACAACCGTGAAAAGATTTCATTTAAAGTTGATGAGGAAACAAAAAAATATCAGTTCGAAGAAGTAATGCCTTTCTGGAACTGGAAGATCGATGAGGGATAGAATATTGAATGAAATGGATGAGAAATGGAAAGATGCTTACTCAGCCGGAGTGTTTACTGAATTTATGGAACAGCGTGCACCCGGTCATACTGTGCTTGATGATAAGATTTACAGAATGGGAATGAAAGACTTCAAAGAAAAGATAAAAGCATCAATTGATTCGCTTGATTTTTACAACGATCCGCAAGCATTGGTAAAAAGAGAAGAACTAAATGCAATGGATATCGCAGCCGATGCTATAATCAGCTTTGCAAAAAGATATAGTGATAGATTACAAGAAGCTGCTCAGCAGGAAAATAATCAATCACGAAAAGATGAACTCGAAACAATGGCTGGCATTTGTGAGCGAGTTCCGGTAAATGCACCAAATACTTTTTGGGAAGCACTTCAGTATTACTGGTTTGTTCATCTCGGAGTAATTACTGAATTGAACACGTGGGATTCATTCAATCCCGGAAGGCTTGACCAGCATCTTTATCCATTTTACAAAAGAGATATTGAATCAGGTTTACTTGACAAAGAAGGAGCAAAAACACTTCTTCAGGCATTCTGGGTTAAATTCAACAATCAGCCAGCTCCACCAAAAGTTGGAGTCACTTCAAAAGAAAGTAACACTTATACAGATTTTTGCTTAATCAATATCGGTGGAGTCAATGAGAAAGGTGAAGATGCAGTTAACGAACTCACATATTTAATTCTTGATGTGATTGAAGAAATGCGTTTGCTCCAGCCAAGCTCAATGGTGCAGATAAGTAAGAAGAATCCAGATCAACTAGTGAAGCGAGCTTTGGATATCATTAAAACGGGTTACGGTCAGCCATCTTTATTTAACACTGATGCAATAATCCAGGAAATGCTCAGACAAGGTAAATCAATTGTTGATGCAAGAAATGGCGGTGCAAGTGGTTGCGTTGAAACCGGTGCGTTTGGGAAAGAGAGCTACATCCTCACTGGATATTTCAACCTGACAAAGATTCTTGAAATAACTTTAAATAACGGAGTTGATCCAAAGAACGGAAAGCAAATCGGTATCCAAACTGGAGATCCAAAATCATTTCAAACATTTGAAGAATTGATCGAAGCATACAAAAAGCAAATCAATTACTTTGCTGATGTTAAGATAAAAGGAAATGTTATTATCGAAAGACTTTATGCTGAATACCTCCCTGCCCCGTTTATGTCCTTATTGATTGATGATTGTATTACCAAAGGAATGGATTACAACAACGGTGGTGCAAGATATAACACTTCTTATATTCAGGGAGTTGGAATTGGAACCGTAACAGATTCACTTACTTCACTTAGGTATAATGTATTTGATAAGAAAAAGCGTCTAGGTCCGGCTCTGACGGATTTTCGATGGAAGAGTTTCTCTTCGCAATGAATAAAAACTTTGAAGGATTCGATGATTTGAAAAATCATTTTACTGAATGAAACTCCAAAGTACGGCAATGATAATGATTATGCTGATGAAGTTCTTAAATCAGTTTTTGAAATCTATTTCTCAGCGATTGATGGCAGACCAAATACCAAAGGCGGACATTTCAGAATTAACTTACTTCCTACTACCAGTCACGTTTACTTTGGAAGCGTAACAGGTGCAACTGCCGATGGAAGACTTGCCGGACTTCCTGTCTCAGAAGGAATTTCTCCAGTTCAAGGTGCTGATGTAAATGGACCAACTGCTGTTTTGAAATCTGCAGCAAAGATTGATCATCTTCGTACTGGAGGAACATTACTTAACCAAAAATTTTCTCCGCAAATATTTGAAGGAGAAGAATCAATAAATAAAATTGTTTCTCTTGATTCGCTCTTACTTTAAGATGGATGGTCATCACATACAGTTTAATGTGGTTGATGCAGAAACTTTGCGAGAAGCACAAAAGCATCCTGAGAATTACAGGGATTTAATAGTGCGTGTTGCCGGTTACAGCGATTACTTTGTTGATCTCACTCCTGAATTACAGGAAGAGATAATTAGAAGAACTGAGCATATGAGTTATTAGTAGATACTTTTCATTTTCTTTCCTAATCCCCTTTTATCAACTTTGGCTGGTTTTTTTACCTCCCTATTTAATCCAATCTCTCCACTGCATTCCGTACCAGAGCTCAATCAATCGAGGTTTTGTTTGCCGAACATAACCAATATTTGATTATATCAATTATTATTTGCATTTTGTAATTGAAATTTTTCTCTACTCCGATAGAGCAAGAGTTTTATTACTGATAACCCGCTGATTACTCTACCGAAGCAGAAGTTTTGGAAATAATTTTCTCAACTTCTAAAGGAGGCACGCTATGGTTATTCTAAACACGCCTTACTTTTTTATCTACTGACAGCACAAGTTTTTTCAAACGAAGAAAATAATTTATTTAAAGTGAATGGGGATATGAATGAAAATGGATTTTCAAAATCACTTTACTTTTTATTCCTCAACCTTTTTTCTCAACTATTTATTCTAAGGAGTACTGTTATGAAAACTTTTTTCTTACTTTATCTTATTATAGGCGTGTTTTTCTTTCTAGCACCCGAGTTCATAAAACCACAGAGTGATCCTTTTCGTATTAATGAAACAGGACCACGGACCGTTCAGTCAAATGATATATTTATTAACTGGATTCAAGATGTTGGAGGTGGAAATTATAAAAGCTTTCAAAAAGTTTACCGCTATAAAACTGACGGAATTTTATTCCCTCCAGATTCAATATTTGTTGATACGATGTTTACTGAAATCCCAAAAAGAGAAGATAACAGACTAGCTAAAAATGCTTACATGGATATAGCTTCCGGAAGATTTAATAAAAGTCGTTTTGATAATACAGTTTCAATTTGGCGGGCGGCACAAACAGATCAAAAGATTGAAATTATGATAAGCAATTTTGATACAACCGGCTTTTTCACAAATACTACAGCAATTACTTTAGAAACCGGTGAACCACTTGATTCATATGAACAAATTTTTGTAAGAACCGGAGATTTTGATACAGATAGTCTGGATGAATTTATTGTTACTTATCTGGATGATAGTGATTCTGTAATATTCTGCTTGTATGATGTGGATTCAACTTTACAGGCTACACAAATTAAAAGAACATCAGTTGTGAAAGTTGCAACACAGGAGGCAGCACGTTTTGTGAGATATTACATTCAAACAGCTGATTTAAATGGAGATGGAAAAGATGAAATAATTTTATTTACAAAAGAGAGTGCTATACAATTTGACTATGTACCAATAAACGTCCGAATTTATTCTTTGGAGAATAATAACATCGTACCAAAAGGAACAGAAATAGTAAATGCTTTAATGGCCCCCGATTTATTATGGGAATTTGTAATGGGAGCTGTTAAAGGTCAATTTGATAGTGATAACGGCGATGAATTGTTTTTTGGTGTGGTTAATCAATGTTTAACCGGATCAGATGTTGTACGAAGTATATGTAACTATATACTAAATGTTTCAGGAGATTTACAAACAATTACCGTTGGACCGGCCTACCTATATGCAGATTATTTTCCAACTACCTATGTTTATACACCTTTTGCTATTGCAGCTGGCGATCTTAATGACGATGGACGGGATGAAGCGATAGTCACAGCCTGGGATAATGTTATGCATATTTATGAAGTGAATAGTAATTTTTATTTCGAACCGAAAGTAACAAGTATTGTAGCTTATGGTGGAGCAAATGATTATTCACAGAGCAGTAATTTTCTTAAAGTTGGCGATATTAATATGGACAATAAAGAAGATATAACTTACATAAAACATGTTAGCTCTGGGGGTGATGGCGGCTTCTGGATACAAACTCTAACTTGTCCGGATGCAGAATTAACCCAGATAGCAACTATAGCCAGAATGATCAGAGATGAACCGCAGATTACAGGTTATATACCTTATGCTATTGCTATTGGGGATTATGACGGGTATGATTTTACACTTGGAACACCGTCTCTCTTTCACGAATATGGAGTAGTTCAACCTATAGTTTCTTTGAATGCGCCTCCTGTTCATTTTGATGTTTTTGACGGAATAATATACGACGTAAATGCTTGTTTTAATGGTGGCAACTGTGATTTCTGGGCTTTGTATAAGAAAGAAACTACAACTTCAGTTGAAGTCTCTACACAGGTACACAAAGACTGGGATTTATCAGCCGGTTATAAGACTGAGGGTCAAATTTCTATAGCACCGGCTGGTGTTGGAGTTTTATCCAACTATAAACTTTGGGCGATGGGAAAAGTCGGAGAACATTTCAGCAAAGACTCTTCCAAGCGCTTCTACTATTTCAATCAGTGTAGAAGTTCAGGCAAGGGAAGATGATCGTATTTATTCTACAATATCCGATTATGATGTCTGGGAATATCCAATATTTCATGGGATTGAAACATTTTCACGGCGATCCTTATTTGCGTTGGTTCCAAAAAATGTTCAGGCAACATGGTACAGCAGTAAAAGTTATTTTGCACAGAACTCTGTACCCGATCATGAAGTAGGAAATATTTTATCATACTATCCATATGATACTCTTTCCAACAATCCAAACCTGTCAGAAGTAATTCGTGCAAGTTATCTGTCGGACAGGTTTTCTCTGGATGGTTCTTCTTCTTATGAATGGAATTTAACCTTCACCGACTTCCAGCAGAGTGGTGCAAGTACAGAAAAAAATTTAGGTTTTGATGCCGGAGTAGAACTTGGATCTGTTGCAACAAACTTCAAGTTTGACAGCAAAAAGATGACTACACATAAAACATCAGTTAAAAATTTAATCAATTTAAAAGTTCATCTTGGCAGTGTTGATATGGGTTTGGGAGATGTAAAATATGCGGTTACACCATATGCATATTGGGGAAAAAATGATGTCATTGTAGTTGACTATGCAGTTCAACCGGAACTTGCTCCTCCTGGATTTCCACCAACATGGTGGGATGATCATTATGGAAATCAACCAGATCCTGCGTTTGCATTGCCATGGCGTTTGGATCCGGAAAAAGGATATACATTAGGAGATCCGGACAAGCGTTTCCAGACTAAAGATATTACTTTTATTCCTAAAAAGCCGGAACCCGGAGATACATTAACAATAACAGCAAGAGTGAGAAATTTTAGTTTCGAACCTACATCGTCGCCGGTTTCTGTTAGTTTCTATATTAATGATCCTGATTCTGGCGGAACACCCATAATTGGTGTAAATGGTACTAACTCAATTACAATTAATACTGCTATTAATCCTCAGGAAAGATCTGATGTAAACTTTAAACTGGTAGTTCCAGGTGGATTACCTAATTTTCCTAGAATCTATGCAGTAATCGATCAGCAAAATACTTTAACTGAAATTCATGAGAATAATAATAAAGGATTTAATGTTTTAGGAGCTTCATCGGTTGTTGGTATAGATGATGAGAATTACTATCTGCCCGAGAAATATATGCTCTGTCAATCGTATCCGAATCCGTTTAATCCGGTAACGACAATTCGCTACGCTATTCCGCAAGACGCAAGACTTGAGAGGCAAGTAGTAACTCTGAAAGTTTATGATATTCTCGGAAGAGAAGTAGTCACATTAGTTAATGAAGAAAAGCAGCCGGGTGAATATGAAGTAAAATTTCAGTCCTCAATCAACGGTCGTCAGTTGGCAAGCGGAGTTTATTTCTATCAGATGAAAGCAGGAGATTTCATAAGCACTAAAAAGATGATACTAATGAAATAATTTTCAGTCTCTGGTAAATACCTCTCTCTCGGAGTAGATGCCAGAGCTGGCCCCCATCTAAGAAATTAGGTGGGGGTTTTTTAATGTGTTTTTTCAATTTGATTACCTTAATAGTTAATTTTAATAACATAAAAGTAAAATTTTTCAAAAGCTGGTTTGCAAAAAAAAGCTATAGGCACATCGATTAAATCTTATAAAAAAAGGAATCTATTTATGAAACGCTTAAACACCATTTCGGAAATATTATCATTTGTTTTAATTCTTACTATTGACGATTACAGGATTAAATCAAGCACAGGAAAAGAAAAAAATAAGTAAGCTTGATGATTTACCTCGTTATACCTACCCTACCGAAATAAAAGCGTCAGAACTTTTAGTTTCCGAAAATGAATTCAACTCATTATCAGAGGAAGTCAGAAAGGATATTCTAAATACACTTAATGAATATGAAATTGATGATAAAACCACGCTAAAGGGATACTATTCTACTTTGCGCAATATTGATATGCTTGAAGGAAATTTTGAGTCTGCATTACAGTACACCGAAAAGATTCTTTTATTACAGGATAAACCTTCCGATAAACTGATGAGCGGAATCATAGACTTATCACTCATCGAAGCAATGCAGAATAATAAAAGCGGTGATAAAGAAATAATCCGGAATGAATTCAGAAAAAATCTGAAAGCCAGAGTTGATGCACTTCCCTGGGATGTAGTTCAGGATGATGTTGAACAACTAAAAGGCAATTACGAAATTTTAAGTGAAAATGTTCTTGTAGGAATGATTCAGACACAAATTGATCCATCAGTGGAGAAAACAAAAAACATCAGCGGAGATGCTGCTGCTCAGCTTATCGGAATGCGGAAATTTATTGTATTAATAGAACCTTTTAAGATGGACGTTGTAGAAATTTTCGGGAATTATATAGACGCTAATAAAATAGAAAAGGAAGACATCTGGAAAGATAGAGACGTTGATCTTTCCGAAGTAACAAACCTTTCTAATGTGATGGTTGGAATATGGGACTCAGGCGTTGATGTTGATGTATTTAAAAATCAGGTGTTCGTAAACACTAATGAAAAAGTTGATGAAATTGATAACGATAATAATGGGTTTGTTGATGATGTGCACGGAGTAGCTTTTTCATTGGAAGAAGATTACACCACACGCCTTCTCTACCCAATGACAGAGGCTGATTTGAAGAATTATTCTAACATGAAATCGCAGATTAAAGGACTTATGGATCTCCAGGCTGCAATTGATAGTCCCGAAGCAACTGAATTGAAGAAAAAAATGAGCACTATGAATCCCGAGGATACGAAACCATTTTTAGAAGAACTAGCATTATTCAGTATGTATGTGCATGGCACTCACGTTGCTGGAATTGCAATTAATAATAATCCTTATGCTGAAGTACTAGTTGCCAGAATAACATTTGATCACCATGCCATTCCTGCTCCACCAACAATTGAGGTGGCTAATAAAAGCGGCTGAAAATTATATGGCGACTGTAAAATATTTTCAGGCTAATAATGTGCGTGTTGTTAATATGAGTTGGGGTTGGACATTAAAAGAAATTGAAGGGATGCTGGAAGCCAATGGTATAGGAAAGGATGCTGAAGAGAGAAGTCAGCTTACTCGTAAAATTTTTGACATATACAAGGATGGACTTTATAATGCAATTAAAAGCGCTCCTGAAATATTATTTATAACTGCAGCAGGTAATTCTGATAATGACGTAACTTTTGATGAAGTTATCCCATCAATGTTTGATCTGCCAAATTTAATAACTGTAGGTGCAGTTGACCAGGCAGGCGAAGAAACCGGCTTCACAAGTTTTGGCGAAAGTGTAGATGTTCATGCCAACGGATTTGAAGTTGACAGCTACCTGCCCGGAGGTGATAAAATTGAAATGTCTGGTACTTCTATGGCCTCACCCAATGTTGTTAACCTGGCTGCAAAACTGTTAGCTCTAAATAATTCGCTCACAACGACTGAATTGATTAATCTAATTATAAATGGTGCTGATAAAAGTGAAGATGGACGTATAACTCTTATAAATCCAAAGAAGTCTGTGGAACTTTTAGAAGCTGAGAAGAAATAAAACCAAAACATCTTATTCATTCCACAACCCCTGCTTAATAATATAGGCGGGGGTTTTTAATTTGTTGCATAATTTCAAGAACCTTTTAAAAATTCAAATAAAATGGTTAAGTTTATATCAGCTAATACATCATAGGTATTACTTAACTAATAATAATTAATTTTAGGAGATTCATTATGGCAAAACAAATATCACCATTTCATTCGGCAGATAGTAAAGTCTATCACATTTATGGTTCGTGTTCATCAGGAAAAGGTGTTAAGAAAAGAAATAAAGGTACAGGCGGAAGAAAACTTTGTAACGCTTGTAAAGATATCAAGGCTGGTAAGCGCACCCGTTAGGTTATTATAAGTTATAATTTAAATAGTAATTAGTGAATTCCCCCAACCCCTGCTTAATAAAATAGGCGGGGGTTTTTCAATTAATTCTATCTGCATTAGAACGTAAATATATCGTCTGAAACTATTACCCAATACTTTCAAATAATAAATGATTTTCATTATCTTACGATAAGAAGGATAATTAACATTTATTAACACTTATTGGAGGCAATACAATGGTCGCAATCATTCCAATCCTTTCTCTTTGGCTGCCAATACTGCTATCAGCAGTTGCGGTATTCATAATCAGCTCAGTCATTCATATGGTGCTTGGCTACCACAAAAATGACTTTGTTGCACTTCCATCAGAAAAACAAATGATGGATGATTTACGTAAGCACAAAATCCCACCAGGAGATTATATGTTCCCAAAAGCAAATAGTATGAAAGAAATGGGATCGCCTGAATTCCTTGAAAAGATGAAGCAAGGACCTGTTGGTATGATTACAATAATGAATAGCGGTTCACCAAATATGGCTAAAGAGCTGTCTCTTTGGTTTGTCTATTCAATTATAGTTGGAGTCTTCGCAGCATACGTAGCAGGTCGTGCACTTCCGAGCCAGGAGCGCATTATCTTACAGTGTTCCGATTTCGCCGGAGTTACTGCTTTTGTTGGTTACAGTTTAGCTCTTCTACAAAACAGCATCTGGTATAAACGAAATTGGGCAGCAACATTCAAATCAATGTTCGATGGATTGATTTACGCTTTGTTCACTGCTGGCATTTTTGGTTGGCTCTGGCCGGGGATATAAATTTCTTTAAATGCCGGACCTGTCTGCCGCCAGGCAGGCTCGATCCGGCATCTTTATTATAAATTAGATTTCCAAAATAATCCACATACAGCCGACGACATAACAGTTCTAAGCCGCTCTCTTTATTATCTTTAAAATGAATATTTTTATCTAAGCAATTCAATTAATCTTTTTAAGTGGAATGGGCATAAGCAGAAATATACTTTTATGGGCTTCAAGGAATGATTGGCTAAAAAGCCGGGTTCCAAAAATGAAGTTTGTTCGACGAGCGGTTAAACGCTTTATGCCAGGTGAAAAAGTTGAGGATGCTTTTCTTGCTACCAGTGAACTTCTCAAACAAAACATCCCAACAACATTCACTCATCTTGGCGAAAATATAACCACTCTTGAGGAAGCTGAAATCAACACACAACACTATCTTGATCTTCTGGACAAGATAAAAAAAGAAAATCTTGATATTGAAGTTTCCTTAAAATTAACACAAATTGGATTTGATCTTTCATTAGATAAAACGCTGGAACACTTTATACGTATAGTTCATAAAGCAAAAAGTATGAATAACAATGTCTTCATTGATATTGAGGATAGTTCTTATGTAGATAAGACAATTAATTTTTATAAAAAAATAAAAGAGCAATACAATAATGTCGGTTTGTGTCTCCAGGCATATCTTTACCGAACAATGGCTGATCTTAAAGGTATGATTGATATAAATCCCTGTATAAGACTGGTTAAAGGTGCATACAAAGAGCCTTCAACATTAGCATTTCCGAAAATGTCTCAGGTAAATGAAAACTTTCTGTCTTTATCTAAATATCTGCTTGAGCTGATTATGGAGAAAGGAATCCGGGCAGCTTTTGCTACACACGATTTAGTCATTCAGGAGCAAGTTAAGAAAGAAGCTAAAAGCATGGGAATAGATAAAAAGAATTTAGAATTTCAAATGTTGTATGGGATTAAAACAACTGAGCAATATAAACTTGCTTCAGATGGCTACAGAATCAGAACACTGATCAGTTACGGTGAGCACTGGTATCCGTGGTATATGCGCAGACTTGCAGAGAGACCTGCGAACGTGGGATTCCTATTAAAAAATATATTTAGTAAATAGTATAAATCAATAAATACAATAAGTTATGACAGATAATTTAAGTGGAATCTTTCCACCTTTAACAACTCCTTTCGCTGAGGATGAGCTTGCCCTTGATAAGCTACTGAGAAATCTTAGGAAGTACGAACGGAGAGAACTTTCAGGATATGTTCTGTTTGGTTCGAACGGAGAAAGTGCTTTCCTAACAAGAGAAGAAAAACTTCAAATAATTTCATCGGTCAGGGAGCACACGAAGAAAATACTAATTGCCGGTACTGGCTTGGATTCAATAAAAGAAACCATTTCACTCACAAACGAAGCTGCTGAAAAAGGTGCTGACTATGCATTGATAATTACACCTTCTTTTTTCAAATCTGAAATGAAACACCATACTTTTCTAAACTACTACACAAAAGTAGCAGAAAGTGTGATGATTCCTGTTATTATCTACAACGTTCCGAAATTCACTAACGTTATTATAGAGCCGGAAACAATTATTGAATTGTCTTCTCATCCAAATATAGCTGGACTTAAAGACAGCACTGAAAATCCTTCAAGGATTTCTGAAGTAGTAGCGAATGTTCCAAAGAGTTTTAAGGTAATTGTAGGAACCGCATCCGTTCTTTATCTGGGTTTGACTGGAGGCGCTGCTGGTGGAATTCTTGCTCTGGCTAATGTCGCACCTGATGAATGTATTAAGATGTATAATTTATTCTGCGAGAAAAAATTTAACGAAGCATTAGAACTTCAAAACAGAATGATTCCAGTTAACCGTGCAGTAACTTCAAAATTTGGTGTTGCTGGCTTGAAGGCAGCGATGGATATACTTGGTTACGATGGTGGAAATCCGAGAATGCCACTTGAACCATTAAGCGAAGCACAGATAATCGAACTTAAAATCATTTTGAAAACAGCATTATTACAAGAATAGGAATTTCAAATGACTTCTTTCATTCCTCCAAAGAGAATTTTAATGGGTCCGGGTCCGTCAAATGTTCATCCAAGAGTTTTAGAAGCAATGGCAAGACCAACGATTGGTCACCTCGATCCAAAATTCATTGAACTGATGGATGAAGTAAAAGAGTTGCTCAAATATGCCTTTCAAACTAAAAATGAAGTTACATTTGCCGTATCAGGTCCCGGTTCTGTTGGAATGGAAACTTGCTTAGTAAACTTAGTTGAGCCCGGTTCTAAAATTCTTGTTTGCATCAATGGAATTTTTGGCGGAAGGATGAAAAGCATTGTTGAAAGATGTGGTGCTGAAGCTGTTGTTGTGAATATGCCCTGGGGTAGAGCTATTGATCCTCAACTTTTTGAAGATACTTTGAAAAAGAATGCTGGAATATCTGTTTGTGCTTTTGTTCATGCAGAGACCTCAACTGGCGCTAAAAGTGATATTAAAACGCTTACTGAAATTGCACACAAATTTGATTGCATGGTTATTGCAGACACAGTTACTTCACTTGGTGGTATTCCTCTTTTAATTGATGAGTGGAATATTGATGTCTCATATTCTGGCTCGCAGAAATGTCTCTCCTGCCCTCCCGGACTTTCACCTGTAACTTTTAATGAAAGAGCAATTGAATTCATAAGGAAAAGAAAAACTCAGGTGCAAAGCTGGTTTATGGATTTGAATTTGATCCTGAGCTATTGGGGTGGAAGCACTAAACGAGCTTACCATCATACCGCACCAATAAATTCTCTTTATGCACTTCACGAATCTTTGTTAATATTGAAAGAAGAAGGAATAGAAAATTCCTGGAAGAGACACAAAACAAATGGAGAAAATTTAGTTAGTAAGCTCGAGAAAATTGGATTGAAAGCCTTTGTCAAAGAAGATGAGAGATTACCTCAACTTACTTCTGTCTCTGTCCCTGAAAATATTGATGAAGCTAAAGTTAGAACATCTTTATTAAACGATTACAATATTGAAATTGGTGCTGGACTCGGAGAACTTGCAGGAAAAGTCTGGCGAATTGGTTTGATGGGTTATTCTTCCAATGATGAAAATATTAATGCTTGTGTTAGTGCGTTTAAAGAAATAATCCAATAAATGTAGGGATCGATCTCCTGATCGATCCGAAAAAACAAACGATTAAAATGGAATGGACAGGAGTCCATTCCCTACACAATGAACGAATGAAATCAAACTTACTTTTACTTTTAACTGCAGTCATCTGGGGATTTGCATTTGTAGCTCAACGTGCGGGGATGGAATTTCTTGGACCATTCACTTTTAATACTGCACGATTTACTCTTGGTAGTCTCTCGTTAATTCCTCTTTTATTTATAAACCAAAAAAGAAAGTTTGAGAAAGAAAAATTCCTTCCACTTAACGATAAAAATCTTTTATACGGTGGATTAGCCGCAGGAACAGTACTATTTTTAGGTGCAACCTTTCAGCAAGGAGGTTTGGTTTACACTGAGGCTGGTAAAGCTGGTTTTATAACAGGATTCTACGTAATACTTGTTCCGATATTAGGTTTATTCATAAGACAAAAAACATCTTTATTAACCTGGCTGGGTGCCGTTATTGCAATAGTTGGATTATATTTTCTAAGTGTTAATGAAACATTCGATATCAACGTTGGTGATATTTTAGTTTTAATCGGTGCATTCTTCTGGGCAATACAGATTTTGGTAATCGGACATTATTCAACCAGAGTTGATCCATTTCAGTTGGCTTTCTCTCAATTCGTTGTTTGTGCTGTCTTAAGTTTTATAGCAGCAATAATATCTGAGAAAATCGATTTGCAAAATTTTGTGAACGCATATCTGCCCATACTTTACGCTGGATTTTTTTCAGTAGGAATTGCATTCACAGTTCAGGTAGTAGCACAACGGGATGCACATCCTGCAAATGCTGCAATCATTATGAGCCTGGAAGCTGTATTTGCTCTTCTTGGCGGGTGGATGATTCTAAATGAGTCAATTCCGGTGCGTGGATTATTTGGCTGTTTGCTGATGTTAATTGGAATGATACTTTCTCAACTTTATCTTTTCAAAAGAAAATAATAAAATTTTTCAACTTGATTATAAATGGGGGTTATGATGAAGAATATTAGGCTTTCTTTTCTTGCTATTGGAATAATTGTTTCTGCCACTTCCCTTCTCTACTCTCAGGAAGATTTAAAGGTTAGAATTGAATCTTTGCCAGGTATTACTAGTGTAGAACGAATTGAACCTGATTCAGAATACAGTGATGCATTCAAAATATTCATTGAGCAGCCCGTTGATCACAATAATCCTGATGGAGAAAAGTTCAAACAGAAATTCTACTTATCTCACAAAGATGAATCCCTTCCGATGGTAATTGAGCTCGATGGATACAACATTGATTATAACCGGCAAAATGAACTCGCTATGATTTTAAAATGCAATAAGATTGTTGTCGAACACCGGTACTTTGGAGAATCGAGACCAGATAGTCTTTACTGGAATTTCTTGACGATTGAACAGGCTGCAAAAGATCATCACCGGATTATCGAAACAATGAAAATGATCTACGATAAGCAATGGGTTACAACTGGAATCAGTAAAGGTGGACAAACGACTTACATCTATAAATATTACTTTCCCGATGACGCTGATGCTTCAGTTTGTTACGTTGCACCACTAAACCTCGCTGCAGAAGATCCTCGCATCTATCATTTTCTTGATAATGTTGGAACAGAAGAATGCAGAAATAAAATGGTTCAGTTCCAGAGAGAAGTGCTAAAAAGAGAAGATGAATTATTACCAATGTTTATTGAAGACACTGAAAACTCTGGTTATACTTATTCACTCGGTAACTATAAATTTATTTTCGAGTTCGTCGTGTTAGAATACGGTTTTGCTTTCTGGCAATGGCAATACACTAATTGTTCACAAATTCCTGACACAACAGCTTCTAACGAAGATTTGTTTGAACATTTGAAGAAAGGTTCGTCATTCAGTTATTTTTCAGATCAGGATATAGCAACTAATCTTCCATTTGTTTATCAGGCATATTCTCAGATGGGATATTATGGTTATGATATTTCAGATTTCAAGGATTTACTTAAGGAAGTGAAAGAACCAACCAGCAGAATATTTTTACCAAAATATCTGAACCCGGAATTTGACTGTTGTATAATGCAAAAAATTAATACCTGGATTCAAAAGCACGGAAATAATATGATTTTTATTTATGGTGAAATAGACGCCTGGTCAGCAACAGCAGTTGAGTTAACCGGAGAAACTAATGCAATTAAAATGGTAAAGATTGGCGGAAACCACAGAACACGAATAAAAAGCTTTAATGAAACTGACCGCGCTATCATAATTGATACATTAGAAAAGTGGTTGGATTATAAAATACCGAAATAAAAAAAGCCGGACTCAATCCGGCTTGAATTTTTTATCTGCAAATTATCACTTAAACGTATCCTTCGAATCTATTATAATAACATCCTTCACGTTCAATTTAAAGTTTTCAGTTTCCTGATCTTCTTTTAAAATATCTTCCGGCAAACCGGCTTTAACAGTATTTGAATAGCTCATTGGAGAAGGTAAGTTTTCTTTAAGACTTTTAGCAAGTGGTTCCGCTTCGCTTACATCAGTTACAATTGTGATCTTCATATTTTCAATCTGAAAATATTTTTTAATTGCTTCATTTACATCATCAACTGTAAGAATTGAAAGCAGGTTACCAAGTTCCTCGATATAGTTAAACCTTCCATACATTTTTGAATCCATAAGATATCCAAGTTGCTGGTTCGGTGACTGAATATAAAGTTTGATGTAACTTTGCAGAAATGTTCTGGTTACTTCAAAATCTTCCTGAGAAATTCCATTCTTAATCATCTTATCCATTTCTCGTAAAGCCATTCTAAGAGCAAAATGAGCGTGACCAACTTCAATATCTTTTAACTCTTCATATTGCATTTTCAGTTGTTTGGAAATCTGGACCGGTCTTATCCACAATGAAAAATAATTTGAATGTCTTGGAACTCCTGCTGGCGGAAGCATATTTCCTCCTCCGTTATCATACCACTCGATGTACGTATAATCCCCATAATTCATAGAACGTTGTTCACGAATCATCTGGTATAATTTTCCGTAGGATTTTCTGTGTTCACCAAGATAAGAATTTGCGACCATCAGTGCTGCGAATTCATCATCAGCTCTTGTGATGGATAAAGGATAACCCCCAAATATTGCAGAACCAAATGCACCTTCTTTCGCTATTATTTCAACATCAATTCCATCCGGCATTTTTATTTTTGGAGCTGAGGGTATTTCAGGATTGGTGTCTGGCAGCTTTTCAAGATCGTCTTCTAATTTTTCAAGAAAAGATTCGGGATAATCTCCTGCTATCCCAATCATCAGATTATCTTTTGTGAAGAATTTTTTATAATGATTCTTTACATCCTCTAGAGTAATTGAAGTAACAGAAGCAGAATTTCCCTGGATCATATGCTGATAATTTGTTCCTCTGAAAAGAAAATCCTCAAATGCTTTCTTGCTGTATTCCTCATCTGATGATGCACGAATTACCTGGTCAACATAAGACTGCTGGTTTAATTTTACTCTGTCAAAGTCGGATTGAGATAACGAAGGATTTGTTATTAAGCCAACCATTATCGGGTAGAATTTTTCCATCCAATCTTTATGAAACTGGAAAGTGAAAATTGTAACTTCTTTATCAATTGAAGAATTATAACTTGCAGCCATCGGATAAATTTCATCCTGGATATCGCTGAATGTTAATTCTCCGGTCCCACCCTGCGTAATCAGCTGGGCAGTAGTATAAGTCAAACCTCCCTTTCCTGATGGATCGGATATCGAACCGTTCGTAAACATAAGTTTTACAATAATTTTTGCAGAGTTGATTTGTTTTAGCTCTACAACTTCTTGTGACATTATCATTCCGGTTAATAAAATTGAAAATATTATTGCTTTCATTATTCTACTCCTCCGTTCTCATCTGAAGATATTGTTCCAATTATCAAAGCATTATCCACGTAGTATTTATTGGCAACCATTATTATATCTTCAATTGTTACTTCATCGTAAAGTGAATAAGCTTCATTTAATGATTCAGGATCGCCTGTTAAGTATATATAATGACTTATTGAATTTGCGATTGCATCAGGATTATCAATGCTCATAGCATAACTATATTTCAAGTTTGACTTTGTTTCCTCTAGTAAAACTTCATCAACTCCATTCTTTTTTATTTCTTCAATGGTAATTGTTATCTGATCTCTAACGTACTGAAAATCATCTTTATTTATGAAAGAAGCCTGAATACTTACCAGGTAAGGATCGTGGGTATCCATTGCTCCGCCTCCGAGAAATCTGAGTTTTTGTTCTTCAATAACCAGCTTTTTATACAGCTCAGAATTCTGTGAGAAAAGAATTGTGTTCATTACATCAATTGCTGCTAAATCAATTTTTTCATCATTAAAAGCAGGTCCCTTATAGTTAAGACTCATATACGGCGGAATAGATCCATCTTGAAGATGCACTTTGCGTTTTTCTTTTTGTTCTGGTTCAACAGGAATTTTAGTAGTGTAATTTCCTTTTTCCCATTTACCAAAATATTTTTCAGCGAATGCATTAACTTCTTCTTCATTCACGTCACCTACAACCACTATAGTAGAATATTCTGGTCTATAATAACGATCAAAAAAAGTAAGAGAGTATTCATATTTGTTAGGCATCTCGACTATGTCATCGAAGAATCCCATTGTTGTATGTTTATAGGTATGGACATCAAAAGATGTAAACAATAAACTTTCATAAAGTCTTTGATAAGGATTTGCAAAGTTTTTTGTGTACTCACCTTTCACTGCTCCAGCTTCAACTTTGAATTCATGCTCGGGATATTTTAAATTCATAAACCTATCCGATTCAACCTCAAACATCTTTTCAAGATAAGCTACACTACCAGTCATATGATAAATGGTCCTGTCCAAAGAAGTGTTTGCATTTGCACTTGCACCGGTCATCTTTAAAACCTCATTGTATTCTTCGCGCGAATAATTATCAGTTCCTCTGAACATCATATGCTCGAAGAAATGAGCAAATCCGGTTACGCCGGGCTCAACTTCATTTCGTGAACCCACACGAACCACAATATAAAAAGCCGCTAAGCCGGGGCTATCAAAAGGAACTGTAACTACGTTCAGTCCGTTAGCAAGCTTGTGTTGGTAAATTGGATAAGGAAATATTTTATCACTATCTGCTTTGATATTAGTAATCATCATTGATAAAATTCCTATAAATAATATTAGATTCAGTCTATTCACACTTAACTCCCTGATTTATTTGGAATTATTTGGTTGTTTTTGAAGTGCGAATTTAAAGTAATAAAAGACCTAAGCCAAGAAAAAAAGTAAGCTAACTTATAAAATTTGATGAATGGTAGTTAGATTTTGGTTTAACCGATTCTAGAAGTTTGCTATTAAGCCTCGTTTCTATTTCTAAATATCATTCCATATTTTTCCTTGTGCTTTGATTAGATATTATTAACAATATTTCTACAATTAAATATTTAAAGGGATGTTAAATGCAAAATCGTCTACTGATTTTCCTCATCACACTATTAACCATCATAACAGTATTTCCACAAAACTGGCCGACCATAGGCGGAAGTAATCAGAGAAACGGATTAAGCAAAATAATTGGACCGGACAGCATAATTACTCCTTTGTGGTCAGTGAGTTCAAGTCAAACGGTAATCGGAAACTCCATTTTTACTTACGGCGATAAATTTGTTACGGCGAGAGCTGTATTCAGTCCATACACTTCTAAATTAGAATGTCGCAGCCTGGTTGATGGAAATTTACTTTGGGAAAAGATGGTTTATTCAACTTCGATAATGTATGCAGTTGGTTTTTCTGAAGATGCAGTATATGTACACGATTATTCAAGTGATTCTCTGTACGCCCTTTCACCAATTGACGGCTCGGTTAAATGGGCAGTAAGTGAATATATGTTTGGTGGAAACTCAGGAATATTGTTTGCGTGTAATGGTGATCCAATTGTTCGAGGTAAAAGATTAGATAAAAATACCGGTCAGACTATTTGGTTTTATGATTACATTGTTCCGGTTGGACCAAATGCCGGCTATGCAGCAACCAGCACTACTTTCTATCATTATAAAGGCACAATTAACACTCCAAAAACATTATTTGCACTTGATATTGAAACTGGTCAATTCAAATACGAAACAGCTGATCTTCCTGGAGATGGCGACCAAGAATGGCCGATTACAATCGGCAGTGATGGTACAATTTATATGAAACGCGATGGAGGAAAATTATATGCTTTTGAGGATACGGGTGCAGAAATCAGAATAAAATGGCAATACACACCAACCGCAACAGAAATGCCCGGTTACTTTGGTTCATCGGCAAATGGAGATATTTATATAATTGATAACGACACTGTAAAACTACTTAATCACAACAACGGAAATGTTTTAAATAAGTCAAATATTTCAGTGCAAGGTTCTTTTTATCCAACTATTTCAGTCGATGGAGAAGGCAAAGTTTATGTTTGTAATAATGATAATAAAATGTTTTGCTTTAGCCCGGATCTCCAAACAGTAATTTGGGAACGTGGAGAACCAAATTTAACTTACTGTGGTCCTGCACTTGCTAAAGATGGAATTCTGGTTATAGCGGGCGCCGGATTTAACATAAAGGCTTATAAACCAAATAAACAATTCAAGCCGGTTGCTGATTTCAAAGCCGATTCGACTAAAATAATTACAGGACAAAGTATTAACCTTTTCGATCAATCATCATTTCAGCCTACCAATTGGCAATGGAGTTTCCCTGGTGGATTGCCTGCTTCCTCTTCAGAGCAAAATCCACAAAATATTGTTTATAATTCGCCTGGCACTTATGAAGTTTCGTTAATCGCAACAAATGCACTGGGCAGTGATACTCTTTTAAAATCCTGTTATATTGAAGTTGAGCAAGCAAGTTTTGTAGATAACAATACAGTTTTGCCCAATGAATTTAACTTATTTCAGAATTATCCGAATCCTTTTAATCCTACAACAACAATTAGCTGGCAGCAGCCAATACAGAGCAAAGTATCAATTACTGTCTATGACATCATCGGCAACGAAGTTGGAAATATCTTTGATGAAGATATGCCTGCAGGAATACATAGTGTAAATTATTCCGCAAGTCAACTTCCCAGTGGAATATATTTTTATAAAATAATTTCTGGCAATTTCGCACAAACTAAAAAAATGATCCTCTTGAAATAGTCTGTAATTATTTTAAATTTATAGTATGAGAAATTTCGAAATAACACTTACATATAAATCTCTGAATATCAACCAATATTTGGCTAGGAATATCTTTATAAATAAGCAAAAGATTTTGGAGGTTGAGCTTGATGATTCTCACTGTGTTTCACCTGAAGAATTTTGTGATGCAGTAATTACAATTCAGGAACGACCCGAAGTCGTTCGAATAAATGTTGTTGAAAAAAATAAACAAGCAGAGCAACCTCTGAACTGGATAATTGAAAACTTTGGCAGGATATATTTCCATAACGGCATACCATTAATTCTTAATAAAAATTAGAGCCTATCTATTTAACCTCACATTTAATAGCAATATCCTTTTTGATACAATTCTCATTTTAGATTCCAATTAGATACAGCATTTCTTTTATTTAATAAAATTTTAGCTGATATAAGATTGAACTAATGAGTTACTTAATGGCATAATGGTTGAAAAATGAGCGTTAAAATTGGAGGGCAATTTAATGGCAGTCTATTTAATGGCAGGAATTATTTTGGGTGGACTTTTACTCTTTATAGTTATATCAATCAGAGGAGTAAGAAAATCTAGATCAGAGATTGAAAGGATGTTTAAGTGATTAGCTTGTCCACTTAAAGTTTTTTGTGGTGAGGGCGAATTAAAAGGAGATCACGAAAGCGGTCTCCTTTTTCTTTAATAGATTACCTTAAGTAAACCTGAAACCCAAATAGAATAAAAATATTTCCAAGTTTAACATTCAATTCACTTGAGTCATAGTACTGATAGTCTCGATTTCCGCTTAAACTCCCTCCCTCCCATCTGCCAGTAAGTTCAAAAGCTGCATTTGGAGAAACAAAAAGAGTAATACCAGCTCCAGCATTGTATGCAAATCCATTTGCAAAAGCATTGTAGTTATTGATGAATCGAATTCTAGACATTATTATTTCATAGTCTTGAGAAAAGACAGCATAACCGCCTGATCCTTCAAAAAACATTGCAAGTTCTCCTGCTAAAGGTATGTAGTATCTTGCCCAAAGCCCAATGAACCATTCTTTTTCATTTAGTGATTCACTACTATTATAAGGATTGGGATCAGGTTTTGTTGTTCGATCTCTTTGACGCCACTGAAAATCAAAACCGAATACACCATTATTTTCAACCAGGCTTCCATTGCGTGAACTAAATATAAAATTATAACCATCAACTTTAGAATTTGAATTTACATCACCCACTTTTTCTGAAATATTAAAATTTTCCCAGCCAACCCATCCTGCTAAACCACCTGTCCAGCCACCTTTACTCAAAGCTTTTTCACGATTTTGCTGCGCATAAACTGAAACAGATATTACAATTATTATTAATAGTAAATTTTTATTAAACATTGAAGAATTTCAGTAATTATATTTGAAAAAGTATCTTAAATATTTTACAATTAAATCTTATCCAGATATATCAAAATTCCCAAACGAAGTGCGACAGAATTCAGATCATCTTGAATAATTTGATAAACTCCGTCAAATTCCATTGCAGATTGTTCGGACAAATTAAATCGATAACCAAGACCGAATCCACCGCCAAACTTCGCCTCGTAATCAGATGAATATTTATCATCTGTATAAAGATCTGATTCTTCCACATTAATTCTAAAAAAATATGAGCCTAATTCTATAGTAGTGAAGAATCCTTCCTTAATATAGTATCTTCCTCCAGCTACCACAGGGATGGAGTTGATTGAGACATCAAGAACTTTTCCCTGAACTGCAAGTTCAGGAAAGTTTCCCGGATAATTTTGATAAGAAACCGAAAGAGTTGCAGAGAATTCATTGCTAAAAAAATATTCTCCGATAATTGAACCACCTATTCCGGTTTCTGCCTCATTTGCAAATGAACCTGTGGGAAATCCAACATTAAAAGAGGCACCTGCAACAAATTTACTTTGTGCAAAAATTGAAATACTTGAGAGAACAGGAACTAAAAGTATGATGTTTTTCATAATTTGAATACTCATCAGTTTGTGAATATTTATATTAATTTGAAAGCAAAACTATTCAAATAGAGCTTGACTTCAAATTAATAATTATTGTTTACATCACTATTATTTGCTTTGTCAATTCCTGATAATTAGATTATTTTTATTGTTGAATTTTTAACTAAATAAATATTAGTAATATCCGGAGTAATAATGGACAACAATTCTTTGAATCATCTTGACTATTACCGCCTACCCTGGAACTTAACAGATAACTCAATTTCGTGGCTTGAACCAACTGCCAAGTGCAATCTTTATTGTGAAGGCTGCTATAGATTAAATGAAAAAGATGGGCATAAAACCATTGATCAGATTAAAAGTGACCTTGATGTATTTGTTAGATTGAGACATGCTGATGGTGTTTCAATTGCCGGTGGCGATCCTTTAACACATCCGGATATTATCGAAATTGTCAAGGAAGTTAAAAAAAGAAATATGAAACCCATCATCAATACGAATGGGCTGGCATTAACAAAAGAATTATTGCACGAATTGAAAAAAGCCGGAGCTTTTGGATTTACATTTCACATCGATAGTAAACAAGGAAGACCTCACTGGAAAGATAAAAATGAAATTGATCTGAATGAATTACGATATCACTTTGCTAAAATGTTAGCAGATGAAGGAAACATTTCCTGCGCATTTAATTCAACGGTATATGAAGATACAATGAAATATATCCCTGCAATGGTCAAGTGGGCACAAAATAATATTGATATAGTTAACGTTATGGTGTTCATTCTTTATCGTGCGGTTAACAATAGTGAATACGATTTTTATCTTGGACCTAAAAAAGTTGATATGGGTCAATTGGTTTATAATGAAGACCCAATAACCAGAGCAGATATAAAAGCTCCAGAAGTAGTTGAACTGATAAGGAAAGATAATCCTGATTTCGATCCTTGTGCTTATTTGAACGGCTCGGAAAAACCAGATTCTTTTAAATGGCTTTTAACCGGAAGATTGGGAACGAAGAAAAAAATCTATGGCTATGTAGGAAGAAAAGGAATGGAAATGGTTCAGATGTTCTACCATCTATTGTATAATAAATATCTTGCTTATGCTGCGCCAAAATGGACACGCAAAGGCAAGAGTATGCTTCTGATGGGTGCGTTCGATAAAAAACTGAGAAAGACATTCTTCAACTTTTATAAAAATCCACTTAATATTTTTAAGAGATTACACTACCAATCAGTCATGATCATTCAGCCGGTTGATTTTCTTCCAGATGGAAGACAAAGCATGTGCGATGGTTGTCCCGATATTACTGTCTGGAATGGACAACTCGTTTGGTCGTGCAGAATGGAAGAGCAGTTAAAATTTGGACATAACCTCAAAACTTATCCGAAAGACTTTTTGAATTAGCATTTAATGGTCGAGCAATTATGCCGCTTTTCATAGCGGCTTTTTTATTGTTATTCCAACAACTCATCTCTATTTTTACATTATAAAATATGCGCCCGTAGCTCAACTGGATAGAGCATCAGACTTCGGATCTGAGGGTTTGGGGTTCGAATCCCTACGGGCGTACTCCTTTCCCAATTAAGAATGTTTAATTTATTATTAAGAATTTAATTTATCCTCAATAAATATTTAAGTGATTTTCAACGAAAATACATATCGTTTTATGTTTGCTGCATTACAGGAAGCTGAGAAAGCATTAGAAGAAAATGAAGTTCCTGTCGGAGCAGTAATTGTTAAGGATAATAAAATTATTGGAAGGGGTTACAACCAGGTTGAAAAATTAAAAGATGCAACTGCTCACGCAGAAATGATTGCTTTAACATCTGCTTCAAGTACGATTGGCAACTGGCGGTTAAATGAATGTTCAGTTTATGTAACACTGGAACCTTGCATTATGTGTACTGGAGCTTTGCTTGCTTCCCGAATTAAAGAACTTTTTTTTTCGACCTTTGATCCAAAATTTGGTGCTTGTGGTAGTGTTTATAATCTCGCTGATGATGGAAAGACCAATCACAAAATCAATGTTTACTCCGGCATTTATTCTGAAGAAAGTAAAAATCTGCTTCAGGAGTTCTTTAACAAACTAAAAAATAAAAATGGTTTAAAATTTACACCGCCAACAGTTTGAGACTGCCTGATTATTTCCATAATTTGCAATAAAAAAAATTATTCTTATGAGATTACTCTTATTCGGAGCACCTGGTGTTGGAAAAGGAACCCAGGCAAAACTACTCTCTTCAAAATTTAATATACCACACATTTCTACTGGTGACATCTTACGGCAGTCAGTAAAAGATCAAACTGAACTTGGTAAAAAGGCTCAGGAAATTATGAGCAGAGGTGATCTTGTTCCTGATGATGTTATGATTGGAATTATTAAATACAGATTAAGTAAGACTGATTGCAATTCCGGTTTCATTCTTGATGGATTTCCACGCACAGATAAACAAGCAATGGAACTTGATAATCTCTTAAATGAAATGAATATTGGCGATATCAGGTTGATCAATATTTTTGCAGATGAAGAGGAGATAGTAAAACGACTTAACAACAGAAGAGCCTGCAAAGAATGCGGAAACATATTTACACTTGTCGAAATTAAAAACTCACATTCGTGTCCCAATTGTAAATCACAAAATAGTTTTTATTTAAGGGATGATGACAAAGAAGAAGTGATCAGAAAACGAATGGAAATTTTTCGTAAAACAACTGAGCCTGTCCTCAAGTATTATGAAAAGCAAGGCAAGGTGATTTCAATAAATGGGCTTGGCTCTGTTGAAGAAGTTAATACTGAAATGTTGAAAACCTTAGCTTAATGATCTCTAGTTTTCTGCCTTCTGCTTGATTATAGCTTTACGTGCTCGTCCATCATCAAGTTTTATAACTCTTTCATTAGCCTTTTTGACTAAATCATAATTATGAGTTACAACTAAAACTGCAGTTCCCCTTTTATTTATTTTTTTAAGAAGTGCTAAAATTTCTGCTGATGTTTCCGGATCAAGATTTCCGGTTGGTTCATCAGCCAGAATCAGTATCGGATCATTCAGGATTGCTCTTGCTATTGCTACTCTTTGCTGTTCACCTCCTGATAACTCGTGAGGTTTGTTTAACCTTTTATGTGAAAGGCCGACTTCGCCCAGTGCTTCATTTATTTTCTTCTTAATCTCTTTTGAGGATGTACCGGTAACTTTCATCACATAAGCAAGATTCTGATAAACATCTCTATCCGGTAAAAGTTTAAAATCCTGAAAAATAACACCAATCTTCCTTCTTAGTAACGGAATTTGAAAGGGTTTAATTGTCTGCGAATCAAATTCCGCTATGCGTACGGTTCCTGTTAGTGGAAACAGGTTCATGTAAATCAGCTGCATCAATGTACTTTTGCCGATTCCACTTTTGCCAATTACAAAAACAAATTCACCATGATCAAGTTCCAGATTTAAATTAGTAAAAACAGGCTGATTCCTGTAATGAAATTCTACATTATCAAATGAGAGCATCATCAGCTAATCTTCCTCATTACAAATTGAGCCCTATTTGATTTCTGACTAACATCTTTGAATGAGAAACAATCAAAACAAGACTCTGTATACAATCCCGCTTTTTCTGCAAGCTTAAAGTATGTTGAGATGTCATAAATTTTTTGTTTGTGCACTTCATTAAATTCTGATCCTGAATCATCACTAATATAAAATTTATTGTAATGAATTCTACTATGTTTATTATATCGACTAATTCTTTGAAACCATAATCCATTATGGTGATCTTCAATGCAATCACTAATGATTACATTCAAACTATTTCTTTCAAGGCTTACATCGAATGTAAAAATACCATTCTCGTTAAGTAAGCGGTAAACTTCACGAAATAAACTGAACAATGTTTTTTGCTTCAAAATATAGTTTACGCCATCGAAAGCAGAAAATATAAAATCGAACTTAGCTTTAATCGGTATTGCAGTCATATCACAACAAATTTTCGTGAGATGATTTTTGGAGGAACCTTTTAGCATTGATAAAGAAATATCAGTGGCAAAATAGCTTTTATATTTTTTAGAGAATATTTCAGCCATTTTGCAATTCCCTGCTCCAAGTTCAAGTATTTTCGCATTGTCCGGGATATTTTCTTCAGCAATTACAAGAAGGTATTTTGACCAGGTCGGATAGTCGACTTTTTTCATTAAACCATCATAGACGCAGGCAACTTTCTCGTATGGATTTACTTTCATTTGTTATTGAAGCTCTTCCTTCTATTCTTCATAATTATCTCAGCATACTTAAAAGCTTCAATCATACTTGATTCGTCTGCTATGCCCTGCCCTGCAATATCGTAAGCAACACCGTGATCCGGGGAAGTTCTGATAATCGGTAATCCAGCTGAAAAGTTCACTCCTTTTCCTGAGTTGATATATTTAAAAGGAATCAAAACCTGATCGTGATAAAGACCGAATACCAGATCGAAATTTTCAAATCTTCTGTTAGCAAAGAATGCATCAGAGGAAAAAGGACCTTCAACAATTCCGTTGAATATCTTTTGCTTTAGAACTGGTTCAATTATTTTTTTTTCTTCCTTACCAATTATTCCATTCTCACCAGCATGAGGATTTAAACCAAGCACTGCAACTTTTGGTTTTGGGATTCCTAAATCATTTTTTAACATATTAACTATTATCTCAAGTTTAGCTTTTAATTGATTTGATTTTAAAGAGTTAGAGACATTCTTTAATGGAATATGAATGGAATACAGACCAACCCTTAATTTTGTAGAAAGAAAGGTCATTACGAAATTATTAACTCCGCACCAATCAGCATACATTTCAGTTTGACCTGGATATTTAACCCCGGCAAGATTCAAAGCAGTTTTAGAAACCGGAGCAGTAACAACTGCATCTGCACTCTTTTTCCTTAATAACTCGAATGATTTTTTCAAAGCCTGAAATGCCGCCTTACCTGAATCGACAGTAGGTTTTCCATATCTCTGGTTTGATGAACGTGTGGCAAAAACTAAAACTTGAGCAAGTGCGTGTCTCTGTGATTCTAGTTCGTAAATGACTTTGTAATCGAATTTGGGTTTTACTAATTGTGATGTGGTTTGAAAAACGTTCCGAGGGATAATAAGGATAAACTGAGTTTTTTTATTTTTTGAAGAGATTTTATTCAGTGCTTTTAAAGCTATTTCTGGTCCTATACCATTAATATCGCCACACGTGAAAACAATTTTATTCATCAATTTTCTGTTAATGTAAAGTTTCCGGTTCCTGTTTTGTCTATAAAAGAAAATGATCGTAGAGATTTTGAATATGTCCAAACTTCAATTACCTGGCCCTGTGAAGTTGAGGTACGTTCGATTTTATCTGGATTGCCAAATTTAATATAAACCATACCTCTATCAGTTTTTGCACCATTGTTGTTAGTAATGCTCATAAACTCTTTTACGGCATAATCCACACGGCTATAATATTCGAATGTAATTTCATTAAAGGTTGTTTTTGGTGTCGGATCAAATTTAGCCCAAAAATTATTCAATGCTTTGGGATAATCAGATTCATCTTCATCCAATAGTTCAGAAACGACAGAATCTGATTCAATATAACTTAAATATTCAATTGCTTTTTCAGGATTCAAAAGTGAAAATGGTTTATTAAACCAAACAACGCTTAAATTAATTTTCTCGTCAATTTCTTTTTCTTCATTCTTTATCGTGAGAACTAAATCTCCTTCGTTTAACTTTTGATTAACATTCTTAAAAATAAAATTCCGTAACGATGTGTTTTCGGGCTTTGTAGTCACTACAATATTGTCTTCACATTTTATTATACCAATCGGTAAAACATAAGATTCATCAATTTTACCAGAGAAAACAATTTCGTTATTGTTTTCAAGAGTAACATCAATCTCTGTAATCAGGGTATCACTTATAGTAATGACAAGATTAAAACTTTCAGCACTAAATGGAATATTACCGCCAGAGTTGGCTAATATGAATGCTTTCTCGTCATTACAAGTAATCTCCTTCGAGTTAATTACTAAGGGATGCAAAACCAGATTGTTTTCGTTGTTGCCAAGCTTGAGTTCAATGGGTTGTAATTGGATGTCCCCTGTGGAGTTCATATCTGAGATTATTGCAGCAACTTTATAATCGTCAGGATTTATTTTAAAGCTAAGATAATCCTGAAGGAAAAGGTTCAGATCGCTTGTAACCTCAAAATTATTAACAGTTACTTTGCTGTCTTTAATATCCCTTGCAACTAAGTTACCATCCTTGTCTGATATTTCTACTATAACACGAAAGCCAGCATTATACAATTCTTCTTCTCTTTCAAATACAAGAAGCTTGTACGGGATTTTGTAAGTAAAATAAACTGAGAAGTCCCCATCTGTTCTGGAAAACGAAATTACTTCTGACTCAAAAGGCAATCTGGGAGCAAATGGTGGCGGTTTGAGTTCTGGCTGACCAAATAATGAAGTGGAGATAAATAAAAAGCTGAATAAAAAAATTTTCATTTTAATTCTTTTTGATGAAAAATTATTCAGGCAAGGATTATAATCAAGGCAAAATTAGTTACAGTAAATGAATCAATGTTTCGTTAGTTATTCATATTATTTAGAAATTCCTTATTGTTCTTTGTACCTCGGACCTTGTCAATCAGAAATTCCATTGCCTCAACAGGACTGAAATCGCTGAGTATTTTTCTGAGGATCCATATTTTACCTAAGTCATCTTCTTTTATTAACAAATCTTCACGTCTGGTTCCCGAACGGTTAACGTCAATGGCAGGAAAAATTCTTCTGTCACTTAAATCACGATTAAGGACAAGCTCCATATTACCTGTCCCCTTGAACTCCTCGAAGATCACATCATCCATTCTGCTGCCTGTATCGATTAGTGCTGTTGCGATGATAGTTAAACTTCCACCATCTTCTGTATTTCTTGCAGCGCCGAAAAATCTTTTTGGTTTATGAAGTGCATTTGAATCAACTCCACCAGATAAAATTCTTCCGCTATGAGGAACAACAATGTTGTGAGCTCTTGCTAATCTGGTTATGCTATCGAGTAAAATCACTACGTGCTCGTTAGCTTCAACCATACGTTTTGCTTTTTCGATGACCATATCCGCAACCTGAACGTGTCTGTCAGCAGGTTCATCAAATGTTGAACTTATGACTTCACCTTGAACTGATCGTTCCATATCAGTAACTTCTTCAGGTCGTTCATCAATCAATAATACAATGAGTTTTATTTCTGGATGATTACGAGTGATGGAATTTGCAATTTTTTGAAGCAATACTGTTTTTCCGCTTTTAGGTGGAGAAACTATTAGTCCTCTTTGACCTTTGCCAATTGGTGCGAGCATATCCATTACTCTCATTGAATACTCACCAGGAGCAGATTCCAGATTAATTTTTTTCGTTGGATATACAGGAACCAGGTTATCGAATAAAGTTCTCTCACGAATATTTTCAGGGGCTAAACCGTTTACAGCTTCCACACGAAGTAAAGCAAAGAACCGTTCACCTTCTTTTGGAGGTCTTACCTGACCGCTGACAAAATCTCCGGTTCGCAAGCTGAATTTTTTAATCTGGGAAGGAGAAACATAAATATCATCCGGTGAAGGTAGATAGTTGTAGTCTGAGGAACGAAGAAATCCGTATCCATCAGGAAGAACTTCCAGAACACCCTTTGAGAAAGTAAGTCCATCCTTGGAAGTTTGTGCCTCCAGAATTTTAAAGATAAGTTCCTGTTTGCGAAGATCGCTATAGCCGGGAATATTAAGTTCTTTGGCTATCTCATTTAGCTCTACGATCTTTTTTGACTTTAGTTCTGATATATCCATTGGCATGATTTTAACCCTGAGTTATTGTTGTCAGATGAAGGAATAATTGTTTTACATATTTATTACTGGCTTTTGCCAGCTTAAAATTTCGGGGAATAATTTAATTGCGATCTCAAATAGTTTATTACTTGATAGGTTTTTGCGGCTCACCGAAACATATACCATAAATAGTTAAATGTCAAGTTACTGCTTGTAATAATTTCTGTTTGATTTCACCTAGAAGATACATACTTCCCAGCACTACCAGGCATTCATCCTTATTCCTCATCTTGAATTCCTCAATAAACTTTACTGGTTCCCGGATGATGTTGCTAGGGATATTTAATTGTTCACCAAGTCGTTTAATATCTTCAGGGTTAGCTGCCCTTTCATATGGAATTTCCGTTACAAGTATTTCGTCAAAATATGATGAAAGTAGTTGAAGCATATCAACAATGTCTTTATCTCGCATTGCTCCAAATATCAAAACTCTCTTTTTATAACTTGTCGCTTCTTTGGCAAATTCAATAAGGAATGATTCAATGCCTTCAGGATTATGAGCTGAATCAAAAATAATAGTTGGGTTTTTATGGTAGTATTCGTATCTGCCTTGCAAACCTGTATTCCTTGAAACGTTGGAAATACCTGCCTCGTATTTCTGCTCATCTTTAAATGAAAATGTTTTTGAAATAGTGAGTGCTGCCAGTGCTGCATTGAATTTCTGATACCTACCTTTTAAAGGAGGATTTATTTCAAACTGCTTATCTTCCCCAAAAGACAAAATAACATGTTCATCAATTTCTGAAACAAAATCTTTTAATGGATAAATGTTGCTTTTTGTTTCTTTACATTTTTTTTCGACAACATCCATCGCCTCTTTTTTGAGGAAGCCAGTAAAAACTTTAGAGCCATTTTTTATTATTGCCGCTTTCTCTGCTGCTATCTGTTCAAGGGTGTTTCCTAAAACATTGGTATGTTCAAGACTGATAGTTGTAATTACCACAGCTAAAGGATTCAAAACGTTCGTAGAATCCAATCGTCCACCCAGACCTGTTTCAATTACACAATAATCTGTCTTCATTTTCTCTGAAATACTGAAAAGCCATTGCCGTAGTAACTTCAAAAAAAGTAAGTTGGTGATCATCAATATATTTTTCATTATCAGTTATGAATGATGAGATATACCCATCTTCAATTTGCTTTCCGTTTATAACAACTCTCTCATTGAACTTTACAAAATGTGGTGATGTATACAGACCAACCTTAAATCCGAACTCTTGTAAAATACTGGCAATAAATGATGCAGTGCTTCCCTTCCCATTGGAACCTGCTATGTGGATTGTCTTGAGTTCCAGCTGAGGATTTCCTAAATGGTTTAGAAAACCTATCGTGTTATCCAATCCAAGTTTGATTCCGAATGTATGAAGAGAGAATAGTTTTTTCAGAGAAGTTTCAATATTCATTCAATTATAATTGATATGAGGCGATTAGCGATGAAATTTTTTCAACTCCATTTTGAATGCAATATTCTTCAATTTGATTCACAATTTTTCCAGGCGCTGATGGATCAATAAAATTCAGCGTACCGATTTGAACTGCGGAGGAACCTGCAATCATAAATTCAATTACATCTTTCCAGTCCATAATTCCACCAATGCCGATAATTGGTATATCTACTTGCCTGGAAATTTCAAGAACTTTAGCTATTGCTATTGGTTTGATCGCTGGACCCGACAAACCTCCTGTTACATTTTGAATTTTTGGTTTATGACTAAAAATATTGAATGCAGCTCCGACTAAAGTATTGATTGCTGAAACAGCATCAGCTCCATTTTCTTTTGCGGCAGCAGCAAACTCAGCAATGTATGAAACATTTGGTGAAAGTTTTATAATTAAAGTTTTGTCTGTGACAGCCCGAACTTTTTCAGTAATGTTAGCAACAGCTTTCAAATTATTTCCAAATGATAAGCCGCCTTCTCTTACATTTGGGCAAGATACATTTATCTCGAATGCTTTGATGGCTTCTTCTTCAGTAAGTATTTTTGTGCATTCAACATACTCTTCAATAGTGCTTGCTGCTATGTTACAAATCAGTGGCACATCAAATTGTTTGAGGAAAGGAATCTTCTCTTTCAGAAATACTTCTACTCCAACATTAGCAAGACCAATTGCATTTAACATTCCAGAGGGAGTTTCTACTATTCGTTGTGGAGGATTTCCTTTTCTTGGTTTCAAACTAAGTGATTTAGTTACAATTCCACCCAACTTGTTTAAGTCAGTAAATTCAGAAATTTCATTACCGTATCCAACTGTTCCGGATGCAAGCATTATCGGGTTGCGTAAAGTGAGCGAGCCAATTTTTACAGAAAGATCTACCCTGCTCATATCACAACATCTTTAATATTAAATACGGGACCATCCTTACAAACAAGTAAGTATTGATCTTTCTTTGAGGTTGATTCGATCGGGCAACCCTGGCAAATTCCAAAACCGCAAGCCATTGCACATTCAGTAGATACTTCACATTCAAAATCGTGCATAAGGCAAAATTCTTTCAGAGTTCTAAGCATCGCTGTGGGTCCGCAGGCAAATATTTTTATTTTCTGAGATTGAAGCAATTCAATATTTTTTTCAAGTAATTGGACTACATTACCTTTCAAACCATGTGAACCATCATCTGAAGCTTCTTTAACATTCATCAAATTATAAGTGATTACATCATCTTTAGTTCTTCCACCAATAAAAGAAAAAATATTTTTCACACCTTTTAGTTTGCGTGTAAGATAAGGAAATGGAGCAGCTCCTAATCCTCCGGCTACAATAACAGCGGTTTCGTAATTTCCTTCAAGATTGAATCCATTTCCAAGTGGTCCGAGAATATCCAGATCAGTTCCGATTGGTTTATGTGCTAAAATGCTTGTTCCCTCTCCCATAATGTTAAACATCAGATAGAGATAATCGCCTTCAACATCACAAACACTAAACGGTCTTCTAAGCAAAGGATAAATTCTTTCAGTGACTCTAATATTCAGAAACTGACCGGGTTTAATAATTGAAGTTAGCTCAGGGGAAAATACTTTAAGAAGATAAATTCGGGGGTTTATTTCTAAAATTTCCTTAAGTGGAGAATTTATAATGAACAATTTTTAGACTAATCCTGCAAATGGTTTTGAATAATTTATTTTCAGAGGTGCTTTTGGTTGGTTCAATATCGAAATCAATTTATAATATCTATTTTGGCTGAGTGAAAATTATACTATAATCATTTTATTTCAAAATTTGATTGAAGATTTAATACCTCATCCATTTCCTTCATTTTCAATATCGCTTATTTTATCCAGCCTTCTCTGATGTCTTCCACCTTCAAATTCAGTTGAGAGCCACTCATCAATAATAAGTTTTATTGTTTCTTCACCCAAGGCTTTAGCACCCAAAACAATTACATTTGAATTGTTATGAGCTCGTGAGCTTCTTGCAGTGAATGTGTTGTAACAAGTTGCTGCACGTATTCCTTTTATTTTATTCGCAACTATTGCTGATGGAATTCCGGAAGCATCTATCAAAATACCAAGATCAAACTCTCCATTAGCAACTTTAGTGGCAACGATTTTTGCAAAATCAGGATAGTCGCAAGGTTTTTCATCAAACGTTCCGGCATCGGAAATATTAAAACCTTTTCCGGTCAGATATTTAATTAAGATATTTTTAATTCTAAATCCGGTATGATCACTACCTATAATTATTCTTCTACCTGAATTTGCTTTAGTATCGTTTGACGGAAAAGTTGATTCTGTTTGTGAAATTTCTTTTTCGACAATCGTAAATTTTGATGAACGGATTCGATCCAAAGCTAAAGGAGTGAAGATTGTGTCTTTTGTTTTGACTAAAACTTTAATCCCCTTTTTCTCAAGTTCTAAAATATCGTGTTCAGTAATAACCTTTTTCATCAACGATTATAAAAGATCGTTCAACTTATGCAGCTTCAGATAGTCAATTACGTTTTTTACATCCTGGGCTTTATCTCTTTTACAAATAAGCAATGCATCGTTAGAATTAATAACTATTAAATTATCCAATCCAATCACTGCCGCAAACTTATCTGGAGAGTAGATGTAGGAATCTAAAGCCATATCTGTGTAAACAGCTCCAACTTTAACATTTCCATCTTCATCTTTATCACTTAGTTCATAAACGGCTTCCCAGCTTCCAACATCGCTCCAGCTGAACTGCCCTTTAACAAGATGTACTTTGTCTGACTTTTCCATTATTCCATAGTCTATTGAAATACTTTTTAAATGACCATAGATATCTGAAAGGATTTTTGGGAAATCAGGATTATTTATCTTCTCCCTTATCTGAACGAGTCCTTCAAAAAGATCTGGCATTAATTGACTTATCTCATTTAGGATTGTATCAATCTTCCAGATGAACATGCCGCTATTCCAAAAGAAGTCACCACTTTTGATAAAATTAACCGCTGTAGCATAGTTTGGTTTTTCGGCAAAAGTCAGAACTTTATAAACATCATTTTTCCCTGAATCTTCATCAATTTGAATATAACCGTAACCAGTCTCAGGTTTGGAAGGTTGAATACCAATTGTAACCAATGCCTGATTTTCAAACGAAAACTTTGCTGCGGTCTTTAAAGTATTTATAAAACTCTCATTATTTCCGATTATATGATCTGCAGGCATCACAAATGTAACGGCATTGGGAGACCGCTGCTGAATAATTATTGATGCAAGACCAATACACGCAGCAGTGTTTCTTCCAAATGGTTCTACGATAATATTTTCAAGAGGTATCTCAGGTAGCTGTTCCATTATTCCTGGTTTCTGCGTTTCATTGGTAACGATTAAAATATTTTCCTTCGGAACAAGTCCATTGATTCTTAAAAAAGTTTCCTGAATCATTGTGTTTTCACCAACAATTTTCAGAAGCTGCTTTGGACTTTTTTTCTTACTCCGCGGCCAAAACCTCGCACCGATTCCGCCAGCCATTATTACTGCATATAAATCCATTTATTTACACCTGAAAATTTTCATTGAAATATTTTTTCCCGAACTCTTCAGCTCGATTCAAGTAACCTGTAATATCAACATCTTTTCTTTTTACAACTGCAACTATTACAATTAAACAAGCGCGAAGTGCTTCGATAGTTGTTTTATCAGTGGGTAACTTTCCATTATTCAATCCTTCCATGGCAGAAGCAATAATTCCATGCATTTTGGCGAGAAGTTGAAAATCGTGAAGCGATGCAAGTGAAGCATGATCTTGCATAAGTTCACAATATTGTTTTATCTCCGAATCTTTCACACTACCTGATGGTATTTTCTTGAGTAATTCTTCCAGAGATTTAACAGGACTTAAAATCTTTTTCTCAAAATCAGTAGACGAAATTGTATTCCTTTTCTTATTATCTTTTTCTACAACAATATTCTCAACATTGGTTGGAACACCTTTATTCATTATTTCGCCAGCAAGGTTGCTTCTGTCGATTAGTTCAACATCAATAGAATTTGTGGAACCATTATTAATTTTGTTAAATGCGTCCTTGTAAATTTTAGGACTAACATTTTCCAGGAATTGATTTAAATCTCTGATCAAATACCTGCTATGCTCTCTAAATTGTTCTGATATTTTAACAAAATCAACTTTGCCTTGAGTTAAAAAAGTGTGAATCTCCGCTAACCTGATTGCAAGTTTTGAAAGTTCAGTTGTTTTTTTCATCAAAAGAAGTTCTGATCCAAGGTCTTTGGAGTTAACTATAGTTTCGCGTAACAATCCAACAACCTCAATCTGCTGTGCGTTGAGCCGAAGGTTATTAGCTGCTGTGGTTATACTTTGAATAAGATAAACTTTTACTAAATCCATTAAGTCAGTTTTCAGAGGTATCTTTAAAAAAATGGTTTGACTTCGACAAAAATACTTAAATATTCAAAAAGAATTCTCTTTTTGAAAAATATATTTTATGCTTATCAGATACAATTTAAAGAAAGCATTCACGATTTTTAAAACTTTTCTTGACATTACTTAACAGTAATGTTAATTTTCCCACTAAATTTTTGAAATTAATGCTAACAGAATTCGGCAAGATCTTCGTCTTCATTTTAACAGCAGCTTTATTTGTTGTTGTTGCAATTTATGTTGCACGTCTTCTCCGACCCAAACGACCCACTTTTGAAAAACTTACTACATATGAATGCGGAGAAAATCCTGAAGGTTCACCCTGGGTAAAGTTTAATATAAGATTTTATGTTGTTGCTCTTATCTTTTTAATATTTGATGTTGAAGTTGTTCTGCTCATTCCATGGGCATTTAGTCTATAAAGAACTTGGAATAGTTGGATATTTGATAGGAGCGATTTTCTTAATTCTATTAGGCATTGGCATGGCTTACGAATGGAAAAAGGGAGACCTCGAATGGGCAAGACCAAAAATCAAAGAACCTACCTTAGATATAATTAAATCAACTGAAATCAAAAAAGAAGAACTCAAAACTGCAAGCTGAATATGGGATTACTGGATCAGGAATTTACAGAGGGTAATATAGTTATTGCGAAAACAGAAGACCTCTTTAATTGGGCAAGATTGTCTTCTCTCTGGCAAGTTGGTTTTGGATTAGCTTGCTGTGCAATCGAAATGATGGCAACTTCGGCTTCTCATTATGACTTCGACAGATTTGGAGTAATCCCACGACCATCACCCAGACAATCAGATGTTATTATTATCTCCGGAACAGTTACACTTAAAATGGCGATCCGGGTTAAAAGGTTATATGAACAAATGCCAGATCCAAAATATGTTATTTCGATGGGTAGTTGTGCAAACTGCGGTGGTCCTTACTGGGAGCACGGTTATCACGTCCTAAAAGGTGTTGATAGAGTCATCCCGGTAGATGTTTATGTTCCAGGCTGCCCACCAAGACCGGAAGCCTTACTTGAAGGGCTATTAAAACTTCAGGAAAAAATCAGAAATGAATCAATCGTGAAGAAAAGTGCATGAAAACTGCTGAAGAAATATTTAATCAACTAAAAGAAAAATTCGGCAATGCCATCATTGAGCTAAAGACTGATAAACCCGTTGAACCATTTATAATTGTAAATCCACTGGAAGTTGATAAGATATGTATGTTCCTGAGAGATGAAAAAGATTTGCAGGTCGATTCACTTATGAATCTTTCAGGTGTTGATGATGCTAACGGAGTAAAGGAAAAGGATGAAAAGGGATTAGAAACAATCAAAGGCGGAACTCTCAGCGTTTTTTATCATCTTGAATCAACAAAATTAAGACATAAGCTAACTCTTAAAACTTCTACACCTAGAGAAAAACCAGAAGTCGTAACAGTGACAGAAGCCTGGAAAGGTGCAGACTGGCACGAGAGAGAAGCTTATGATATGTATGGAATAGTTTTTCTAAATCATCCTGACTTAAGAAGAATCCTCATGCCTTATGATTGGGAGTTCGGTTATCCTTTAAGAAAAGATTATAAAAATCCTGAATTTTATCAGGGAATGAAAGTTCCTTATTAACAAAGAAAGTTAATGGCACTAAAAACTGAAGAAATGGTATTGAATATGGGACCACAACACCCATCCACGCATGGTGTGTTGAGGTTGGAGCTTCAGATTGATGGTGAAATTATAATTGATGTAGTTCCTCACATTGGTTACCTTCACAGATGCTTTGAGAAACATGCCGAAGCAATGACTTATCCGCAGGTAATTCCTTACACTGACAGAATGGATTACTTAGCTTCAATGTATAATGAATTTGGATACGCACTTGCAATGGAAAGATTAATGAAGATCGAAGTTCCTGAACGTGTTGAATACATCAGAGTGATTATGGGTGAATTGCAAAGGATTGCTTCTCACCTTGTTGCGCTGGGAACTTATGGTGCAGACATCGGTGCATTCACTCCATTTCTGTTTTGTTTCAGAGACAGAGAAAGAATTCTTCACCTTTTTGAAATTACCTGCGGTGCAAGACTTCTTTATAACTACATCTGGATTGGTGGACTTTCTCACGATCTTCATCCTGATTTTATAAGACTAACAAAAGAATTCATTAAAGATTTCAGACCAAATGTTAAAGAGTTGAACGACCTTCTTTCATACAATAGAATTTTTATTGAAAGAACTGCAAACGTTGGTATACTTCCAATAGAAACAGCAATTAATTATGGAGTCACAGGTCCAAATCTTCGTGCAAGTGGATTGAAGTGGGATCTGAGAAGAGATGATCCATATTCCGTTTACCATAAGTTCGATTATGAAATTCCTGTTGGAAGTGGTGAAAAAGGAAAGACGGGAGATTGTTGGGATAGGTATTTCATTCGTGTAAGAGAAATGGAAGAAAGTCTGAAAATAATTGAGCAAGCAATCGAAACTATTCCAGATGGTGACGTTGCATCCGCAATTCCAAAAAGAGTTAAACCACCTGAGGGACAAATTTATACGCGAGTTGAAAATCCAAGAGGTGAATTAGGTTACTTTATTATAAGCGATGGTTCTTTAAATCCAGCAAGAGTAAAAGTTCGTGCACCATCTTTCGTTACGATGCAGGTATTTCCGGAACTCTGCAAAGGATTTATGGTTGCCGATGTTGTTGCGATTCTGGGAAGTGTTGATATTGTTTTAGGAGAGATTGACAGATGATGTACGATTGGTTATATAATCTTACCGGAAGTGAAATCCTCGCAATGTTTATCGTCAGCTTGTTACCTTTATTTGTGTTCATACTTCCCTTTGCATTATTTGCAGTCTTAATGGAAAGAAAAGTTTCTGCTCATATGCAGGATAGACTCGGACCAATGCGAACTGGATATCATGGGATTCTTCAAACTATTGCAGATATATTTAAGCTGCTTCAAAAAGAAGATTTGGTTGCAACAGCAACTGATAAAACTCTATTTAACTTTGCACCATTGCTGGTTTTTATAGGAAGCTATGCTGCATTTGCTGCAATTCCATTCTCCGGATTTTTTATCGGTTCAAAAATCGATCTCGGATTAATTTTCATTGTTGGTGTTACAGGTCTTGTAGTAGCTGGTATTCTAATGGCAGGATGGGCATCGAACAATAAATATTCACTTCTTGGTGCAATGCGTGCAGCTGCTCAGATTATAAGTTACGAGATTCCAACTCTTATGATCATTCTGATGATTATAATGTTAACTGGCACTTTAAGCCTTTTTGATTTAAGTGAATTGCAGACAGCTTATTTCTGGAATTGGTTGATTCTTGGCGGACCAGCAGTTGGTTTACAGAAAATATTATTAATCCCATTTATGATTATGGGATGCTTGATAATTTACACAAGCACTCTCGCTGAAGTGAACAGAACACCTTTCGATATTCCCGAAGCAGAATCTGAATTAGTATCAGGTTATCACACAGAATACTCAGGAATGAAATTCGCGATGTTCTTCCTTGCTGAATACGCGAATATGTTTGCTGTTTCTGCAATTGTTGCAGTATTGTTTTTTGGTGGATATCAATCGCCATTCGGATATCTCGGAAATACTCTCGGATGGACCTGGTTAGTTCCAATTGAACAATTTTTCTGGTTCACTTCAAAAGGATTGTTCTTCGTGTTTGTTCAAATGTGGCTTAGATGGACCTTCCACGATTCAGAGTAGATCAGCTGATGGCATTTTGTTGGAAATATTTAATTCCATTTTCTTTCGTAATACTTTTAGTAGTCGGATTGATTTCATTGATGTAGTATGAAAAATTATTTTATACAATTCTGGCAAGGTTTATTTACAATTCTGATTGGAATGAAAGTAACATTCAGGCATTTATTTATTCCTGCTGTAACTATTCAGTATCCTTCGGTAAAACCACAAATGCCGGAAAGAGAACGGAACAGACTTTACGTTAATATGGATGATTGCATTGGCTGCGATCAATGTGCACGTGCTTGTCCTGTTAACTGCATTGAGATTGAAACAGTAAAATCAATTCCCGGAGAAGATCTTGGAACAACTTCAAACGGAAAAAAGAAAGCTCTGTGGGTAACCACATTCAACATAGATTTTGCAAAATGCTGTTATTGTCAGTTGTGCGTATTCCCCTGCCCAACTGAATGTATTTATATGACCGATGTTTATGAATTTTCTGAATTCCAGAGAGAGAACCTGGTTTTTGATTTTGTAACTCTTCTTCCCGAAGAAAGAATTCAGAAGAAGAAAAACTTAGAAGAGTTCCAGGCGAAGAAAGAAGCTGAAAAAGTTGCAGCAGCAAAAAAAGCCGCTGAAGAAAAAGCTGCTGCTCAGACAAAACCAGTTGAACCTAAACAGGATAATAAAGAAGAAAATAAATAATGAGTATTTACGATTTAATATTTTATTTATTCGCAGCAGTAACTCTGCTCTCGGCATTTTTTGTTGTTACAACCAGAAATATAGTCCGTGCTGCCTTCTTTTTACTGTTTACATTCTTTGGTGTTGCAGGAATTTATGTATTACTTGGAGCTGATTTTGTTGCAATCGTTCAGCTCATCGTTTACGTTGGTGGAATTTTGATCCTTTTGATTTTTGGAGTGATGATAACAAATAAAATTACTCAAGTAGATATCAAAACAGGTACAATCCACACATTACCGGCAGCAATTGGTGTTGGGTTATTTACTGGTGTAATTGGCTCAGTCATTTTGAATACTGAATGGTTTCAAATTAAAACCGATATGCCTGCATCAACTTTATCAACTCTCGGAAGTATGCTTATTAATGAATACGTTCTGATATTTGAATTGCTCGGAATTTTATTATTAGTCGCCTTAATCGGGGCTGCATCAATGGCGAGGAAATAATGTTTGAAGTAACCTTAACACATTTTTTAGTAGTAAGCACACTTTTATTCAGCCTGGGAATATACGGTGTGGTAACAAGGAAGAATGCAATTATGGTACTGATGGGCATTGAATTAATTCTTAATGCTTCAAACATAAACTTTATTGCGTTCTCTAGATTTGGAAATTTTGGTTTACAAGGTCAGCTATTTGCTTTGTTCGTCATTGTACTTGCTGCTGCTGAAGCTGCAATTGCTTTGGCAATCGTACTAAACTTATATAAAACATTCGTGAACGTTAACGTTGACGAAATTGATTCATTGCGGGATTAGTTAATGAGCGAGAATTTCTTAATACAATTATCTGTAATCATACTCTTTTTACCGCTTCTCGGTTTTGTAGTAACTTTATTGCTTGGCAAAAAAGTTAAGAAAATCTTTTTCTTTGAAGTATTCGTTTTATTTACCGGACTTGTCCTATCATCTATCCTTCTTTTTGGCAAACTGACTTCATTTGCTGACACAAGAATAATATCAGAGTTCAAGTGGATTGATATGGGGAATGTTCCTGTTTTAGGATCAATCAACATTTACCTCGGAATGCTGATTGATGATATTAGCGCGTTGATGATTGTTGTGGTTTACATTGTCAGCTTCCTGGTTCACTTCTTCTCAATTGATTATATGAAGGGCGACATCAGGTATAACAGATACTTTGCATATTTAGGTTTATTTACGTTCTCGATGTCAGGAATCGTTCTTACTCACAATATGCTGATGATGTACATTTTCTGGGAACTTGGTTGGAATATCTTCTTATCTTTTAATCGGATTCTGGTATGAAAAGAAATCTGCATCAGATGCTGGCAAGAAAGCATTTATTGTAAACCGAATCGGCGATCTCGGAATGCTCGCTGGTCTGCTGATACTTTTCGTTACATACAACACTTTTTCGTTTCCTGAAATCTTCAATGAAATTTCAAAAGGACATCTTCCATTCAACAGCGAATTCTGGTTAACTGTAACAGGTGTTTTAATTTTCTGTGGTGCAATTGGTAAATCAGCTCAATTCCCGCTGCACGTTTGGTTACCGGATGCAATGGAAGGTCCAACTCCAGTTAGCGCTTTAATCCATGCTGCTACAATGGTTGCTGCAGGTGTTTATCTTGTTGTTAGAGTTTTCGGAATTCTAACTGCAGATGCAATGCTTGTGATTGCAGCAATCGGCGCTCTCTCTGCTTTCATCCCGGCTACAATCGCTTTAACTCAGAATGATATTAAAAGAGTGCTGGCGTACTCAACTATTTCTCAATTAGGTTATATGATAATGGCACTCGGAGTTGGTGCATACAAATTTGCTTTCTTCCATTTAGTAACTCACGCATTCTTCAAAGCTTGTCTGTTTCTTGGTTCAGGTTCTGTTATTCACGCAATGCATCATGAACAGGATATAAGAAATATGGGCGGACTCAGAAAGAAGATGCCAATTACTTATGCTACATTTTTATTTTCTTCAATTGCTATTTCCGGAATACCACTCACATCAGGATTTTTAAGCAAGGATGGAATTCTCTCAGGAACATTTGCGTTTGCTTCATTGACCGGACATTGGCTATTTCCATTCGTTGGATTCCTTGTTGCGATGATGACGGCTTTTTATATGTTTAGATTGGTTATACTTACTTTCCACGGCGAGCCAAGAAACAAAGAAAAATATGATCACGCACATGAATCAGGTTTTGCAATGGCAATGCCACTTGTTGTTCTGTCTGTTCTCTCTCTCTTCTTCTGGTATACTCCAAATCCACTGAGTCCTGACGCAGGCTGGTTCTATACAAAATGGATCAAGCCGCCAGTCTTATACACTCCGGAGAGTGTTCGATGGGATTTTATGAAATCAGATGAAGCTACAATATCAGAATCGTCTGAACAGCATTCTATAATGTATTCGGAGACTTATACAGAAGCTTTACATCACGTTCACGGTACGGCAGTTATTCTTTCTTTACTGGTAGCTATCAGCGGAATACTTCTTGCATTTACAATTTATCAATGGAAAAAGATTAGTGCAGATAAACTCGCTGAAAGATTTAAACCACTTTACAATTTCTCTTACAACAAGTGGTACTTCGATGAACTTTATGATAAAACTTTTGTTGCAGGCACACTTGCTTTAAGCAGCATGGCTGCGTGGATTGATCGTGTAATAATTGATGGAATCGTTGATGGAAGTGCTACAGTAACAAAAGCGGTTTCCACTTTCACAGGCAGGTTTGATAATATCGTGGTTGATGGTCTTGTGAACTTTATGGCTTACTTAAGTGCATTCATCGGATTGTTTTTTAGAAGATTCCAGACTGGTAAAGTGCAGACATACATCATAATGGTAATTTTCTCAATTGTAATTTTATTGTTTTTATTTAACAGAATATAGATTGTTCTAAATCAATTAAAGTTTTGAAAATTGACAGGTAGATAAATGAATTTTCCAATACTAACATTTCTAACATTCATTCCGGTTGTCGGGATGGTGATAATTCTCTTCCTCAAAAAGGAGAACGTCAGTGCAATTAAGTATACTGCTCTGCTTGCAACAGGAATACAGGTTGTTCTCGCTGCCGTTCTGATGAGCAATTACAATTACTCTCTCGGCGGAATAAATGAAGCAAGCTCATTCCAGTTCGCTGAAAAATTCAGATGGATAGAAATTTCTGATTTCCCATGGATCGGAACAATTAAGATAGATTATTTTATGGGAGTTGATGGATTAAGCACTCCTCTTGTTCTTCTAACTGCAATCGTAACTTTTATTGCAACACTTTCTTCGTGGACAATTGATCGTCAGCTAAAAGGTTATTTCGCTTTATTCCTTTTACTTGATACTGGAATGATGGGTGTGTTTGTTTCTCTGGATTTCTTCCTGTTCTTTATCTTCTGGGAAATTATGCTTCTGCCGATGTACTTCCTGATTGGAATCTGGGGAGGTCCAAGAAGAGAATATGCAGCTATCAAGTTCTTCCTCTACACATTGTTTGGAAGTATTTTTATTCTTCTTGTGATGATTGGCTTATACTTCAGCACAACTGAAACACTTGCAAATGGAACAAAAGTATTTACGTTCAACATCCTCGAGATGATGAACACGGCTAATTACACTGTTGATGGAGTATTATCACCACTCAATCCGAATAACTGGCGATTCATAGCATACATTGGTTTGTTTGCTGGATTCGCGATTAAAATTCCAATGTTCCCGTTCCACACTTGGTTACCCGATGCACACGTTGAAGCACCAACACCAATCAGCGTTATTCTGGCTGGTGTACTTTTGAAAATGGGAACTTATGGAATACTTAGATTCAACTATCCAATCTTCCCGGAATTAACTCAGCAGCTTGCCTGGTATATCGGATTATTTGGTATGATCAATATCATTTACGGTGCTCTGGCTGCTATGGCTCAGAGAGATTTCAAGAAGCTGATCGCTTACTCTTCAATTTCACATATGGGTTATTGTTTGCTTGGAATGGCTTCATTGAATACGATGGGAATTTCCGGAGCAATACTTCAAATGTTCAATCACGGAACAATTACAGCAATGCTCTTCTTAATTGTTGGAGTTCTTTACGACAGAACCCACACAAGAAACCTTGATGACTTTGGCGGAATAGCTACTCAAATGCCAATCTATACCGGATTTGTTACAGTTGCATTCTTTGCTGCAATTGGTCTTCCCGGATTAAGCGGATTTATTTCTGAAATTTTTGTTTTCCTTGGTGCATTCAGCTTTGATGTAATCAGAGTGATTACAATTGTTTCAACTCTTGGAATTCTTTTGGGTGCAGGCTATATGCTCTGGACAATGCAGAGAGTTTATCTTGGCACACTAAAAGAAAAATGGATGCAGCTTAAAGACCTTGACGGAAGAGAATATGCAATGCTCATTCCGTTAACATTAATAATAATATTCCTTGGAGTTTATCCTTCAGCAATGCTTAATGTGATGAATGCTTCAGTGAATTCGATGGTTAAGTTTATGCAGGACTCACAAGTATTTTTTAGCTCAATAAGTGGATTTTAATTAAAGTGAATTTCGATAACCTGACAACAAGTCTGCAGCTAATTAAACCAGAGATTGCTATTTCAATCCTACTGGTGGTAATTGTTCTTTTCGATTTGATATTCGATAAACGAAAGAACCTTCTCCCCTTCATTTCCATAATTGGTTTGCTGATTACTGCTTACTTTGTTGTTGAACAATTTGGAATGAATACCTTTGCTTTCAGATACAATATCAGTAGTGTTGGTTTAGTTGCTGTTGATTCATTTGCTGCATTCTTTAAAATGATCGTCATACTTACCTCGATATTTGTGATTTTATTTTCTGCTTCATCAAGCGAAATAGTAAACTCAAGTGATCGTCACGGTGAATATTATACTCTGATTACAGCAATGGTTCTCGGAATGTTCCTGATTTCTTCTGCATCAGATTTAATTCTCATTTATCTTTCTATTGAATTACTTTCGCTTTCTTCTTACATCTTAGCAGGATTTCTAAAGACTGTTGAACGAAGTTCCGAAGCATCTTTGAAGTACGTTATTTACGGCAGTGTTGCATCCGGAGTAATGCTTTTTGGTATTTCAATTCTATATGGTTTAACCGGAACTACAAATCTTTATGAAATGAATGCAATATTGCAGAGTGCACAGGTTGGCGGATTTACTTTCATATTTGCCGGTGTATTGGTTCTTGGTGGAATTGGATTTAAAATTTCAATTGCACCATTTCATTTCTGGACACCAGATGTTTACGAAGGAGCTCCGATTGCAATAACTGCATATCTTTCAGTTGCAAGTAAAGCTGCTGGTTTTGCATTACTTATCAGGTTTATCAAAGTTACTTTCTTCCAGAGTCTTGCACCGGATGGAAGCTGGGTTATGTTAGGCATAATTGACTGGCAGAGACTTCTCATTGTTCTCGCTATTCTAACAATGACTCTTGGAAACTTCGCAGCACTCTGGCAGGATAACATTAAACGAATGCTCGCCTACTCAAGCATTGCACACGCAGGTTATTTGCTGCTTGCTGTTGCAATTTTCTCCAACGATGGAATAATTGCCGTTCTTGTTTATTTCGGAATTTACTTATTTATGAATCTCGGTGCTTTCTTTGTCGTGATGCTGATTGCAAACAAGATTGGCAGTGAAGAGATGGATGACTACAAAGGAATGGGTTCAGCGACAGGATTTCTTGGCGTTGCATTATCTATTTTTCTTTTGTCACTAGCTGGATTACCTCCTACTGCAGGATTCATTGGAAAGCTTTACATTTTCATTGCGTTGATAAATGCTGATATGATTGTCGTTGCATTTATAACTCTTGCTGAATACAGTTGTTGCTTATTACTACTATGTTCGTGTTCTGAAAAATCTCTACCTTGTAAGAACTGAAACTTCCCGCGAAAAAATTCAGGTTAGTTTTGGTAATGTGATAATTGTTCTTCTCTTACTTATTCCTGTCTTCGTGTTTGGTGTGTATTTTACACCAATCGTAAACCTTGCTAAAAACTCTGCTGCGATTTTAGGGTTTTAATTTCAATTGATTCTGTAGCTCAGTTCTCCAGAACTGAGCTTTTGGTGTGGTATTAATTCTATATGCTCAGGACTACGATATTATTTTAATCAGTAACTAAATAATTCGGGTGGCAATAAGTACCATCCCACTCTTTCCAGTTTTCGACTAATCCTGCATTTACTGGATTAAGCAAAACATATTTTACAGTAAAAAATAATTCAACTTCATCACGAACTAACCTATCGAAACTTTCTGCTTGCCAGAAAGTGCCCTCACGCTTTAAGATTTTATTGGCTCTTCTAGCTGAATATTTTTTAATTGAACCAACTATTTCTCCCACATTTCTTTCTTCACTCAATAACTCAAAGACAATATGCACGTGATTTGGCATAATGCAATAACAAATTAGTTTAAATTCTTTTCCATCATAGTGATGAATTGATGATTTACATATCTTCATAATATCATGTTGTTTGAGGTAAAGAATCTTGTTAGTAGGATTATCTAACAACAAATCGTATTTCTTAAATATTTTCTTTTGTTTTGCCGGATGTACATTCTGATTTACTCTCAAAAGATGCAATTTCTTTAACTCCTCAGGATGTAAGCTTCCATAAAGACGAAATGTTACGAAATAAATGCCTTCGTTATAGTAAAGATGTGGAAGATTTCGACGATGAAAATGTTTAATTAACATATTACAATTTATAAATATTTTGAATTCGTAACCCATTCCGTAACAACCTTCGTAACTCAGTTCTCCAGAACTGAGCAAATTGTAAAAGTGTGGAATTTACTCCACAATCTCAGGACTGGAGTCCTGAGCTACAACTTCAAAAATAGCTCTCGCCTTTCTCAATTTAATTTTTTAAGTTTCTGGTGAGTTATAATAATATATGGAGCGAAAAATGCGAACCCTTAAAATATCTCTCCTGGTTTTTATTCTTTCAATTACTATATCTGCACAAGAAGGTTGGTTTTGGCAAAATCCACTTCCGCAAGGTAACGATTTACAGGATATATGTTTCATCAATGAAAATGTAGGTACAGCAGTTGGTTTTGTTGGAACAATAATTAGAACATCGGATGGTGGTGAAAATTGGGTTCTACAAAGAAGCGGCACAACATCTCATTTAATGGGGGTTTCATTTTCAGATGAAAATAACGGAACTGCAGTAGGCAGTAATGGTATTATTTTAAGGACTACAGATGGTGGAAATTTTTGGTTTAAACAGATAAGTGGTACGATTTACAGACTTAATGCCGTTCATTTTATAGACCACAATAATGGGATTGCTGTCGGCGAACATGCGACAATTCTCCATACTACTGATGGAGGATTAAGTTGGATTCAACAAACCTCACCAACAACCGTAGAGTTGAATAGTATATGTTTGACAGACGTTAATGTTGGCACAATCGTTGGAGACGTAGGGGAAATACTCCGAACTACAAATGGAGGAAGTAATTGGACTATTATACCCGATGGCGAAAATTTTGATTTTACAGATGTCCAATTTCTTGATTACAATTTTGGTGTTGCCGTTGGCCGAGAAGGAAGAATTTGGAGAACTACTAATGGAGGAATTACTTGGAATAATGTAATCTTAGGATGGAGTTACGAAATTGAGGGAGTGTATTTCACAGATTTTAATAATGGTTTCCTAGTTGGTTTTAATCTTAATCAGAATCAAGGTTTTATCCTAAATACTACTGATGGAGGATTCACTTGGATTCCGCAGAACCCAGGAACGCTAACAAGTGTTACTCGATTTCTTAGTGTTTCATTTTCTAATCCTTATTTAGGATTGATAATAGGTAATACGGGAATAATCTTACACACATCAGACGAAGGAATTAATTGGGTCGAAAAATCTAGTGGAACAAGAAAGCCATTTTCTGCTATATCATTTTCAGATGAAAACTATGGTACTTCAGTTGGGTCCTATAATGGTACTAATATAATTTTAAGAACCATTGATGGTGGTTCACATTGGTTCGCTCAAAATAGTGGTATTATAGCTGAACTATTAGGAGTCGCTTTTACAGATAAATTTAATGGAACAGCCGTTGGGGGTTATGATGATGCCATTATTATTAGAACCAGTAATGGTGGAATTAGTTGGGTTACTCAATATTTTTCAGAAACAGAAGAATTATGGAGTGTCTCTTTTATTGACTCTTGTATCGGTACTGCTGTTGGATATCCAGGAAAAATATTAAGAACTACAGATGCCGGAGAAACTTGGCAAGTACAAAATAGTGGGACGACTGCAAGATTGAAGTGTGTCGCTTTGATTGATTCCAATACTGGCTTTGTGGTCGGCGAAGAAGGAAGAATATTAAAGACAATAAACGGAGGATTAAATTGGACTTCGTCATGGAGTGCACCTAAATCACTTTATAGTATTTCGTTTGCTTCAGATAGTATTGGAGTCGCAGTTGGTTCGGATGGGCTAATTATTAAAACCACTAATTGTGGTTTAACATGGACTACGTTGGTTAGTGGGACTGGTATAAATTTATATGGTGTTTCATTTGCCAATGTTAGCTCTGGGATTGCGGTTGGAGGAGACGATTATGATGCAAGTATAATTTTAGTGACAACTAATGGTGGCATTAATTGGAACAGTCAAATAGTTACTCACCGAAATTTAAAAGCTGTAAAAGTTATAAATGATAGCGTTGCTTACATCTGTGGAAATAATGGTACAATTCTAAAGACACTAAATGGTGGAATAGTTACAGAAGTTAATGACATTCCAAATACAAATACCTTTATACTCCAGAATTATTTCTTAATTCAAAACTACCCCAACCCGTTTAATCCGGTTACAAAAATAAAATACAGTATTCCATCCGTCACTCTTCGACAAGCTCAGAGTGACATCAATGGTTACATTAAAAGTTTACGACATCCTCGGAAGAGAAATTGCAACACTCGTTAACGAAGAAAAACCTGCCGGAGAATATGAAGTTGAGTTTAATGCAGCTAACCTGCCAAGTGGAATTTATTTTTATCAACTTAAGCTGGATCATATTCACGAAACAAAGAAGATGGTTTTGTTGAAGTGACAGTTCGCTTCGAATCTGTCATTCTGAATCCCGACAAAGTCGGGATGAAGAATCTCTGAAATTGAGTAATTAGATTCTTCGCTTCGCTCAGAATGACTTGTAACTGTCACACTGAGTTTATCGAAGTGTGACGATAAAATTACTTGTCAGTCTTCGACAAGCTCAGACTGACATATGAAATCATTCCCTCCAACTATATATCCGACTTGCATTTAAAACTGATAATACCTAGTTTAATGTCAGACTAAATCAGTCCTTTATGTATGCTAAAATTATCTAAAAAAGCAGAATATGCCCTTATGGCAGCCAAGTATATGGCTCTGAAAAACCATTCGGGATTTTCAACCGCGAAGGAAATTTCAGAGAGTTACCAGATACCATATCAGCTTGTGGCAAAGGTTCTTCAAAACCTTGTGAAGGGTGATGTTGCCGTTTCTGCAAAAGGTGTTAACGGTGGATTTTCTCTTTCAAGAAAAGCAAATAGCATTTCTTTGATTGATATTATCAGGGCAGTTGAAACTGATTTTAAAATAGTTGATTGTATGCAGGCAAATAGTTCTTCAGCAGATTGTGAGCATTTTGATTGCTGCAAGATAAAAGATCCGCTTGCTGAAGTTCAGAGAAAAATTGACAAAGTTTTTACTGAAACATTATTAGTCCAGATTTTATAAAATTTTGAATACTTAATTAAATTACGAAACAATAAATTTAGAATTACTCAATACACAGAGGGCAACAATGGCTGATAAATATCAAAACAATCTTGAGCTATTAAAAAATAACGATGAAGAATTGCTGAACTACTCTGAAAGCAAAGTTTCCAGTTTTCCACAACTCAAATTTTTTCTTCAGGGATTTTCAATATGGAATAAGAAGCTTTCTTGAGAAGAAAGAAATTAAAGCAAGCTATCAGATGGCAGAAAAGCTTGCTGAAGATATGGCAAAGCATTACGAAGAGAAAAATCTTTTTGTTAGGATAAATGACCAGACGTGGAAAATTAATGAAACAGGAATTCGTAACTGCGACACCTGGTGATCCATTTTAATTATTAATAAGTAATTGAGGTTAAATATGACAGAAACAAATATAAAATCTGAAATCACAATAACTGAAAAAGCACAAGAATGAAATTCTTCGCATTATGCAGATCGAATAATATTCCTGAAAATTTTGGACTGAGAGTCGGAGTAAAAGGCGGCGGATGTTCTGGTTTTACTTACACTCTTAATTTCGTCGAAACCAATAAAGATGGCGATACTATAATTGAATCTGAAAATGTAAAGTTGTTCGTTGATGGCAAAAGCCTTTTTTATTTGATGGGAACAGAATTGGATTTCAGTGACGGATTGAACGGTAAAGGATTTCTATTTAATAATCCCAACGCAACAAAAACCTGCGGCTGTGGTGAATCATTCGGTGTATAACCTAAAGAATAGGGAATTAACAATATGGATAGAAGAAAATTTATTTACTCTGTCGCAGCCATCAGCGCTGCTTCAGCATTAGAACCACTAGCAAAAAGTCTATCTAACAATTTCAAACAATAAAAAAAGGAGTGAATTAACTATGGCAAAATTTGAATTGCCCCCATTACCTTACGCTTACGATGCGTTGGAACCATACATTGATAAAATGACTATGGAAATTCATCATGACAAACATCATAATGCTTATGTAACAAATCTTAATAAAGCTGTCGAAGGAACCGAGATGGCAACAAAAACTTTGGATGAATTAGTTAGCAAATATTTCAAAATATCCAGTTGCTGTTAGAAATAACGGCGGCGGTCACTGGAACCATTCTATGTTCTGGACTTTGATGAAGCAGAACGGTGGAGGTGAGCCAACTGGTGCACTTGCTGATGCAATTAAATCAACATTCGGTTCTTTCGCTGACTTTAAAACTCAATTCAGTAATGCTGGTGCGACCAGATTTGGTTCCGGTTGGGCTTGGTTGGTTGCACAGAAAGGTAAATTGGTTATTGGATCAACTCCGAACCAAGATAATCCGCTTATGGATGTTTCAGATTTGAAAGGAACCCCAATTTTAGCATTAGATGTTTGGGAACATGCTTATTATCTCAAGTATCAAAACAGGCGACCTGAATACATTGAGAATTGGTGGAATGTAATCAACTGGGCTGAAGCTTCAAAAAGATTCAGCGAAGCTAAGTAATAAACTTTAACATTATTTTAATTGGAAGCAGTCAATTAGATTGCTTCCTGATTAAATATTAACGCTATGCAAATACCAATATTCCCTCTCGCACTTGTAATCTTTCCTAACTCAAAATATCCTCTTCATATTTTTGAAGAGAGATATAAAATACTACTTAACAAATGTCTTGCTAATAATTCAGGATTTGGAATTGTTTCGAGAATTGGAGATACAATTTCTGAAGTAGGAGTTTATGTAGAGGTTGGCGATGTAACAAAGATTTATGAATCTGGTGAGTTAGATATTGTTGTAGCAGGCAAATGGCGATTTAAAAGAATTGATTTGGAAATGCATCCTGATGGTTATTATCTGTGCGAGGTGAATAAAATTAGTGATCAGGAAGCAGATGCTGATATGAATTACAATCTTTTCTTCGCACTCAAACAGCGAGTTCAGGAAATGCTAAAGCTTGTTAATTTTAATGTTGGTCAGGGCTTTTGGGAAGCACTGGAAAAAACCAAGTTGAAATCATTCAAGATTGCCGAGAAGGCTGGTTTATCAATTCTTCAGCAGCAGGAACTTTTAACAATTGCGAGCGAAAATAAAAGACTTAGTTACCTGTTAGAGCATTTTGATAAACTTGAGGAAAAGCTTCAAGAAAATAAGATGATGAGAGAACTTATTCTTGGGGATGGCTATTTGAATTAAGATTGGAGTTTTCTGATACTAGTCCAAAGATCCTGACCTTCGTCAGGATCAATCAGACACTATACTTTTTAACTGCACTTAATCTATTTAAAGCTCTGTTTAGAGCTGCTTTTGCTCGCGCTTCATCAATATCTTCTTCGTGTTTCTTTCTCAATCTTTCTTCAGCACGTTTCTTTGCCTGCTCAGCTCTATCCTGGTCTATTTCATTTATCTTTTCAATCGAATCAGCTAAGACCAAAACTTTGTTCTGATTAACTTCAACAGTTCCGCCGGAAGTTGAGTAATAAGTTTCGGTAGAGTCCTTTTTAACTTTTATTATTCCAATCTCAAATGAGCTGATCAATGGTGCATGATTTTTCAGGATTTGAAAGCTGCCAAGTGTTCCTGGAATAGTTACAGCTTCAATCTGATCTTTGAAGATTGGTTTTTCAGGAGTTAATATTTCAAGATTAAGTTCAGACATTATTTCATCTTATTAGCTTTTTCAACCGCTTCTTCTATAGTTCCGACATAAAGGAATGCGCCTTCTGGTAAGTCATCGTATTTACCATCAATGATTCCTTTAAATCCACGGATTGTATCTTCAAGCTTTACATATTTACCAGCAAAACCGGTAAACTGCTCAGCAACAAAGAAGGGTTGACTTAAGAATCGTTGAATTCTTCTTGCACGTCTTACAATAGTTTTATCTTCATCTGAAAGTTCATCCATACCGAGTATGTTAATAATATCCTGTAAATCTTTATAGTGCTGAAGAATTTCTTTGCAGTGTTTGGCAACATCGTAATGTTCCTGTCCTAAAATTCCAGGTTGAAGAATTCTTGAAGTTGAATCAAGCGGATCAACTGCAGGATAAATTCCAAGCTCAGATATCTGTCGGCTTAATGTTGTTGTTGCATCGAGATGGGAGAAAACTGCTGCTGGTGCAGGATCAGTTAAATCATCTGCAGGAACATAGATTGCCTGAACCGATGTAATTGATCCTTTATCCGTAGAAGTAATTCTTTCTTGAAGAGCACCCATTTCTGTTGCAAGGTTTGGCTGATAACCAACCGCAGAAGGCATTCTTCCGAGAAGTGCACTCACTTCAGATCCGGCTTGTGTAAATCTGAATATGTTATCAATAAATAAAAGAACATCTCTTCCCTCTTCATCACGGAAATATTCTGCAACAGTTAAACCCGTTAAACCAATTCTTAATCTTGCACCCGGTGGTTCATTCATCTGACCAAATACAAGTGCTGTTTTTTCCAATACACCTGATTCTTTCATTTCAAGCCAGAGATCATTTCCTTCACGAGTTCTTTCACCAACTCCAGAAAAAACTGAGTATCCGCCGTGCTGTGATGCAATATTATGAATCAATTCCTGGATGATAACTGTTTTACCAACACCTGCACCACCAAACAATCCAGTCTTACCGCCTTTAGTATAAGGCTCTATCAAATCAATTACCTTTATTCCAGTTTCAAACATTTCTGAGTTAGTCGAAAGATTTTTGAAAGCAGGGGCAGGTCTGTGTATAGGATATCTTTTCTTTGATTTCAATTCACCTAAACCATCAATTGCATTACCAGTAACGTTTATCAATCTTCCTAAAGTTTCAGGTCCAACAGGTATTGTAATTGGTTCTCCAGTATCAATAGCTTCCATTCCTCTAACTAATCCATCAGTAGAATCCATTGCAACAGCTCTTACCCTGTCTTCACCGAGATGCTGCTGAACCTCAGTTATTAGAACATTCTCAACACCTTCAGTTGTAACACGAGGTATTTTTATAGCGGTATATATATCCGGCAGATGACCTTCTTCAAACTCAATATCAACAACGGGTCCAATTACCTGAATTATCTTTCCTTTATTTTCTGACATTATTATTCCTGAATAGTTTTAAGAAAATTGAAATGTAAAATTAAAGTTGATGGGCAACTTATACAAATATTTCAGGGGTAAAAATAAGAGGAAATTATTGAATATCCAGAGGTTATCGCACCTTTTGAGTAACGATAACCTCAATAAAAAAAGTTAGTTCTTTATTATAGAATTTAGTATCAAATTAACTTCAATTATTTAAGTAAGAGAAGCTTCTTTGATGCTACAAAATCCTGAGTTTTTAAGCGATAGAAATACACTCCACTTGCTAAGCCTTCACCATTAAAATCTACAGTAACTATTCCTGCCGGAGCGACATCATTATACAGGACTTTTACTTCTCTGCCAAGCATATCAAAGACTGAAAGTTCAACCTGCTGAGAAAAAGGAACTTCAAACCGAATTGTGGTAACAGGGTTAAATGGATTCGGATAATTTTGGTATAAAGAATAATTAATTTGAGTGAAACTTTGTTCCTCAACATTAACAACTGGAATTATAAACGTCCCTGTTCCACCGGCTTCATTATAGCGTTTCTTAAATTCCTGCATAAATTGGTTTGCAATTAAACCATCTTTAATAATTAAAGTATTCTCATCATTGTCATTTTCGCCGGCATTGGACCAATTTTGAGAACCTGTTATTGTAGTCGGATCACTTTGCCAAACAGATGCATCAACTGTTCCATATTTATGATGCTGAGTATTACCATTAGCAGGAAACATCTCGGCAAATGTATCAAGGAAATTATATTGGCTGCCGTTAGTGTCCACCTGACTCTATAATCCCCCGAATATCTGTAACACCTGCATTAAAACGATTATTCATAGCATTAGCAATATCAGATCTAGTAAATGCATAAACGGCAAAATATATATCATCATCCGCGGAATTGATTGCAGTTACAATTTTTGCAGTTGTCCCGTCTGAAGGACTAAAATAAAGTCTAACATCCCTGCCACCAATATTAAAACTGTGCGGTGTATTATCGGTTTTTTGAGGGCCAAATTTTGCGTTAGCCTGATTGGGTAAATCGTCTGAACTCCCCCACATCTCTTCAAATTCTAATTGATATGCAGAAGCTATTGCCGGGTCATTAATTTCTACAATATTATTTTTCCAGGTTAATTCTGTCGAAGTTACATTCCATGAACCAGTCCATAACCAATCATTTGTATTAACAGCATCTCGTCCATCAAATATAAAAAACTTATTATGCATAATTCCATCAAGCCCGCTTGTTCTTTTCAAAACTGGAATACCAGCATTTATCAAAGTCTGCATACTGTTCTGTGTCGCACGGTTATCATACACAACTCTAACTTTTGCTCCTCGATTTTTAGCGGCGATTATTGCATCAGCAACTTCAGGCATACCGAAGAAACTGTAAACTGCCATATCAATTGAGTAGGTAGCCTGGTTTATTCTTTCCATTAACTTCTGCTTAAAGTCTACATTTCCGTGTGCAGCATTACCTGAAATGGCAACTGTCGTATCAACTGAAAAATTGAAATAAACATTTATGGTTCCTATTTCGGGATTTGAGGATGCAGTAGTGACTGTTTGAAGTGAACTTTCACTTGTTCCAGCAGCGTTAGTTGAGTAAGCTCGAAAATAATATAAAGTTGATTCTTCAAGTCCTGAAATTGGGACCACGTGTACCGTTGTATCTTCCATTACTACTACCGAATCCAATTCAAGATTCTGAGTTAATCCATATTTTACTTTGCTATCACCATTTCTTACAGTATTAAAATAGACGTTGAATGAATTTGTATCTATATCAGCTGCTATCACAGGATTTAAAATTAAAGGTGCTCCATCATCAACAATATCCAGAATAAATCTTGGCAGTAACTGGTATCCACTACTATATGGTGCAGTAGGTTTGTATTGCTGAAGAATTCCAATAATATCAACAGCACTTGAAGGAATCTGCTTGCCCGATAATTGATGAAACATCACCGTCAATTCTCAATCCGCTTGTCAAAGTACCGGTGGGATCAGAAATGGTATAATTTGTACCACCTGCAAAATTACCCGTTCCCTGAATCGTAACATTATTAAGCCTGATTAGAAGACCTTCAAATTCTTCATATCCATTCCATTGCTGAGTGCTAATATCAGTAATAGTAATAATTTCAGGTGCAGTTTCGTTACCCGAAGAGTGAACTATTACAGAGGCTCCGGGAAGATTAAAACTTAATTCTGTTAATCCACTATATTGAGTGAGTTCAGCCGTTACTGTAACAGAGTCCCCAATGTTAACCACATTAGAAAATGTGCTTCCATAGACACAAACTCCAGCAGTTCCATCCTGTACTGAACCGGGACCACTGTTTCCAAACTGGTTGGAGGATGTCACAATCCCGGCGATGGTAAAGGTCTGTCCGTTACCAATCGGAACACCATTGGCATCGTTATACCTTAGGTCGGCAATGGGAACCACAGTTTGTGCCTCAGTATAATGATTGATAAAAATGATCGAGAATAAAACCACTATAAAATATTTCATTGTAACTCCGTTGATAAAATAAATCTTAGAATTCTGTTATTTCCTGTATCAGCAACATATAAAGTCTTATTGAAAAATGCTACTCCATATGGTTCATTAAATGTATCTGAAGAATCTGGTCCACCGAAAGAAATGAGTTCGTCTCCAAATGAATTAAACTTATAAACGCTGTCTTTAGCAGCATCTGCTATATAAATATTACCTGAGTTATCTCTAGTTCCCCCCTCTGGTCTTTCGAATCTATTTGGAATTACTAGTTGCAGTTCCAGAGCCAGGTGAGAAATTGCTTACATATTTTTGGTCAATAGGTGTAACCTGATAATGTAACCAATTTGCTTTAAAACTTGTTCCACCAGTCAACGTAACTATTATATCAATCGATTGATTATTGAATGAGGTTAATGAGCTTATATCATAAGCAGATACAGGTCCCTGACCTAAAGGATCAATGTTTGGAACTCTGCCTACTAACGTATCTCCTTCACTCATACCGTTTATTGATTCTTTCGGGACAAAGATTAACAAAGAATTATCAGGATCAACAAAACTAGTATTGTTTGGTCCCTTCCGTGCGATATAAAACATATTATTATAAAAAACGCATGCTCCGGTATATTCCACAAGGGGTCTATTCAAATCATTAGCACGAGGAAGTAATCTTGTGATTGGTGCAATTGCTATCTGGTGTGAAACAGAAACCATATCTAGTTTATAAACTGCACTGAAAGTTCTAGTTTGTCCACTCACTAAAGTATCAAACTGGGCACAAACAATAAGGTTTAATTTATAGTCCTGGGCTAAGGCTACAGGTTTTTGCATTGAACGAATACCCAAAATCTGACCGTCAAGATTCATCATTACGATTCTATTATTATCGGTATCTGCAACATATATAAAAGGTTCTCTACCAACCATCACATCCTGTGGTCTATTGAATCCTCCCCACTCCGGATTTACCTGAACGTAAACAGTATCGCCACCAATATTGCCAGTGCCGTCTCCAGTATCAATATCAGATAAATCAAACTTATCTGTACAACTTAAGAAAAAAGCTGTAACTAATAATAAAATAATAAGTTCTATATAACTTCTAAATTGCATTATATCCCAAGAATAAGTGAAAATCTGTGTGCTGAACCTAATCTCTCGAAGTTAGTGAAGGCGTAATCAAAACTAAATTCGGCAATACTTATTGGGACTTGAATTCCAAGACCGAATGAAAAATTTTGTTCATCAACATTAAACTTATATCCGCCTCTTAAAAAGAACATCTTTTGCCAGGCATATTCTGCACCAATAGCAACATTTTCACTATTATCATTTGGATGATTAAGCTGAATTGAAGTAGTAACTCTATGTTCTTCTGATTCGTATGGTTCAAGAGCAAATCCAATTCTAAAAATTGTTGGAGGTGCAAAAGATTGCCACTCGTCCACTTCTCTGTTTCCTACTAATGTCACTTGTCCATCGGGAGCAAGTTCGGAACCAAAATTTGAAACTGTTACTGCAAATCGTGTCGAGCCTAGTCCTGTCCTATAATAAGTACCAAGATCAATCATAACTCCACGCATTTTCAACTTATCCATTGTTTCTTCAATATATTTTACTGATCCACCAAAACTAAATTGCTTAGTCATTTTACGTGCGTATGTGATTGAGACAGCAATATCTGTATAACCAAAATATTCTCCTGTTCCAAAAGGAGCAAATTCAGTTGTAACCGGCATATCATCCATCGTAACTGCAGTAAGTGAAGCTCCAAACGAATTATCATCATCCAGATGATAGACCGCCCCAATAAAATCATTATTTATATCTGCGACCCATACATTATGTGAGATTATTAGTTGATTTTTACTAAACTGTGCTATACCCGCCGGATTCCAATAAAGAGCAGAAGCGTCGTCAGAAATAGCAATGAATGATTCACCCATTGCCGTAGCTCTTCCACCAACTCCAATTTTTAAAAACTGTGCTGTAGATATTCCTGCTCTCTGACCTCCAAGGACAGGAAATAACTGTGCCCTTGCAGTACCGATGATCAGAAGAAAACTTATTATGTAAATATATTTATTCAATTAAAAACTAAATGTTATTCCAAACTTCATATTTCTCGTAGTTAAATACCTTGCCGGGTTAAATGGATAAGGAGTAATAGGTGCCTGTAAATCCGGATATCTTGGATCGTTCCAGCTACTAGGAACATCATCTCCATATTCGTAAGCTTTTCCAGTAACGGGATTTAGTATTGTTGAGTTCTGAGTGTCGAGAACATTATTCACTTCTATAAAAAGTGAAAATTTAAAGTTGCTAACTTCAAAATACTTCTCAAAATTTACATCTATATAAAACCAATCTTCGCCGATTTTAGTAAAGCGTTCTCCAAGAACATATTCGTATTCTTTTCTACCGTCCGCTTCGACCGTCCCGGTGAACACCGCCGGAGTATATCTTTTGCCTGATTGAAAAAATCCTCTTAAGTATAAGTTCCAGTCATCCAAAATATTTTCACCAATACCAAACGTGCCGGGGGTTGCATAAAAGTTTAACGAGAGCGAAACAGTCACTGGTCTGTCCCAGGATAAAAAATCTTCGCGGATGGAATCTTCCAGATCTCCACGGGCAATCAAAACACCTTCCTCTTCCGATGAACTTTTTCCCGTTACAATGGCATAAACGAAAGATGCCTGTCCACTAAACCATCTCCCAATTCTCTTTCTAAATTCAACTTCAAGTCCACGCGATCGGGCATAATCAGTGTTTACGTATGTAATAAAACTTTCTGCAGAAAGCCTAGATGATGTAATTTTAACGGAACGAGTGCTAACATAATCGTAAATATCTTTATAGTAAGCTGTGAAAGTTAAGACATCATCTGGTGTAAATTGAGTTTTTAGACCCATTTCATATGCAACAGTGGTTTCAGGATCAAGGTTTGGATTTCCAAACTTTTGAAAGGATGATTGTGCACTTGCTGGATTAAGCTTTGCATAGACAAACTGCGGCTTTGGCCACTTGCTAAAATGTCCGTAAGAAAAGAAATAGTGTTTGATTATCGGAAACAGGGTGAGAGATTCCAAGTCTAGGACTCAGTCTTGCTTTATATCGACTACCGTTAAACCATTCATATGTATTCTCAATATAATCCTGACGTATTTCATCAGGAATGGTAACTACATTTGTATCTTGCACAGCATCATCAACATAGCTTCCCGGGAACCAATAATCTAAACGCAATCCAAAGTTCAAAATCATACCACCGAAGTTAATATTATCCTGTGCATATAAAGCACCCAAAGCCGGATATACATTGTAAATATCATTATTCAATCCGAGATCACCAACCCAGGGTTTGTAAATATCAACAACCTGCATCTCCTGAAATTGCATGTTAATGCCTGCTTTAAACTTATTCATCTCGTCGAAGAAGCTGGTCAAATCGGCCCTGAAAGAAAATTCTTCAACGTAGTGATCATGCCAGTTGTATGTATTACCAACATCCCAAAAACCATCACCGGGAATAACACCAATGGTATCCCCGTTGATGTTGTAGTACTGAATCGGAAAGTTTACGATATCTTCAGGTTCAGTATATTCATCATAATAAAGTCCGTTTGCATCTCCACGCAATGTTGTATAAAAGTAATTAAACTTTGCTTCATAAAAAGTTCTGGAATTTAGAGTCTGAGTAACACCTATTGTATTGTAAATATTATTATGTGTAAAAGTAGCTGCACTATCCAGAATGTTTTGAAATGTGTATTGATAACCGGGTGATGGTTCTATATACTCAAGATTTGATTGTAAAGATTGTGTGTTTTGGCTGATGTTTACAGATTGATTAAATGAATAATTGAACTTCAAAGTCGGTGAATAATTATAATTAAATTTTAAAAGCCAGAACCAACCGTTTTCTGTGCGTGGTGCAAAAGTAGTTCCATGAAATGTAGAAGAAATCAACTGACTGGCAGTTGGTTTATAATAACCCTGAGTTATTCCATCAGTAATTCCACTATAAAAGCTTGTGAAGAATGTTAGAACACCGGGGATTTGCAAACCAAGCGCTGGTAATAAATAACTTGTTATAGGTTCAGGGCCGCTTACATTAGCTTCAAGTACATCAGTGTTAAATACATGGTAAGAATCTGAGTTTCCTAGGTTGTCAGTCTTAAATGTTACAGTTCCGCTGTAACTATCACCACCTTCTCTTGTTTTAACATTAACAACTCCGGAAGTGGCCTGTCCGTACTCAGCATTAAATCCACCTGTAATTACTTCAACTTCCTGGATTGAAGAAGCACTTAGCTGAAGACCAAATCCTGTCCCGGAAATCGGATCTTGAACAGAAACACCATCCAGCATAAATGCATTTTCATAAGTTCTGCCACCACGAATATGAAGCTCATTTGAGTTGGTAACAATTACACCAGCCTGCTGTGATACTATATTCTGAACATTTTCAACAATTAATTTATCAATTTCTTCCTTTGATATGGTTGTTTTGCTTTGTGTGTCTTCAACATCCATCAAAGGTTTTGCACCAATAACAACGACGTCCTGTTCGAGTGTTAAAACAGTCTCTTCCAATTTTACATCTAAGCGAGTTGTCTTATTAGCTTCAATTTTTGTTTCGGTATATTGAAATGTTTTATAACCAATCAGCGAAACATCTACATTATAACTTCCAACCGAAATATTATTAATTACAAAATTTCCGTTAATATCAGACGCAGCTCCATAATATGTACCTTTCAGAATAATATTAACACCAGGCAAAGCTTCACCATTTTTAGCATCAATAACTTTTCCTGAAAGATTTCCAATTTGCTGTGCAATCAATGAACAGGTCAACAAAAAAAATATAGAAAATAATTTGGTCATCGAGTCAATCCAAAATCCTCAAAAAACACTTTGTGCATCAATGATTTAACATTGCCCGTACCATTACATTTATCTAAAGGCAGAGCAATAAAAAACTCAGTGACATTGGAATTTGTGAAGCCCGCAAAACCAGGTAATTCACCATTAGGATAATAGTAAATTGGATTAGCAGCTAATGGATTCAGATAAAATGATTTTACTCTGAATATATTAATAGTCAATTGCAAATTTGGATAAGAAGGATCGGTTGTATCAGAAGAAATCATAGTCCCTGGCAAAAGTGAATTCTTAGCCCCAATACTATCTGAAATAATAGGGATAAAACTCGCTAACCCAACGGGGTCCACAGTCTGTGGGAACTGCATTGAGAACGCTACTTTGCCACCAGCGGTTAGATATTTATCAGTAGCAAAACTAGCAAGATCAACAGAGGGACTATTATCAGTATACCAGAACAGATAATCAAACAATTTAATTGTTTCTAGAAATGTTACATTAAGGAATGGTGGAGTTTCTGTATGAATATCATAAACGTTATAATGTCCGGTTAAACCAAGACTATCAAACATAGCGTTATAAAATGCTGCGGCATTATCGACAGTTCGATAGTCATCAATAATTAGCAGATTACCAACAGGTTTTTTAACATACCAGGTCTCTCCGGAATCGGGTAATGAAATAAAAGGAGAAGCTGCACCAGAAATGTCAACAGCACGGACATAAAAACCGTTATTTGCATCAAGAATAAGTCCGGGCAATAGTTCAGGATAAATATTTCCTTCCTGTGATTCAATCATAATTTCCATTGCCGCTGTTCCAGTTGAAAAATCATTAGTGCGAAGTGTAACTGTCCGCACACTACCATCAATGCTGATGATACTCGATTGATTTGTTGTATCGTTCAGTACTATTTCAATTGCGACAATTGATTCAACGCCATCAATATCATCAACATTCCAGCTGAATGACATTACGGGAAAAGACGTATCAGGTAAAAAACTTAAATCATTCCAGCTTATAGTTGGTGCTGTATTTCGTAATGGAAAATCGAAGTGGGCAGGTGTGGGATCAACTAAACCGATGTCATAATAGAATTCTCCCTGATCATATTGACCATTATCATTTTCATCGATGAACGGTTCCGGTCCAAAGTTAATTCCGTTCCGATTAACATTATTGTCATATAATTTATTTCCCTCGTTATCAACGGCGGAAACTCTAAATGTATAAATGGTATCGCTTACACCAATTTGTAAAGCAAAAAGGCTATCGTTGGAAGCCGTAAACGACCAATTGATATTATCCCAGGTGAAATAATATCCGATAACTATTCCATCCGGGTCGTCTCCCCACCAATGAACAGTTATTCTGCTCTGCTGAGGAAGAATTGTACTATCAGGATAAAGTGATAAACCCGTGTTTGGTGATTGATTGCCAGTCGGATTACTTACAGAATCATCCGTACAAGAAACAATTAATACCGAAATGAATATTGAAAATAGTAGTAAAATTATTCGCATATTTAATTCAAGTGAGACTCACTATAAAAGTGAGTCTCGCATTAAAATCAATTATTATTTCATCAAAATCATTTTCTTTACCTGAACAAAATCGTTGACTTCTAATCTATAAAAATAAATCCCGCTGGGTAATGCGCTCGCATTAAAGACTGCCTTGTACGAACCAGCAGTTTGGGTTGAATTATTAATGATAGTCTTTACATTCTCACCCAATATATTATAAATATTAATATTTACAGTTCCTGCCTCAGGTAAAGAATATTGGATTGTTGTAGAAGGATTAAATGGATTCGGATAATTCTGCTCCAGACTATATTCAGTCGGGATCTTGTTATCATCTGAAACATCTGTAGTATAGTTTACAAAATCATCATCTTTTCTTGGAACAAGTTTGTAATTACTGAATGAGTAATACATAATACCTATCAACTCATCTAAAGTAGCGCCTTGTTCAATTAAAATTGTACCTGGCTCACCGGAACCGTTATGATAAGAGTTATTGCCGTCTTCAAGTTCAACTCTTGTATCCCCGGTTCCATCACTTACGTACATCTCACCAAAATTACTTGTCCCATCAGCATTTATATTTGTGATTTCTGCATTTTGATACGCTACAAGTACACTCTCCCACTTCTCTTTAGCTACTTCACCATCTCCGAGAGTTCCAATTTCACCGGTTGTTAGAATATGTGGAGTTGGAAGTGGATTTCCAGTTGAATGAATCGTATAAGCTGAAATATTATTAATTCGTGTTACTCCAAATGATTCCTGGATCGTTCCGGTTATGGTAAGATCATCCCCTCGTCTTGATAACCCATATAAACTTGTTCCTACTGAACCACCAAAACTTATTTGAATACCACTCCACGGACCTTCTCCAAGCTGCATATAATTTCTTGCTGGTGAAGAACTTCCATACCCCTTTATATCAGAAGAATCAGCAGTAACAATTCCTCTAATAGTTACTGCATAATTTGTATAGCCACTATATCCTCCACCAAAGGGACTGTACTGAACATCGTTAATGGTAACAGGTCTGTCTAAAACCAAATAAAAATAATTATCAGTTAATGTATCAACCGGATTTATTGTTATAAGATCTTCATTATCCTTCGCCCATATATAAAAATCAACTAAAGAAGAATCACTGTTTACACCAGGAATAGTACCCTTATATAACGTATCCGAAGCTGAATAAGTCATTGGTAGCATCATTCTTTGTCCACCATCAACTCTATAATAAACTCTCCCTTCCTGCACTGTTCCATCAAGATCATTTATCCTTGCAGAAATTTCAACGGCCTGATTAGGAGAAACTTCACCTGAGTTTCTTCTGATACTAGTAATAAGGGGCGGCGAAGAAGTGATAGGACCAATATCACCCGGATACAAAGGAACTATATAATACCCATCTGTACGTGTATTAATAGTACCCCTGATATAGCTTATAAAAGATCCATCCTGCGGTGGCTGATAAGTTGTTAACCCGGTCAATCTGTGAGAGCGTAAAGTAAAATATCCTGATTGATCGTACATTTTCATCTTATTTCCGAGTCCATCATTTATTGTAAATGTTCCATTGGATAAATTTCGATCGCTTGTAATGATGTTTCTTACAACAACATATTCACTTTCATATTTTTCGGCAAGTATGTTCAATGTCCCACCATTATCGAAATCACTTACAGATAATTCAATCGGGTCAGGTCTCTTCGGCAACTGGTTTATAATTTGTACAGGTGTAACGGGATTTAATAATAATAAGCCTTCTGTTGTTGTAAAATACTCATCTACAACTGCTGTAAATTCAACTACCTGTGCTGTATCTACAAGATCAAAAAAAGTTCCCTGGTTTGCACCGGTAGTATCATCTTGCAGCATATACATACCGTCAAAATTATCATATACCTGTCCATCCATATCCTGAATATAGGCTGCCCAACGGGCGCCAGCAGCAATTATTCTTCTTCTGTCTGTTGCAGCATTGACAACCGGAGTCACCATTACTATTCCTCTGAATCTAACGGTATCACCATCTAAAGGTGATATTAAATCTCCACTGGCAAGCAGTGAAGAATCAGATTGAAACTGTATATCTTCAATTGTTACTAATGGATAAGATTGTGCAAAAAGCACTCCGCTGAGTGCAAGCAAAAAAAAGAACGAACACAGTACGAATTTTTTCATTTTTTTCTCCTGATAATTATTTGACAACTAAAAATTTTCCGGTTTTAATTTCTCCGGTTTTATTGTTTAGGACTGTGAATAAGTATAATCCAGTTGCGATTGCCTGGTCATAATCAGTTAGTAAATCCCAGGCATGCTCTCCCCCTGTCATCTTCTGTTTTCCATCACTTGCATATGTTTCAAACCATCTTATATCCGAGCCGCTATTAACATCATTGTGCTGCATTTGCCTGATTACATCACCGGCGAGTGTATAAATAGTAATTTCACAATCTGCAGGCAAGTTGAAGAAATAAATTTTTCTAAGGCGTTCAGATGAACCATCCCAAATAGCATTTCCATAATAGGGATTTGGATAAACACCTATTTCAACATCCGGATCTTCCGTTGATGGCGTACCGGGTATAATTCTATTTAGAGTTGCTAATTTGCTTGATTCAAGCTGATCAAGATTGTTTGTGGGATCACCTTCATCAAACGCAGTAACCGAAAATAAATACTGCCAGCCATTTAGCAAATTGCCCAATTCGAATTTATAATAATATTTATTTGTATCGTTGGGAAACGTAACAGGCTCATCAAGTTCAACAAAATCAAACCCTGTATCAAATCCAACATTATTACCAGCACTATCGAAGTTGGCAAGTGTAACAAGTGAGTTAACAATATCCTGATTTTCAGTAAGATCAAATCCTGACTGAGTTCTGTACAAATTATAGCCTTCAAAATCTTTTTTGCCTGAAATAGGATCGATAGAAATTTCAGCTCGTTTGTCCCAATAAATTGTAGCTTTCTGACTTTCCGGAATAACTTTGACAACCGGCGATGTTGGAGGAGTTGGAAGAATATATCGGGTAATTTTTCCGTCAGCATCCAGATCTTCCCCCGGATCCAGAATACCGTTTCTGTTTCTATCTTCCCCGTAGTAAGCTCTCAGAGCCCAATCAGCATTTGCATATAAGTTTTGCTTTTGTTCTTCTGTATCTAGATTTGCCGGATCGGTTCCATATTTCTTTGCACATACAATTGCAAACACAACATTAATTGAATCACCCGGTGCAATATAATCGAAGTAACCTCTAGTGATTAGCATCGAACGATTTGATGGAGTTTTAATTGAATTAGGATTTATCCCATCATTCCATCTGTTATTACCACCAAAATATCCTCTCATCTTTTGATAACGGTCAATATCATTTTGAGGAGCGAAGAAATTCGGATCATCTGTATTTCTGAATTGCCAGGTAACAAAATTTACTGAGGAAAGGGAATCGTCGGGACCATATGAATAATAATCCGGAAAGTTAGGCTCCGAGCCCAAAAATTGTATACCTATATAACTATCTGAAAAGCCCAGGTCTCCTGCCGCATCAAATTCGTATGCAATTTTTATCGAATCATTATATCCATTACCACCTTTATTAAAAAATGCGCTGCCCGATGGTCGTCCTGTAATTCTCGTATTTCTAACAACTGTATCAGACCATAAACCGACAAAAACGCTATCGAGATATTTTTGGTTTACATTTTTTATCCAGTAATTAAAAATCACAAAGAAATCTGCAAACGGAAAATTCCAGGCATATGATTCCTCACGAATAGAAAGTCCAAGAGGTGAATGATCAGTGATTGGTTCTCCGTTTTCCAGAACCGTATTTGTATCAACATAATCGAGTAAAAAATCCTGATGAGAAATTGCGTAAGGACTAAAATATCGTGAATCGTAAAGGGAAGATCTTTCAATTACACGATTGCCGGGAGCGTTTGTGTATTCAAATCCACCACCACGTGATGAAACAGAAGATGCATCCAGCGCACCTGTAGTAACAAACGGACCAACTTTTCCTTGTCCAAGAGAATCATTGGCAATAAATCCCCCAATCCACAATCCACCATCAAAAAGATGTTCTATACCGCTTCCGAGTGGATATTCACAGCTTGGTTGTTCTGGCCAGAGTACAAATCCGTTTCCGTAGGTGCCAAAGTTTGTAACTGTAATTCCGATATTACCAACATTAGTATACTTACTATTATCATCATCAAGAATTTTGGGAAATGTTCTGTCCTCAACACCTTGACCGTAGGCGAAGGCACAAAGAAACAGGGACAGATATAATATCCGGTGATGAAGTTTCATTAGTTAATAGTAAAAAAAATCTGTACTAAATATCCGAATGGTTTATAAACACAACTGTAAAATACAAATAAAAAGTATTTCTGTAAATAAAGGAAATGTTAAGTTTTTTAAGTAGGCAAATTTATTGGCAGTCTAAAAACTCCCCCTTCCGCAGCTTATGAAAGCTAAACGGATTTTATTTTAGAAAAAGCATCTTCTTTGTTTCAGAATAATTCCCGGTTTTCAATGAATAAAAATACATTCCGCTGGGAAGTCCTGTTCCATTAAAATTTATTTCATAAGATCCAGCTTCTTTTTCTTCGTCAACTAGTATTGCAATTTCATTGCCTAAGGACATCATAAACTTTCATTGTTACGAATTGGGATTGCTTCGCTGCGCTCGCAATGACAGATGGAATAGTAAATTTAATTATTTGTACTTGGATTAAAAGGATTTGGATAATTCTGATAAAGTATAAAATCATTAGGAGTAAAATCATTTTCAGCAATCACATCACTTGAATTTTCAGGAAAGAAATATTCCAGCATTCTATCAATTGATGCACGCCACAAACCCCAGCTATGTCCTTCAGGTCTTTCGAGCCAGTCAAGTTCATAACCTGCACTAATCAGAAAATCTCTGAAAGATCTCATATTCGGATAAAGACCTTCATAAGTTCCCCAGATAGAACTCCATTTAATATCTTTCACAGGACCATTTACAATTAAATTATAAGCTTCATAACCATTTGGCTGGAAAGCTGCCGAGTGAAGTCCACATAAACCAAAAACTTCAGGATGATTGTAGCTGATAAGTGCAGAAATATTCCCTCCATAAGAATCACCAAGAACTAATCTTTCTTTAGGATCGATTTTGGTTTTGTAATTTGCATCGATGTATGGAACAAGCTCATTCACAAAAAATAATCTGTACTGATTTCTTAATGAACCAGCATACTCTTCGTTACGGTTATTCGGTTTTACAAATACAGCAATAACTTGTTGAATTTTTGAACTGTCAAGTAAATTATCAATGACATTTACTGCTTTGCCAAGACTTATATATTCCGAGCCATCCTGGAAATAAACTGTTGGATAAGTTGTAGAAGCTAGAGAATCATAACCCGGAGGAAAGTAAATATTCAGCTGATAATTCGTATCCAACATTTGTACTGAAAATAACTTTTGTTACTACTGTTCCGTGAGGAATATTCGGATTATAATTTATTTCCCATGGCTGAACATAAAGCGGCATTGATAAGTTCTGAGTTTGGACCAAATCCTCCCTGACAAATATTCGGATTTTCAGGATCGAGTATCCAGTTGCTTCCATTAAAAACAAATTTATAATCAAGCCTTGCATCCATTTCAAAATTTTCTGAGCGGTACCAAAAATTTGTCTGACTCAGTTTTGTCATAGGCCAGGCAGTTGCACTCCAACCATTAAAATCTCCCGGAACAGAAACTGAATTGGGATTACCCAGGTAAATGAAATTAGCAGTCGAATCTTCAATGAAAGGAATTCCAACTGTTCTTGCATAAGTCATAAAGCTGTCAACAGCAGCTTGCTTTGCCACTGGATCACCAAGCGAGTTAACGTGATCAATGAATTGCTGGAATTGGGATTGGCTGTAGGCTAAAGATGAAAGAACAAAGATTAAAGTAAAAAGGATTTTTTTCATAATCAGATTTCAAAAATTTTTCAAAAGAAAAATAAACAAAAAAGCCAGGACTTTCATCCCGGCTTTATTATTGGCAGAACCAATTTTTCTATTTTGAGGAGTGATTATTCCAAAGGAATTTTACTGGCGTTTTCTTTCAGCCATTCATCAAAGCTTTTTAGAGAAGGATTGAGTGATTTGGTACCTTCAACACTTCTTGCACCGCAGTAATAATCTTCAAAGTCGTGTTTAAATTGGAACATATTTCCAAGATCATCAGCACCCGGGAAACCGAAGCTGCGGAATACATCAAAAGGAACTGCGTTATAAACAACCTCCTGTCCCAAAGCTTTAGTAAAAGAATCAGCCATCATTTTACCTGTTAGATGTCCACCAGAGACACCAACCGTTTTTCCAATAAAATCATTTCCTCTTTTAAATATTCCATAAGCAGATTTACCAATATCTTCCGCAACTATACCGGGAAGTTTTTTATCACCCATTGGAATTGTAATAGCAAGCTTGCCATCCGGTCCCTTCTTTGGTCCCATACCAAAGTAAATAAAATTGTCCCAGTAAAAAGAAGTTAAAAGAAAAGTTACTGGAAGATTTAGTTCAGTAAAATATTCATTCGCTTCGGCTTTGGCATCGAAATGCGGTACTTTGTATTTGCCCTTGATAGTAGGCATTCTGTTATCACTCAACGGAATCCATTTGCGTGTATCTTCAAACGTTGACCAGATAATATGTTTTACGTTTGCCTCTTTTGCTGCTTTGGCAATTTGCTTTGCTTCAGCAGTTTCTTTTTCAGGCGAAAAATGATCCCAGAAAAAAGTAACGGCATAAACACCGTATGCACCAGCAAATGCAGATTTTAAGCTGTCGTAATTATCGATATCAGCTTTAACCACTTCTGCACCAAGTTTAGCTAATGCTTTGGCTTTATCAGAATTAACATCCCGGGTTAATGCTCTTACAGTAAATTCACTTGATTTATCTGCAAGTATTGCTCGAACTAATCCACCGCCCTGCGCACCGGTTGCACCGAGTACGGCAATTATTTTTTTGTTTGACATAGATCCTCCTTAGTTTTTTGTTATAGATTTATTAGTGACTAGAAAATATCTCTTGCGTGTGCGTCTGCGTGATAGGAACTTCGCACTAATGGTGAGGACTCAACAACTTTGAATCCCATTTTCAAACCTTCTTCTTTGTACATTCTAAATTCTTCGGGTGTAACAAATCGATCAACTGGTAAATGAACTTTTGTTGGCTGAAGATACTGCCCGATAGTCATTATCTCGCAACCGTGATTGTATAAATCTTTCATTAATTCTAAAACTTCATCTGTCGTCTCTCCGATTCCAACCATAATTCCGCTTTTAGTTTTAAGTCCTCTTGCTTTAAACCATTTTATCAGGTTAAGACTTCTTTCATATTTTGCCTGGGGACGAACTGCGTGATACAATCTTTTTACAGTTTCAAGATTATGATTGAGAATATCAGGAGGATACTGCATTATAATTTCAAATGCTTTTTCATCCCCTTTGAAATCGGGAATTAGAATTTCAACTGTGCAATCTGATTTTTCTTCTCTTAATATTCTTACACATTCTTTAAAGATTGATGCACCACCGTCTTCAAGTTCATCTCTGTTTACAGAAGTGATTACTGCGTGTCGAAAATCAAGTTGCTTTATTGCATCAACAACCCTTCTCGGTTCATCTAAATCAAGTTCTGTTGGCATTCCTAATTTTACATTGCAGAATCCGCAGCTTCGTGTGCAGGTATCTCCCAATATCATAAAAGTAGCAGTTCGATGATTCCAGCATTCAGCTATGTTTGGGCATTTAGCTTCCTCACAAACTGTATTGAGTTTTTTCTCTCGCATCAGATTGCGAACATCAGAATAGTTATCGCCCGTTGGAAGTTTTACCTTAAGCCAATCAGGTCTTTTTCCTAATGGAATTTTAGTTTTTTCCGCCTGCTCTTTAAATGCTTTTTGATGCTGGTTAATCATAATTCTTTTTTATTGTCATCACGAATCCCGACTTTAGTCGGGAGAAGTGATCTGTTTACTTATAACTTGAGATTGCTTCGTCCGGCAGAAGCCTGACTCGCAATGACACTGACTATAAATTTGTCGGGTCAAAATTTTCTAATGTTTCTTTCAAATGTTTCAGGAATAATCCACCTAACATTCCATCAATAAGTCTATGATCGTGTGCAAGAGTTACTGCCATAACAGGTCTGATTGCAATTGAATCTGAACCATCAACATTTATCACAACAGGTCTTTTGATCACTGCACCAACACCGAGTATTGCAACTTCGGGTTGGTTAATTATCGGAGTTCCGAAGACTGTTCCAAAGACACCATAGTTTGTAATTGTAAATGTTCCTCCTGAAATATCATCAGGAGTTAGTTTTCTATTTCTTGATCTATGAGCAAGATCGTTTATTGCTTTTGCCAATCCGATTAAATTTAATTGCTCAGCACCTTTTATATTTGGTACAATTAATCCTGTTGGTTCTATTGCAACAGCTATCCCCAGATTAACAAAACCTTTTTGAAGTATTGTATTTCCATCAATGGCTGAATTGATAAGCGGATAAGTTTTAATGGCTTTAACACATGCCTGTGCTATGAAAGCCATATAAGTAAGTTTCACACCATACTTCTCCTGAAATTCATCTTTCTTGTTTTGAATAAAATTATGAACACGTGCCATATCAACTTCAATCATTGACATCACGTGGACAGAAGTATCGCGACTTGCTATCATATGATCCATTATTTTCTGCCTGATATTATCCATGGGAATTTTCTCGATTCCGGCAGCGGAAAAAATGGTTTTAACTTCAGAAGGTATAAATGACGGCGCAGGAGCCGCTGTTCTTTCTTTCTTAGCCTCCACAGGTTTTGATACTACTTTATGTTTACCTCGGCTTTCAATATAAGTTAAAATATCTTTTTTTGTTACTCTGCCTTGCAAACCACTGCCGCTGATATGTTTTAATTCATCAAAACTTACATTTTCCTTCTCAGCAATACTTAGAACAAGCGGCGAGTAAAATCCGTTCCCTTCCCCTTTCATTTTTTCATGCTCATTCATTGCTGTTTTTGCAAAATTATCGTGCATCGAAACAGGTGCTTGAGTCTCAACTTTCTTTTCAGCGATAACTTCTCTTTTTGATTCAACGAATGTCCCTGCACCTGTTGAGATTTTAGCGACGATCGTTCCAACCGAAACTGTTTCCTGTTCACCAATTAGTATTTCTGAAAGAGTTCCTTCAACCGGAGAAGGAATTTCAGTATCAACTTTATCTGTGCTTATTTCAAAGATAGTCTCATCCTTATTTATTTTGTCACCAACTTTCTTGTACCATTTTATAATAGTTCCCTCCATAACCGACTCACCCATTTTCGGCATTTCAATTTCTACCAACCCTGCAGATGAAGAAGTCTTTTCAACCACTCTCTCTTCGACAGGTTTTACTTCAATCACCTTCTCTTCAACTTTAATTTCTGATGAAACAGATTTTTCAGAACTACTGCCATCATCAACAATAGCAACTACGGTTCCTACTTCGACAGTATCACCTTCTTTTACTAATATTTCTTTTAAAATTCCTTCTGAAGAAGAAGGTATTTCAGTATCTACTTTATCGGTGCTGATTTCAAAAATTATTTCATCCTGCTTGACCAGGTCACCAACTTTTTTGTGCCATTTGATAATGGTTCCTTCATTTACACTCTCCCCCATTTTGGGCATAATTATATTCATATTATTAATAACCTCCTTACTAAAATTCTATTAATTCTTTGATACCAGAATAGATCTGCGATCTTGACGGCAATACTTCACTCTCCAAAATTGGCGCGTAAGGTATATGTGCATCCTTAGCTGCGATTCTTTTCACTGGTCCATCAAGATATTGAAAACAATTGTCAGCAATTCTTGCTGCGATTTCCGCTCCGAATCCTCCGGTTAAAGTGTCCTCGTGAATGACTATAACTTTATTTGTTTTCCTAACAGATCTAAAAATTGTCTCTTCATCAAGCGGAATAATGGTTCTGATATCAATTACTTCAACTGAATAACCGAATTCTTCTTCTAATTTTTTTGCTGCAAAGACTGAATCCCACATGGAAACTCCATATGAAACAACTGTAACATCATTTCCTTCCTTAACAACTTTTGCTTTTCCAAACGGAAGAAGATAATTATCATCAGGCTCAGGTGTGATAGCATAACTTTGCCTGTATAGACCTTTGTGCTCACAGAAAAGAACCGGATCATTAATGCGGCAAGCTGTTTTAAGTAATCCTTTTGCATCAGCAGCATTACTGGGATACGCAATATAAATTCCAGGAACATGCGCATAGATGGATTCTATATTTTGACTATGACAAAGACCACCGTGAATAAATCCGCCAACGGCTACACGAACAACAACCGGTGTTGACCAGACATTATTAGAACGATATCGCATTGTTGCGGTTTCATTTTTCATTTGCATAAATGCTGGCCAGATGTAATCTCCAAATTGAATTTCAACTACAGGTTTTAGCGCTGCCAAAGACATTCCATTTGCAACACCTAAAATGCTTGCTTCAGAAAGTGGTGAATTAAAGACTCTGTCATCACCAAACGTTGTTGATAATCCTTTTGTTGCTGTAAACACTCCGCCTTTCATATCTGCAACATCTTCCCCGAAAATATACATGTCTTTATTTCTTTTCATTTCTTCGTGGAGAGCATGGTTAATCGCATCAACCATAACAATCTTGTCACCGGAAGGAATCCTCTTTTCATAATCTAATGATTCTTTTAGTCCGCTCTCATCAAAAACAAATCTTGCGGCATCTTTTGGATCAGGGTCAGCAGATTTGAAAGCTCTGTCCGCAGCCTCATCAATTTCTAAACTTATTTCTTTCCATATTTTCTGGTAATCATCATCATTTATAATTCCACCTTTCTTCAATCTTCCAAGATACTTTTCTATCGGATCTTCCTGCTTATCTTTTTCAAGCTCAGTATGGTCTCTGTATTTCTTTTGATCGTCAGAAGAAGAATGAGATTGCAGTCTCACTACATTTGCTTCAATGAGTGCCGGACCTTTTCCGCTTTTAATGTAATTAATAGCATCTTTAATTTGTTCATACGATTCAAAGAAATCTGTTCCATCAATTCTCTTTCTGTGAAGAGCATGAAAACCTCCCATCATTTCTGCGACTGAACCATCTTTACCAGCCGTCTGATGTTCAACCGGAACTGATATTGCATACCTGTTGTTTTGAATGACAAACAAAACCGGAAGTTTCTCCCGGCTTGCCCAATTTACGGCTTCATGAAACTCTCCTTGACTTGTGGTTCCTTCGCCACTGCTCACATAAGAAACATTTTTAATTCCTTTTCGCCTTGAAGCGAGTGCAGTTCCAACAGCCTGAAGAAATTGAGTTCCTGTAGGACTTGATTGTGAAGGAATCTGAGCGTTTATCATTCCCCAATGAACAGGAAGTTGTCTGCCACCACTTGCCGGGTCAGTTGCTTTTGCAAAAGTTCCTAGGAATACTTCTTCAGGAGTTAAACCGGCCATCAACACTGTCCCTAAATCACGGTAGTATGGAAAGAGCCAATCTTTTTTCGGATCAAGTTGCAACCCGATTGCCATTTGAACAGCTTCGTGACCTTCGGCAGCAATGTGAAAAAAAGTTTTTCCCTGCTTGAGAAGTCGCATTGCTTTGTTATCGATAATCCTGGATCGGATCATCATCTTCAAAATGTCAATCAACTTCTTCTTATCAAATCCCATCAATTCACTACCAGATAAATTTTTTGCCTCTCCTTGACCAATTGTTGGCTTTCTTTCAGCAGCAATTTTTTTCCCTGCATTGACAAATTTATTAGAATTTCTTTTTGACATTGAATAGCCTTCCGGTTAGGTATTAACAATTTTGGTTTGAAAGATATATTCTTCGTGTACAGGTATAGTTTTAGTATATCTAAAAACATCTTTGAAATTTGCCAGTAATTTTTCCTTCACTTCCGGAATTTCAATCGCTCGATTTAATTCTTTGCTTAAAGAAGTAACCGATTTATCCTGAATTCCACAGGGGATAATTCCGTTGAAAAGACTTAGGTCTGTATTCACATTAAAGGCAAAACCATGCATAGTTATCCATCTGCTTACTTTAATCCCAATTGCAGCAATTTTTCTATCTCCAATCCAGACACCAGTATATTTTGGATTTCGTTCGCAATTTAAACTATAGTCTTTGCAGGTTTTAATTATTACCTCTTCGAGTGCCCGCAAATATTTGTGAGTGTCTTTGTACCAATTATTAAGATCAACTATTGGGTAGCCAACTATTTGACCGGGACCGTGATAAGTAATATCGCCGCCTCTATCAATATCATAAACAGATATTTGATTTTCTTTTAAGTAATCGTCTGATCCTTTTAAATTTTCTCTATGAGCGGTTTTGCCCAAAGTATATGTGTTTGGGTGCTCAAGTAAAAGTAAAAAATCTTCAACCTCGCCAGAGACTCTTTTAGAAAATATTTCTTTCTGAAGATCCCATGCTTCTTTGTAATCGATAAATCCCAAATCGCAATATGTTAGAATTTTATTCATCTTCCTTCTTCCATCATACATCTACCATCAGATGTGAATTGCTTCGCCGTAAGCATTTGCTGCAGCTTCCATTATAGATTCAGATAAAGTAGGATGTGCATGAACAGTTTTGATTAGTGATTCACCTGTTGCCTCGAGTGAACGAGCCAATGTAATTTCAGCTATCATTTCAGTAGCTTCACTTCCAATTATATGAGCTCCTAGAATTTCACCATATTTGGCATCGAAAATTAATTTAACGAATCCTTCCCGCTCACCAATAGCAAATGCTTTTCCGCTTGCCATAAATGGAAACTTGCCAACTTTAATTTCATATCCCTTTTCTTTTGCTTTGGCTTCTGTCAACCCAACACTCGCAACCTGTGGTTGGCAGTAAGTACAACCAGGAATGTTTTCATAATCTAATTGCGGATTGTGACTATTCCTTTAATACGTCTCCACACAATGAATTCCTTCTGCTGAGGCAACATGAGCCAGCCATGGAGGACCAATTACATCACCAATAGCGAAAATATCTTTTACATTAGTTTCATAAGTCTCTTTATTCACCTTGATATTATTATTCTCTGTGTGAACTCCAAGTTCCTCTAATCCAATACCTTCAACGTTTCCAATAACCCCAATTGCATTAAGAACTCTTTCAGCAGAAATTATTTTCTTTTCTCCGTTCACATTTACCATAACATTAACTTTGTTGCCTTTAACTTCCGCTTTTTCAACCATTGCACTAGTTAAAATATCAATTCCTCTTTTCTTAAAATTTTTCTCCAAGGTGATTGACACTTCCTCATCTTCAATTGGCAGGAGGTGTTGGAGCATTTCAACAATTGTCACTTTTGTTCCAAGAGTTGAATAGAAATAAGCAAACTCAACTCCAATTGCGCCAGCTCCAATAACAATCAAATCTTTTGGTTGTTTTTCCAGAGTCATTGCTTCAGTGCTTGTAATAATATTTTTTTATCGATCTGAACTGTTGGAATTGATCTTGGACGGGCACCGGTAGCGATAATAATTTTATCTGCTTTTACTGATTCAATTGCTTTTCCTTTTTCATCAGAAATTTCAATAGTATTATTTGAAGTAAGTTTACCGAATCCTCTTATACGATCAACTTTATTTTTCTTTATGAGCAATTCAACATTTTTGAAATGCGGTCTGAAATATCACGGCTTCTTTTTATAATTCTATTGAAATCGAAGGATAGATCTGTGGCTTTAATTCCAAAGTCCTCACCGTGATTTTTTAGGTTATCATATAACTCAGCATTCTTTAACAAAGATTTAGTTGGAATACATCCCCAGTTCAGGCAGATTCCGCCAAGATTATCCTTATCGATAATTACAGTTTTTAAGCCAAGTTGACTAGCACGGATTGCAGCAACATATCCGCCCGGACCACCCCCAAGATTGCTATATCATATTGTTTTTGCATAAGTTAAGGGAAATTTATTATTTAAGATTAATATAAATATAGCCAAGCACTTCCTAAAAAGAAAATCCTGAACATCTTAATATTGACTTTTCAGTCGGAATTGTGCCCTAGTAAACAAATCATGACAGATTATAGGGAAGGTTTCCTGTAAAGATCGCTCTAATGGGGTGGGTTGATGATATAGTTGAGAAGTGAGAAAAGAATTTATAAAACTAATTTAAGTTTGAGAATTATTAGCAGATGGCTTTTCACCGAGCTCAATAATTTCAAAGTCGACCAGATCTTCCCAGTTTTTTATCCAGGTCATTAAATGAATCCGGGTTTTCCGTTTCCATTAGTTGAAAACATCTTTCTCCGCTTTTCTCAAGCCAGCTTTCAATAAAATACAATCCCTGCGGCAGCATTCTTCCGTGTTTGTGAAAGCGTTCATAAATTTTATCGAAGCATCCTTCACGATAATTTTCAATCACCATATAT